>JALUWX010000033.1 GCA_027019265.1 Phycisphaerales bacterium
CGCTCGCGGCCCAAGCCAGCAGCCACCCCAAAAAGCAAAACAGCGCCCCCGCTTCAAGCACCGCCCCCGCCTCTCCCAAATCGAACACCCGAACCACCAGCCCCGCGCACACCCCGATCCCCGTCAGCGGCCCAACCAACAACCAAGGCACATGCAAAAGCGGGAAACACCGCACCCACGCATACCGGAAAAACACCCGCTCCCCCTCCGGAGCAGAAAACGCGCACAACAACCCCACACCCATCGACCCCAACACCCCGATCGAAAACGCACCCACCACCACGGGCAACGCCATCAACGACCCCGAAGCAACCATCGCCCCGATCCCATACACCACGATCACGATCCCCCAGAACCAAAGCTGAACCCGGTTCTGACGTCCCATGCGCTCGAGCACCTCACCACGAGCATCACGGACCCGCCGAACCTCCGCCCCCACATCCACCCCACACTCCGGACACACCTCCCCCACCGACAGATCGATCTCGTAACCACAGCAATGACACGCTTCAAGCTCCATCATCCCTCCGATCGACACAACACCAACTCCACCCCCAGCACCACACGCAAAACCCGGATATCCTCTGTTTCCGGGCTCCGGACGCCCAATTCCGCATACGTACCCACCATGGAGGGTGGTTCATGGCTCCCAAAAAGACCACACGCAAACGCGCCGACGCCGAATCGATGGCCGCAAAGCAGCGCGATATCTCCGTCTCCGAGTTCTTCGCCAAGAACCGACACCTCCTCGGCTTCGACAACCCCCGCAAAGCCCTCCTCACCACCGTGAAGGAAGCCGTGGATAACGCCCTCGATGCGTGCGAGGAAGCCGAGATCCTCCCCGACATCGAAGTCCGCATCGACGAGATCGAAGCACCCACCCACGCCTCCAAAGCCGGCCGCTACCGAGTCACCATCACCGACAACGGCCCAGGCATCGTCCGCAAGCAAATCGAAAACATCTTCGGCCGACTCCTCTACGGCTCCAAGTTCCACCGCCTCAAAATGTCCCGTGGACAGCAAGGCATCGGGATCTCCGCCGCAGGGATGTACGGGCTCATGACCACGGGCAAACCCATGGTCATCACCTCCAAGCCCCACAAGAAGAAACCCGCGCACCATCTCGAACTCGCGATGGACACCACCAAGAACAAGCCCGAAGTCACCGTGGACATCGAAACCGACGACTTCCCCGAAACCACCTCGGGAACAGGCACCCGGGTCTCCATCGAGATGGAAGCCAAGTTCTTCCGTGGAAAGGGCTCCGTCGAGACCTACCTCGAGCAAACCGCCATCGCCAACCCCCACTGCGAAATCACCTTCATCCCCCCGGACAAGGCCTCCGAAGACCCCGAGCTCGCCGAAGCCAAAGACGAACCCCAGACCGACGACCAAGGCGTCGTCCGCACCACCGAATACGCAGACCGCATCGTCTACCCCAGAGCCGTCAACGAGCTCCCCCCCGAAACCGAAGAGATCAAACCCCACCCCTACGGCGTCGAGCTCGGCGCCTTCCTCACCAAGCTCAAACAAACCGAAGAGAAGCAACTCACCGGGTTCTTCCGCAACGAGTTCTGCCGGGTCCCCCCCTCCGTCGTGACCGCCGTCACCAAAGAAGCCTCCACCAAGTCCAAATCCTTCTCCGGCTCAACCTGGGTCAACTCACTCGACTCCCACGACGCCGAGAAGATCTACAAAGCCCTCCAGGAATCCAAACTCCGCGCCCCACCCACCGACTGCCTCAGCCCCATCGGGGTCAAGCAGATGCTCGCCGGGCTCCTCAAAGGCGTCAAAGCCGAGTTCTACACCGCATCCACCCGAAACCCCGCCGTCTACCGGGGCAACCCATTCCAGATCGAAGCCGCCATCGCCTTCGGAGGCGACCTCCCAGCCGACCAACCCGCGCGCGTCATCCGCTTCGCCAACCGAGTCCCCCTCCTCTACCAACAAAGCGCCTGCTCCGCATTCAAAGCCGTCGTAGACGCAGGATGGAAAAACTACGGCCTCCAACAACCCCGGGGCTCCGCACCCGTCGGCCCCCTCGTCGTCATGATCCACATGGCCTCCGTCTGGGTCCCCTTCACGAGCGAATCCAAAGAAGCCATCGCCGACTACGACGAAATCCGCAAGGAAATGAAACTCGCCCTCCAAGAGTGCGGCCGCAAACTCGGCCAGTACATCCGTCGCCGTCAACGCATGAAACGCGAAGGCCAAAAACGCGACGTCTTCGAACGCTACATCGGTGAAATCTCCAGAGCCTGCCACCACCTCACGGGCACCGACACCCAAGCCCTCTACGACGCGCTCCTCGCGCAAGCCAAAGCCAAAACCGAGATCGCCGACGCCCTCCTCGACGACGAAGGCAAGTTCATCAAAGACGACCACGGCCGCCTCGCCAAACAAGACGACGTCATCATCCTCGATTCCAACGACCAACCAGTCGTCGCAGACAAAGAACCCAAAAAGCGAGCCAGCACCAACGGCAAACGCACCACCTCAAAGAAGAAAACAACCAAGAAGTCCCCCACCAAATCCAAATCCGCCGCAAACGCCGGCCTCTTCGAGGGCTAACCCACCATGGCAAAGAAAACCACCACCAAAAAGAAAGTCGTCAAAAAGGTCACCAAGAAGAAGGTCGCCAAGAAACCCACCACCAAAAAAGCCCCCACCCGCGCACGCTCCGCCGACCGAGCCAAACGAGACGCGCACACCTCCACCAAACTCACCAACCTCGCCCAGAATATCGTCGACGCCGTCCACGACGACAAAGAACCCGAGATGGACGTCCCCGTCCGCGCCGCATCCAACACCAACTGGAACGCCAAGAAACGCATCCTCGAAATGGGCGACAACGTCTCCCAGCGCCAGCTCTTCAACCTCGGACAAGCCCGAAAGTTCATGCAGACCCTGCTCCACTCCACCTCCGTCCAGGACCTCATCGAGCAGGACAAAACCTCCTCCCTCCGCGGCATGTTCTACAAATCCCTCCACACCATCGAAGGCACCAAAGAAAAAACCTTCGACGACCAGACCGAATCCGACACCATCCTCGAAGACCTCGAAGTCTCCCTGGGCTCGCTCCGCGAAGAACTCCACATCTTCGCCAAAAAACGCGGCACCATGGTCGGAAACATCACCGTCATCGACTCAGGCGACGAAATCAACTGCCGCAAAATGGGCTCCGGCGGATACGCCATCCCCTCCATCTGCGAACCCGACGTCATCCAGTTCAAAGACGTCAAAGCCGACTTCATCCTCCACGTCGAAAAAGACACCGTCTGGCAACGCTTCAACGAAGACCGCTTCTGGGAAACACACAACTGCATCCTCACCGAAGGCTCCGGACAACCCACCCGTGGAGTCCGAAGAATGCTCCACCGACTCCACACCGAGCACAAACTCCCCGTCTACTGCCTCCTCGACTGCGACCCCTGGGGACACTACATCTACTCCGTCATCAAACAAGGCTCCATCTCCCTCGCCTTCGAATCTCAACGCCTCGCCATCCCCGAAGCCAAGTTCCTCGGCATCCGCGCCATCGACTACGAACGCTGCGACCTCTCCGACGACGTCAAAATCGCACTCAACGACCGAGACATCACCCGAGCCAAACAAATCGCGGCCTACCCCTGGTTCGAAAAAGACAAACAGTGGCAAAGGGAAATCAAAAAGATGCTCACCAACGGCTTCAAAATGGAAGTCGAATCCCTCATCACGAAGGACATCTCCTACGTCACGGAGACGTACGTCCCCGAACGCCTCGCCGCAAAGGACTGGCTAGGATGAGCGGAAGTGCTACACCGCCAACCCCAGATATCGAATCCCTATTCGATGCTCTATTCTCCGATGCCTCGGAGCTGATTGACGCCCACTACTTCGCCTCCTCCATGCGTGACATATTCTTTCAGAGCGACGAAATCGATGGCCTTATTGATAATAGAATACTCAATGCGGTCACGCTTAAGCACGCAATTACGTCGTTCTACATAATCGCCGGCCGCCTCATGGATGACGACAATAAATCTTACTCTCTTGGCCACGCCGTAAAGATGCTCCGCGAGCACAAGCCGAGCCAAAGCTACCTCAATACCTTGCTTAACATTGCCGAATCCGCCACTGTGAACGATGAAGGCAAAAAGTTCGAGATGCTTCTCCAGCGATGGGAGCGGACGGCAACGATTGCGAGAGACAAATTTGAGCAGCTCAAAAAAGACTACAAGCCAATTATGCTGTGCCGTCACAATTACTTTGCGCACAAAGGCAGAAAGACTCACGATCAGTCTTTGAACCACTACCCAACTCCAAGCCATGCGGACAAGTTTGTGAAGGATCTTATCAGCGTTTTAAATATGCTGTCCGGGCTATTCCGAAATGCCACCTATGCTTTTAATAACAATTTGGGCAAAATGGCAGCGGACCGTTTAATATATTTACAATTTTCTACCGGCCGCCAGTGACCCGGTTCCGGGTGACCGTGACTCGACGCCGGGTGCCCTCCATCCGTGCCCTCATTCGACCCAAAGGGCGAAGGAGGACGACCACCAACCACCCCTCAGAATCGCCGCCCTCCTCACCCAACCCCGTCGCCACGAATCCAAAACTCCCCCCACATCTTGCATTTCCCCCATCCATAGGGCATAATCCCCCCACACCAACAACAGAGGGGTACCTGTCCATGAAGAACGCAATCACCACCATCGCCATCGCCGCGCTCACCACCACCGCGCTCGCCGATTTCACCAGCATCGACACCACCACCGGAATCAACGGCGTCAACCTCAACCTCGAAGTCTCCGACTTCATGGGCGGCTTCGCCGCCGACGGCACCTCCCAACTCGCCGCCTTCGTCTCCGACTTCCCCCTCGTCCTCAGCAACGAGATCCACACCAACCTCGGTGTCTCGGGCTCGGGCTCCGCCTACATCGAAGTCAACCACAACTCCCCCACCCAGGTCTCCACCCAAGGCGTCTTCAACGGCGTCGCAAACACCTTCGGCCTCCAGGGCTCCGCCCAAGGCGGCGCAAGCGGAACAGTCTTCTTCGGGTTCACCCTCGACTCCGCCGCCGATGTCATGATGGACTGGGCACTCACCGACTCCATAACCAACAACGAAGACAGCCCGGGCTCCATGACCCTCTACCAAACCGATCTCAACGGCCCCCAACTCCTCTCCATCGGACTCAACGGCTCCGGCGAAGGCACCTTCGGAAGCACCGCACTCTCCCTCGAAGCAGGACACTACGTCCTCCTCGCAGGCGCGAGACTCCAGGTCAACGCCGACCAGTTCGACGGCGAAGTCCTCGGCACGGCCGGCTTCGAAGCCACCTTCACCATCGTCCCCACCCCCAGCGCCCTCGCCGCCCTCGGAATGGCCGGACTCCTCACCACCCACCGCCGCCGCTAACCCGACCATCACAACCAAACCCGCAAGGACCCGGCCCCGCGCCGGGTCCTTTGTCATGGATACGCAACCACCACCACAAACCCCCGAAAACCCCCAACCCCCCTTGCATCCCGATTCTTATAGGGCATATTCCCCCACACACCAATACACAAGAGGGGTATCACCACATGCGTTCCACACTCGCCACAACACTCATCGCCGCCATCACCACCGCCGCCTCCGCCGGGATCGCCACCCAGACCATCACCATCGACTTCGATGACCAAATGGGCGGCCTCCCCGGTGTCGAAACCGACGGCCTCTTCAACCCCCACGCAACCTTCTCCACCGAACCCGACCACCTCCTCCTCATCGTCTCCGGCTCCGACTTCGTCGGCGGCTCAGGCCCCAACTCCCTCACCGCCATGGAAGAGGGATCCTCCGACTTCGACTCCGACATCTACATCGACTTCACCCAAGCCGCAAACAACGTCTCCCTCGACATCCTCGCCGACAACGACCGACTCACCGTCGCGCAGCTCCACGTCTTCCACTCGATGGGCTCCTCCTTCGTCGATGTCATGGGCAACGCCAACTTCCAAGACCCCATCCCCATGGACCTCTCGAACTACACCGACATCACCCGCATCGAGCTCGTCAACATCACCGACGAGTTCGGACTCGGGATCGACAACCTCGTCTTCGACATCCCCGTCCCCGCCCCCAGCGCCCTCGCCCTCCTCACCCTCGGCGCCCTCACCACCCAACGCCGCCGCCGCTAATCGACAATCCAACACAAAGCCCCACGACCCGGCCCCCAGACCGGGTCATTCCGCGCGCACAAACCGCGATGTAAGCCCCCGCAAACATCCACAATCGTGCGCACAAACCGCAATGTGTTCCACGTGGAACATTCACCCCAAAAAGACTGGCAAGTCCCAGAATATGTGGCACTCTACCCCAGCACAGCGCGACACAACCGCGCACCTCAGGGGGTGCTCCGCACCCAAAAATCAGTACAGGAGCAGAACATGCGCACCGCACTCATCGCCATCGCCGCCGCCGGCCTCGCCACGGCCGCCAACGCCGAACTCATCTGCGAGGACTTCGCCGAAGACACCGGCGCCCCCGCCCTCGACAGCGCCCTCAACTACGACTTCGGCACCGACACCGACTTCATCGGACCCGCCCCGGCTCATCCCGGGGCGGTGTTCCTTTTGGCTCCCTCGATCCCGTCCCCGATGTCCGAAAACATCAGGCGCACGATCGCGACTATCCCGCCTCAGCGGTGATCCACCCGGATCCCTGACAACCATGCTGGCACAACCCCGGATCATTTCGGATGTCTTCAGCATGACACAGGGACTGTTCTCATCGGGCTTGAACGGCTTGAACCGCGCGAACGATCTGTTCGCGCGTTCGAGCGAACGATTGGCGACGGGGTTGCGGATCAACCGCGGATCGGACGATCCGGCGGGGCTGATCGCGTCCGAGGCGCTGGGCGCGCGTCAGAGCGAGTTGGGCGCACGGATCCGTGTGCTGGACCGCGCCACCCTCGAGTCCAACATCACGGAAGGGGCGCTGGGGGCCGCCCAGTCCACGTTGTCGGGCATCTCCTCCCTGATCGTCCAGGGCGCGAACGACGGCGGCTTGACGGGGACAGAATCCCGCGCGATCGACTCATCGCTGTCCCATGCGGTGCAGGGGTTGCAGCGCATCGTGGACTCCGCCGGGTCCGATGTGCTGGACGATGTCAGTGTCCAGGAACAGGTCGGGACGGATGGGTTCGGTGATCCGATCTACGAGACGTACCGGATCAGCGATCTGCCCGAGTTGGCGGAGTCGAACCCGGAGTTGGCGCAGGAACTGGTTGACGAAGCGTCGAGTGCGATCGCGGAACGTCGCGCGGAGATCGGCGCGGAGCAGCTGAGCGACGAAGCGGTGGCGCGTGCGAGCGAGACGGAAGCGATCAACATCGCTTCGGCGCGGTCCGCGATTCGGGACTCGGACTTCGCGACGGAGGTCGCGAACCAGACGCGTGCCTCGATCCTGTCGAAAGCATCGATCCAGGTGCTGCGCATCGGTCAGGACATCAATCGCGATGTCCTGAACCTGCTCGCCTAGTGGCTGCGGAATCAAGGAGCGGCAGCGCTCAGTGCGTGTCGAGTTCGAGACGGCGGGCTTTGTGGTAGGCAAGGAACTTGGTGGCGAGCTTGGCCGCGGTGAACTCGTTGACACTGGTGCCCTGCATCGGGACGGTCTCGACGATGTCGGCGCCGATGACCTGCGCGTTCGGGGTCTCCATGAACCCGGCGCGGACAAATCGGAGCGCGTCCCACCAGCCCAGCCCTCCGGGCTCGGGGGTCCCGGTCCCGGGGCAGAGGTGGACCTCGAGCGCGTCGATATCGAAGGTGATGTAGAGCTTCCCGGAGATGGTCTTGATCTTGTCGAGCGCGACTTCGACGGCGCTGGGGTACTTGTGGAGGTCCTGCGCGGTGACGGTGAAGATGCGCTCGTCGGTGTCGCTGAGTTCGAACTCGGCTTTCTCACCCGAGCGGATCCCGATAGAGAGCACCCGGTCCACGCCGTCGTCGAGGACGCGCTTCATGGCGCAGGCGTGGGAGTGCTTGGAGCCGTCGTAGGAGTCTCTCAGATCAGCGTGCGCGTCGATGTGGAGGACGGTGACATGGTCGTCCGGGGCGCAGCGGGAGGCGCGGGCGGCTCGGACCAGCGCGGGGGTGATGGAGTGGTCTCCTCCGAGCCCGAGGACGAGCATGCCCTGATCGTGGAGGTCCTTGGCGATGGTGTCGGCTCGGTTGAGGTAGTCCTCGACGTCCTCTCCCTCGAGCTGCTCGATGGGGGCGGGGTTGTGGATGTTGAGGATCTCGAGGTCGAGTTCGACTTCGGGGTCGTAGAGCTCGACCTGGGCTGAGGCGTTGACGATCGCGCTGGGCGCGAGGGCGGTGCCTTGGCCGTAGGAGACGGAGCCCTCGTAGGGGAGTTGGAGGATGGCGTAAGACGCGACCCCGGCCTCTCGGTCGGGGATCGCGAGGAATGTGGTTTGGGTCGCTGTGGGCGTTCCCATGGGTTTAAACGCTCGCGGGTTCGGGGGCGTTGAGCATGTCGTTGTAGCGACGCTCGGTCCGGGCTTCCCAGTCGCGCTCGTGGTAGACGGCGGCGGCGATCATGGGCATGACGAGGGTGGCTTCGGCGTAGACCATCTGCTCCTGCGCCATGGAGACCTTGCCCCACGAGCATGCTTCCTTGAGGGTCGAGCCCGAGAGGGCGCCGTCGCGGGAGTCCGCGACGGTGATCTGGACTGCGTATTGGTGCATGCTGGCTTCGGCGCCGAGGATGTCGGCGGCGACGACGACGTCTTGTGCGAAGTTCTTGGGAACGCCGCCGCCGATCATGAAGAGCCCGGTGGTGCCGGCTTCGATCTTGATCTTGGTGAGTTCGTGGAAATCGCGGACGGAGTCGATGGTGACCATCTCGTTGACGGAGCTTTTGGCTGCTTGGTGGGCGACGAGCCCGAAGCCCGCGGAGCAGTCGGAGAAGGCCGGGACGAAGATCGGGACACCCTTGCGGCGGCATTCGAGGACGATGGAGTCCACGGTGCAGCCCTTGTCCTCGAGGTAGTCGCCCATCTTCTCGATGAACTGGCGCGAGGAGTAGACCCCGGGTTCCAGGGAATCGGCGATCCGCTGGATGGTGTCGTCGCACTCGCGGAGTTCGTCTTCGTCGATGAGGGTGTCGTAGATCCGGTCGATGGCGAGCTCGCGGAGCTCGTCGTCGTGGGCGCCGTACTTGAGTTCCTCGTTCGCGACGTAGTGTCGGTATCCGAGGGCTTCGAAGAAGTCCTGATCGACGATGTTGGCGCCGGTGGAGACGATGGCGTCCACCATGTTTGCGCGGAGCATGTCGATGATGACTTTCTTGAGCCCTGCGGAGATGAGGGACCCTGCGAGGCAGAGGATGACGGCGCAGGATTCGTCCTTGACCATGTCACGGACGATGCCTGTGGCTCGCGCGGTGTCGCGCGCGGAGAAGGCCATCTTCGACATCTGGTCGATCATGGAACGGGTGTCCGTGGTCGTGATATCGAAGTGCTCGATCGTCTGCGCGAGGATGTCGCGCTTTTGCGGGAGCGCACTGCTCATCGGTTGTACCCGTTGAAGGGGGCGCCGGAGGTGCGGAGGGTGGCCGTCGGGACGTTTTCGACGTCCGGGGTGTGGCTCATGACGGGCATGGGGGATTCTTCGTCTACGTCGTAGAAGCGGCCGATTTCGGTGGCGCTGACTTCTCCGAGGTCGATGTGTTCACGGACATATTCGAGGATTTCCCAGGGGTTGGTGGACCCGCAGGTGAACATGTCGATCGCGATGTGTCCTGTTTCGGAGTAGCAGTGCGCGGTGCAGTGCGACTCGTCGAGGAGGACCGCGAGGGTGAACCCGGGAGGCGAGTTGTGCCCGAAGTGGTAACGGACCTGGGAGATGACGTTCGCACCGGCGTTTCGCGCGCCTTGGGCGATGGTCTCCAGGAACTTCCCGTCGTCTTCGCAGACGGAACGGGGCACAGCACGACAATCGATCAGTAGATGACGTCCTTTTGCCAACGCATGAACCCTCCTTTTGGGGTATGGGGTGAAGCGAGAATGATATCCAATCAAGCGGATGATTCAGCCATTCCATTCGGCGAATGGAAAAAATATTGATCGGGGTTCGGGACCCGTGATCCGGGGTCAGTCGTCGAGCATGCCCAGCTGCCACATCATGAAGATGCGTTGGTCGGCGACGTCTCTGATGCGGAGGTTGAGGGGTTTGCCTCCGCCGTGGCCGGCGTCTCGATCGACCCAGAGGAGGATGGGCTCGGTGGATTGGTCGGATCCGGTGGCGTTTTGCATAGCGGCGGCCATTTTTCGAGCGTGGAGGGGGTGGACCCGGGTGTCGTTCTCTCCTGCGGTGAAGAGGACGGCGGGGTATTTGGTGCCTGGGGTGACGTTCTGGTAGGGAGAGTATTTGCTGATGTACTCGTACTGGTCGGGGTCCTCGGCGGTGCCGTACTCGGGGACCCAGTAGCGGGCCATGAGGAAGTTCTGGTATCGGACCATGTCGAGGAGGGGGACGGCGGAGATGGCCGCGGAGAAGAGGTCGGGGCGTTGGACGACGGTGGCTCCGGTGAGGAGGCCGCCGTTGGAGCCGCCGGCGATGCCGAGGTGTTTGGGGGCGGTGTAGCCGTTGTCGATGAGCCATTGGGCGGCGGCGATGAAGTCGTCGAAGACGTTCTGCTTCTGGTCGAGCATGCCTGCTTCGTGCCAGGCGTTGCCGTATTCGCCTCCGCCTCGGAGGTTGGCGACGGCGTAGACGCCTCCTTCTTCGTACCAGGGGAACATGGTGGCGGAGAAGTATGGGGTCATGGAGATGTCGAAGCCGCCGTAGCCGTAGAGGATGGTGGGGTTGGTGCCGTCGAGTTCGAGTCCTCGTTTGTGGACGATGAACATGGAGACGGGGGTGTTGTCTTTGGAGTTGTACCAGACCTGTTTGACCTCGATCTGGGAGGGATCGACGGGGACGTCGGGGCTTGCCCAGAGTTCACGGTCGTTGTTGGCGAGATCGATGCGGTAGATGGAGCGGGGGGTGTTGTAGCTGGAGAAGGAGAGGAACGCTTCGGTGCGGTCGTCGCTGGCGCTGAGGGAGGCGGAGCCGATGCCCGGGAGTTCGAGGTCGCCTTGGGGGGTCCCGTCGTAGGCGAAACGGGCGATGCGGGTCTTGGCGCTCTCGAGGTAGTTGACGGCGATGACCCCTCGTGCGAAGGAGACGCCTTCGATGACGAGGTTGGGGTTGTGCTTGACGACGGGCTTCCAGTCTTTGAAGTCGGGGTTGTTGAGGTCGATGAGGGAGACGGTGCCGTTGGGGGCTTCGAAGGAGTGCTGGATGTAGAGGCGGTTGCCGTCGAAGTGGGTGGCGCCGACTCGGCCGCTCTTTCCGATGCAGATGGGGGTGAGGTCGAGGTCCCCTGTCCGGGACCACTCGGCGAGGTCGGCGATCCAGAGGTCGAGCCCGGCGGTTCCGGTCCAGTACCCGACGAGGAGCCAGTTTATGTCGTCGGAGGGGGTGCCGAAGGGGCCCCAGGTGGTTTTGAGGGCTTCGAGTTGTTCGTCGGTTTTGCCCAGGCCGTCGTAGAAGAAGTTGATGTCTTTTTGTCGGTAGAGGACTTTGTCCTGGGTGTGGTGTGTTCCGAGTTTGTGGAACTTTGCGACGGCGGAGTATGCGTCGTTGGTGTCTTCGAGGCGTTGGTAGAAGAAGCCGTCGGAGCTTGGGGTCCACTTTCCGAAGTTGACCTTGCCTGGGATCTCGTCGGCGAGCCATTCTCCGGTGTCCACGTTCATGACGTAGAGGGTGGAGTTCTCGTCTCCGGACTTGTACATCCCGAAGGCCATGAGGGAGCCGTCTTTGTTGGGCGCGGTCCAGGAGACGGTGGTGAGCCCGGTGGGGTCGATGGTCTGGGGGTCGAGGAGGACGCGTTCGTCGCCGTTGAGCCCTTCACGGACGTAGCGGACGGCTTGGGGTTGTGCACCTTCTCGCTTGGAGTAGAAGTAGCGGGTGCCGTAGGCGCTGGGGGCTCCGATGGAGGGGACTTCCATGAGCTCGCGGAGTCGTTTCTCGAGTTTGGCGCGGCCGGGGAGGGAGTCGAGGACGGAGCGGGTGTAGTTGTTCTGCGCGTCGGTCCACTGGGCGACTTCGTCGGTGAGGATGCCCATGTTGTCGGGGTTTGAGTTGTCGCCTTCGAGCCAGCGGTAGTTGTCGGTGATCTCGACGCCGTGGATGGTTTCCTTGACGGGTCTGGATTCGGTTGCTGGGGGGTTTGCGAGGGTGGTGGAAGATACTGTCAAGACAGCGGCGAGAAGTGTGGTGGTTCGGATCATTGCTGGACTCACTCCTTTGATTCGCTTGTTGTATGCTCCACAGTGTACGGGGTTTCAGTCGATTTCTCCCTTGGGAGCACGCTCATGAGCTTGGACGAAGAGATTCAACCCAGACCCTGGGATCCGGTCGTGGAAGCGGTCGTGATGGAGGATGAGGGGGAGGCCCGGCGATGGCTCGAGGAACTGCTCGATGGAGGAGCGGACCCGAATGTGGTCGATCCGGTTCGTGGACAGTGCGCAATCGAGGCCGGATGGGAGGCTGATCGCGCGGAGCTTGTTGGGCTCTTGCTCGATCGGGGTGCGGTCGTCGATCTTGCGAAGACTGATTATTCGTGTTTGTTTTCGTGGGAATCGCTCGAATGTGCACGGGTCGTGCTTGAGCAGGGGTTCCGCTTCGATCGCTTCATCTCAAGGAATCCTATCGGTGAACCGGTGTTCGAGGGATCTACGCACGTCCTTGATTGGCTGCTCAGCGAGGGAGATCGCGAACGCCTTGACATGTACATGGGCTTTGGGCTGCTCAGCCTGATTGATGTGTTCGAGGGGTCACGAACGCCGTTGATTTCTGCGATTGATGATGGGCGGCTTGATGACGCTCGATGGCTCCTGAAACACGGAGCGGATGTGAATGCATACTGCGAGCATGGCGCGTACTGCACCGCGTTGGACTGTGCAGTTGAGCGGCATGATCCAGAAGCGATCGAACTTCTGATTCGCGCGGGTGCGAATCCGAATGTCCCGTCGATGATGCAGTTGACCTCAGCAGAACGTGCGGTGCGAGCCAACACAAAGGGGGAACTCGATCGAGCAGTTGCCCAACGTGTCATTGATGCTGCGATGCAGTTTCCGAAGCCGGTTTTCCCGTCGCGGAGTCCGACTCCAGAATGGCCCCCACGGCTCCCGTGATTACTGCACGAGGCCTTTGGTGAGGCGCATGAAGGCGGTTTCGAGGTTGATGGGCTCTTCCTGGAAGTGGGTGATGCGGAGCCCGTTGTTGATGAGGACGTTGGGGAGGTCGGTGTAGGTTCCTCCGGCGCGTTCGTCGTACTGGACGTGGATGAGCTGGGTGGATCCGCCGCCGGTGGCGGTGCCGTCGCCTTGGACGATGTTGACTTTGACGACCCCGGGCATGGTCCCGATGACTTTGACGGCGTCTTCCAGGCGGTCGGCGACCCCGACGTGGATGATGTGGCCGACCTTGGAGCGGCGGAGGATCTCTTCGACGGAGCCGTTGAAGAGGAGCTGGCCTTGCTCGATGATCCCGACGGTGTTGCAGAGTTCGGCGAGCTCGTGGAGGATGTGGCTTGAGATGAGGATGGTCTTGCCCATGCGCTTGAGCTCTTTGAGGAGCTCGCGGATCTCGATACGGGCGCGGGGGTCGAGGCCGGAGGCGGGTTCGTCCATGAGGAGGACTTTGGGATCGTGGAGGAGGACGCGCGCGATGGAGAGTCGTTGCTGCATCCCTCGGGAGAGCCCGTTGACTTCGGCGGTTTGTTTGTAGGTGAGGTCGGTGAGTTCGAGGACGTCGTTGACGACCTTCTTGCGTTGCATGCCGTTGATGTTGTAGGCGGCGGCGAAGAACTCGAGGTATTCGTGGACGACCATGTCCTGGTAGGCGCCCATGAAGTCGGGGACGTATCCGATGAGGGGGCGGATCTGTCGATTCTGATATCCGACGGTGAGCCCGGCGATCTGGGCTTGTCCGGAGGAGGGTTTGAGGAGGGTGGCGAGGATTTTGATGGTGGTGGTTTTGCCTGCGCCGTTGGGGCCGATGAATCCGAAGCAGTCGCCCTCGTTGATGGTGAGGTTGAGGGCGTTGAGCGCGGTGAGCTTGTCGTAGCGTTTGGTCAGGTTGATCGTTTCGATCATGGGCATGGGTGGAGACCTCAGGGCTGCTCGGAAGGTTGTTCGGATGGGTCGCTGGTTGGTTGCGTTTGAGATCTGATGTAGGGGTAGGACGGGGGGTTGGCTTCGAGTGGGTAGATCCAGGACACGAGGGTCTTTCCGGAGGCGCGGGCTTGTCGGTCGTCCACCCGGATGGGGACGGGGATCCCGGATTCGGATTCGTCGCGCGGTTCGATGTCGAGGGACCCGAGGACGATGACGCAGGGCTGGGTGAACCATCGCCCGAGGTCCCAGCTGTGGAGCTGTCGGCGCGTTGCGAGTCGGGACCCGGTCCCGATGTTCTGGACGGAGTAGTTCGGGGGTTCGAGTTGGGAGAGGAGACGCGCGGCGGTGAGTCGGTTGTCGATGGAGGAGGGGGTGATGTTGAGTGCGGTGGTGTCGATCCCGAAGCTGACGGCGCGGGTGAGGTAGTCGCGCGCGTCCCCGAGGTTCTGCATGGTCGGGGTGGTGACGGGTTCGAGGTTCAGGGGGTCTCCGGGGTCCCACTGCTGGTCGGGGAGGGAGGGGGACCAGATGTTGACGCGCGAGATGAGTCCGTCGTTCAGGGGGATGCCCGGGTCTCGGATCTGGTTTTGTCGTGTGACGACGATGACGAGGACGTTGGTGAGGGGTCCGGGGAGGTTGTGTTCGATGGAGCCCTTGACGATGGGGCCGTCGAGGGTGATGGGCTGTGCGTTGGGTTGACCGATGAGGGCGACGGGCTTGATGGATTCCCAGGGTGGGGGCCCGGACCAGTCGGCTCGGAACTGTTTGACGGTGGCGCGGGTGGGGACACGGATGGCGTCGGGTCGTCTTGATTCGATCCGGTAGCCCGTGTTGTCGGGGAAGCCGGAGGCGATGGTGGATGCGGAGGCGCTGGGTTCCCAGGGGGCGATGAGGTTGTCGTCGCTTGGGTTGTCGGGGTCTTCGACGGCGATGGTGGATTGGCCGTAGCTCGGGAGCATGACGGACATCCAGGATCGTGCGCGTGCGTGGTCTTGGCCGTGGACGTGTTCGTAGAGGGTGAGGTGGGTGACGGAGACGCGCTTGGGGCGCATGAGGGAGGCGCCCATCCAGGAGAGTGTGGTGAAGAGGGCGATGGCGGCGACGAAGGCGAGCCATGCGTGGTGTTGTTTGTTTTTGGCTTTGAGGACGATGAAGCCGATGGGGCCGGCGATGATGAAGTAGAGGGAGAAGACGAGGAGCCCGAAGAGGATGCCCTGGACGGCGCGGCCGGTCTTTGCGATCTCGGCGTTGATGGTGGTATCGAAGAGCATGGTTTCGCGTTGCTTGGCGAAGTTGGATGTTTGCTCGTCGAGTTCGTCGGGTCGGGGGGCTGCGCCGCGCATCCCGAGGACGCGGTGCCAGAAGCTTTCGACGTCGGGGAGCCCGAGTCTGCGGAGTTCGTTGTTGCTCAGGTCGATCCCGACGAGTGTGACGGCGCCGGATCCGACGAGTCTTCGGATGACGACGGTGTCATCGTCGATGGTGTTGAGGATGGGGATGGCGGAGTCGGGGTTCGCGGTGGCTTGGGGCTTGAAGGTGGAGAGGGTGGCGTTGGTTGGGAGGGGGGTGTCTCGGTCTTCGGAGAGGAGCGCGTGGAGGGGGCGGTAGCTGACGCCTTCGAGTCGGGTGGGGCGTTG
>JALUWX010000034.1 GCA_027019265.1 Phycisphaerales bacterium
AACGCATCAACGAAGCCCGCGCCCCCCTCATCCACCACCAAGCCCGCACCCAAGCCATCGCCGCCCTCACCGAAACCCTCCACCTCGCCCAGTCCGCAGCCCAATCCGCCGAACGCGCCCTCCAAGACCCCACCAAACCCACCGAAACCCTCCGCAAAGCCGCCACCACCCTCGAACGACTCACCCGCCCCCAAGCCTCACGACGAACAAAGCGCACTGGGTGTCCTTCAAGCACCAACATGGTCGGGTGCCCTGCTTTACCCCGAAGGGTAAAGCAGGAACCAGTTGCGCCCAACGTCATCTCTCCCTCCCCCGCCCCACAAAACCCCCCAAAACCTGCTACCCTACCCCAAACACACAGGAGCACCCCATGTCCGAAACACAACTCACCGGCAACGCCGACACCAACAAACTCCTCCTCGTCATCATCGCGATCCTCCTTCCCCCCCTCGCCGTGGGACTCAAAGCCGGGATGGGCACATCCCTCCTCATCAACATCATCCTCTGGATCCTCTTCTACATCCCCGGCCTCATCCACGCGCTCTACGTCATCCTCAAGTAATCCCACCCTCCCCCATGTTCCGGGTCCGCCCCCTCACCATCGACGACGTCGAGCACTATCAAGCCCTCCGCGCCGAAGCGCTCGAAGACACCCCCCACGCATTCCTCGCCTCCCCCGGAGACGACCGAGCCGAGGACACCGAAGGGCTCATCGCCCAGATCAGCAATCCCGCTGAGTTCGCCATCGCCGTCGCCGAACCCGAAGACGCGCCCGGGCTCCTCATCGCCAGCGCCGGGATCATCCGCGCCCCCCACCAAAAAGCCCGACACCGCGCCATGATCTGGGGCGTCTACTGCACCCCCACCCAGCGCCGCACCGGAGCCGCCAAGGCCTGCGTCGAGCTCACCCTCGACATCGCCCGATCCTGGAACGGCGTCGAAGTCGTCGCCCTCAGCGTCAGCGCCGAAACCCCCAGCGCCATCGCCCTCTACAAAAAGCTCGGCTTCCAACCCTGGGGCCTCGAACCCGACGCCATCCGCATCGCCGAGAAGTCCTTCGACGAGCTCTACCTCCAGCGCCGACTCTGACCCAACCAACCAGTGATATCCCCCGTTTCGGTCCGTGTAACCTACTGGAAACAGGGGATTTCACGTTCTCTTCTTGGTCCCCGACCCCGATCCGGGATATCCTTCATTCGGCTCGGCTTCGATCCGCTCATTCCAGCGCACAAGGACTGAGATCATGCACCGTTTCGTGGGAATTTTGGGGCTTCTGCCTGCTTTCTGTGTCTGCGCCACCCCCGCGCACGCAGACATTTTCTCCTTCATCGTCGAGGAGGATGAGCAGACGTGGACCTCTGTGACCACCGCATTCGGGGGGATCTACGCCACCCGGATCGAGCCCTCGTCCGACGACGCGCCCATCACCTTCGCCACGGGTCGGGTGATCTACTTCGATTCCCCGGCCGCCTGTCTCGGGGATCGGGATGCGCTCAACACGAGCATCCTCACCCCCCTGGGTCTCGACCTCACCCCGATCAACCGGGACGACCAAACGGACGCGCTCAACGCGAGCGCCCGGGTCGCGGCCGTCCTCGCCGACACGACCCCAGTGTCCCTGACCCTGCTCCCCAACGACATGTCGCTGATCGATCCCGACCACGGGAACGACCCCGCGCTGGCCGGGCTCGGGTCGGAAGCGGTCAACTTCACGGACGCGCCGATCCGGGTCCAGGAACCCGTTGCGATCGAAGCGGAGTGATGCCGGATCGAGGATGACCGATCACGCATGGGGGGCGGGGGCGCGGATCAATCGGTGTCGAACTGCTTGTTGATCTTCACGACCTGATCGACGGCGTCGTTCGGGACGAGGAAGCTGAGCGAGTAGTGCGCGATGCGCCAGTCGTCGTCGTAGCCCAGCGATCGGAGGACGGCGGTACCGCGCATGGTGCCGTAGGTGTCGTGCTCGAGGACCTCGTCCACCCAGGCGACGTCGCCGTAGGAGTTGGTGGAGATGAAGCGTTTGATGGGTCGGTAGGTCCATCCGTGGCCGTCGGCGAAGTGGGGCTCGGCGAAGGCGCGGAACTCGTTGCGGGTCCAGCGTTCGGCGGCGTCGGTGCCCAGGAAGACGAAGCCCTCGGTGGTGGAGCCGAAGTAGGATTCGATGTCCCCGACGGATGCGGCGTGGTGCCATGCATCGAGGACGGCGCCGGGGTCGGAGCGGTCGATGGTGTCGGGGGACTGGGTGATGTCGCCGCGTTCGGTGACGGTGGTGGATTCGCACGCGCTGAGGAGGAGTGGGAGGGCGATGAGGGTGATCGTTCGGAGTCGGGGGATCATGGGTCGTTCTCCGGGGCGCGAGAGTCCAGGGGGGTGTCGGGGGTGGATTCGTCTTTGGTGTTGACCATCCAGGCGCTGAAGCCTTCGACGAAGGCCCAGATGGTGTCGATATGTTCGCTCGGGAGGTTGTAGAGATCCGGGGCTTCGTCGAGGGTTTCTCGGTAGCAGCGGAGCCATTCCTGGCGCGCGGGTTCGTCGATGATGAAGGGGAGGTGGCGGGCGCGCATCATGGGGCGGCCGTGGCGCTGCTGGTAGAGGTGGGGGCCTCCGAAGAGGAAGACGAACATGTCGGCGCTCTTGTCGGCGGCGCGTGCGAGGTTCTTGTCGCTCTTGGGGAACATGTCGGCGATGGAGGACTGTGCGAGGCGGGTGTAGAAGGCGCGGATCATGGCGCGGATGTTGTCCTCGCCCATGGTTTCGTAGACGGCGGGGGGGATGCGTTCGGCGCCGATGGGGCCGCCGGGTGGGGTCCAGATGGGTTTGTCGCCGGGTCTTTGGGGGTAGGCGTTGAGG
>JALUWX010000035.1 GCA_027019265.1 Phycisphaerales bacterium
AATTTTACAATCTATTTTATTTTTATATTTTTTATGGCCCCTTGCGCGTGGCGGCGGCTTGCCGACACGAACAAAAGAAAATTTCAAAATTTCCAGTGACAACACATGATAATATAACGATAATAAATGAACGAAAATGTCATGATAATATAGTGATAATAAATGAACGCTCTGATAATATGATAATATTATCACCCTCCCAGCCATTCATACAACTTCCACTACATCATCACCGTCATCTCCGTCTGCAGGCGCTGCTTCTGATGCCGCAATCTGTTGGTCAAGGAACGCCCAAAAACTCCCATTCATGCGCAGCGGAACTCGATGACTTATCTCCTCTGGGTCCATATTCACATTTCCCTTTGTGGAGACAATGCCGCCAGCAGAATTAACTCGTTCGCAGAAGCTCGCGGCGGGGACCGAAGCAACAGAGGCTTTCGAGTGTGTGAGCAACAACTGAATTCGAGACATGTGCCGTGGCATTTCCTCAATCCAGGGCAAGATGTTCAACCGCAGCAGATGCGCGAACGGGCTCACTGCCGCTGGGTCGGTTGGGATATCATGCACATTGACACGTTTTCCGTACGCACTCCAGTCCACCTGCTTCACAAACCTTGAGTAGGCTCGAAACTCACCGTCAAACTCCGCTGCGAGAGACTTTCGACGCGCTGTCTCCCATTCTTCAATTGTGGGCCCGTCAGTATCGCTTCCGTCGTTTTCGATAGCAAAAAGGTCATCATCGTCTACCTCGTCCTGGCCACCGCCCCGGTTTGCGCCACGAAATTTTTGCAGATCCACGGTCGGTCTCTCCGCAGTGATGAAAAAGTCCACGTATAGGTTCTTGACCTCGGCACAAGCTGCAACCCTCGTGGCTTTGTCAAACGTTTTCGCAACAATCAGATGGTGGGTCCGTGGGTCCAGGGCCAAGCACAATGTCTCACGCTGTTGTCTTTGCACTTTGCTCGTTCCAGACACATCGTCGACGCTCAACGCTGTAGATCCACAGAGGCGACGCTCAGCTTCAAGGCGAGCACGTTGCAGACATTTCCGCCCGATCGGGGTGAAGTCGGACACGAGAACTATGCGCCTTCGCTGCTCGTGTTCAGTAATGCGGTCGAGATCCAGCACTTCGAACCGGTCGCTCCTGAGCCGCTTCAGAAGTTCACAGTGAATGACGTAGCCCATGGCGCCCATTTGCGCTTTTTCAGTCTGCACAAGCGTTGTGGTGTCAGTGATGACTTTTGTGACTGCCTCCATCTCCGCAACTGCGGCCCACTCTTCCGGTGTCATTGCCCAGCTCTTGACGTCCGAGTCGTTCGGATTCACGCTTGCGTAGTGCTGCAAAACCCGATTCAAGAGCAGAATGGACCGAAGGGTTGTGTGCCGCGCTGCAACCCTTGTCGTGCAGATGTTGGTTTTTGGGACGACGTTTGGAACACCACCTTGGATGAACTCATTCATTGATCGAAGGTGAGCCCGTCGATGATCCCACGCAAAGTAAGTTGCACCTTTTTGGACCTTGTTCATCAATGCAACACCATCCTCAAATGGTTCGACCACGTGCTTTCGCCGAGTACGCTGCAGGTCACCGACAGCGTATCGCGCACACTTGTCGTCGTTGTGCATGGCGCACCCCTCGCGCTCGTGACCGAACTCCGCGGCGACATTCAAAGCAGCATAGTCGGACATTGTCGAATGGGCAAAGTCTGTGTACTTGCATCCTATGATTTGTTGGCAGTGGTGGTTGATGGCAGCAGCAACAGTTGTCGCTGAACTGGATGCAACTGGCACAAACCCAAGACAGATCATGTGGTTGGCCTTCAACCATGGGTCCACGCACGCTAGTCCAATAGCGAGAAACTTCTTCCCGTTCTTTAAAGTGACACAGTCGTGAAGACCCTGGGCAAATGGGTTGCTCTTCGAGAATTTGAGGTTCAACTCGATGAAATCCTTCAGCCGTTTCGTCCATTGTTGGTACTCGACTTTTTGAAGAGCAACAATGGACGGATTGGAGAGGCGCAGTTTGGCATGCTGTTTCGGTGGGACACCCGCACAAATTCGAAGCATCTCACGGAAGTGATGACCGGTGATAGTGGCCTTCGATATGAGTTGGGGGTTGTGGGTGTAAAAAGTTTGGATGGCAGCACGGCCATCAGCAATCTTTTTTTTAATTGAGGCTGCTCCCTGCTTCTGCATTCCGAACTGGAACAGTGTGGTGATGCGCGTTTTTTTCTCAGTTGCCGGCAGCTCCAGTTTGGCCAACACATCTGCGTGGCAAGCCTTGAGATGGCGTTTGACACCAGTGACGACCCAAGAACCATTCCGGTTTCGACTGAGAACCAGATTCTGGTCACAGTGAACACACTTGTGGGTGCTCGGTGCATCAGTGGGTGGAAGTCCTGTCACTGCTGCCCACAGTGGGGAGATCCCCCCGCGGCGCTTGCGAGATCGTGCGACCCCAACCTGGTCCGCCTGTCGAAGTCCCAACAAGTCAGGAGCAGCAGCAGCAGCAGCAGCAGGTGCAGGTGCAGGTGCAGGTGCAGCAGCAGCGGCAGGGGCACCACCGCCGCCTTCTTGTACTTGTTCTGCCATGTATGTGCTGTGTTGCTGTGTACTTGAAAAAAAGAAAAGAAACGCAAAACTGTTTTTGTTTTCTGCTCTCAAGTCCATTATGCAGGAATCCGAGCCCAGTCATCCATCCATCCATCCATCCATCCTGTATCCATCCATCCATCCATCCTGTATCCATCCTGTATCCATCCATCCATCCATCCATCCTGTATCCAT
>JALUWX010000036.1 GCA_027019265.1 Phycisphaerales bacterium
CCCCCACCATCCCGACTACCATGAATCTCGCCGGCAAGGACGCCGACACAGGAGCCGACACCACCATGTCCATCACCACCCTCGCCGCCGCAGACAACGAGATCCGCGCCTACCTCCCCATCTTCATGATGGTCCTCGCCGCCATCGGTTTCGGCGTCATCAACCTCATCGGCACCTTCGTCCTCGGCCCAAGCCGCAAAGGCGAACGCAAAGGCGAAACCTACGAATCCGGGATGACCCCCGTCTCCACCGCGCGCAAACGCTTCAACGTCCGCTTCTACCTCATCGCGATGGTCTTCCTCGTCTTCGACATCGAAGTCATCTTCCTCTACCCCTGGGCACAGACCTTCACCTCCCTCGACCCCAGAACCGACCAATCCCTCGTCTGGCTCCTCCGCATCCTCTTCTTCATGCTCACCACCGTCGTCGCCTACGTCTACGGCTACCGCAAGGGCGTCTTCAAGTTCGACTAACCCACGAACGAAGACCCATGCCCACCCCCAGACCCGAACGAACCGAACCGCTCCGAGCCACCCTCGCCGAGCGCCTTTTCGCCGCCATCACCGCCCTCGTCTGCCTTGCTGTCCTCATCGCCGGCGCCTCCGTCAAACCCAGCGCCGAAGGCCACGGCACCCACGAGTCCCTCGGGCTCCCCCCCTGCGCCTGGGTCGTCTGGTTCGACAAACCCTGCGCCACCTGCGGCATGACCACCGCCGTCTCCCACGCAACCCACGCCTCCTTCCTCCAATCCGCCAAAACCCAGCCCATGGGCTTCCTCATCGCCCTCACCCTCGCCACGATCTTCTGGGGCGCAACGCATCAGGCCCTCACCGCCTCGCGTATAGGATCCGTAGCCCAACGCGCGATCACCACCAAAGCCGTGATCCTCTTCCTCACCCTCATCCTCGCCGCGTGGATATACAAAGCCGCGACCTGGCAATAACCCCCAAGCCGGACCCGGAACGACCCAATGCACACCAAAGCACGAACCATCCGCGCCACCACACGCTCCGCCGCGCTCATCGCGGCAGCAGCAGCCATGACCACCCTCCCCGCATGCTTCATCCCAGCCGCTATCGGGGGGATGGCCGAGTCCTACCACCGAACCGGATCCACCACCTACCCCGCGCAGTACGACGGGCTCGTCGGGAAGTCCTTCGCCGTCGTCACCTCCTCCTCGCGCATGACCGAATCAGAGCACCCCGGGCTCTCCGCACGCATCACCCAGCGCGTCAACGACCGACTCATCCAGAACGCAAACCCGGGCTACGCAATCCCCTCGCGCGACCTCCTCATGGTCCTCTACAACACCCCCCAATGGACCGCCATGACCCGCGCCGATGTCGCGAACCTCCTCGGAGTCGAACGACTCATCGTCATCGAGATCATCGACTACCGACTCCAGGAACCCGGAAACGAATACACCTGGGACGGCGCCATCTCCGGGGTTGTCTCCGTCTACGAATCCGACTCCGCCATCCCCGACGACCCCATGTTCGAGAAAGCCATCCGAATCACCTTCCCCGACTCCACGGGCTTCACCACCGCGGACATCCCCGAAGCCGCAGTCACCACCGAACTCTCCAACCGCTTCGTCAACCGCGCCTCCTGGCTCTTCTACGAACACGAAGAACCCAACGTCATCCCGTACTAATCACAGAGCGATACGAGACCCCCCCATGCACCACACACGCACCATCGTCCTCTCGCTCGCCCTCCTCTCCCTCACCCTCATCAGCGGGTGCAACATCATCGCACCCGTCGCCTACGCCATCCACGGCCCCGAAAAGATCCAGCCCGTCTACACCCTCCCCGAAAACGCCAAAACCGTCGTCTTCGTAGACGACCCCTCCAGCAAAATCGCCCAGCGCCGACTCCGCTACACCATGTCCGAAGTCGCGACCCGCACCCTCCTCGAGAAACGCGTCCTCACCGACATGCTCGACCCGCGCGGGATCATCGGCGCCGCGTCCAAAGAAGACCACACCAGCCGGATGTCCATCACCGAGCTCGGCCAATCCGTCGGCGCGGACATCGTCATCTACGCCCTCGTCACCCGATACTCCCTCTCCCCCGAGTCCGGATCCTACCTCCCCCAAGCATTCCTCCGGGTCAAAGTCATGGACGTCGCCACCGGCCAGCGCCTCTTCCCCGACGCCAACTTCGGACACCCCCTGGAAGTCCAGATCCCCCAACGACCCGGAGTCGCGCCCAACACCGCGAGCGACCGGGTCGCCATCGAAGAACAACTCGCCGCCCGCGCCGGCCTCGGGCTCGCCCAGCTCTTCTACAAGCACGAACTCCCCGAAACCGTCCTCTACCGCCGATGATCGCCCGCGCCCCCAACCCCGACACCCCCACCCTCCACCTCGTCGCGCCACCCTCGCTCGAGCCCAGCGCCACCAGAGCGCCCGGCCGACTCATCCCCGCCCTCCTCGCGCGAGACACCCCCACCCGATCCAACAACACCCAGCTCGTCACCATCGGGGACCAATCCTCCAAACGCGCCGCGCAAGCCCTCGGACTGATCCCCGACCTCCACATCACAGCCCCCCTTGCCAAGCCCGTCCTCGCGAAGCGCATGATCCTGTCGCGCACCAAACCCTTCGATCGCATCATCTGCTACTCCGACGAGCTCGCCCACCTCGCCTCCACCCTCAAAGCCCCCGTCGAGCTCATCTCCACCAACCCCGAAACACTCCTCACCCTCCCCCCCAACATCACCGTCCTCCGCACCCTCACCCAGGACGACCACGACACCTGGACCC
>JALUWX010000037.1 GCA_027019265.1 Phycisphaerales bacterium
CGCGCCCCCACCCCGTGCGCCCCGCACAACAACGCCGCGCTCGACACCAACCCATCGCTCCCCCGTCCGACCCCCTCCAGACCACGCTCACCCAGCAGCTCCAGCGCCCCATCCCCACCGCGCCGCGCGAGCGCAACAACACTCGATTCACCCGACCCCGGGTTCGAGCACTCGATCCCCAGCACATACTCACCCGCGCCATCACTCATGCAAGATCATCCCCCGACCGACGACGCTTCGTCTCCCCGCGCCGCTTCTTTTCATCGATCCGTTTCTGATTCGCGCGCTTGCTGGGCTTCGTCTTCTTCCGCGCCTTCGGAACCACGATCGCCTTCCGCACATACTCGCGCAGCTGCTCCAGACACGCTTCACGATTCCGACCCTGACTCCGCGTCTCGTCGCGCTCGATCACCAGCTCACCCGACTCCGTCAGCGCGTGCTTCGCGATCGCCTCGATCCGCTTCCTCGCGCCCGCGCTCAGGGGGAGATCATCCAGCGCCACCCGGAGCCGCGCCCTCGTCGCCCGACGATTCACGTTCTGACCCCCCGGCCCCCGCGACCCCAAAAACGTGAACTCCAGACACGACATCTCCACACGCACACCACGCGCCAGCACCACCGAACTGCCCGATCCCGCATCATCCATACCAGCGCATAGCGTTCCACCAGCCCAATTGCAAGTGTTTGTCGCGCTCGATCTTGCAAACAAAATCGAATCGCTTCCGCGCGTTGACCCGAGCCGATCTGTCTGCGATACTCACCCTGCGAGTCGTCCGGATCACACACCCCAACGACCCGCCGCCCGGCGTCCCCACCGGCCGATCGAGACCCCCTCCCACGCACAGGGAACCAGGTCCCGAACCCGACGCGCACACGCGCCAAACTGGGGCGACAACCCGATCCCTCCACTCACACGCGCTCCGGGCGCGAGAGAGAAATGAGCACGATGAACACGATCACCAAGAAACTCCTCGTCGACCAGATCGCACAACGCACCGGCCAGAAACGCGTCGTCGTCAAGCAGATCGTCCAGGAGTTCCTCGATCAGGTCATCGATGAGATCGAACAGGGCAACCGACTCGAGTTCCGCGACTTCGGCGTCTTCGAAGTCCGCGAACGCGCACCCCGCATGGCCCAGAACCCCAAAACACTCGAACGCGTCCCCGTCCCGGCCAAACGCACCGTCAAGTTCAAGCCCGGACGACGCATGCGCGAAGGCCTCGAAGCCCCCGCGCAACCCGCCTCCGCCGTCGAAACCAAAGCCAACGACAACGCCACCGCCGCCGCGGCCCGCGCCCGCACCGCCGAGCCCCAAGCCGAGATCCACGTCAACACGACCCCCTCGCGCGAAGAAGCCGTCACCGCGAGCTGATCCCTACCACACCCGGGTCGCCCCCGATCAACGACCCACAAACAACCCATCCACAAAGAAACAGCCCCAGCACACCGCCGGGGCTGTTCTTCTATCCACATCAAACCACACCGATCAACGACCGCGCGTCTTCGCCTTCCCACGCAACATCCTCGGAGGAAGCTTCTTCGGAATCACACCACCCGGGAACTTCGCCGCCTTCTCCTTGTCCGACATCGTCTCCGCCACGGGCGGATCATCGACGGCATAACGAGACTTGTGCTCCTTCTCCACACCCTTCACCTCGTAGGTCGGACGACCACCCGTGGGCTCGTCCTTCCAATCCTCCGGGCGCTCCGTGTGCTCGAAGTCCTCGTACTTCTTCTCCGGGATCTCCGTGTTGATCAACAACTCGATCTCCGTCAAGAGCGAACCCTGCTTCGGGGTCACGAGCGACCACGCATGACCGTCGCGCCCCGCGCGAGCCGTCCGACCGATCCGGTGCACATAAATATCCGGATCCTCCGGAAGGTCGTAGTTGATCACGTGAGAGATCCCCTCCACGTCGATCCCACGCGCGGCCAGATCACTCGCCACCAGCACCGCAAGGTCGCCCCCGCGCAGCTTCCCCATCACCTGGTTCCGCTTCGACTGAGACAAATCCCCGTGGATCGCGTGCGCCTTGATCCCCTTCCGATCCAGGTACCGCACCACCGAGTCCACCGTCCTCTTCATCCGGCAGAACACCACCGTCAACGCGGGCTCCTCGTGCGTCAGCACATGCGCCAGCATCCGGCGCTTGTCCCACGCTTCGCACGACACATACCCCTGCTTCACGAGCTCCACCGTCAACGCACCCGCGCTCACCTCGAGCTTCTCGGGCTTGTACATGAACTTCCGCGCCAGCTTCTCGATCTCGTCCGTGAACGTCGCCGACACAAAGATCGTCTGACGATCCTCAGGGCACATCCCCAGGATCTTCCGGATGTCATCACGGAACCCGATGTCCAGCATCCGGTCCACCTCGTCGAGCACCGCGATCTCCACGCGCTTGAGCTTCAGGTACCCGCGGTCCACCATGTCCAGCACACGACCCGGCGTCCCCACGATGATCTCCGGACCCTTCCGCAGCTGATCCGCCTGCACGTTGATCGACTGACCCCCGTACACCGCGCACACCGTCAACCCCGTGTGCACCGCGAGCTCCTCGATGTCCTGCTTGATCTGGATCGCGAGCTCGCGCGTCGGCGCCAGCACCAGCGCACACATCGACTCACCCTGATCGATCATCTCAAGGAGCGGGAGCGCGAAGCTCGCCGTCTTCCCCGTCCCCGTCTTCGCCTGACCCAGCACGTCCACACCCGTCATCGCGAGCGGGACCAACTCCGCCTGGATCTTCGTCGGGTGCTTGAACCCCAGCTCATCGATCGCTTTCAAAACCTCGTCGGACAGCTCCAGATCCGCGAACGTCTTGTCGAGACAGAACGACTCCCCGCTCCACCCACCCTCGGGCTCGCTGATCGTCCGCGAGCGCTTGGGCTCCGGCGCATCCTTCTCACGGCGACCCCCACCGCCCCCCTTGGACTTCCCCCGCCGACGAGAACGCTTCTTCGAACCCTCACCAGAACCACCGCGCGAACCGCGTTCGTCGCTCATCCGTGCCTTCCATTCTGCCCCATTAACCGAGGCGCTCGCCGAACCGGAACGCATCCAAAGCGCCCCTCGGCCCAGTCAAAATCCGCGCAGCCACAAAACCACGCGCTTCCATCAATCATAGCCCACTGTCACCACACCACCGACACCCCACATCGCCCCCCAATCCAACCTCCGCCCACCCCGAACCGAAACATCATATTGCGTTTGGGTCTTTCCCCCACCCGTGGTACATTCATCCCAACCCAACACCCACCACAGGACGACCTCCATGACCCTCCGAACCCTCCGCGGCCTCGCCCTCATCGCCGTCCTCACCCTCGCCGTCCTCCCCACCCGAGCCCAGTCCCTCCTCTGCGACAACACCTTCACCACCCGGATCGGAGAATACCCCGACCCGTTTTTCACCAGCTGGGGCGCCGTCAAAACACACAACAACCTCATCGCCCTCGCCCACACCGGCGAATACACCGGGTGGAACCTCTACAAACGCAGCGGACCCGACGACTGGGACAACATCGCCGGCCAACAACACTTCTTCCGATACACCCAGCAGTTCCACTTCACCGACAACCTCCTCCTCACCGACCTCCACCCCGATGACGGCCCCTCCCTCGCCGGACTCTACCTCCACGACATCTCCGACCCCGACGCCGTCCAATCCCTCGGAAGCATCCTGGGCTTCTATCCGAGAGCCACCGCCCTCCTCGACGACCTCATCATCACCATCGCACCCTTCAACAGCGAACTCCTCTTCTACGACATCTCCGACCCCAACAACCCCTCCCTCCTGAGCCAACTGGTGCTCTTCTTCGACTTCCTCTCCCTCGACGACATCGCCGTCTCAAGCACCTACATCTACGTCCGCACCGACACCGCGCTCGCCGTCATCGACTTCGCCGATCCGACGAGCCCCACCATCGCCAACGAACTCACCACCACCCCCTTCACCACCTCCAAACCCCTGGGCGCCAACAACCACACCCTCGTCATGTACAACGACACCGCCGCCTCCCTCATGTCCATCGCGGACTCCGAGAACCCCCAGCACCTCTCCACCATCCCCTACCCCGAACCCACCTTCACCACCGTCCCGAGCTACAACTTCCCCACCCCCTCCTTCGACCCCGACAACAACCGGGTCTTCATCGCCTCCGGCCAAAAGCTCTACGTCTACGACGTCTCCAACCCAAACGCACCCATCCTCATCGGAACCAAATCCTTCGGGAACCTCCCCGAACTCTTCAGCGCCCACAGCAACACCGTCGTCTACGGAAACAGCTTCGACGGCCGACACGCCGAATCCCTCAACAACCTCACCCCCACCGGATCCGGATTCTCAACCGCAATCCCATCCGCAACCCACCCCGCGCTCGACGACACCACCCTCTACGCCTTCTCCCACCAAGCATTCGCCCCGGACTCGACCAACCGCATCCTCGTCTACGACACCACCGACATCGACAACCCCGTCCTCCTCGACGACCCCGCGATCGATCCCACCATCAACGACCTCGAAGCCCAAGGCAACACCCTCTTCGCCACATCCAGCGCGGGCTTCCTCGCCTTCGACATCTCAGACCCCACCTCCGTCACCCAGATCGGATCCCTCGACGCGCCAAATCTCAACGCCAACGCCATCCTCGTGGACAACCAAACCGCATACGTCCTCGACAACCCCGCCCAAACCCTCACCGCCCTCGACGTCTCCGACCCCGCAAACCCCTCCGTCCTCTCCACCATCGAATACACCCTGAATGCCGACCTGTACGACCTCAACATCATCGACAACACCCTCCTCCTCAGCGGCAATCACTTCTTCCCCGAAAGCCCCGTCTCCGTCCTCATCGACATCTCAGACCCCAGCAACATGATCGACCCGGGTCAAACCACACCCCTCAACGTCTTCGAATACGACGAAACATACATCTACAGCATCCGCTCAGGACGGATGGAACTCCGCCTCCGCGCCGACGGCCCAGCGTCCAACCGCATCAGCACCTACCGCCCCCCGATCTCCGAAACCTCATACATGACCAACCTCAAACGGGTCGGGGACCAACTCATCGCGACCTACTACAACGACCCGTACCCCGGTTCGGGCTCCGCCACCAGACCCGGGGTCCTCGTCATCGATATCAACAACCCCCTCGCACCGACCACCCTCGGACAAATCCCCACCCTTCACACATACTTCCCCTCAGTCTCAGGAAGCGACATCTCATCCACGAGATTCGTGCACGGAGTAAGCAACACAAGAGCCCTCTACCTCTACGCACTCGACACCCAATGCCGCGCCTGCGCCGCCGACTTCAACAACGACATGACCACCTCCCCCGACGACATCACCGCGTTCCTCGAAGCGCTCGCAACCCAGCACCCCAGCGCCGACCTCAACGACGACGCCCAAACCGACTACTACGACATCAACGCCTTCCTCAGGATCTACACCAACCAGTGCCCGGGCTAAACGCCCTCACCGATCCCGGTTCTGCATCTCCAGAAGCATCGCGTGCTTCATCAGCGCCCCCACCGCGCTCGTGCTCGCCGCGAGCCACCCCGCATACCCGTCCCGCCACGACCCCTTCATCACCAGCTGCTTCCCATACGCCCCGAGCGGAGACAACACCAACCGACGACGCGTCGTCCGTCTCCCCTGCGCATACAACGCCTCCGCGTGCGCCTTCGTCAGATGAAGCTGCTTCCCGAAGTGCTCCCCGAACGTCTCGAACGAATCGTGGATCAGCACCCCCTTCAAACGCTCCACGACGATCCCCTCGTCCACCTCAAGATGATCGTGCGGGTTGATCCCCTCCACCCGCGCAAGGCCCTCGTCGATCAGCACCCGCTTCACAAACCGCAACCGCCACTCGGGCTGCCACGAGTGCTGCAGAAGCCGCCCCCGATACTCCACCACCCGATTCAGCGTCCCCGCATCCACCCCCCGTGCGCACGCATCCCGCACCGACCCACGCATCGTCTCATCCAACGGCTCATCCGAATCCAAGAGCAGCACATGCCCCCCCGAACACGCACGAAGCCCCATCTGCTTCGTCGTGATGTACCCGCGCCAATGCGTCCGGATCACCACCAACTCGCACCACCCCCGCGCGCGCTCCACGATCTCCAAAGTCGAGTCCGTCGATCCCGAATCGATCACCACCAGCTGCTTCGCGAGCCCACGCACACTCTCGATCACCCGACCGATCGTGCGCTCGTTGTTCCTGCACGGGATCATCACACTCAGATCCGCCGCCGCTCCACCGTTCTTTCCGCTTGCGCCCGTGTCCATCATCCACTAGACTAGCACCACACCCCCATGCGCACCACGACCACACCAACCCGACTCCTCGCGCCCGCGCTGTGCGCCCTCCTCACCCTCACCTCCTGCGCCCCGAAGCGCGCCAACGACCCCGCCCCCACCATCGCCTTCCTCCACAACCCCACCAGCGCCTACGACACACGGACCATCGAAGGGTTGACCGTCCACATCTCCCCCCAAGCCCTCGACGACCCCGACACCCTCGACCCCGCGCTCCTCATCCTCCAGCGCCAGCTCCAGCGCACCATCGCCCAGACCCCAGAGCACACCCACACCACCCTCCGATCCGTCCCCATCTGGATCGAACACAACAACCCCGACACCCCCGGCGCCTGCTACCACCCCAGCGCCGACTGGCTCCGCGCCAACCACTACAACACCGACAAAGCCAGATCCATCGAGATCGGGAACACCACCAACTTCGTCCACTGGGTCAACACCGACCAGCCCAGCATGCTCCTCCACGAACTCGCTCACGCATTCCACCACATCGCCCTCCACAACAACGACCCGCGCATCACCCGAGCCTACGAACGCGCCAAGTCCTCCCACACCTACAACGCCGTCCCCCACGTCTCCGGCCAAACCCGCCCCCACTACGCCCTCACCAACGAGCGCGAATACTTCGCCGAGCTCACCGAGTCCTACTTCGGATACAACGACTTCTACCCCTTCACGCGCGACCAGCTCGAACACCACGACCCCCAGGGCTTCGCCATGATCCAGCAAACATGGGAAACACAGTTGCGCCACACCGAAACCAAGCTAAATATCAACCCATGACAACCAAACCAACCATCACCTCCACCGCCCCCTCCGGAACCCAAGCCCGCGCCTGGGTCGGGGACTGCCGCCTCCAGCTCCCCAACATCCCCGAAGTCGCCTCCTCCTCCATCGACCTCGTCTTCGCCGACCCACCCTTCAACTGGAACCGCGACTACAACAAACACACCACCCCCAACTCCTCCGAGAACCAGGTCTGGGACGACAAAGCCATGTCCTCGGACGAATACACCCAGTTCACCTACGACTGGCTCGACCTCTGCGTGGACGCCCTCAAACCCACGGGCTCCATCTGGGTCAACATCCCCGACGACTGGGCCGCCGAGATCGTCGTCCACCTCAAACACCGCGGCCTCACCATGATCAACTGGTGCATCTGGCACTACCGCTTCGGACAGAACACCCGCTCACGATTCATCAACTCCAAAGTCCACGCCCTCTACTTCGCCAAAGACCCCAACAACCGGACCTGGAACCCCGACCCCGTCCTCGAGCTCTCCGACCGACGCACCGTCTACGCCGATCCGCGCACCGAATCCAAACGCGACGGGCTCCCCGCAGGACACCGCGTCCCCATGGACGTCTGGTACGGCCAATACTGGGGCCGCATCCAAGGCAACAACAAAGAGCGCCGCGCCCAGCACGACAACCAACTCCCCGAGGTCTACCTCCACCGGGTCATCGCCTCCACCTCCAACGAGAACGACACCGTCCTCGACCCCTTCCTCGGATCCGGGACCACCGCCGTCGTCGCGACCCACATGAACCGCAACTTCGTCGGGACCGAATACTCCATCGACAACGCCAACGCCGCCATGGAACGAGTCACCCTCGGCCCCATCCGCGACCTCACCTCCACCCGAGGAACCTCCACCGCCATCCACGAACCCCGGCGCACCAAACAAACCACCCCCCCGGACTCCTGAACTCACCCCAAGCCTGAATCCACCCCTCCCCACCCCCCGAATCCCATCACCGAACACAATCCGCCCCGATCCACCGATCGGGCTCGTCCATCCCTCCGATCGAGCCGAAAAGCCCGATCCTCCCTTGCATCAACCCCGAAAGCGTGCGATCCTCATGGTGATGACCCGCCAACCACGACTCCGTCCCATCGCCGCCCTCACCGCGATCGCAGCCATCCCCTCCGCCGCGATCGCCCAACAAGCCGCGTACAACCTCGCCTCCATCTCCACAGGGGTGATCGCAGAGTCCGTCACCGCCCCCGGATACCCCGGACAACAAGCCATCATGTCCGGAGGCCTCACCATCGGGGACTTCAACAACGACACCTACCCCGACATCTTCATCCTCGGACTCGGAACCTCGCCCGATAAGCTCTTCATCAACAATCAGGACGGCACCTTCACCGACCGCGCCCCCGAATGGGGCATCGACCGCATGCACAAAGGCATGGGCGCCGCCGTCGGCGACATCAACAACGACGGATACCCCGAGCTCTACATCACCTCCTTCGGACCCGCGACCGAACTCGAACCCGTCGCCAGCGCCTGCATCCTCTACCTCAACAACGGACCCGACGAGCACGGCCAGTTCTCCATGACCGACATCGCCGAGCCCGCCGGGGTCAACAACGTCCTCGACATCCCGGGAGGGATGACCCCCGCCTTCGGAGACATCGACCTCGACGGCGACCTCGACCTCTTCGTCGCCACCTGGGAGTACTTCCCCAACGGCAACCGCCTCTTCGAAAACGACTTCATGCAAACCGGCGCACTCACCTTCCAGGACATCACCCGCCGATCGATGGAGTTCCCCGAACGAAACTTCATCACCCGAGGGTTCACCCCCCACATCGTGGACATCAACGGCGACCGCTACCCCGAAATCCTCCTCTCCGCCGACTTCGCAACCTCCGAACTCTGGGTCAACAACGGACCCAACGAAGCAGGACGCGCCACCTTCCGAACCACCACCAACAAATCCAACATCGCCGAAGACCACAACGCGATGGGCGCCCTCGTCGAAGACCTCAACGGAGACGGGCTCCTCGATTGGTTCCAGACCAACATCTTCGTCGAATCCTCGGGCTACGGGAACACCCTCTACATCTGCCAGGAACTCGACGACGAAAACGACCCCATCTACCACAACGACTCCGCCCTCCGAGGAGTCAAGGACAACGGATGGGGCTGGGGCGTCGTCGCCGGAGACTTCGACAACGACCAAGACCCCGACATCATCGCCACCAACGGATGGACGGGCTGGCCCAACAAACCCACACGCTACTGGACCAACGCCGACGGCCAGGGCTCCGCCTTCGTGGACCTCCCCGTCCCCTCCGGGCTCTACTTCAACATCAACGGCCGCTCCCTCGTCAAACTCGACCACGATAAAGACGGCGACCTCGACCTCGTCGTCGCAGACAACCAAGGCCCCGTCCGCTTCTACCGAAACGACCTCGCGCACGCCGACGGCTTCACCAACTACCTCCGCGTCCGACTCGACACCTCCAACCACCCCTGCATGGCCCCCCTCGGACAAGGCGCCATGGTCCGCGCCACCGTCTCAGGCAAAACCCAACTCCACCCCGTCCACAACAACGCCTCCTTCCTCGGACAATCCGAGATCGCAACACACATCGGGATGGGCACCGAAACCATGGTCGAAACACTCACAATCACCTGGAACGACGGCGTTGTCACCACCCTCCACAACATCCCCGCCAACCAGGAAATCACCATCTCCAAATACCACAAAGCCGACATCAACGAAGACGGGGACTTCGACTTCTACGACGCAAGCGCCTTCCTCAGCGCCCACCGCGCCGGAATCCCCTCCGCCGACTTCGACCAGTCCGGAACCATCGACAATAACGACGTCGCCGCCTTCGTCCAAGCCCTCACCAACCCCTGCCCCTCCCGCTAACCACCCTCCCACACATCCCAATCAACACCACCGACCCGCGCCAAGCGGGTCGGTGTTCATTTCAACCCACACCTACCCTTCCTCTGTGCACACCTTCCCCCTCCACATCAAAGCCGTCCCCGGCGCCAAACAAGACCAAATCGCCGGCCTCCTCGGAGACCGACTCAAAGTCCGCATCTCCGCCCCACCCGAAAACGGCAAAGCCAACAAAGCCATCCAAGCCCTCATCGCCAAAGCCCTCGACATCAAACCCAACGACATCACCCTCGACTCCGGGCACTCCAATCCCCTCAAAACCTTCACCATCACCCACCCCACACTCACCTCCACCCAAGCCGCCCTCGACCACCTCACAACCTAACCTCTCCCGATGACGACGACCAGCGCCCAACCAGCCCCAGCGCCCCTCCCCGCGCGCCTCTCCCTCGCACTCAAAGACATCAAACTCGCACACTCCGTCTTCGCCCTCCCCTTCGCCGTCCTCGGCGCCTTCCTCGTCCTCCCCGACAACCCGAGCCCGCGCACCCTCACCATCCAGCTCACCCTCATCGTCGTCTGCATGGTCACCGCGCGCACCTACGCCATGCTCGTCAACCGTGTCGCCGACATCGACATCGACAAACACAACGACCGAACCAAACGACGCGCCTTCGCCTCCGGAGCCCTCTCCAAGCGCGACGGCCAACTCCTCATCGCCACCTCCGCCCTCGCCTTCATCGCCGCCTGCGCCCTCTTCCTCATCCTCCTCAAAAACCCCATCCCCCTCATCGCCTCCATCCCCGTCCTCCTCTTCATCGCCTTCTACTCGTTCACCAAACGCTTCACCTTCCTCTGCCACGGCTTCCTCGGCGCAGCCCTCGCCATCTCCCCCATCTGCGCCGCAATCGCGATCGCCCCCGAACCCCCACCCCCCGCAGTCCTCTGGCTCAGCGCCATGGTCCTCTTCTGGGTCGCCGGCTTCGACGTCATCTACGCCCTCCAGGACCTCGAGTACGACCAACAGTCCAACCTCAACTCCGTCCCCCAAACCTTCGGCTGGAAACGCGCCGTCTGGATCGCGCGAGCCCTCCACCTCCTCACCATCACCGCGCTCCTCCTCACCGGGAGCGCGGACCCACGACTCGACACCATCTTCCCCTACACCATCGCCTTCGCCATCATCCTCCTCATCATCGAGCACACCGTCCTCGCAACCCGAGGCCGCGCCGGAATCCCCATGGCCTTCTTCACCATCAACGGCCTCATCTCCCTCATGCTCGGCGCATCAGGAATCCTCGACCTCTACCTCTAAAAAGCACCCTCCCCCGCGTGCGGAGGAGGGCAGGGTGGGGGTCTTCATATCAAACCGGTGCCATGGTCCTGCGCAGCAGGGCCATGAACCACACACGCCCCATGTCTTCCGCCTCCCCGCTTCCCCCCTCAGAAAATCCAACGCACCCGACCCACGTCCGGCACAGGCACCGACCCCTTCCAACGCAAGCTGGGCCAGTACACCACAAACGCCTTCCCCACGATCAGATCCTCGTGCACCACCCCGGGACGATCATCGATCTCCGCCGCAACCCACGGATAGATATCCCCGTCCCTCCACAACCGAGAGTCCTCCGAGCGCGCCGAGTTGTCGCCGCACATGAAGTACTCCTCCCCCGTCAACGTCGGGAAGAAATCAGGATGCCCCCCGCGCGTCGCGCGGATATCAGGCATCGTCCGGTAGTGAATATCACGCGCCACACGAACATTGTGCATCGTGAACCCACCACCCGACATCGACCACCCCACACTCGACCCCCGATAGATCGTCGGATCCGCAAGCACCCCCGGCCGACTCACCCCGTCCCCCGGGTACCCCTCCGATCGCTCGATCAACTCAGCACGGGTCAACCCCGTCGCGCTCAGCACCGTCTCCATCGGAGACTCCGAATACGCGCCCTTCTCCGCGCCCCCGCACACCAGCTTCCCATCGATGAACAACCACAACGCCTCGTCCATGTGCCACAGCTCGACCGACACCGTGTCCCCCGACTCCCGCGCCCCGATCTGCGCCGAGTCCACCACCGTCCAGGGACGATCCTCGTCGCTCCCCTCCGTGCGCTCGCGCATCTCCAATCGCACCGCCCCCGTCCCCGTCTCCACCACCGCGCGCACCGCACGACCCCGAACCTCGATCTCCGGCGACAACGTCACACCATCCGAATCGAGCCGGAAGTCCGCCGACACCGCGAGGTCCTTCGCCCAATACGCCGCGTAGTTGTACCTCGGATCCATCGAAGGCCGCCCCGCCGTATACCGAGGATCGTGCGTCGGATGGATCTGGTTGTACGCATTCCGCTCCGACAACGAGATCACCCCGTTCCACTCGAGCCCCGTCGCCCCCGACCCCGTATACGTGAACACACCCGCCTCCTTCACACCCTCCCACCCGGAACCGCTCGAATCCCAGGGCGACCGATACCCCGGATCGAACACCACCGGCGCAAACCGTGAATCATGGATGGGCTGCAGCATCGCCCGCTGCACCCGCTCGCTCTTCCGCGCGATCGACCAATCGTCCTGCGCCCAAGCGTCCCACCCCGATCCCGCCGTCTCACCCTCGACGAACTCGCGCGTGAAGATATCCCCGTCCACGATCAGCACCTGCTCCCCCGGAAGCCCCACCAACCGCTTGATGTAGTTCTGATGCGTCCCCGGGTTCTTGAACACCACCACGTCCCAGCGCTCCGCGTGATGGAGCCAAGGCAGGTACTTGAGCACGAACACCCGATCCCCCGACGACAGCTTCTCGTTGATCGCGCTGATCTCCGCACCCGTCATCGGATCGTTCACCACCACCGACACATCCCGCCCCTGGACCGGCGCCGGGACCGTCCTCGTCCGATCCACATACTCCCAAGGCCCCGTCGTCCAGTTGTACCCGCTCGTCGGCGACTGGAACCGAAGGTTCTTCCCCAAAAGCGTCGGCGCCATCGACCCCGTCGGGATCTGGAACCCCTCCACCACAAAACCCCGGAACGTAAACGCGAGCATGAACGCGATCAACAAAGACGTGATCGTCTCCTTGATCCCGATCGGATTGCCACCCAAAGAACCACCCGACGCGCTGGAAGTGTGCTGACTCATCACCCAACACTACCGCCGCGCACACCCCCGAGTGCGTCCGTGCACGAGTTATTCGCCCCCGCCGTCCGAAGATCCACCGCCCTCAGCCCCCCGATCCCGCGGCCCGCGCCGTCTCCGACGACGCTTCTTCCGCTTCGGACCCTCCGACGACGACCCCGCAGCACCCGACCCCGAACCAGAATCCGATCCAGGACCCGAACCCGAACCGCCCCCACCTTCACTCGACGACGATCCCGACGACCCCCCCGAACCCGAATCGCCACCCTCACCCCGATCCCGCGCCCCGCGCCGTTTCCGCCGCCGCTTCTTCTTCCGCGCACCACCACCCTCACCCGGACCCGCATCACCCCCCCCACCATCGCGCTCCGTCTGCTTCTCCGGCGCATCCACCGCGCCCGACGACCCCTCAGCCCCAGCGCCCTCAGCGCCCTCACCCGAACGATCGCGCGACTTCCGCCTCCGCTTCTTCTTCCGCTTCGGACGATCCCCATCCCCCGCGCCCAAGTCCTCCGACCCACGCGACCGATCGCGCCCGGACCGATCCCGACCCGACCCGTCCCGCTTCACCTTGGGCTTCGGCCGCTCCAAACCGGGCTCCGTCAGCTCCTCCACCGGAACAGCAACATCCGTCCCCGAATCCAAACGCACCCGCACCAGCTGCGTCAGGATCTGCGAATCGATCACGATCCCGTCACCCTCCGGGGTCCCCACCCTCGACTTCCGATGAGGAAGCTTCTTCCGCAGCTCCTCGTACGTCTCGTCCTCGTACCGGAGACAGCACATCAAGCGCCCACACCGACCCGAAATCTTCAGCGGATCAAGCGTCGCCTTCTGCACCTTCGCGCTCTTCATGCTCACGGGCTTGAGCACCTTCAGGAAGTTCTTGCAGCAGCAGTACTGACCGCACCGCTCGTAATCCGCAACGATCCGCGCCTCGTCCCGCGCCCCCACCTGGACAAGCTCAACCTTCCCCCCGATCTCCGTCTGCAGATCCCGCACCAGGTCCCGGAAGTCCACCCGATCCTCCGACCCGAAGTACACCACGATCCGTTCCCCACCGAGCAGCGGCTCAACCTCCACCAGCTTGATATCAAGCCCCGACCTCTTGATCACCTCGCGCGACTTCGCCCGCAGCCCGTGCTTCGACTGCTCGATCGCCGCCTGCGCATCCATGTCCTCCTTCGTCGCGACCCGAAGCGCCATCCCCTGATCGAAGAACGGATACTTCCGACCCCCCGAGTTCTCGATGTACGACAGCATCTCCTTGCGCGTCACACTCTTCGAGCACCCCGAGTTCGGGCACGTGCTCGTCAGCATCTCACCGATCTCCGTCCCCCGATGCGTCTTCACCACGATCCGCGACCCGCACCCGGGCTTCTCCTCACCCCGATACGGGAACTCCCCCACCATCTTCGTGTACCCGAACCGCACCACGATCTTCGTCGGCACATTCAGCCGCTCATACGCCTCCCGGTCCTCCTTCTCCCGGAGGTACACCTTGAGGTCTTCTTCGAACTGGGGCAACGGATGAATCGACACGGCCTGATCTTACGGAGCCCCGAGCGTCCGAGCACGCGCCCTGACAAACAGCTCCGACAATCGCTCACGCTCCAGAAGCGTGAGCCGATTCATCTGGTCGATCCGGTACACCAACGCCATCTCCTCGCGCGAGTCGATCACCACCAGGATCTCGTCGTTCCCCCCGTCCGTCGTCATCATCGTGTACGACCCCGACACCGAAGCCATCTCCGCAAACGCCGTCGGCATCCCCGGCCCACCCCGCACCACGAACAACGCCACAAAGACCAACACCACCGTCGTCCACCACGATCCCAGCGCCCCCCGACGACCCGGAACCCCGCGCACCTCGCTCGATTCCCCCGCGCTCATCGGTCCGTCTCCTTCGTCAGATCAGCCACGAGATCCCGATACCCCACCCCCTCGAGCTGCTTCGTCGTGTCGTTCCATTGCAGCGCCACCAGCTCCCGGTTCGCCGTGTCCAGCACGTACACCACGTTCGCGTGCCCCCCCGACGTCGCGCCCCCCACACACGTGTAGCTCC
>JALUWX010000038.1 GCA_027019265.1 Phycisphaerales bacterium
CGTCCTCGGGTTTGGGACTGGGCGCTGAGGAGGAGCATGGCGGGGTCGGGGCGGTTGTTGGTGACGAACGGGGGGGCGCTGAGGATCGCGGGTTCGTCGGGGTGGGTGCGCCCGAGGGACTGGAGCGCGAGGAGGGCGCTCCCGATGGTGGTGGGCGCGAGGTCGAGTTCGGTGCGTTCGTCGAGGACGGCGGTGAGCTCGGACGCGGCGGCGGAGGTGTCGTTGATGGACGCGCGGAGCTGGGCGATGGTGATGCGCCGGCGCGCGTCGATGTTGGGGTCGAGGAAGACGGCGTCGTCGAGGGACTGGATGAGGGTGTTCGGGTCGTTGGTGGTCGGCTTAGAGATCGCACGAGCGAGGAGGTCGCGCTGGGCGCTCAGGAGGGTGACGCGCGGATCGGTGTGGTCGAGGGAGCGGAGGATGGGGTCGAGTCGCGCGAGGGTGTCGTCGATGTCGGAACGGTCGATGCGCGAGGGGACGGCGCAGAGGGCGCGTTGGAGTGAGCCCCGTCGCGCGAGGTCGGTGAGGAGGTGCTGCGCGTCGGTGATGCGCTGGTCGCGCTGGGCGCCTGTGGTGGGGGTGTCGAGTTCGGGGGGCGCGTCGTCGGGGGAGGTGAGCTGGTTGTAGGAGACGACCTGGTAGTCGTCGGCGCCGTCGCCGTGAAGGATGGCGATGGTGCGCATGATGTTGGTGGGGTCGTCGTCGAGGAGCTGGATGGTTTTGATGACGACGGGACGGACTCCGGTGATCGGGTCCGCTGGGTTGATCTCGTCGAGGGTGGTGCGGACGTTGCGGAGACCCCCGGCCCATTCGTCGCCGGTGCGTTCGATGGCGCGGGAGATGAGGAGGACAAGGTCGGGGTCGAGGTCGATCGAGGCGCGGAGCGCGTCGATGGGGTTGGATCGCCCGGCGGCGGGGATGGTCTGGATCCACTGCGCGACGGCGCGTTTGTTGGCGCGGGTGGCGCGGGGGAGGGTGTCGGAATCGTCCTCGATGGGCGCGAGCTCGACGAGGGAGTCGGCGCGTTGACGGAAGAGGACGACCTGGAAGCGCTGGGTGGGGCTGAGTCGGTCGATGGACTGGAGGAGGCGCTCTTTGATGTAGGAGAAGGAGGTCGCGGTGGCGCCGGACGCATCGACGGCGTAGACGATGCGCGCGGCGGCGCTGGTGCGGACGCCGGCGAAGGTGATGGGGGCGGCGGCGGTGGGCGCGGGGGTCGCGGCGAGTTGTTCGTCCTGGGCGCGGAGCTCGCGCATGGCTTGGGTGCTGAGTGTGGGCTGCTGGAGACGGGGCGCGGGTTCGTTGGTGAGTTCCTGCGCGGCGCGTTCGAGGGCGCTGGTGTCGGGAGTGCGCGATGGGGCGCGTTCGGGAGTTTTGGTGGGTGCTGGGTCGGGGTCGGGGTCGCGCGGGGATGGGTTGGTGAGGGTTGTTGGGGTGGAGTCGATCTCGGAGAGGGCAACGGTTCGCGCGGGCTCGGGTTCGAGCGCGGCGATGCGTGATCCGACGGCGATGAGGAGCGCGAGGAGCGCGATGTGCACGACGATGGATACACCCGGGGGGAGCGCGGTGCGCCAGATCGTGTTTGCGGATTTGTTGGGCACGACGTCTGGGACGGATCGGGTTAGGGGTTGGGATCGGTCTTGGGCGCGGCGTTGGTGTCGGATCCGGGGGATCGATCGAAGGGGTCGCGCGCGGGGGGTTCGGGGGCTTTCTTCTTGCGAGGGCGGTGGTCGGGCTCGGCGGTTTCGTAGGGGTCGCGCGAGCGCGGGGCGAAGATGAGTCGGTCGAGACTCAGGGGGCCTGGGCCGAGGATGAGGACGGAGAGCGCCATCGCGCCGACGGCGAGCTGCCAGAGGAGTTTGGCGTAGCTGTCGGGGTTCCAGGGGTCGGATGCGGCCGGGATGAACCCGAGGTAGGAATCGGTGTGTCCCATCGCGGCGGGTCCCATGGTGGTGGTCCAGATCGCGACACACATGACGAAGACGGCGGAGAACGCGCCGAGTCGGGTGAGGAGCCCGAGGAGGAGGAGGGTTCCTGCGAGACATTCGGTGATGGCGGCGCACCAGGCGAGGTAGACGGGGGTGCGGCCTTGGCCGACGAAGGGTGGGAGGAGGGGTTCGAGCTGGCGCGAATCGGGGGTGAGCGCGGGGTCGGCGGCTTTATCGAGGAGGAGCGCGATGGTGTAGACGCGCGGGACGGACATCGGGTCGGGGAAGTCGGACGCGACCTTGGGGGCGCTGGTGGTGGACTGGACCCGGGTGATATCCGCGCGGGTTCGCGGGTCGAGGACGATGTCGTTGGTGTCGTCTTCGGGGTCGGCGCTGGGGGTGTCCGTGGATTCCGGGTCGGGTGTAGTCTCGGTCGGGGAGTCGGGGTCGGGTGTCCCGTTTTCGGTGGTGGGTGTGGGGGTCTCGGGGAGCTCTCTGGGGGGCTCGTCGGGGAGGATCTCGGACTGGGGTTCCGGGGTGGGTTCGGGTTGGTCCGAGATGGGTGGTGCGGGGACGAGGGTGACGCTCATGTTGGCGAGACGTGCGGCTGCGCCTCCGGTGACGGTGGTGTCTCCCACGAGTTTGCCGATCCCGGCCCAGAGGAGGGTGAGGGCGAGGACGAGGCGCAGGATGAACGTGGGGAGTGTGAGAGCGAGTTGGTCGCGCCAGCGCATGGGTCGGGTCTCCGCTCAGTCGGGGTGGTGTACCATGACTATACAACGATCCATCGGCGACCTTGGTGCGAATGGTTGTGCGATTGCGCGTCAAAGTGGGACGGATGCGCGGTTTGCAGGGTTTCCGAGGGGTCTGGATGGCTGCGGGCGTGGCGGAACTGGTAGACGCGCCGGATTTAGGTTCCGGTGGGGTGACCCGTGCAGGTTCGAGTCCTGTCGCCCGCATTGATGAAAACGCCGGGTGCTCTTCGGAGCGCCCGGTGTTGTTGTTGGGGAATGGGGGGGTTGGATTACGAGCCGCAGCCGTTGGTGAAGAGCTGGAGGAACGCGGTGATATCGAAGAAGTCGTATTCTCCGTTGTGGTCGATATCGGCGATCGGGTCTTGGGTGCTCAGGAGTGAGAGGAAGAGGGAGAGGTCGAAGAAGTCGTTTTCGCCGGAGAAGTCGAGGTCGGCTTCGCAGGTGTGCCCGACCTTGATGGCGTCTTCGAGGTGATCGATCCTGAGGATGTAGCCCGGGGTGGTGGGCTGGGGGACCTCGATGGCGGTGAATGCGCCGGAGCGGTTGTTCGCGGAGACGACGGTGGCGGACCAGAACCCGTCGGGGTTGAAGCTGTTCTCGAAGACGACCGAGAGGGTGCCGTCCATCTGGAGTTCGGAGTTGAGGACGCGGATCCCGGCGGCGGTGTTCTCGTCGGTGATGGCGCAGCGGATGGTGGAGGTTTCGGTGAGGTCGAGCCCTGAGGTGAAGGTGGGGGGGTTTGTGTGGGGGGTGGGCTCGATGGTCCCGTGGTTGAGGATGTGGGTCTCGACGGTCCCGTGCCCGGCGAGGGTGTGGAGTGCGGTGTTGGTGAGGGTGGGTTGGGTTTCGTCGTCGTTGAGGACTTCGCTCCCGGTGATGTCGATCGATCCGGTGCCTTGGAGTTCGGTGTTGGTGTCGAGGATGAGTTTGGTCGGGAACTGGTTCGTGGATTCTTCGAGGGTGATGGTGTTGTTGTTCACGACGGTGCCGCGGATCCCGAAGTTGCCTGTGGCGATGAGGGTGATGGGGATATCGAGGGTGATGTCCTGGAAGGTGACGGTTTGCTGGATCTCCATGTATCCGGTTCCGAGGGCTTCGATCGCGCCTCCGATGAAGGTGGTTCCCCAGCAGTACATGTAGGAGTCGTTGACGAGGATTCTTGCTTGGGGGGTCTGGGTGAGGGTTCCGGTTGCGTGGAACTCGAGGGTGGCGCCGTTGGTGGCGCTGATGAGGTTGTTGTTCTGGAAGGTGGAGCCGTTGGGGATGCCGCCGATCCGGGTCACTTCTCCGGGCTGGTCCCCGGCGATGAGGCCTTCGTTGATGAAGTCGTGCACGAGGATCTGCACGCCTCCGCGGATGGTGTGGTCGGGTCCCTGGGTGACGACAGCGCCCGGGGTGGTGTCGATGGAGCCCTGCTGTGTGGACTGGATGGTGCCGGTTCCGTTCAGATGGGTTCCGGGGATGAGCTGGATCTCGGCGAAGCGGTCGTCTTTGGTTGGGTTGAGGGTGATGGTGTTGTTGTTGATGATGGTGCCGCCGAGGGTGAGCTCGGGATTGGAGGTGAAGGGTCGGTCGGGGACCATGATGGGCGGCGTGATGGTGGTGTTGATGAGGCGCGCGTCTCCGGCGTCTTTGACGAGGATGGATGCGTTGGGTCCCGCGTTGATGATCCCGCCGCTGATGGTTCCCTCGAGCTCGAGTAGGCCGTCCTGGATATCGACGATCCCGGTGCTCGATTGATTGACGGTGGATTGGCGGATCCAGAGAGTCGCGCCGTTCGTGATGCTGATGTTCGCGTTGTTCTCGATCCCGGCACCGTCGAAGCGCATGATCCTCGTGTCCGGGACATCGGAGTCCGCGATGATGTTCCCGTTGTTGACGATCGATCCGGAGATGGTGCCCGGTCCACGGATGGTGTGGTCGGGTCCGTTGGTGAGTGTGAACGTGTTCCGGGTGTTGATGGATCCCGTTCCGGAGGAGCTGTTGTCGGAGAACTCGATTTGTCCGGTTCCGTCGAGGAGGATATCGCTTTCGGCCCACACGGGGGCGCCGAAGGGGGTGGCGACGGGGAGGGCGATCTCGGCGTTGTTCGTGATCGTGTCGTAGAGGTTGAGACGCGCCCCGCCTTCGACGATGATTCGGGCGTTGTTGATCACGCTGTGGAGGTCGGCGGACTCGTGGACGAGGATGTCTCCTCCCGCTTCGCTTGAGAGGAGTGAGCCGGCGTGGATGGTTGCTTTCTCGATGTGGATGATCCCGTCGTTGGACAGCAGGATGCCTTGCTCGCCCTGGTGGATGACCATGTTGTCTCGGTCGAGTCTCAGGTTGCTGGCGAAGTTTGCTTGGATCGTTCCGTTGTTGAACAGCTCGTCCGTGAGGATGTTGAGTGTTTCGAAGATGCCGTCGGCGACGATGGTTCCGTTGTTGATGAGGGTGTCGGCGATGAGTTGTCCGCTCCCCGAGATGGTGTGGGGGGCTTCGTGGGTCAGGGTGGTGCCCGGAGCGAACTCGATGGTGGTGGTCGGTGGGACGGTGAAGACGGGGGTGATGATGTCGATCATCCCGGACCCGGCGATGGTCGCGGAGCTTTCCCAGCGGAGCAGGGTTTCGTTGCCGCTGGTGGACTCGAGTCGGTAGATCCCGTCGTTGGTCATGTCTCCGAAGAGTTGGTGTGTGAAGGTGGGGAGGAGGTGGACCGTTGCGCTTGGGTTGGTGTTGATGAGCTGGGCGCTGCTGATGTTGCTCGCGATCTGGATGGTGTAGATTCCCGTGTCGGGGATGATCGCGGTGTCCGAGGGGTTGATCGGCGCGCCCGTGGGGCTCCAGTTCGTCGGGACGTTCCAGAACCCGTCGGTGATCGGGAGCCAGGTGTGGGTCTGGGCGAAGCATGATCCGGCGCACAGTGTGAGTGCGCCGAGCGCGGCGAATTTCGGGGGCATTGGGGGTCTCCTCCGGAGCGGGGACGGATCATTCTCTCTCTGGGACGATCATACAAGCGGAGGGTCTCGTTCCTGACTGGATAATGAGAATCTCTCGGGTTCTTGGTGTGTATTGAGCGTGGGTCCCGGAATGAAAGACCCGGCGCATGGGATGCGCCGGGTGGGTTCTCGGTCATTGGGATATGGGGTGTTGGTTTATTCGCCGCACCCGTTGGTGAAGAGCTGGAGGAAGGCGGAGATGTCGAAGAAGTCGTATTCGCCGTCCCCGGTGATGTCGGCGGCGGGTCGGCCGTCGTTGAAGAGCATGAGGAAGGTGGAGATATCGAAGAAGTCGAGGTCTCCGGAGAGGTCGTAGTCTGCGTCGCAGACGTACCCGATCCGGATCTCGTCGTCGAAGTATCCGACCCGGAAGGTGAAGAAGGGGTTGGGGGAGTCGGGGGCGTTGACGGTGTCGAACTCGCCGGTGATGCCGTCGGGCGCAGAGACGATCTGCGCGGTCCAGATGTTTGCGGGGTCGAAGCCGTTGATGAAGGAAACGTCGAGGGTTCCTCCGGCGTTGAACATCCCGATGGGGAGATTGATCAGATCTGCGTTGTTGTTCGCGGCGACTTCGCACGCGTATACGCCTGAGGCGCCCATGGTGATGTCATTGAACGCGTTGAGGGTTCCGACGGAGAGTCCCGGCGCGACGGTTCCGTTGTTGACGAGTTCGATCTGGAGGTTGCCGATCCCCGAGAGGGTTTGGTCGGGTCCGAGGGTGACGACTTCGGTATCGGTCACGCCGGTGATCTGGGCGCGGGTCGTGAATCCGGAGAGTCGGATTTCTCCGGGTCCATCGATCGTCATGGAGTTCTGGAGTTCGATCAAGGTGACGGCGGCGCCGTTGGTCGGGTTGACGTCGATCAGGGCGTTGTTGGTGTGGGTGCTCCCGAGTCGGAGGATCTGGGCGGCGTTGATGTTGAGGGCGGCGTTGTTGGTGACGGAGGTGAGCGAGGAGGATGAGATGGTGATGAACGAGCCGCTCCCGGTGGATTCGAGCGAGCCTCCGGTGATGGCGGTTGCGCTGAGCTCGACGGTCGCGTTGTCGGCTGCGACCTTCGCGCCCGGCGCTTGGGTCATGGAGGAGTTGGATCCGAGTTCGAGCGTTGCGCCGTTGGTGGCTTGGATGGTGTTGCTGTTCTGCATCCCGTTCGAGAGGACCCGGAGTTCTTGGCCGGGGACGTCCGCGATGATGTGACCGTCGTTGACCATGGGGGTGGTGATCTGCCCGAATCCTCGGATGATGTGGTTTGCGCCGTTGGTGACGGTGAAGCTGTCCGAGTCTGCGGAGGAGACTTGGGATCGCGTGGTGAACCCGTTGAGTACGACGGAGCCGTTGCCGTTGAGTGCGCCGTCATCCGTGAACTGGATGATCGTGTTTGCGGCGCCGTTCGTGGGGTTGACCGTGATCGTGCTGTTGTTGGTGATGGAGTTGCCGATGTCCATGCGCTGGCCGGCGTTGACGCTGACGTTTGCGTTGTTGGTGACGGCGTTGAAGGTGGAGGTGTCGGCGACGATGTGGAGGCCCTTGGCGGACTCCAGTGTACCGGCGATGGTGGTGGCGTTGGTGTGACGGATCTGGCCGTCGATCGCGTCGAGGGTGCCGCCGCCGGATTGATCGAGTGTGAACCCGTTGAGTTCGAGTATGCCCCCATCGGCGGACATGGTCCCGTTGTTGGTCTTGTCGTTGCCGACGAGGAGGAGGGTTTGGCCCGGGTTGTTGGCGGTGGTGGTGCCGTCGTTGATGAGCGTGCCGAAGATGCGTCCGAACCCTTCGATCGTGTGGTTCGTGTCGTTGGTCAGGGTTCCTCCGCCGGCGGTGGTGATCTGGGCTCGTGTCGTGAACCCGTTGAGGGTGACCTTGCCCGGGCCGGTGAGGAGGACGTTGTTGTCGGCGTCGAGCGTGGTGGCCGCGGCGCCGTTGGTGGGGTTGACGGTGATGGTCCCGTTGTTGGTGATGGTGTCCGCGAGATTGAGCGTGCGTGACACGGAGATCTCGACGTTCCCGTTGATGGTGACGTCATCGAAGGTCGCGAACCCGTCGGAGACGACGGCGCCGCCGTTGATGCCTTCGACGGTGCCCCCGATGATGGTGGGCTGGTTCATGGTGACTTCGGCGTTGTCGGCGCGGACGACACCCGAGGGGCTCTGGGTGATGACGAGGTCGATGAAGTTGAGGGAGAGGATCCCGTTGTTGGTTGCGCCGATGAGGTTGTTGTTGGTGACGTTCCCGAATCGGAAGTCGAGGGTGTTGAAGGGGTTGTCCGCGAGGATGGCCCCGTCGTTGACGAAGTCGCCGAAGATCTGACCGAACCCGTGGATGGTGTGGTTTGCGCCGTGGGTGATGGTCGCGCCGGTGTCGGCGACAAGGCGAGCGCGCGTGGTGAATCCGTTGAGCTCGATGGTGCCCGATCCGGAGATGATGGCGTTGTTGTCCCAGATGAGGGTGGTCTGGGCGGCGCCGTTGTTGGGGTTGACCAGGTAGACGCCTTCGTTGTCGAGGTTCCCGAAGAGTGTGTGAACGCGCGACGCGTTGAGTGCGATGGTGGCGCTCGGGTTGCTGTTGGTGATGTCGTCGGTGGAGAAGTTGCCGGAGATGGAGATGGTGTAGGACCCGTTGTTGGGGATGAAGGCGTCGCTCGTGCTGGTGATGGGCGCGATGACGGGGGACCAGTTTGTGGGGATGGACCAGAAGCCGTCGGTGGTGATGTTCCAGGTGGATGTCTGGGCGAGCCCGGCGCTGGTGAACAACGCGAGCGCGGCGACGGCGGTGGTGGTGTGCTTGGTCATGGTGTTCCCTCTCAGTGTTCGGTTCGGAATGCGTTCCGCTATGGTACAGGGAGAACGCCCTAGGACCAAGCGAGAGTGCCCGTGCATTGGGGGTTTTGCTGGGTGTGGGTCTGGGGGAGGTGTGGGATATCGGACGTCGGGTGGGTACGAAAGAGCCCCTCGCGGGACGAGGGGCTCGAGGGGGGATGGAAATCGGGTGCGGGTTTACGGGCAGCCCACGCTGAGGTCCTGGAGGAAGCTGGAGATGTCGAAGAAGTCGAACCCGCCGTCGTTGTTGATGTCTACTTCGTTCTGGAGGAGGAAGGAGACGTCGAAGAAGTCGGCGTTGGTGTCGCCGTTGAGGTCGGCGGGGCATGTGGGCGCGGGGTCTTCGCACGTGGTGAGGGTGATGGAGACGGCATCGACGGCGGCTTCGACGACGGAGCCCTCTCCGGTGTCTCCAGCGCGGAAGCGGATCCGGACCTGGTCGGAGGGGCTGGTGAAGATCTGGGTGAGGTCGAACTCGTAGAGGTTCCAGCCACCACCCGCGGCGGGGTCGCCGGGACCGATGGTGTCGAGGGATTGCCAAGTGCTTCCGTTGTTGTTGGAGATGTCCACGAACATGGTGTCGTCGGCGACCCCGATGTTGTTGGAGTACCAGAGCGCGTAGGAGAGGACGGGGGTTCCGATCCCGGTCCCGTCGAGCGCGGGGGAGGTGAGGATGGTGGTGCCGCCGTCTACGTCGGAGTTGCCTGCTTCGTTGTCGGTGAGGTAGCAGCGTCCGGAGCCGTCGAAGTCGGCGTTGGGATCGCCGCGATCGCCGGCGGCGGGGATGCCTCGTTCCCAGGCGCCGTCGGTGACGGTCCCGGAGACGGACCAGCCCGTGTTGGTTTCGAAGTTGTCGTTGGAGACGAGTTCGATGGAGGAGACGACGGGGGCTTCGTAGAAGCTCGAGGGCGCGTCGCTCGGGAGGGTGTTGGTGTTGGAGTTGGTGTCGGTCGCGATGAAGTAGTAGCGGAAGGTTTCATCGCACGAGACGGCCGGGGCGTTGGTGCTCCATGTGCCGTCGGTGTTGTCGGTCATCGGGTAGGGCTGGAAGCCCGCACCGGTGTCGGCCATGAGCTGGACGTTGGAGATGGTGGTCCCGTCGCGCTGCGCGACTTCGACGCTGAGGGTGTCTGTGGAATCGGGCGCGATGGTGTCGGGGAGGTTGGTTTCCATGAGCGCGAAGGGGATGAGGGGCGCGTCGAGACGGACGAGGAAGAGCCCGCGCTCGATGTCGGAGATCGCGATGGTCCCGGACTCGAAGAAGGGGTAGTTGGACCATGCGCCGTTGAAGTTGGCGCTGTCGGACCCGGGGTAGGTGTCGAAGTAGGCGATCTGGACGGGGTCGGCGGGGTTGATCGCATCGAAGACGCGCAGACCCGAGCGGTAGTTCGCTTGGTAGATGACGGAGTCTTTCACGTAGAGGTTGTGGTCGATGGAGGTCGATCCGGACGTGAAGGTCTTGACGAAGAAGGGGTTCTCGGGGTCTTCGATGTTGATGAGGCGCGTGGTGGTGAGGGAGACGGTGGAGCCCTCGTCGAGTTCGTCGTTGAGGTAGAGGTAGCGTTGGTCCTCTGAGATCCAGAGTTGGTGGGAGTATCCGGAAGCGGGGTAGTAGAGGGTGGAGAGGAGGACGGGCGCGTTGGGGTTGGTCACATCGACGATGCGGAGGCCGGTCTGTGAGAACCCGCCGGAGAAACCGGAGGCGCAGAAGGCGATCTCTCGACCGGCGAGGGGGCCGGAGTCCCAGACGACGACCTGCGCGTCGTGGACGTACATGTCGGTCCATCCGCCGTCGAGCTGGGGGAGTTCGGGGTTGGAGATGTCGAGGTGGATGAGCCCGCCGTTGCCGATGTTGGCGCCGACGACCCAGAGGGATCCGGTTTCTTCGTTGGCGACGATGTTGTGGGTGGTGGAGTAGCCGCCGGAGGTCCAGTTGCGGACGAGGGTGACGTTGCCGTTATCGATGTCGGACATATCCATGACCTGGACGCCGGAGCCGCCTTCGGAGACGCCGTAGGCGTAGTTCCCGAGGACCTTGACGTCGTGCCAATCGGAGAGGGGTCCGGTGACGGTGTCCACGATGACGGGGTTGGTGGGGTTGGTGACATCGACGAAGGCGTATCCGCCGTAGAGGCCCATGATGACGTATTCACGGCCTGAGGGTGAGGTGTAGCCCCAGCAGTCGTTCCCGAAGGAAGAGTTGACGCCGGTGAAGTTGTTGAGGGGGATCTGGGCGAGGAGGGTCATGCCCTGGGCGTCGAAGAGCCCGGTGGTGATCTGTTCACCGAGTCGGACGACGGGGCCGGGGACCATGGCTTGTTTGTCGAGTAGTTTGCGTGCGTCGTCGTCGTGCGCGTGCACAGCGGTGGTGAGGGTCGCGGCGAGAACAGCGGCGGCGATCGGCGCGGGGTGCCGGGTCGAGGGGGTACGCATGCGTACGTCCTTTCGGTATGTCGTCTCTGCGCCTTCGGGTTGGGCGCGCAAGAATGATCGGATATCCCAGAACGGGACCTCAATCTATCCGAATATGAGTGTGGACGGTTGCAGAAAGTCGGGATCGGATCGGGTGTTTCGGAAGGACGGAGCGACGGATGAGCCGGGAATGGATAGGTGTTTGGTTCGTGTTGGTTCTCGGGCTCTTGGTGATGGGTGGTATCGCCCAGGAGCCCGGGGATGAGGTCGCGCCGGTTCGGGGCGGGATTCTCGTGGTGGAGGAATCGGTGCGGCCGGTGGTTGTGGTGCGCTGGGTGGGGAAGGACGGGATCCGGGAGGCGCTGGAAGTGCTTCCGTACACGGCGCCTGTAGGGGGAGAAGCGATCGGGGGCGAGGACGAGAATGTGCTCGCGTATGTGACGGTGGGGGGGACGCGTGTCGAGACGGGCGCGGGTCATCCCAACGGGTTGGTGTTGCGTGTGGGGTTGACGAAACAGGAGAATGCGCGTCCGTTCTTCGAGGACATCGTGCCGGGATCGTTTGTCGAGATCGATCTGCTGGGCGCGGAGCTGTCCCAGCCCGTGAAGGAGCACACGGGGACGGGGCTCATGCATTTGAAGTACGCGCTGGGTGATCTGGAAGCGTGCTCGATCCCGGGGACGGCGCGGAATCAGTATCTGCTGTCCGATCCGGAGGACACGCTCGGGGGGCGCGTGATCCGGGACGTGAACGCGACCCCCGGGGCGCTTTCGGGGGTTGAGGGGATGGGGTCGATCGATGTGAAGGTGCGCGGGGAGGACTCGGACATCGTGGATGTGCGCGTCCGTGTCCCGTATGGGTTGTTGCGCCATCTTCAGGACCCGTGGGCTTCGGATCTCCCGAACACGTTCTTCGAGCCCATCCATCTCCATATGGAGGTCGAGATGCTCCCAGAATGGGCGCCCCCGTACGATCGGGTCTGGACGCCGGAGGTGAATACTCCGGAGGAGGGCGAGTCCGGGGATGATGCGGATTCGAGCGAGGACGATTCATGAACGAGCACGATCGGAGAGCGCTGGATGTTGCGATCGAACAAGCGATCAAGTCGCGCGACGAGGGGGGGATCCCGATCGGGTCGGCGCTGATGGCTCCGGATGGGACGATCGTCGCGCGGGGGCACAACATGCGCGTTCAGTCGGGTGATCCGACGGCTCACGCGGAGACGGTGTGCATCCGCAATGCGGGTCGCCGTCGGGATTGGCACACGTTGACCCTTGCTTCGACGTTGTCCCCGTGCGCGATGTGCACGGGGACGGCGGTGCTGCACCGGATCCCGAGGGTGGTGATCGGGGAGCACGAGACGTTCATGGGGCGCGAGGATTGGTTGCACGGGGAGGGGGTGGAGATCGTGCTCGCTGATGATGAGCGTTGCAAGGAACTGATGCGCGCGTTCATCCAGGCGCATCCGGACCTGTGGGACGAGGACATCGGGGTCCCCGAGTCGTAAGGCGGGGCTTTAGTTGGTGCCGTAGATCCGGTCCCCGGCGTCTCCGAGCCCGGGGAGGATGTAGCCCTTGTCGTTGAGCTTCTCGTCGAGGGCGGCGGTGTAGAGGGTGACGTCGGGGTGATCGTTGCGGAGTCGCGCGACGCCTTCGGGGGCGGCGACGAGGCAGATCATCCGGAGATCTTTCGCGCCCTGGTCTTTGAGCATGGTGAGCGCGGCGCTGGCGCTCCCTCCGGTCGCGAGCATGGGGTCCACGAGGATGACGGGTCCGGCGCTGAGGTCGCTCGGGAGTTTCTCGAGGTAGGTGACGGGTTCGAGGGTTTGTTCGTCGCGTGCGAGCCCGAGGTGTCCGACCCGTGCTTCGGGCATGACGTCGAGGATCCCGTCGATCATCCCGAGCCCGGCGCGGAGGACGGGGACGATGGTGACGGTCCCCTTGAGTACGTTGCACGAGGTGGTCGTCATTGGGGTCTGGACATCGATGGGTGTGGTTTCGAAGGTCCGGGTGACTTCGTAGACCATGAGCCCGGCGATCTGCTTGAGGGTGGCGCGGAACATTCGGTGCGCGGTGGTCTGGTCCCGGATCGTCGCGAGCTTGTGCGCGATGAGGGGGTGGTGGAAGACGACGAGACCTTGGTGATCGTGGGTGTTCATGGTGGGTGAGTGTATGTGGGTTGAAAAAGACGAGCCCCGCACGTTGGTGCGGGGCTCGATGGGATCAACAGATCAGCGTTTGGGTGCTCGGATTACGGGCAGCCCTTGCTGAAGGCCTGGAGGAAGGCGGAGACGTCGAAGAAGTCGTACTCGCCGTCCATGTTGAAGTCGGCCTCGGGGCGCTCGTTGCCGAGGGCTTGGAGGAAGGCGGAGACGTCGAAGAAGTCGAGCATGTCATCGCCGGTGAAGTCGGCGGCACAGTCGGCGGCGGCCATGGGGACCATCGCACCGACGGTGAGGGACATGCCGTCCTTGAAGGTGCCGAGGGTGACGTTGCCTTCGACGGGGGGCGAGTCGGTTTCGAAGCAGAAGTTGTACATGGTGCCCCAGCGGATGGCGTTGGCCCAGACGTTCTGGGCTTCGGTCTGGGTGGCCCAGGTGATGGAGCCGGAGCCTTCGGTGGCGACCCAGTCGGTGCCGTCCACGTTGGAGTCAACGGTGGAGTGGTAGTGGATGTCGTGGAAGAAGTGCCCGGAGGTGGCGGTGTTGACGGGGATGGAGACACTCGCGACACCACGGTCGGAGTTCTGGTTGTAGACCCCGTAGTCGTAGCGGTACATTCCGCCGCCGAGGTCGGTGACCTTGGAGGCGACGATGAGGCGGCCGTCTTCCGGGACCATGTCGATGGACTCGATCATGACGTCGGGGTTCTGGACCTGCCACGCGTTGATGACGGGCTGCTCACGGAAGGTTTGGCCCGTGGTCGAAGCGTTGAAGGAGGACTGGTTGATGTTGAGGCGCTTGTACGACACGTTGTTCATGTTCGTGCCGGCGGCGTAGTCGTCCTTGATGGTGTAGAGCCCTTCGACGTAGAAGGTGGCCGTGGAGTCCTCGATGTCGGACTGGTTGACCTGGATGCGCTTGAAGATGGCGTTGCCCGACTGGTTGATCCCGGTGTAGGGGTAGACGAACTGAGCGGTGTAGGGGTTGACTTCGGTACGGGGACCGAGGTCGCCCTGGGTGCCGTTGAGGCCGGCCCCGTAGGGGTCGGAGCAGCCCGAGCCGAGGGAGGAGAAGGAGCCGTCGCCGGCGCAGGGACCACAGACGGTGCCCTGGAGGGAGGCGAAGGAGTGCTTGAGCTGGGTGACACCGAGCTGCATGAGGCGTTCGGTTTCGTTGTCGTACTTCCACATGGTCACGCCGATGACCGGGTGGTTGGGGGTGCCGTCGATCCAGTCGGCGGGCGAGGTCCCGATGTTACAGGCGGTGGTCCCGACCGAGTAGGCGCGGATGCCTCCGATGTTCCCGTAGTTGTTGACGTCGTCGAGCGAGCCGCAGATGACGTCGGGGGTCGCGAAGGCGGTGCCGGCAGCGATCGCCATCGCGGCGGTGATGGTGGTACGCATCATGTTTGAAATCCTCCAGGTCTCTTGGATTGCAGTGAGTGGACTCTCAGAATACAGGGACCCCGTGGGAATTGAAACCGGGATCTTGGGAGAAAGTCGTGAATATTTACGAACATTATCCGAACTTGTTTCGGATTCGGGTGATTATGGGCAGCCGAGGTTCAGATCTTGGAGGAACGCGGAGATGTCGAAGAAGTCGAAGGAGCTGTCGTTGTTGTAGTCGATCTGTCCGCTGAGAAGCTCCGAGATATCGAAGAAATCGAGGTTCCCGTCCATGTTGAGATCCGGGGCGCAGTCTCCGGAGGAGACCGTCAGGTCGCATGGTGCTTCTGCGAGGTATCCGAGGATCCGTTCCTGGACCCGTTCGTGGAAGCGGAGGTCCATGTTGGAGAGTCCGCCGGGGCAGAGGTGGCAGTAGGACATGATGGTGCCGCTGGGGTCGGAGCAATCGCCGTTGCCGCAGTCATCGACGGTGGGGAAGTAGGAGTCGTGGGTGTGTCCTGACCCGAAGTTGTGACCCATTTCGTGGGCGACAACGATGAGGTCCCAGTTGTTGTCGTCGTTATCGAGGGGGGTGGGGAAGAACCCGTTGAGGTTCGCTGAGACCCCGTACTCGAACTCTTCGTTGCAGGTGGACCCGACCCAGGCGAGCCCGCCTCCGAGGTCCCGTCCGGAGAGCCCGTGTCCCATGTCGCGTTCGACGCTGCTGAGGGCGCCGGTGAAGAAGAGGTCCTGGATGTCGTAGAGGTATTCGAAGATGTCGGACCCGGAGTAGGGGTCGTTGTTGGCGGTGTAGGTGCGGATGAACCCGACCTCGAGCTCCATGTTGACGTCTCGTTCGTAGATGGTGGAGATGGCGCCGATGAGGGTTGCGACGTAGTTGCTCGAGGCGACCTCGTTGCCTCCGAAGAGTTGGGTGTACTCGTAGTCGGTTTCGAAGGCGATGGTGGCGCGTCGCGCGGGGGGTGTGCCCAGGGGGTTCTGGGTGTCGAGGTGCTGCTCCCCGGTCTGCTGGATGAGTCTGTTGAAGAAGGGGTTGGAGGAATCGACGGCGCAGGTTTGGCCGGGGGCGGCGATATTGAGCGTTTCGGACGGCGCGACGCTGAGGGTTCCGTGGTCCCGGCCGGTCGAGAGGACGAGGGCGCCCTCGTGGGTCCGGACGAAGCCGTTGGTGGCGCCGGGGGTGATCGCGATGAACGCGATCTGGTCGGGGTCGCCGGCGACGTGACCACGGAGGAACACGCTCGATGAGAGGTCGAGGGTGTTGGATTGTCCGTGCTCGTCGATGTTGATGATCTGCGCGTTGTCGCTCAGGGGGGAGAAGCGCTCGAGTTCCAGGAGCACGCTCGTGGCGCGGTCGATCGGGAGCTCGATCATGAGTTCTGAGCCCAGCGCGAGGGTCGAGAGGGATTCGGGGGAGGTGAGCGTTTGGGGCGCGTGCTCGAGCGACACGTTGCGCGGCGCGTCTGCGGCGTGGACGGGGGTCGCGAGGGCGGCGCTCACGAGAATCGCGGCGATGGAGAGCGGGCGGTTGGGCATTTGCGGTGCTCCTCTGAGTGGATGACGGATTGTGGGCCCAGGCGCGGGATGGCGCTGTGCGTGTGGAATGTGGGGTTGAAGACCCCGCGGCGAACGCCGCGTGCTGGTCGATACGGGTGGCGGGTGTGAGCGGTTGCGTTGGCTTGCTAGGATTCGGGGCAGGAGGATCGGACCGGAAGGCACGGAGTTGACGATGATGGCCGGGACGGCGCTCTCGATCGAGAATCTGATGTATCAGTATCCGGGTGCGCACGGGCCGAGTGTCCGTGTGGGGTCGCTTGTTGTGGGGGAGGGGGAGCACGTGGTGCTCACGGGGTCGAGCGGGTCGGGGAAGAGCACGATCCTGAATCTCGTGTCGGGTCTGATGGACCCGACCCGGGGTCGGGTGCTTGTGCACGGGACGGACATCCACGCGCTGAAGGGCGCGAAGCGGGACCGTTTCCGTGGTCGGACCATCGGGATGGTGTTCCAGACCCACAACCTGCTCAGCGGGTTTTCGGCGATGGACAACGTGCTGGCCGCCCTGATGTTCTCCGCGCAGCCCCGGCGCGAGCACGATGCGCATGCGCGTGAGCTGCTGGAGCGTTTGGGGATCGAGCGACCCGGGGCGCGGGTCGAGGCGTTGTCGATCGGTCAGCAGCAACGGGTGGCGGTGGCTCGCGCGGTCGCGTGTCGTCCGGCGTTGGTGCTCGCGGATGAACCGACGGCCGCGCTGGATCCGGAGCACGCGCGGGGCGCGGTCGAGATGCTCGAGGGCGCGTGCAGAGCGGTGGGGGCGGCGTTGGTGTGTGTGACCCATGATCTGTCGTTGGTGGATCGGTTCGATCGTCACCGGGAGCTGTCGGAGCTCTCGAACGAAGCGGGGGTGTCCTGATGGCGCTTCGTGACTGGGACATCGTGACAAGATCGGTGAAGGCGCGGATGTTCTCGAGCGTGACGACGATCGTGACGGTCGCGATCGCGCTGGCGCTGGTGACGTTGCTCGTGTCGATGAAGTCGTCCGCGCGGGACGCGTTCTCTCGGGGGACGGGGAATGCGCAGATGCTCATCTCGCGCGACCCGAGCGCATTGACGAGTGTGCTCAATAGCTTGTTCTACACGGATGTCCCGACGAATCCGATCCCGTGGTCGGACTACGAGGCGCTGTCGGGGTCGTACCCGTTCGCGTTTGCTGAGCCGACGGCGATGGGTGATTCGTACAAGGGGCACTACGTCGTCGGGGTGCGCCAGACGTACTTCGTGAACTTCTTCCCGATTGCTGGGCAGCCCTTTGGGCTCGATGAGGGGCGGGTGTTCAGTGATGATTTCGAGCTGGTGCTTGGGTCCGAGGCGCAGCGGATGACGGGGCTGCGGATCGGGGACGAGATCTCGATCATGCACGGCGCGCCGCGCAGCAAGGGTGCGCACGCGCACGGGGAGTTTGTGTACGAGGTGGTGGGGGTGCTTGAGCCCACGGGATCGGCGCACGATCGCGCGATGTTCAGCTCGCTCGAGAGCGCGTGGGTGCTCCATGCGTTCGATCGGCTACTGGACGAGGGGGTGACGCTCGATCGTCCGATGACGCGTCTGGATCTGGAGGCGCAGGATAAGCAGATCACGGGGGTGGTGGCTTCGCTCGGGGCGCGGACGGCCGCGCTGAATCAGATCCTGGCGCGGATCGGGAGGGACCCGAACTGGACGGTGGCGCAGCCCGCGGACACGGTGCGGAAGCTGTTCTCGATCGTGGGGAGTGTGGACCAGATCCTGATCGCGATGGGGATCGCGGTGCTGTTGTCGTCGGGTGTGTCCATCATGGTGGCGCTGTACAACTCGATGGAGCAGCGCCGGAGACAGATCGCGATCCTGCGCGTGCTGGGGGCTTCGCGTTGGCGCGTGTTCAACCTGGTGCTGACGGAGTCGGCGCTGATCGGGCTTGTGGGTGGGGCGCTGGGTGTGGTGTTCGGGATCGTCGGTGGGCGCGTGGTGTCCGGGGTGCTCGAGGCGCGGCTCGGGCTCGTGGTGGAGCCCGCGCTCCCGCTTCCGGGGTATCTCGGAATGATCCTGGTGACGATCGTGTTGTCGATGATGGCCGGGATCATCCCGGCGTGTGTTGCGTACCGGACGAGCGTGGTCCGGGCGCTCCGTCCGATGGGCTGAGCGCGGAAGGAAGGTGTTCGATGGCATACTTCTGGTCGTTCATACTCGCGCTGGTGGTCGTGACGGGGGTGCTCGCCGGTGTCGATCTCCGGGGGGGTGAATCGGAACAGGCCGCAACGGTCACGCTGATCGAACTGCCCGAGTGGGAGGGTGTGATCGAAGCTAAACCGTCCGCTGTGGAAGAGATGGTGCAGGATGAGCCCGTGATCGATGATGCGATTGATCCGGGCGAGGCATCGGAGACGGTGGTTGATGAGCCCGTGCCGTCTGAAGCGCTTGCTCAGGCGACGGAATCGGATGCGGAGATCAGCACGGGTCCTGTAGACGGGAGCGTTGAGATCGCGACCGCGCCGAGCGAGCCCGAAGCAGCGCCGGACACGGAGCCCAAGGCGGACATCGTGATCGACCCCGAGGTGCTCGCGAAACTCGCGGCCGCGGCTGAGGCACAGAAGCGGACCGAGCCCGAGGTGGATGAGGACCCCGGGTACACGATCAACGACGATGGTTCGATTCTGGTCCGATCGGACACGGGGGACGTGACGATCCCGGGGAGGGGGACGGATTCGTCTGCGTATGTGCTCTCGTGGGATCTGCTGCGCCGGGTGCAGCGCGAGTACGACCCGAAGAAAGATCTGGATGATCTTCCGGAGTGGTTGAGCGCGCTCGACGGGAAGCGGGTGGTGATCGAGGGGAACACGCTTGTGGCGCTCGTGGCTTCGGAGACCAAGGAACTGCTGGTGATGCAGAACCCGTGGGACGGGTGCTGTATCGGTGTGCCCCCGACCCCGTACGACGCTGTCGAGGTCAAGCTCAACAACCCCGTGACGTTCGGGTACAGCGCGACGGGGTACGGCTCGATCAAGGGGACGATGCGGATCGATCCGTATGTCGTGTCCGGGTGGTTGCTGGGGCTGTACGTCATCGAGGACGCGAGCTACACGAGCGGCGAGGGTGTGGAACTCCCGGAGCTCTGATCGGTATCACGGATGACGCGTCGATGAGGCGTTGAAACGAACAACGCCCGCGTGTGGGGACGCGCGGGCGTTGTCGTTGGGTGTTGGGATGTTCTGCTCGGGTTACTCGTCGTCTTCGCCGTCCACGAGCGGGCCCATCTGTTCGGGCTCGGGCTCGGGCTTGGGCTTGCAGATGAGCAGCACGGTCGCGCCGCCGACGGCGGAGAGCGCCGAGGCAACGAGGATCGCGAGTTTGGCGTGCTCGAGGTGTGCGGTGCTGTTCGCGAACGCGAGGTTCGCGATGAAGATCGCCATGGTGAAGCCGATGCCGCCGAGCCATGCGGCGCCGAAGAGGTGGCGCCAGCTCACGCCGCGCGGGAGCGAAGCGATGCCCATGATGCACGCGAGCCAGCAGAGCCCGACGATCCCGAGGGGTTTGCCCACGAAGAGCCCGAGGACGATGCCGATGGCGGCGGGGTCTCCGAGGTTCTCCATGACGCCGCCCTGGACGGGGATCCCGGCGTTGGCGAGCGCGAAGATGGGGATGATGACGAAGGCGGCCCAGGGGTGGATCGCGTGCTCCATCCGGTGGAGGGGGGTGAGGACGAGCTTCCCGTTCTCGATGATGGCGTTGACGGCCGCGCGACGGATGGTGGATTGCTTAACGTCGTGGTTGGGGTCGTCGTGGGCGTTCTCGAAGACCTCGAGCGCTTTGCGTGTTGCGTAGGAGAAGCGGACGGCGTTGACACGGGCGTGCGCGGGGATGGTCATGGCGAGCATGACGCCGGCGATGGTCGCGTGGACGCCGGACATGTAGACGAAGTACCAGAGCGGGAGCCCGGCGACGAGGTAGAGGATGATCCAGCGGACCCGGATGATGTTCATGAACATGAGGAGCGCGACGACGGATCCTGCGTATCCGAGGTAGGCGAGATCGAGGTTGTCCGTGTAGAAGACGGCGATGACGACGAGCGCGCCCAGGTCGTCAACGATCGCGAGGGAGGTGAGGAAGACTTTGAGGGAGAGGGGGACGCGCGAACCGAGCATGGCGAGGATCCCGACAGCGAACGCGATATCGGTCGCCATGGGGATCCCCCATCCCCCGATGGTTTCCTTCCCGAAGTTGAATGCGACGAAGATGAGGGCGGGGCCGATCATCCCTCCGAGCGCGCCGAAGATGGGGAGCGCGGCACGCTTGGGTGAAGCGAGCTCGCCGACGAGGACCTCGCGTTTGATCTCGAGCCCGACCACGAGGAAGAAGACGGCCATGAGAAGGTCGTTGATCCAGTGGACCATGGACAAGCCCTGGTACCAGTGGGGCTCGTTGGGGAGGGGGTGCCAGCCATCGCCGTAGGTGGATGCTTCGGCGTGGTCGGTCTCGATCATCGAGATGTCGTCGGCGGCTTGTTCGATGGATTCGACGACGTCTTCAGCGGTTTCTTCGAGTTCCGACTCGCTGTGGTCGTCGTGATCGTCGTGGTCGTCCGCATGGTCATCGATGTGGTCATCGGAGCCTGGTGCGTGCGCGTCGTCCCCGTGTTCGTCGTGACCCCCGCTGTGGGTGTCGTGGGGGTTGTCTGCGACGGTGATCCGGATTTCGGTGTCGTTGAAGATTTCCTTGTAGGAGTCGTAGTCCGTGTTCGCCCAGATCATGGCGATGGCCGTCATGAGGAGGAGAACGATCCCGCCGGCGGACGAGAGGGAGGCGAATCGTTGGAAGGGTCGCGCGAGACGTTCTCCGGGTTCCGGGTGGAGATCGTACTTCGCGGTGGGGATGTCGTGATCGTGGGCCATCGTGTGCTCCGGATGAGGCGCGACAAGTCGTGTTGGTCTCACGGTTATCGAACGAACTCTTCCGGCGGATTGAGCGAAATCGGGGATCGATGCGCGAATCCGAGTCGGGGTGTACCCGGTTCCGGGGTGGGATTGAGGGCCCTGGGGTCCGGGATGTCGGGGTCGTTTATCCGAAAATCGAGGAGAGCCCGAGGATCTCAGCGATGCGCTGGCTCGCGTGCACACACTGGGTGGCGAGCTCCGGGTTTGTCAGGTCCTCGGGGGCGATCGTGTCGGGGTAGGTCTCGTTCACACAGCTCACGAGCTTGTCGTAGAGCTCGTCCGTGAGGAGAACCCCTTGGTGGATCGCGGAGAGCTCGTCGTCGGTCAGGACCACGCGCAGGCGCAGGCAGGCCGGGCCGCCCCCGTTGTTCATGGATTCACGGACATCCATATAGATGACGTCGTTGATGGGGTTGAACCGGTCCTCGATGATCCGATCGACGAAGGCGCTGACGCGCGGGTTCTCGGAGACCTCACTCGGCGCGATCAGGCGCATGTCCCCCGGCGCGATCGTGACGATCTGGGAGTTGAAGATGTAGGACGTGACCGCATCCTCGATGGAGAAGTCCGTCTCGCGCGCTTCGAGCACGACCATGTTGGATTTGCTCGGGTCCATGAGGTCGTTCATCAGGGTGCGCGAGGTCGCGAAGGACTGCTCGTGGTAGAGGAAGACGTTCTCATTCCCCGTCGCGATGACGTCGTTGTGGAAGACCCCGGAGTCGATGGCGTCGGGGTGTTGGCGCGCGAGGATGACTTTGCTGGGGTCGAGCTTGTGGTTGCGCACGAGGGCTTGGCACGAGGCGCGGGTCTGGCGCGCGGGGAAACGTCGCGAGACGGTCATCGGGTCGTGCGCATCGATCCCGTAGACGAAGAGCTCGATCCCGGGTTCCCCGTGGGAGGTGGAGAAGCGGACGTGGTTGGCGGCGCCCTCGTCGGCGAAGCGGGGTTGGCTCGGGAGCGCGTCGTGGACCACGAACTTGTCATCGTCGTGGAAGATCGCGCGGAGGGCGCGGGTGGTGGTGTGGTGCTCGAAGGATCGGTGGAGGTTCGAGACGAGGTTCGCGGGGGTGAGGTGGACCTTGTTGTCCGAGGTGTCCGCGCTGGGGGACACGGTCGCGGCGTTGGCGCTCCACATCGCGCTCGCGCTCCACGCGGCGGCGAGGATGGAGGGGTCCGCGTTCTGCGCGTCCTTGAGGACCTGCCCGTCGTCTCCGGAGAACCCGAGCTCCCGGAGGAACCCGAGGTCTGGACGCGCGTGGGGGGGGAGCACGCCCTGGGTGAGCCCGAGGTCCATGAGGGCTTTCATCTTGGCGAGCCCCTGGAGCGCGGCTTGTTTGGGCTTGGAGGTCTGCCCGGCGTTGGACGCGGAGGCGACATTCCCGGGGGAGAGCCCGGCGTAGTTGTGGGAAGCGCCGATCAGGCCGTCGAAGTTGACTTCTCGCGCGTTCGTGTTGGGCATAGAGAGAGGATAGCTCGGGTGGATGCGCAAAAAGACGTCCCGCGCTCCTGGAGAAGAGCGCGGGACGTGGATGAAGGTTCGGATCTCTGGGTTCGAGTTTACGGGCAGGTCGCGCCGGCCTGGAGGAAGGCGGAGATGTCGAAGAAGTCGAACTGGGTATCACCGTTGAAATCGACCTGACCCTGGAGGAGGGCGGAGATGTCGAAGAAGTCGAACCCGCCGTCGCCGGTGAGGTCCGCTTCGCAGGGCTCACCACCCACGAGCGCGACGAGCGCGGCCCGGTCGTCCGCGCCGGGGACGTCAACGCCGTCGAGGTCGCTCAGGCACGCGGCGGCGAGGTAGGCGTTCGCGAGTCGGTCCTGGAAGACGTAGGACTGGAAGTTCTGACCCGGGTTGTTCGGATCAGCGATGGGCATGTTGGTGTCGGGGTGGATGTAGTCCTCGGTCGAATCGAAGTCCGCGCCCATGAGGGTGGAGTCGAAGAGCGCGAGGTCGTCGGCGTCCGCGTCGCCGTCGAAGTCGAGGTCGCCATCGACGAAGCGGAACTGGGTGATCCCGAGCGTGGGCGCGTCGTTGAAGAACCCGGGGGTGAGCTTGAACGCGTCGTCGGCGTTGGTCCCGATGGAGATGTCGGCGAACCCGTCGCCCATCGGGTCGGTGGGTGCGCCGTAGGCGGCGGGGTCGTAGGCGAAGAGGATCGCGGGCGCGATGTTCTCGCCGTAGATGAACTCTTCATCAGCGATGCGGGTGGGGACGGTCATCCCTTCGGAGTTCATGCGCGATCCGAGCATGGGGTTGGACCCGTAGTACGCGACGCGCGAGACCATGTCGGGGTTGAAGCCCGGGGTGTCGGAGATCTCGTACTGGGAGGTGCGGACGTATTCCTTTCCTCCCCCGTTGGACCACGCGACGGAGTCGATGATCTGGAAGGGGTCGCACATCGCGGCGGGGGGCGCGGGGGGGAACCCGACTTCGGAGTTGACGGAGGGCTCGATCCCGAAATCGACTTTGCCGTCGAAATCGACATCGGGGTTGGTGTCCTTGTGGACCGAGTACCCGGGCGCGTAGACGGATGCGCCGTCCACGATCGAGTGGAAGGGGCGCTTGCGCATGAGGATGTAGGTCGAGGAACCGTCGTTCTCGAGCTTCCCGGCCTGTTCGGTGGATCCGGGGATGGGGATGTGCGCGTCGAACCAGGACTCGCCCGTGGTTTCCGGCGGGATGACCTTGGGGATGAAGGACTGGGAGTCGGTGTTGATGTAGAGGACGAGGAACCCGTTGGATCCGATGGAGAGCCCGTCGAGGGAGAAGCACTCATCGATCTCTGCGTAGGAGTCGGGGATGTCGTTCTCGGGGCCGAAGAGCCCCCCGCCGTCCTGACCGCCCTTGAACAGACCGACGGCGTAGCCCGTGAGGTCCATCCCGGGCTTCCCGTAGAGCTCGATGTACTCGAGGACCTCGTCGTTGAGCTCGGCGGGACCCTGGGGGTTCTCCCAGACCTCGTTGATGACGACCTGTCCGAACGCGCCGGAGGACGTGAGCGCGAGCCCGGCGAAGGCGATGATGTGCTTGTTCATGGTGATCTCTCTCTTCTCTCTTTGGGTGTTGCTCGGCTGTACTGAGCCCGCGCCGAGCGCGCGGTGTGGTTCGTGGTTCAGTTGTTGTACTTCCCGGAGAGGAGCTCTCCCGTGAAGATCTGGTTCGGGCTGAAGTCGGGGTAGACGGGGAGCCCGTTGTCGCGTTCCTGGTTGGGGTCGTAGTTGAAGGTCTGGTCCCCGTTTGCGTCACGGAAGGACGCGACGTGCCCGTCGGCGAAGACGAAGTTGCCTTCTGTGTTGTCGTGACCCCGGGTGAAGAGCCCGCGCTTCCGGGTGTGCGCGGTCCCGAAGTCGGAGAGGTCGTGGGAGACGAATCGGGTCCCGATGCGCCATGCCGGGCCGTCGGTCAGGGCCTTGATCGCTGGGAGTGTTTCGTTGTCGATGACGATGATGTCGTTGGTGTCGTTGGAGAGCCCGTCGATGCGTGCGTCGGCGAGGAGGGGGACCTTGGAGGCGCTGACGACGCTCATGCTCTGGAGCTTGAGGGGGCCGACGACCCCGTAGGTCGGGTCCTCGGGCTGTCCTGCGCGTCCGATCAGGGGGACCTTCCACTGGGTGTAGGCCATGTACCAGGACTGGGTGTAGTTGGAGTTGTACCCCGCGCGGAGGAGCTGGTCTCGTTTTTCGTAGGTGACCGCGCCCCCGAGCCCGGAGGTGTCCTCGTTCATGCGCGAGACGTTCATGTTCTGGTTGTACTGCGCGGGCGCGGTGGGGCAGAGGACTTCGGTCGGGAGGAACCCGCCGTACTCGATCGTGTCCCGGATCCACCCGATCCGTTCGACGACGTGGCGATCGTCGCTGGGGTCCTGGCTCCAGATGCTCTCGAGGACCCGGCCCTTTGCGTGCTTCTTGATCCGGTTGTCGAACGGGCCGGAGGAGAGGTAGCCGTTGTTGGATCCGGCGTAGGTGTTGAACGCGACCCCGTACTGGCGCAGGTTGGACTGGCACTTGATTTTCTGCGCGGTCTCACGCGCCTTCCCGAGTGAGGGGAGGAGGATCCCGATCAGGAGCGCGATGATCGCGATCACGACGAGGAGTTCGATGAGCGTGAACGCGCGGCGGCGTTGGTTTGCGTGCATGATCTGGTGATCTCCCACTGCGAATCTGAACGGGAGAAGACTAGAAGATGGTGCGCGAAGGATGCGTCAAGATTTCGTAAGAACGGTGTGAAGGAATTGTGAAGATCAGCGTTCGTCTTAACACAAGGTTTAAGTCGTTTGTGTTTGCCGATCGGTGCGCGGGAGCTAGCGTATTTCTCCCTGAGTACGGGGAAGTCCATGGAGCGTGCATGACGGAGGAGAGAGCCGGGCACGGGTCCTTGGGTTGAGTGAGTCGAGATCGCGGGAGTTCCCGCACACGTACGAGGAGAGAACGATGAAGAAGACCATTGCAGTTTTTGCGCTCGCCGGCGTTGCGTCCCTCGCGAACGCGGACCTGATGATCACCGAGATCTACGCCGGTGTGTCCGGTGCGGACGGCACGGCCGACTGGATCGAGGTCGTCAACACGGGGAACACCTCGATCGATCTGGGTGATTTCGCGTACGAAGATGAAGGCGCACCCTCCGCGAGCCAGTCGGCGATCGCTTCGCTCATCCTGGGCGCGGGCGAAGTCGCGATCATCATGGCCGACGCGGACGCGAGCGCGATCGCTGAGTTCCAGAGCGTCTGGAACTACTCGGGTCTGATCACCCACACCAACGGCGACGGCGGTGGGCTTTCCCAGGGCGGCGATGTCGCGAACATCATCAACATCATGACCCAGGACATCGCTGCGACGGCGACGATCCCGAACACGGGTGGCGCGTTCGCTTCGGTGGACTTCACCGGGGACAACCCCTTCCTCTCGATGATCGGTGTGAACGGCGCGTACGCGTCGAACACCTTCGGCGATGACGGTCGTTTCCTGATCGCTTCGCCGGGCTCGATCCCCGCTCCCGGCGCGATGGCGCTGGTCGCGCTCGGCGGGCTCGTCGGGGCGCGTCGCCGCCGCTGATCGCGGATCGACGGCTGATTTGGATATCCGGGCACCCCGCGTTCTGGAGCGCGGGGTGCTTTCTTTTTGGGTCGTGTCCGGGTGTGCTCCGGGGATCCGACTTGACAAGTGCGCAGGACGTGCGTTCCCTCTCGGCTCGGGAACATATCTCTATGTCCCTGTGTTCACGGTCCCCGGCGAGGTCGGGATCTCGAGGTTTCAATGGCGAAGAAGAGCAGCACGAGCACGAAGAAGAAGAGCTCCAAGGCCTCTGGCGCGAAGAAGACGTCGAAGAAGACGACGACGAAGAAGGCTTCCTCCCGGCGCGGCGGGGGCTCGAACTTCAAGGCCGGGGACGCGAAGGGCAAATCCCTCGTGATCGTGGAATCCCCCGCGAAGGCGCGGACGATCAACAAGTACCTCGGCGCGGACTACCTCGTCATGGCTTCGGTCGGGCACGTGCGGGATCTCCCGAGCAAGAACCCCAAGGGGGTCAAGGACCCGGTCCCGGGTGTGAAGATCGAGAAGCGCTTCACCCCGAGCTACGAGGTGCTCAAGGGGAAAGAGCAGGTCGTCAAGGACCTGAAGCGTGCCGCGAAGGAAGCGCTCACCACGGGGGGCGAGATCTGGTTCGCGACCGATCTCGATCGGGAGGGGGAAGCGATCGCGTGGCACCTGGCGCAGGAGCTCGGGATCGACTCGAACGAAGCGAAGCGCGTGATCTTCCCGGCGATCACGAAGGCGGAGATCGACAAGGCGTTCCACAACCCCCATCCGATCGACGAGGACCGGGTAAACGCGCAGCAGGCGCGACGGATCCTGGATCGGATTGTGGGGTATCAGGTGTCGCCGCTGCTGTGGAAGAAGGTGGCGCGGGGTCTGAGTGCGGGGCGTGTGCAGAGTGTCGCTGTTCGGTTGATCGTGGAGCGTGAGCGCGAGATCCGTTCGTTTGTTCCGGACGAGTACTGGAGCGTGACGGGGTACTTCGCGCTCAAGGAATCGATCGCGAAGGAGTGCGTGGACTCGTGGCGCGCATTCCTCGATGAGAAGGACGAGAAGGGGAAGGGGCCGACGGTTAAAGCGCAGAACGGGTGGCTCTCGAGCAAGGACGCGATCCGCGCCGAGCTCGTCGAGGTCCGGGGTGAGAAGTTCGATCCGCGTCTGCTCTCGGAGGGGAAGACGTTCGACGGCAAGGGTGACCACGATCTGAGCGCTCGGGTCGCTGAGGTCTGCGAAGAGCTCGGGCTCACGAACGTCAACACGACGTGCACCGAGGACGAGAAGGGCAAGGGCCCGGCGCGATGGGTGCGCACGGTCGAGGGGGAGATCGATCCGGGGGTGTCGTACGAGATCGAGTCGATCGAGACGAAGCGGACCAAGTCGAGGGCGCCGGGTCCTTTCATTACCTCGACAATGCAGCAGAGCGCGTCGTCTCGATTGGGGTTCGGGGCGCAGCGCACCATGCGCGCGGCCCAAGGTTTGTACGAAGGGGTGAACATCCCGGGCGAGGGGCCGACGGGTCTGATCACGTACATGCGTACCGATTCGACCCACATCGCCGGGGAGGCGCTCAACGCGGTGCGCACCCACATCGGGAAGGTCTATGGCGATTCCTACCTCCCGGAGAAGCCCAACTTCTTCTCATCGAGCAACAAAGCGGCGCAGGAGGCGCACGAAGCGATCCGTCCCACGGATGTGTCGCGCACCCCGGACTCCGTGAAGAGCGTGCTCACGAGCGATCAGCATCGTCTGTACACGCTGATCTGGCAGCGCTTTCTTGCGTGTCAGATGACCCCCGCGCAGTGGGACTCGACCACGGTCATGATCCGTGGGGGTCGCACGGGTCAGGCGCTGCTCCGCGCGACGGGGCGTACCCTCGCGTTCGATGGGCACTTCCGGGTGTCGGGGGTCCCGACGAGCGGGGACGAGCTGAACCTCCCGAAGCTGGAAGAGCGCCAGGCGATGTACCCGTTCGGGATCGATCCGCAGCAGCGGTTCACGAGCCCCCCTTCGAGGTTCACGGAAGCTTCGCTCATCAAGACCCTTGAGAGCGAGGGGATCGGGCGTCCTTCGACGTATGCGAGCATCATCCAGACGATCCAGGACCGGAAGTACGTGGAGAATGTCAACCGTTCGTTCTTCGCGACGGACCTGGGTGAGGTCGTCACGGACAAGCTGATCGAGGGATTCCCGAGGTTGATGGATCTCGGGTACACGCGCGACATGGAGGAGCAGCTCGACAAGATCGAGGAGGAGCACCTCGACTGGATCGAGATGCTCGAAGCGTTCTATGGGCGCTTTTCGACGGCGCTCGAGAAAGCGCTCGAGCAGATGACCCACGCGAAAGCGGAGGTCCAGCCCGCGCCCGAGGAGTATCGGTGTGAGAAGTGCGGGTCTTCCCTCGTGTACCGGTTCGGGAAGAACGGGAAGTTCCTGTCGTGCTCGACGTACCCGGATTGTGATTATGCGTGCCCGTGCGATCGGGAGGGGCGGCCGCGCAAGGCGGAGTTCGTCGATGTGAAGTGCCCGAAGACGGGTCGTCCGATGATCCGGAAGACGGGTCGGTTCGGGCCGTTCCTCACGACCCCGCTCGAAGAGGGTGAGACGAACGACGACGGGGTGATCCTGAACATCGACAAGAAGGGGTTCGTAGTTGCGCCGAGCGTGCCTCCCCTGGAGACCGACCTCCCGTGCCCGACCTGCGAAGCGCCGTTGAACCTGCGCAATGGGGTCCGTGGTCCCTGGCTCGGGTGCTCGAGGTTCCCGAAGTGTCGGGGTCGCGGGAAGTGGACGGAGCTCGAGGACGACAAGAAGGCGGAGCTCGAGAAGGCGCTGGAAGCGCACGAGAAGGCGCACCCCGTGGACACGATCGTCCGATACACGGACGGGTCGGCGTTGACGGACAAAATCGGGAAGCCCGTCAAGGAAGCGCCGAGTGTGGACCAGCTCGTGCTCGACGAGGATCCGCGCGAATCCTGATCTTCAGATCGTGGAATCGTCGGTCTAGGATCCATCGATGCTTTGGATCGTGAAATGAGCATGGAACGCGAGGGTGAGTCGGGTGTGCTCCGAGCACCTTGGCGGCGATTGCGCCGGTTCATGACCGATCATCCGGAGGGGTGGCTCAACGTTGTGGGCGCGACGATCGGACTGATGACCTCGCTCGGCGCGGTCGGGTTCGCGTTTGTGCTTGAGCGGGTCGAGCATCTCGCGGAGCACACACAGGAGATGCTCCAGGGGGAGGACGGGTCCCGGATCTGGTTGATGCCGCTGATCCCGATGCTCGGGGCGCTGGTGTCGGGGGTCTTGGTGTACCTGTTCGCGAGCGAGGCGCGGGGTCACGGTGTTCCCCAGGTCCTCGATGCGATCGTTCGCCGGGGTGGGAAGATCGCGGCGCGGACGGGGGTGGTGAAGGTCATCACATCGATCTGCACGGTCGGTTCCGGGGGGAGCGCGGGGGCTGAAGGGCCGATCGTTCAGATCGGTTCGGTCATCGGGTCGAACTTGGCGCGGGCGCTCCGGATCGAGCGCCGTCATGTGAACACCCTGGTGGGGTGCGGCGCGGCGGCCGGGATCGCGAGCATCTTCAATGCGCCCATCGCTGGGGTGTTCTTCGCGCTTGAGATCCTGCTCCGCGATTTCTCGCTCAAGACGTTCACCCCGATTGTGCTCGCGAGCGTGTTCGCGACGGCGCTGACCCAGGTCATCCTCCCGAGCGAGGACGCGATCTTCGCGTTCGAGCTGACGGGGTATCTCTTCACGGCTTCCGAGCTCCCGAGCTATGTCGTGCTCGGAGCGGTGTGTGCCGTGGGATCGTGGCTCTTTGTCGAAGCGCTCCATACGTCCGAGTCCGTGTTCGCGCGGGTAAAGCTCCACCCGGCGCTTCTCCCCGTCCTCGGGGCGCTGCTGCTCGGGATGCTGGGGATCGCGGCGACCCTGATCGAGCAGCGCGCGGGGGGGTCGGAGCTGGTCCCGAGCGAGTCCCCCGTCCCCGTGTTCTTCGGGAACGGGTACGCGATGATCCGATCGCTCCTGGATCCGTCCCACTACAGCGCGGCCGGGGTGACGTTCGGGGCGCTCGTGACCGTGTTCGTGCTGTGTGTGAGCAAGGTGCTCGCGACCTCGTTCACGCTCGGGTCCGGGGGTTCGGGCGGTGTGTTCGCGCCGGCGTTGTTCGTGGGCGCGACCCTCGGGGGGGTGTTCGGGATCGCGCTGGAGATGATGGGTTTGATCCCGGAGGGCGGGTCCCCGGCGAGCTACGCGCTGGTGGGGATGGCCGCGCTGATCGCGGGATCGACGTTCGCGCCGATGACGGCGATCCTGATGCTTTTCGAGCTCACGCGCGAGCCACGGGTGCTCGCGCCGATCATGCTCGCGGCGATTATCTCCACGGTTTTCACGCGCATGCTCATGCGCGATTCGATCTACACCGCGCCGCTGAGCAAGCAGGGGGTCCGGATCGGGACGGGGCGCGATCTGACGATCCTGCGCCAGGTCCCTGTGACGAGCGTGGTGACGGAGAAGCTCCCGCCGGAGCAGATCTACGCGTCGGATCCGCTCAGCAAGCTGATCACGCTCCACGCTTCGCACAACGTCCCGGACTTCCCGGTTGTGGATCAGGACGGACGCGCGATCGGGATGGTGACGGGGCGCGATATGCGCACGGCGCTGATCGATCGGGAAGCGATCCCGTTGCTTTTGGTCGCGGAGCTCATGCGCACCGATCTCCCCACGATCGATCCCCACGAGCACCTGGACACGGTCATGGACAAGTTCTCCAAGAACGACGTGTCCTCGCTGACCCTCCTAGACCCGCTCGGTCGGGGTGAGCCCACGGCCCTGATTACGCGCGCCAAGGTCATGAAGCGCTACAACGAGGTCCTCGACGAGAGCTGAATCGCTTGATTTCGCGGAATCTGTCAGGGCTTCGGGTCGAATAGAGGTGTATGTCTATGGCACAACGATCGCTCGGTTTCATCGCGGCACTCGGTTCGGTGTTGGTCCTCGTTGGGTGCTCCAACGTCTGGCGCGACAACTTCGTCGGCGCGCCCGTGGGGTACTACGAATCGCTTCCTGATGATGTGAGGGTGGATGTGCGTGAGGTCCCGTGGTCGCGCGTTGAGTCCGCGCTGTCCGAGATCGAACATCGCCGCGCTCAGAGCGACACCCACTGGAAGGACTGGTCGCGCGAGGAACTGATGGACGAGCAGTCCGGGCTCCTCAGGGCGCTCCAGATCTCTGAGGACCCCGAGGACATCATCGTTCTGGGTCGGAGTGTGTTCAAATCGACGGATCGGGTGTCTCCGTTTGACAAGGAGCTCGAAGCGTTCGCGCGAGAGCTCGGCGCGGACTACGCGATCGTGTCGTCGAACTACCTCGGGAAGACCGACAAGATCGTGAGCGAGCCCGTGACCCGTTCGGGGAACTCGTGGCGCACGTGCCGGGATTCGGGGGGGAACTACCGATCCGAGTACGTCCCGTGGAGCGAGACGGTGTATGTCCCGGTCGTCGTTGCGGCCGACGAATACGCGTGGGTTGTGTATTACCTGCGCCGGCGATGAAACTCCGGGGCTCCGAACCCCATAGAACCCTTTGTCACAGGAGGGTCTTATGTCGTTCCAATCCATCGCGAGTGTTGTGTCGTTGTCCGTTGGGTCCGTGGTGTTCGGGGCTCCGGACTATCAGGGGATCGTCGATGAGCATCTCTCGCCGCTGATCGAAGCTGGGCTGATCCCGGGCGCGGTGGTCGCGATCCATGCGGAGGGTGAGGACTCGATCTGGACGATCGGGACCATGAACTACACGGACGACACCCCGATGCGCCCGGACACGCTCTTCGAGATCGGGTCGGTCTCGAAGCTGTTCACGGGGGTGCTGCTTTCGGATTCGATCGCGCGGGGTGAGGTCACGCTCGATACGACAGTTGATGCGCTGCTCCCCGAGGGGATCAACGCGAAGGACAAGGACGGGGTCGAGGTGACGCTGCGTCATCTCACCACGCATTCCGCTGGGTGGCCCAGCATGCCTCCCAATGCGGTGTACTCGGATCCGGACGATCCGTTCGCGGGGTATTCGCGCGAGCAGATGTTCCGGGTGGTGTCGAATGCGGCACCCAAGACGGTGCCGGGGGAGAGCTTCGAGTACTCGAACTTCGGGGTGGGTCTGCTCGGGACGCTCGTCGCGGATGCGGCCGGCGGCGACTACGAGCAGCTCGTGAAGGCGCGGATCTTCAAACCCCTCGGGATCGACGGGATCACGATCACGCTCAGTGACGATCAACTGAAGAAACTCGCGCCCGCGACCCAGGAGGGTCGTCAAACCAAGCACTGGAGCTCGATGGGGTCGCTCGACCCGGCGGGGATGTGGGTCGCGGATGCGCGGTCGATGCTCGACTTCGCGAACGCGAACCTGCGCGATGACGACGACGAGCTGGATCCGGTGCTGAAGGCGGCGCGTGAACCGATCGGGGACTCGCCGTTCGGGAGGGTCGGGATGAACTGGTTCCAGGCATTGGACGGTCGGTCGTATTGGCACAACGGGATGACGGGTGGATACTCGTCGTACCTGGGGGTGAACCAGGAGCTGGGGATCAGTGTCGTGGTCCTCACCAACGGCGCGACCCTTGTGACGACGGGGGCCGGGGAGAAGATCTTCCAGGAGGTCGCCGGGATGGATGTGGACCCCGTCGATCTTCCTCCGATGGTGAAGATCGACCCGGACTTCGCGGCGAGATTGGTGGGGCACTACAAGTCCCAGTATTTCGAGCTGTGGATCACCAACGAGAACGGCCGCTTGTTCGCGCGGATCACGAACCAGCAGGCGTTGCGCCTCGCGCAGGACGCGGACGATCCGACGACGTTCCGTTACGAAGCGGTCGATGCGGTGCTCGAGTTCGATCTCCCCGAGGAAGGCGAAGCGGGCGCGGTTACGCTGTTCCAGAACGGGATGGAGATCCGCTGCGAGCGCGTCGAAAGCTGAGCGTTATTCGCCGAGCGTTGCCTTGCGCCGGAGGATGTGGTGGTAGTGCTGCGCGAAGCGGTGGGCTTCGTCCCGGATCTGTTGGCACAGGCGCAGCCCGGGGTTGTTGCGTCCCAATCGGATCGGGTCGGGTGAGGCCGTCGTGTAGAGGAGCTCTTCTTTCTTTGCGATGGAGATGACGAGGGGGGGTTTGATGTCGAGCTGCGCGAAAGCGTCCATCGCGGCGGAGAGCTGCCCTTTGCCGCCGTCGATGAGGATGAGGTCGGGGTAGAGCTCGTGCCCGGCGCCCGCGTCCCGGTATCGGCGCGAGATGACCTCGCGCATGGAGGCGAAGTCGTCGTTGCGCCGTCCCCCTTCGAGGTTCTCGAAGGATTTGATCCGGTAGCGTCGGTATTCCTGTTTGAAGGGCTTCCCGTCTACGAAGCAGACTTTGGACGCGACCGTTTCGCCGCCCTGGAGGTGCGCGATGTCGAAGCCCTCGAGACAGCGCAGGCGCGACTTCACCCCGAGCGCGCGCGCGAGGGCTTTGGGCCCCTTCTCGGGCTCGATGTACCCGATCTCCGCTTCGGGTTGCCAGCGATCACCCGTGGTCGCGCGATGGTCGATGCGTTTGATCGCGCGGATCTGGTCGCGCAGGGTCGCGGCGCGTTCGAACTGGAGGTTCGTGGAAGCGTCCTCCATCTCGCTCGTGAGCTCGCGGATCATCGTGGTGCGTTTGGTTTTGAGGAAGCGCACGAAGCGGTTGATGTCGTCCCGGTAGGGCTCTTTCGCGATGGACTCGTTGCACGGCGCGGTGCACTTCCCGATCGCGGCGAGCAGGCACGGACGGAAGGTCTTGTTCTTCGGATCCCCCTCGATGATGTCGAGCGAGCACGTGCGGAACTTGAACACGCTCTGGAGCGCGTCGATCGCTTCTCGGAGCGCGCCCGGGGAGGTGAACGGCCCCAGCACATTCGCGCCGTTGAAGCGCGGGTCCTTGGTCCCGTCGGACTGGACCCCCGTGGGGTTGCGGGAGATGAAGACGCGCGGGTAGTCCTCGCTCATCGTGACGACGAGGTAGGGGTAGGTCTTGTCGTCGCGCTGGGCGGCGTTGAACCTCGGTTTGATGTCCTTGATGAGCCTGTTCTCAGCAAGGAGCGCTTCCCAGGGGGTGTCGGTGACGAAAGTCTCGAAGGTGTGGACCTCGTCGAGGAGCTTGTTCTTCCGGGGTCCGAGGTCCGTCGAGGGGATGAAGTACGAGCCGACCCGGTCGCGCAGCTTGCTCGCTTTCCCGACGTAGATCACGACCCCGTTCTTGTTCTTCATCAGGTACACACCCGGCGCGAGGGGGAGGGCACGCGCGTCTCCGTGGAGGCGCGAGATGCGATCCTCGCGCGATTCGGTGCCCCACTCGGGGACGGGCGATTCGCTCGGGGTGTTGTCGGGTTGGACCGGATCACTCACAGCGTTGATGGTATCCGGCACACGCCGTTCGTCGGATGCACGAAAAAACGCCCAGGGGGACCCTGAGCGCTCACGAGGCGTTGTTTGTGATGCCTATCTGTCGATGGGCTTATTCGTAGATGTAGCCCGGGCCGCGCCACTGCTGCCACTTCTTGAGACGGAAGCGCCAGAAGGATTCTTCGAAGTTGGTCTGGGCTTCGGGGGACCAGGAGAGGAAGGCCGGGAGCTGACGCGCTTCCGACGCGATGCGCCGGAGCTCGTCCTCGGCCTGCTGAACCGTGAGGGGCTCGGCTTCACCCGAACGGACCGAGGCGTTGAGCAGATCCCGGTACAACGCGTTGAGATGCGCGTAGCCCTCGAGGGTCTGGTCGCTCGTCGGCATGTCGTTCAGACGTTCCGCTTCGGCGCGGAGGATGGTATCAATGGCGCGGGCTTGGTGACGCTGTCCTGTGGTCCGCTCAACGCGGCACCCGCCCTGAACGAGGAGGACGGTCAGCAATGCACAGACAGAGATGCTCTTGAGAATCGGGTTCATGTCCACTCCATCGGTTCTCGGACGGGTCTACTTGAAGGAAACAGGGTTTCCGTGCTCGGGATCATTGCCGGCTCAGTGCTCGGGTCTACCCCTCTTCGGTCAGCGCGAGGCGGCACATCATCTCTACGCCCAAGGGGAGCGATTGATCGTTGAAGTTGAAACTCGGTGTGTGAAGTCCCGGGTACGGGGTTTGGTCGTCCTTTGCGAGCCCCATGAAGTAGAAACACCCGGGGATCTTCTGGAGATAGAAGGAGAAATCCTCCCCCCCGAGGGTGGCATGCTCGACGACCTTGGTCTGGGCGCAATGCTCGGCCGAACGGGCGATTTCGAGGACTCGGGAGGCTTCCGTGGGGTCGTTCCGGGTGACGGGGTACCCGGGGTCCCAGTCGATCTGGGCTGAGCACCCGTGGGCTTTGGCCGTGTGCTCGATGAGCTCGAGGAGCCGGGCTTTGGTCTTGGCTCGGGATTCGTCCGAGAGGGTCCGGACGGTCGCGCCGAGGACGGCCGCTCCGGGGATGACGTTGATGGCGGACCCGGCGTGGAAGGTCGTGAAGGAGACGACGACGGCCTCGTTCGGGTCGGTATTGCGCGAGACGATGTGCTGGGCGCTCTGGATGATCGCTGAACCGGCCAGCACGGGGTCGGCGCTGAGGTGGGGGTAGGCCGCGTGGGCTTGGGTCCCCGTGATCGTGACGTTGATGAGGTCCGTGGAGGCCAGGAGGGGGCCGGGCTTGGTGGAGATGGTCCCGAGGGTGTCGCTCGGCCACCCGTGGAGCCCGTAGATCCGCTCGACCTTGGGTCCGATGAGCCCGTCGAGGGCCCCGTCCCGGATGAGCTTGGCCGCGCCCGCGCCGCCTTCTTCGGCCGGTTGGAAGATCAGGGTCACCGGGTTGGGTCGGTGCTCGAGCTTGGAGAGGACATGGGCTGTCCCGAGGAGGACGGCCGTGTGTCCGTCGTGACCGCACGCATGCATGACCCCGTCGCGGGTGGATTTGTAGTCGAGATCTGAGCTCTCCTGGATCGGGAGCGCGTCGATATCCGCGCGGAGCGCGATACAGGGGCCGGGGTTCTCGGTGGTGGCCGGGAGGTGCGCGACGACCCCGGTTCCTGTCCCGGGTTCCTTCCCCCCGACGTTGGAGACGTGCTCGATCCCGAGGTGTTCGAGTTGACGGCGGATAACGGAGGCCGTGCGCTCTTCTCGGAAGCGGATCTCGGGGTTTGCGTGGAGGTCGTGGCGGATCGAGCGGGTCTCGTCGATGATCGCCGCGATCCGGTCCGAGAGAGACTGGTCGGTCGTGGTGCTCATACGGGGATTCTAGTGCTCGGGGTCAGCGATCACGCGGCGAGCTTGAACTCGTTGATGGACTCCTGCGCCTCGTCACGGATGCGCTGGATATCGAAGACCCGGGCTTTGTGATCGCGTCCGAGGATGCGGACCTCGTCGAACCCGGATTGGCAGGACCGGAACGCATCGACGATGACGGGATCGAAGTGGGATCCTCGTCCCTCCAAGATGATCTTGGATGCCTGTTCGTGGCTCATCGCGGCTTTGTAGACGCGCTGGGAGGTGAGCGCGTCGTAGACATCCGCGAGCGCCACGATGCGCGCCGAGAGCGCGATCTGGTCTCCTGAGAGCCCGAAGGGATAGCCGGTTCCGTTCCATTGTTCATGGTGCTGGAGCGCGATCCGGATCCCCATGTCGATCAGCGCGTCCTGACCGAACTTCGCGCGGGTGGAGAGGAGGGTGTCGGCGCCGATCAGGGTGTGGCGCTCCATGATCTGGCGTTCTTCTTCCGTGAGCTTTCCGGGTTTGAGGAGCACATCGTCGGGGATCCCGACTTTCCCGATGTCGTGAAGCGAGGACGCGAGCACGAGGCGCTCGATCCATTCGTCCGTGATCTCCGGGTACACACTGCGCAGTTCGTTCGCGAGGAGGCGCGCGTAGGACCCGATCCGTTCCAGGTGGTCCCCTGTATCCGTGTCCCTGTAATCGGCGAGCTTAGCGAGACCGTGGATCAGCGCGTTGCGCGACGCGAGGCGCTCCGTGACCTGCCGGCGGACCTCGCTTGTGAGCTGTTCGTTCGCGTCTTCGAGGGTGTCCTTGTAGCGACGCGCCATCAAAAAGAACACAACACCTGTGAGCGCGAGGACCCCGAAGGACACGGACAGGGTCAGGATGAACAAGCGATCCGCGATGTCTCGATCGAGCGGCGCGTGGGAACGGACCCAGTAGTCGATGAGCAGCGTCGCGCCCATCAGCAGCGCGGCCTGCATGATCAGAACCGCGCTCATGAGCGCTCCGCGCGAACGCGGGCGGGGTCCGATCTCGATGATGCGCTTCGGAGTCATCGTGCACCCGGGATCGGCACACGCGGCGAGTGGATCCACGCATGCAAACGGATCGGTCGGAATCCTCGAAATCGCGGAAGGATCACACCATCTGTACCCGGCTCAAGGTCCATATAGACTGGTTCGGGACGCGGATGGTCCCAGAATCCGGGGGTGGGATCAGTCGTCTTCGGATGAGGGCTCGGGTTTCGGGTTCGACTTCTCGGCGGCGGCCGCGTCTTCTTCGAGCCGGCCGAAGTATTTCTGCACGGCGCTCTCGTACTCGCGCGGGACGCGCTTCGTCTCGATCGCTTCGCTCGCTTTGGTCTTCGCGCTCTTGACGGCGCTGGAGAATGCGGCCGTCGATTCACCCTTCACCTGTGCCCCCTGGACGAGGGTCGAAGCGATGATGGGTCCGCCCTCCTGGACGTTGATGCGGGTCTGCTCGCGCGAGAGCGCGTAATCGCCGCTGGGCTGGTTCTCTTCGCCTCCAAAGTCGGGGACACCCCCGACCCCGGCGTTGAGACCCCCGACCCCTTGGCCCTGTCCCATCTGCCCGTCCTGCCCGTTCCCCATCCCTCCGGGGTTCTGGCATTCCGCGAGCTGCTGGAGCTGCTGCTGGGTCTGCTGCATCGCGTTTTCGAGGGACTGCATCTCGCTCTGCATGTTCTCGAGGGCGCTGAGCTGTTCGCCCATCGATTCCGCGCCCTGCTGAGCTTGGGATTGGTCCTGGTTCTGCATTCCCTGCGCCATCTGGGACATGGATTCGGACATGGCGCTCGCGGCGTCGGATGCTCGCTGCTGCGCTTGAGCCGCTTGGGTCAGCGCTCGGGCTTGGTCCGAGGGGATCCCCATCTCCTGGAGCTTCTGCTGGAGCGCGTTGGGGTCCCGCGCGAGCTGCTGGGCTTCTTGTTGGGAGATCCCGGCTTTCTCGAGCTGTTCCTGGATGGACTGCGAGCCCTGCGCGAGCTGTTCGAGCTGCTGCTGGACCTGAGCCAATGTCTCGGCCATCTGCTCGCGCTGTTCTTCGGTCATCTCGTTGGCGTTGATCTGCTCCTGGAGTTCCTGGAGCTTCTTGCGCGCCTCGGAGAAATCCCCACGGGACATCGCACGCGCCATCTCGGCGGCCGTGTCGTCCTTGTCGGATTCGAGGGACTTCATCGCGTCCTTGATCGCATCGAACGCGCGGTTGTCTTCGTTCTGGCGCTGCTCATCGAGCTTGTCGCTCACGTTGGTGAGGTTCTTGATCGCGCTGCGCAGGGCTTCCTCTGGTTCTATGAACTCCGCTTCGTCCCCCTTGAGGAGATCGTCGAGCTCGGAGAGGTCCTCGTCGTCGAGATCGAGCCCGGATTGTTCGAGGATCTGCTTGAGTTGTTCTTGGGACTCGTTGACGGCCGTGGTGATCTCGCCGACGCGCTGGAGTTCTTGCACTTCCTTCTGTTGTTTCTCGAGGAGATCCATCAGGTCCCGAGTCGGGAGCCACCAGACGGCGAGGAGCGCGAGGGCGGCCGCGATGGGAGCGCCCCAGCCCTTGGGCTTCCGGAGGGGGAGCGCGGTGCGGACCTGAACGCGCGAGGCTTTCTCCCGCGCATCTTCGAGGACGGCTTTGGACCACCCGGATTCGTCTTGTTCGATGATGAGGGCCGTCGAAAGAGTCTCGCGGAGTTCGGCACGTTCGTCGATGACCTGGGCGGCTTTCAGGAGCGAGGGGGCGCGGAGGATCGACCAGACGACCCCGACGACGAGCGCGAGCGCGGGCGCGGCGATGAGCACGATGTCCCACGGGACGATGAAGGTGGGGAAGAGCTTCTGGGACCCGCGGACGAGCACGAGCGCGCCGATCGTGATCCCGAGACAGAGGGTGATCGTCGAGAGGGTGTCGATGAGGATGAGCCGGCGGCGGGCGCGGTTCGCGATGTCGTGGATCGGGTTCATGGCGCTCCAATCTGGTCGAGACGGGGGTCTCCACTCTGTTGTAGTCGGAAACCCGGTTCCAGGATCCAACATTCCCAGCGAATTGTCCGTGTTGTCCGGTTGATGGTTGGGTGATTTGTGGGCACAATCGTGCCTTGCGCCGCGCTGTCCTCAATCCGATCGCTCGATTTGTCACGGGGTCCTACATCACCCGGGACGAGTGTGAGCGCGCGTTCGAGCGGATGCACCAGCGCGACCGGATCGGGGACACGATCCATCTGGTGCTCGGGTGTCTGTGTATGGCGATGATCTCGGGACCCGTGAGTGTCGCCGTCTTCGCGCCGATCCCGCTCGTGGTGTTCTTCCTGATCCGGGTGCTGAACACGGGTCCGATCTGGATCCACGGGTTCGGTCAACCCGTCGTGATCTCCGGGGTGCTCCTCGCTGGGTGGTCGGCGCTGTCGCTGACGTGGTCGAGCGATCCCGGCGCGGGCGCGGAGTCGATCGCGCAGCTGCGCTGGTTCGCGCTGCTCGGGTTCGTGTACCCGATCATCGAGCGAAGGGGGGCGCTGCTGGGGGCGCTGGCATTGGGGTTTGTGTTCGGGTTCGGGGCGCAGGTGATCGACGGGTTCAACGGGTTCGGGAACCTGTGGCTGGAAGAGGCGCTGTGGCACGAACCGGAGCGGGTGAGCGGGTGGTGGGACCCGGCCGTGGGTGGGTCGGTGCTCGTCGCAGCGCTCGGGATTCACATCCCCAGCGCGGTGGGGGGGAAGGGTCGGATGCGCTGGATCGCGCTCGGCGCGTGCGCCGTGACGACGATCGCGCTGGTCGCGACGGGGACGCGCGGCGCGTGGATCGCTGGGGTGGTGATGCTCGTGCTGGCGCTCGGGGCGCGGGTGTGGAGCTCGAAACGGGTTGGGATCGCGCTCCTCGGTGTGGTGGTGATCGGTGCTGGGGTGTCGTTTCTCATGGTCCGGGAGGGCGTGGGGACCCGGATCGAGCAGGCGCGGGCGCAGATCGAACGCGCGAGGGAAGGGGATCTGGACTCGACGATCGGCGCGCGTATCTCGATGGCGGACCATGCGTTCCGATCGTTCCTTGAGCATCCGATCCGGGGTGTCGGGGTCGGGGGGTTCCGGGGGGTGATGGAGCAGACGGATTCAACCCTCGACGACGCGGCGCACGCGCACAACCAGGTCCTCCAGTGGATGTGCGAGCTCGGGATCGTGGGGCTCGCGTTGGGCGTGCTCGTCGTGGTGTGCTCGTTGGTTGGCGCGTGGCGCTGGGCGCGGGTCGATCCGTGGTCGTACCGAGCGGCGCCATTGTGGGGGATGATCGGGCTCGTGCTCGTCAGCGCGTTCGATTCGGTGTTCGTGAATCTGCACACGGGCGCGCTGATGGGCGCGTTCGTCGCTTTGTCTCCCGTGTGGTCGCCGTCGATCGATGATCGTGCGAAAGATGATGCATGACCGAACGCTCGGCGATGACTGACTCCGCGAAACGCTTGATGGGCGCGATCGAATCGCGCAGCGCCGTTGTCGCCGTGATGGGGCTCGGGTACGTGGGGCTCCCGCTGGTCCGGGCCGTGCACGATGCGGGGTTCGACGTCATCGGATACGACGTGGATTCGTCGAAGATCGAGGATCTGCGCGAGGGTCGCGCGTACCTGAAACACCCGGGGGAGGATCTGTTCGCGATCCTTTCCGACTCAGAGTACTTCACCCCGACGAACGAGGAGGAATCGCTCGCTCGCGCGGACGTGATCATCCTCTGTGTCCCGACCCCGCTCGGGGAGCACGACGACCCGGACCTGTTCTATGTGGAGTCGAGCGCGCGGTCCGTCGCGCAGCACATGAAGCCCGGGGCGCTCGTGGTGCTCGAATCGACGACGTACCCGGGGACGACGCGCGAGGTGGTGCTCCCGATCCTGCTCGAAGGCGCGAACGCGCGGGGGATGGAGCTCGAGCTCGGGGATGATCTGTTCGTTGCGTACTCCCCCGAGCGCGAGGACCCGGGACGGACGGACAAGACCACGCGCACGATCCCCAAGCTCGTCGGGGGGCTGGACGAGGTGTCGCTCGCGCTTGGGTCGGCGCTGTACCAATCCTGTGTCGATGAAGTCCACGAGACCCCGAGCGCGGAGGTCGCGGAAGCGGCGAAGCTGCTCGAGAACGTCTACCGCGCCGTTAACATCGCGCTGATCAACGAGATGAAGCTCGTGTTCGATCGGATGGGGATCGATGTGTGGGAAGTGATCGAAGCGGCCGCGACGAAGCCCTTCGGGTTCCAGCGCTTCGATCCAGGACCGGGATTGGGCGGGCATTGCATCCCGATCGACCCGTTCTACCTCGCGTGGCGCGCGCGCGAAGCGGGGCACACAACGCGTTTCATCGAACTGGCCGGGGAAATCAACCGTCGGATGCCCGAGTATGTCGTCTCGCGCGTGTCCGACGCGCTCAACGATGACGCGAAGCACATGAAGGGCGCGAAGATTCTCGTGCTCGGGGTTGCGTACAAACGGAACGTCGATGACATCCGTGAATCCCCCGCGGCGGAGATCATCTCGCTCCTCCGGAAGCGCGGCGCTGAGGTCTCGTACCATGATCCGCACATCGCGCGGTTCCCGAGCATGCGCCGATACGACATCGCGCTCGACTCTGTCGAGTTGACGGGTGAAGCGCTCGAACGGTGCGACTGCGCTGTGGTCGTGACGGACCATGATGCGATCGATTGGCACCTTGTCGGAGAGCACGCGCCGCTGATCGTGGACACGCGCGACGCGATCACGAAAAACGCGGGCGCTGTGCGCGCCCGCGTGGTGAAAGCGTGATCGATCTGGAGGGGATCAGTCTTCCATGAGTTCCATGACCTCGGCCGGGGGCTGGAGCGCATCGTCTTCGAGCTCCGCGTTGACCTTGATCTCCGTGAACTCAAGGACCTGCTGCTGGGGGCCCATGACGGCGACGATCTTGTGGGGGACCTGCATGTCGTTCTCGAGCTTCTTGTAGTCGGACATGTAGGTCGTGGAGGGGACGGTCACACCCCCGGGGATCGCAACCATCGAGACGGTTTTGACGACGAGCCCGGTTTCTGCGTCGTAGTAGTTGGTGTTCACGTCGTCGGTATCGACGGGATCGAGCTCGAGGATGTCGGCCGTCACTTCGGACCCGTCCTGAAGGGTGATGGTCTCCTGACCCTTGTAGGTGATCGAGTCGTAGTACTTCTGCCAGTTGAGGTCGGCGAAGAAGTCCGACTCGCGCGCGAGCTGGTCCGCTTCCGCGCCGTCCATGACCGTGGGGCCGGACATCATGTTGTTGCCCCACGCGGTGCCCTTGTAGAAGCCCTGATCGAAGGAACCCATCCCGGGGATCTCGATCGTCATGCGCATCCCTTCGCCGGGGACGATCATGACCGTGAGGGGCGCTTCGATCCCCTGCCCGGGCATCGCCATCTTCCCTTTGGACACGATGTTCTTGACGGAATCACGGTCCTTGGCGGCTTTCCCCATGGTGGCCTTGATCGAACGATCCCAGACCTTCTTGGCGTCCTTGTCCATGGACTTGGACTCGTCGGACTTGGCTTTGACGGCCGGTTCGTCGGCGGCGATCGCGGCGGGCGCGAGGGACATCGGGATTGCGGCGCCGGCGATGATCGCGAGCGCAAAGCGGGTGGTACGGTTCATGGTGTGAGCTCCTTCCAAGAGGGCGAGCGTTGGTGTTTCAGGTTCAATGGGTTCGAGACACTCGGGACACGACGTGTTCCCGATGGTTTTTGGGACGAAACCCCTCCGGGTTGCGTCGATGGATGATATGGCCCTCAGTCGTCGCTCAGAATCCACGATTCCGCGGCTTCAAGCACGGGGTCCGTGTCCTTGAGGAGCTCTTTCCGGGTCGGTTTCATCTCGACATCGGGGATCGCGCCCTGCCCTTCGAGGGAGTACCCGCCCGAGGTTTCGTACGACGCGAACGCGTACTGGAACCCGTCCCCGTTGGGGAGACGTTCGACGGTCGAGGGGAGCACGAGCCCGGCCGTGCGCGTCCCGAAGACCTTCGCGCGCCCGATGTCCTTGAGACCCGCGGCGAGGATCTCGGAGTTGGAGATGCTCAGCTCGTCCGTGAGGACGGCGACCTTGCCCTGGTACGCGTTCTTGCGCGGGTTGAAGACGAGGGGGATGTCGAACGGACCCCGGACCTCGTCTCGCATGCGCATGACCCCGAGCGAGAGCCCCTTCTCGGAGATGAGCCAGTTGATCATCCCGGGCGCCATCAGGATGATCCCCCCGGGGTTCCCGCGCACGTCGATAATGATCCCGGGCGCGTCCATGTGGTTCTTCACGAACTGCTGGAAGGCCGGGAGCACGCGCGGGGGGTCGAGGAAGATCGAGAACCGGAAGTACCCGACCCCGTTCTCAAGCGTCGTGGTCTCGATGACGACAGGGGTGGGGGGGAGCTCCCCGAAGCTCGCGAGTTTGCCCGGCGCGGGGTCGAGGGTGAGGGTGACCGTCCGTTCTTTGTTGTCCGAACCGACGATGGTGAGCTCGCGCGTCGCGCCCTCGGTCCCGTTGAGCTGTGCGCTGACGATCATCCCGACCGTCGTTTCCGGGCGCTGGATCCCACCGGCGGCCTCGACGACCTCGATGGTGTGCGCGATCTCACGATCCCCGATCTTCTTGATGATGGACCCGCGCTCGATCTTGGCGCGAGCGGCCGGGGAGCTGTTGTGGACGCGCGTGACGAGGACGTGGTCCCCGATCAGACGCGCATCGATCCCGGCCCAACCATCACCCCCGGAGCCCTCGTCCCCGTGATCGACATCAGAGACTTCCGCGAGGTCCTCGTAGGCGCTGCTCGGGATGATCCCGAAGTGGGACTGACCGAGTCGTGCGAGAAGCTCGTTCATCGCCGCGCGGGCTTCGCCGTCGGTCTTTGCGTTCTCGACGCGCGGGAGCAGGTCCTCGCGCGCTTGGTTCCAGTCGACCCCGTTGAGGTCCGGGTCCCAGTGTTTGTTGCGGATCGAGTTCCAGACGTACTCGAACGATTCGACGTGCTCGGCGCGTCGTTCGTCGGAGATGGTCTGGTTCCGCTCGGTCGAGGACGTCGACGAACACGCAACCCCCGAGATCGTGAGGATCGCGAGGGTGAGGACGGAGAGCACACGGGTCGTGGTTCGCAAGGCAGAGCTCCGGGATCATGGATGGATCACCGCGATGAATCCGCGGCGTTGGTTGTATTTGCAGGGTAGGTCGGGGTTTCGCCCGGTGTGTCATTTGATGGCTTCGTACGCCTCCAGCGCCCGATCCCGGGCTTCCTTGTGCTCGATGATCGGGGTCGGATACCCGAGGGATTGGGCTTCGATCGGGGACACGGGCTCGTGGATGACCTTGTCGTCCCGGTCCTTGAGCTCGGGGACCCATCGACGGACGTAGTCCCCCTTCGGGTCGAACTTCGAGCCCTGGGTGATGGGGTTGAAGATCCGGAAGTAGGGGGCGGCATCGAGCCCGCACCCGGCCGTCCATTGCCAGCCCATGGTGTTGTTGGGGAGGTCCGCATCGACCAAGGTGTCCATGAACCACTGTGCGCCGCGCGTCCAGGGGATGAGCATGTGCTTGGTGAGCACGCTCGCGACGATCATCCGCGCACGGTTGGGCATGAACCCTGTTGCCCACAGGTGGCGCATCGCCGCATCGACGATGGGGTACCCGGTTTTGCCCTTGGTCCACTTCTCGAACCCGGGGTCGGAGTCCTTCCAGGGGAACTTCGCGAACTTGTCGTGGATGGGTCGGGTCTCGGAGTGGGGGAACGCAACGAGCATGTGGGACGAGAACTCGCGCCACATCAGCTCGCTCCGGTAGACCTCGCCGCCCTTGGTGGTGTCCGCATCGAGGGATCGAGCCCAGAGTCTTCGGATCGAGAGCTGGCCGAACCGGAGCCAGGGGGAGAGCATGGATGAGCCGATCGGATCGAGGTCATTGCGCGTGTCGTCGTACCCGTGGATGTGCTTCTCGAGGAAGCGTTTCGCGAATCGGTGACCTTCGTCGAGGGTGGGGGTCCAGTGGTCTTCGAGGGTCGAGGTCCAGGGATGGTCGGGTTTGATGCTGTAGTCGCCGACCTTGATCGTGTCCGCTTTGCTGAGCTTCGTGTCATCGAGCTTGGGCGCATGGATCGTCTTCGGCGCGTCGATCGGATCCTCGGGGTCGCCGCCTTTGTAGCAGGCTTTCTTGAAGGCTGTGAACACGCGCCGGGGTTCGCCGTCGTCTTTGTCCGCGCTCCCCCAGGGGTAGAGGTTGTTGGGATCGAGCACGCTTCGTGCGATCTTGTTTGATTTGAGTTCCTTGATGATCGCGCTGTCCGAATCGAGCTGCGCGGGGGTCCGTCCTCCGTTCCAAACAACCTCGTCCGCGCCGATCAGCGCCGCGAGCTCACGGATCCGTTCCGGGGTCGCGCCCTTGAGGACCCGGAGTACGCCCTTCTTTGCAGTGAACGCTTCATCGAGGGAGCGGAGCGCGCCCGACAGCCACCATCGCGCCGCGCCCCCGGGGGGGACGGTCGCGTCGTCGTCGAGGTAGACACAGAGGACGTCCCCGCGTGAGACGGCTCGATCCAGCGCGGGGTTGTCGTCGATTCGGAGATCGTCACGGAGGAGGAGAAGCGTGGTGGTCATCGGGTTCGCTTTCGTCTCGCTCCGCTCGACCGATTCACTCTGTCAGAGACGGATCCGTGGGCTTGGTCCACTCGATGTCCGGGTCCTTGTGGAGTACCCCGGCCGATTGTTTGATACAGCGCAGACAGGCAATTGCTTCGTCCCGGACTGGGGATCTCCAGTGGCGCTCGTCGCGCCCGTGCTCGAGACAAAGCACGCACTTCTCGTCCTTACCCACGGGCGCACCGAGCTTGAGGTGGAGCGCCTCGGTGTACGCGATCGACAGGCAGTTCGCGCAGATCAGCGATCCCCGGTGACCCTCGACCATGGGTCGGTCCTCGCGCCAGGGCTGGGCGCAGAAGTCACAGACGAAGATATCAACGCCCTCGGCGCTCGTGTCCTGCATATTCAGTCCTGGTCCGAAGGCATGAGTTGGTGACGCGCGAGGGACTGGTAGAGATCGCACGAGTCCATGAGTTCCTCGTGGGTCCCCGTCGCGACGACCGAGCCCTGGTCCATGACCACGATCCGGTCCGCGCCGAGCACGGTCGAGAGCCGGTGCGCGACGATGAGGGTCGTCCGTCCCTTGCAGAACGAATCGAGCACGTCGGAGATCGCGCGTTCGGAGGCCGCATCGATCATCGAGGTTGCTTCGTCGAGGACGAGGATCGCCGGGTCGCGCAGGATCGCTCGAGCGATCGCGATGCGCTGGCGCTGACCACCCGAGAGGGTCAGCCCCTGCTCACCCACGGGGGTGTCGAGCCCTTGCTCCATCGCGCTGATGAAGTCCCACGCGCGGGCCGCTTTCGCCGCTTCTTCGATCCGTTCGCGCGTCGCTTGCGGATTCCCGTACCCGATGTTGTCGAGGATCGAGCCCTTGAAGAGCACGACCTCCTGGGTGACGACCCCGATCTGACGACGGAGCGACCGGACGCGCACCCGCGCGACGTCGGTGCCGTCGATCAGAACGCGCCCGTCCGCGGGGTCGAAGAGTCTGGGGACGAGGGAGAGGAGTGTGGTCTTCCCGCACCCGTTCGGACCGACGAACGCGACCGTCTCGCCGTAGTTGATCCTGAGATCGACGTTGTTGAGCGCCTTTGAGTTCGCGCCGGGGTACGCAAAGGACACCTGCTCGAAGCGGATCGAGTCGTGGTGACGGTTGAGCTTGGGGAGGCGCTGTTCATGCCCGGGCTCTCTGGGCTCGGACATGAGCCGATCGAGCCGATCCGCGGCCGCGCTCGACTGCTGGATGTCGTTGACGAGCCCGGTGATCGGTTTGATGCTCGCCGCGGCGAGCGCGAGCCCCCCGAGGGTCGCCATGACCTCGTTGAGCTGGAGGACCCCGTCCTGGATGAGCTTGACCCCGAAGAGGACGAGCGCGCCGAGGATAAGCATGGTGACGAGCTCGACGACGGGTCCCGCGACCGCGCGGGCGGTCCTGATCTTGAGCTGCTGCTTGAGGACGTCCTTGTTGATCCGCGCGAAGCGCCCCGACTCGTAACGTTCCGTGGTGTGGACCTTCACGACACGCAGACCCTGGAGGGATTCGGTCGCGGCCCTGAACAGGCTCGCTCTGCTCGACAGTGTGCGCTCCGAGGCGCGACGGATGCGCTTCCCGATCTTCCGGATGACCGCGCCCAGGAGCGGGAGAACGATCATCGCGCTCAGCGCGAGCTGCCAGTTGATGATGAACGCGGTGGTCAGCGCGACCATCCCCTTGGTGATGTGCGCGACGACCTTGGAGAGGAGCGCCGTGAACCCGGAACCGAGGGTCTCGGTGTCGTTGATGATGCGTGAAATCGCGTCGGTCGGTCCCTCGGAGACGACGGTCTTGAGGGGGAGGTGGATTACGTGCCCGAACGCGCGCCGGCGGATGAGCGCGACGGATCGGTAGACGACCGTGAGCGCGAGGAACTGGTGGAGGAAGTTCGCCGTCGCGCCGATGATCGCGAGGACCCCGAGCGCGAGCATGATGACGAGGACGGCATCGAATGCGCCCGTCGGGAGGGAAGCGATCGTCTCCTGGGAGATCGCGCCGTTGACGATCCAGTGCTCGTTGAGGTCGCGCGCGAGCTGGGGGAGCCCCTCGTGCCCGGGCTCCATGATCGTCTCGATGATCGGGAGCGCCGCGAACAAGCCCGCGCCGACCCCGCCCGCGCTGATAAACGCGCAGACAAACCCGAGGATGATGAGGTTCTTCCAGCGCAACATCGTGCGCGCATCGTTCCAGAACGCGTCCATGTTCATGGGGGGATTATTCGGCGCTCGGGCTCGCGGAGACAGCGATAGCCGATTCATTGTCCCGATCGTGGGGATTTACCCGATCAGCGCCCAGATCTCCGCTCCAGAGAACTCGGAACACGTGGACCACGTCGTCGAGGATCATCAGGAGACAGGGGAGGAGCACGAGGATGATCACGGTCGCGCTGATGAGCCCGCACGCGATCGTGATCGCCATGGGAATGAGGAACTTCGCTTGGAAGCTCTGCTCGAGCATCATGGGGAGAAGCCCCAGGACCGTGGTGATCGTGGTGAGCATGATCGCGCGGAAACGCGCTTTCCCGGCGCTGACCCCGGCGTCATGGACCGTCATCCCCGCGCGCCGACGCGCATTGAAGAACTCCATGAAGATCAGCGAGTCGTTCACCACGACCCCCGCGAGAGCGACGAACCCGATGAGTGACAGGAACGTCATCGAGTACCCGAGGATCAGGTGACCCCACACCATCCCGATCAACGCGAACGGGATCGCGAGCATCACGACCAGCGGCTGGGTGAACGAGGAGAACAACCACGCGAGCACGACGTAGATCAGCCCGCACGCGGCGAGCATCCCGATCGGGAGGGACTCGAAGGACTCGTTCATGTCCTTCTGACGGCCGCGCTCGATCAACTCGACACCCGGGATCGAAGTCAAACGCTGCTCGATCCGGGGCTTGATCTCCGCGGCGATCTTGTCGGGGTTCCCGAGCGCCCGATCGACATCCGCCTGGACCGAGATCGCGCGTTTGCGATCGATCCGCCGGATCGTCGCGTAGGCCTGTGATTCTTCGATCGTCGCGACTTCGGTCAGCGGGACTGGTGCGCCCGACGGGGTGAAAACATACTGGCGCTCGATCGAGGAGAGCGACCTGCGGGTCTCGTCGGGGAGGGTGACACGCACATCGACGTCTTCGCGGTTCCCGGCGAACGTGAACGCTTCGAGCCCGAAGACCATCCCCTGGATCTGGCGCCCGAGATTCGCGCGGGTGAAACCGAGCTGGGCCGCTCCATCGCGGAGCACGAAACGCACCTCGCGTTGCCCCTTGTCCGAGTCGTCGGCGATCCCGTAGACCCCCTCGAACTCGCGCATCACGTGCTTGATCTCTTCGACCGCTTCATCGAGGCGCTCCGGATGATCGGACACGACCGTGTAGTTCAGGTCCGTCCCCCCCGGACCCCCGGACTGCCCGGCCATCCGGATTGATTTTGCATCGGGGATCGGGCCGACCTCTTTCCGGATGATCTCGATCAGCTCCGAGGACGTCACGTCGCGCGACTCCGCGGGTTTGAGCTCGAGGATCAGCTGTCCGATGTTCGTCGCGAACGCATCGGAGGATTGTCCGTCGAGCGAGACGACCGCGCCCGAGAGCACGAAGGTGGTGTCGATCTCCGGGCGCTCCATGCACACCCGCTCGAACGCGCGCACAACTTCATCGGTTCGCTCGACGGGGGTCCCGATGGGCATGTTGATGGTGATGTTCACCGTTTCCGCGTCGTCGTCCTCGAGGAATACGAACGACGGACGGCCCGAAGCGACCATCCCGATCGTGACGATGAAAACCGCGATCACACTCGCGAACGTGACGTACCGGTAGCGCGTGGTCTTGTCGATGAACCGCCCGTACGTGGGGATGATCTTCTTGTTGATGAGCGTGTCGCGCGCCGAGTCGTAGCGCTCCTCGAACTTGCCGAGCGCTCGGATGATCCCCTTCCGCTCTCCTCCGCGCTCGTGACGCTTGTCCACGCCCTTGAGGGAGGTCGCCATGTGCGAGGGGAGGATGAGGAGCGATTCGATCAGCGACACCGAGAGCGCGCATCCCACGATGATCGGGAGCACACGCATGAAGTCCCCGACCTGCCCGTTGAGGAGCGCGAGCGGGAGGAAAGCGCAGATCGTGGTCAGCACGGTCGAGACGACGGGCCAGGAGACTTCCTCCGCGCCCCGGATCGCCGCGTCGTGCGAGCTCATCCCCTGCTCGTGCTTCGCCGCGATGTTCTCCGCGACGACGATCGCGTCATCCACGAGGATCCCGATCACGATGATCAGCCCGAACATCGAGAGCAGATTCAGCGAGACATCCACCCAGGTCATGATCGCGAGCGTCCCGAGGAGCGAGACGGCCAAGCCCATCGCGACCCAGAACGAGATGCGCCAGTTCAGGAGCAGCACGAGGGTGATAAAGACGAGGATCCCCCCGTACGCCGCGTTCCGGGTCAGCAGATTCAGGCGGCCCGCGACGAACCTCGAGAGCTCCGTTGTCGTGATCAGGGTTCCGGGTGGGGGGGACTGCGCGAAGCGTTCGAGCCCCAGCGCGTGCGCTTTCGCGCGATCCAGGATCGTCGCCGGGTCTGTGTTCGGGGGAGATGTCGCGAGCTTGAGCTTCTCTTTCCAGTTCAGCTCTAGGTCGTGCCCGTTGCGTCCGGCGACATACGCCTTGACGCGTTCCGCGAGGGAGATGATGTCCTGGTCACCGACCCGGAACACCGTGAGGTTGACCGTGGGTTCCCCCTCGTAGCGGGAGCGGAGGTCTTGGTCGATGAACCCGTCGTTGACCCGAGCGATGTCGGACACCCGGACGACCCCGCCGTCCTCTTCGCCCTTGAGCACGATGTTCCGGATCTCGTCAGCACGTTCCTCGACCCCGACGGAGCGGACGGAGATGGTTGAGGTCCCCGTGCGGACGGACCCCCCGGGGAGCTCGATCATCGCGGCGCGGATGGAGTCGGAGACCATGGGGAGCGAGAGCCCGTGCTTGATCGCTTCCGCGGGATCGACCTCGACCCGGATCTCGTCGGTGCGCACCCCCCCGAGGGTCATCTCCGTGATCCCGGGGAGCGAGAGTAGGTCGTCGCGCACGTCGTTGATGAACTCTTTCATCGTGCGCTCGTCCGTGTCGGAGTAGAGCGCGACGACGATGGCCGGGAGGTTGGGCTCGATCTTGTCAACGACGATGTTGTCGACTTCGTCGGGGAGATCCATCAGCGCATCGACCTCGCGCTTTACCTCCTGGACGGCGAGCTCGATGTTGGTCCCCTCGTTGAACTCGACCGTGACCATGCACGAGCCCTCGTTCACCGTGGTGTTGATCTCCTTCACGTCGTCGAGATCGGAGACGGCGTCCTCGATTTTCGTCGCGAGCGCGTCCTCGACCTCTTCGGGCGCAGCGCCCGGGTACGGCGCGACGATCGACACCACTCTGGGCGCGACATACGGGAAGAACTCACGACGGAGCGAGGTCCCGAACACCAGCCCCGCGCCGATCAGCGCGAGCATGATCAGGTTCGCGACGACGTGCTTCTTGACTCCGAAGGAAGGGAGCGACATCAGGGCGCTCCTTGCTCGTTCGTCTCCGCCGGGGACACATCATCATCGACGAGCCCGACGGCCATCCCCTCCCGGAGCTGATCCAGGAGCGAAACGATCACCAGGTCTCCCTGCTCGAGCCCCTCCCGGATCACGGTCCATTGGTCCTCCTCCGGATCGAGCGAATCGATCGCGCCCTCGAAGGAATACGCGATATCGATCTCCCGCGCGAGAACCGTGTATGTCCCGTCATCGCTGGGGTGCGCGATCAGGAGCCGACCCGACTGGATCGCGCGTCTCGGGACGACGAATCGGCGATCCACGTCCGGGGTCCGGACCCGTCCCATGACGAATCGACCCGAGTTCAGACGGTCCTCCGCGCGGGGGTCCTGACGGACCTCGACGAACACCGTGATTGTCCGGCTCATCGAGTCCGCTTCGGGCGCGACGCGCGTGATCTGCCCCTCTTTCTCGGGCGCACCGTTCGGCGCATCGGTCCACAGGTCCACCCGGTGTCCCGATCGGACCCACGACGCGCTCGACGCCGGGAGCGAGATCGGGACCTCGAGTCTCGACGAATCGACGATCCGCGCGGCGACGGTCCCCACCCCGAGCCAATCACCCACTCTCCCGGACACGCGCTGGAGATCTCCGTCGAACGGGGCGCGGATCTCGGATCGTTCGACGTTCGCGCGGGCCGTCGTCGCCGCCGCCCGCTGACCCGCGAGCTGTGCTTCGAGCGCCGCGCGTCTGGAGGGGAGCACGTCGAGTTGTTGCTGGAGCATCTCTGCTTCACGCTGGGTGCGCCTGAGCGCGAGGAGGGCGCTGTCGCGTTGTGCTTCGTTCGCCGCTCCGGCGTCCATCGCTTGCTCGATCCGTTCCAGATCGCGCTGCGCCGCGCCGATCTCGTCACGCGCGTACCCGAGCTGGGTCCCGATCCGATCGGACTCGACGATGAGCCCATCGAGTTGCGCTTCGAGCGCCGCCGCCGCTTGCTCCGCGCTCGACAGCGCGTTTTCGTAGTCGGTCGTGTCGAGCTTGAGGATCAGGTCGCCTTCGTTCACACGCACCCCGGACTCGATCCGATCGGGGCGTTCGATGATCCGGCCGGGGACCTGCGCGACGAGATCCGCGGCGTTCATCGATCGCGCCGTCCCGTACCCGTCCCAGGTCCGCGAGACCGAAACAGGACGCGCTTCCATAACCCGGACATTCAGACGCGCGATCTCCTCGGGGATCTGCGCGGGCTGCACACGCGTGGAGAAGAGGACGATCGCGATCACCCCCGCACCGAGGATGAGCCCGATCGCGATCAGGAACCGGAACACCCACGCGATCACCTTGACGGGACGCTTTGAGGACGGGTGATGATCCGCGCCGACCACTGGATCGGCGCGGTGAACGTTCGTGTCGTGAGTTTCATCGCTCGGCACGCGTCGGTCCTTGTGCTTGGGTCACAAAACACGGGGATTGAGGCGACCCCGATCGTAGGCAGAACACGACCACGCGCCCTCTCGATCCTCCGATTCGTTCACAGGGGTCTCAGAGATTCAGCAACGGACGCGCCAATCCCCAAACCATCAGGGTAATCACCACGATCGCGATCAGGTTCAGACCCAGCCCGGCGAGCGCCATCCGCCGGATCGTGATGTGACCCGACGAGAACACGATCGCGTTGGGGGGGGTCGCGACGGGCAGCATAAAGGCGCACGAAGCCGAGACCGCCGCGCCGATAATCAGCAGGGTCGGGTCGATCCCGAGACCCTCGCCGACGGCCGCGAGCACCGGGAGCATCGTGCTCGTTGTTGCTGTGTTCGACGTGATCTCCGTCAGGAACACGATCAGGGACGTCACTCCGCCGATCAGCGGGAGCTCCCCGGGGTTCCCGACGGAGGAGATCTGCGCCCCGATCCAGGTGTCGAGCCCGGAATCCGTCACACCCGCGGCCAGTGCGAGCCCCCCACCGAACAGGAGGAGCACTCCCCACGGGATGGATTCTGCGTGTTTCCACGAGAGCAACCGGGATCGGTCGGGTTGCCCGCTGGGGATGATGAAGAGGAGGATCGCGCCCGCGATCGCGATCGAAGCGTCGTCGATCTTGGGGATGAGCCCCCGTGCTTCGAGGAACGGGTGCGCGATCCACGCCGCGGCCGTCCACCCGAAGACCACCAGACTCATGAGCTCGGGACGCCGGATCGGCCCGAGCGCTTCGAGCCGCTCGTGCATCAGCGCCCGTCCCCCTTCCATCGCGTGGATCCGGACCGGGGCCGCGATAAAGACAAGATACGCCCACGCGAGGGGGAGGAGAACCGCGCTCAGGGGGATCCCGAATGCGAGCCAGCGGACGTAGGTCATCTCGATCCCCATGTCCTGGACCATGAACGCCGCGAGGAACCCGTTGGGCGGGGTCCCCGTGATCGTCGCGATTCCCCCGATGCTGGCGCCGTACGCGAGCGACAGCAGCAGACACGTCGTGTACGAACGCGCGTGGGGATGATCCGGGTCATCGCTGACGGCGAGCGATCCGACAGCGAGCACGATCGGGAGCATCATCATCGCCGTCGCCGTGTTCGACACGAACGCGCTCAGGACCGCCGCGGCGAGCATGATCCCCCCGACGAGACGTTTGGGGCTCGTCCCGACCAGAATGATGATGAGCAGCGCGAGGCGCTTGTGCGCGTTCCATCGCTGAAGCCCGACCCCGAGGAAGAGCCCGCCCATAAAGAGGAAGATCAGCTTGTGCGCATACCGAGCGGTTGTGTCACCGACGGGCAGGATCCCGAGCACGGGGAACAGCACGATCGGGAGCAAGGCCGTCGCCGCGAGCGGGATCGACTCGAAAACCCACCACAGCGCCATCAACGATGCAACCCCCGCGAGCCGTCGTCCGGGCTCGCTGAGACCCTCCGCCGATCCGAGCGCGTAATAGATCCCCAACGCGATCAACGGCCCAGCAACGAGCCCGACGAGCGACCAGGAGATCTTGTGCGGGATGTAGATCCGTGTGTCTTCGTTCACCAACGAAGTCTAGGTCCCGGAGCCCCCGAATCCGGGCAACCCAGAGCAGACTTCACCCGCCGTTCACACCCTGGAGCGGGTCGGTTCAGGGGTCTTCTCGATCCCCACGTCCCGAGATCTCGCGCCAGCGCACGAATCGCGCTCGATCCCGCACGGGGTCCGACTCGTACGCGCCCATGTCGTACAGGAACTCCTCGTCGTCGTCGCCGTCGAGCGGACGCGCGGTCCCCATGATGTCCACAGTCGCAACACTCACACGCTGTCCCTGATCGAGCCCGCCCGAGCCCCACGCGAGGGAGAAATCCCCGGACTCCGGCTCAACGAATCTCGGCGATTCGGTCACGTTGTTTGTCGGGTCGTACCCACGACTCTCCCGGTCCATATCGGCCGTGATCGATGCTTCGAGATGGGTCGGAACACTGACACGTCCCGAGCAGATCAGCCCGTAGTAGGAATGTGCGGCGATGTTGTTCACCACCGTCGCGGTCCCGTTGGAAGCGGCCTGGACGTAGATCGGATAGCACGACCAGAGCGCGGTGTTGTTCGCGACCGTCGCGGACGTCCCCGCGCCGAACGAGTACACGAGGACCCCCAGGTAGGTATCGGACACGATGTTGTTCGCGATCGTCATGCTCAGGTTCGTGCAGTTCTGCGACCCCGTGACGATCCCATACAGATTCGTCTGGGATCCGAACTGCTCCCGAGCGCTCTCCCCGAGTGAGTGCCACGAGCTCCCGTACCGATCGCCGGACTCGTGGATCCGGTTCCGCTCGATCGTGAACGACAGATCGGGGAGCGCGCTCGAGGATACAACCCAAATCCCGTGACCCGAGCTTTCGGATCGATCGAGCACACAATCTTGGACCAGCATGTCCCCGGACGGATTCGCGAAAATCGCGTACTCGCTCGGAACATCGATCTCCGATCGGAGGATCGAAGCGCTCCCTTGCACGATCGAGAATCCATAGTCCTGGTAGCCGATCAGATCGATATCTTCGAACGACCAGTTCGTCACCCCGACCATCGAGATCGCGGTGGGAAAAGCGTCGCGACCGTTGAGGACGACCGCGCCTGGGTTCGCGTTGAAGTGTTCTGCGCCGACATCCCCGATCACGCGCGTCGGGCTTGCGCCCGTGCCGCTGACAGCCCCGTTCCCCGGGCCCGTTCCGATCGACAGCGATTCGTAGTACGTCCCCGGCGCGATATAGATGGTCGCGCCCGGTACGGTGCACATCGCGACCGCTTTCTGGATACTCGCGAGGGGCGCGTCGGCGCTGAGTCCCGAGTTCCCGTTCGATCCGCGCGTCGAGACGTAGAGCACAGGAGGGGGCGCTTCCGCTGTGATCTCCAGATCGGTCTGTGACCAGAAGTTCGACTCGGTATAGATCGACCCCGAGATCGAGAACCCGTTGTCCACAGAGACATCGCCCCGCGCGACGATGTGACCTGTCATCTGGACGTTCTGCCCCACGGACAGCGCGTTGTTCAATGAGAGCTCGAATCCGTCGGCCGACCCTGTCGAGACCGTGAACCGAGTCCCGTCGCCGATCGACATCGACCCCGAAACCCGCACATCCACGGGGCCCGCGCTGTCATCGATCTCGAATCGCACATTCTGCTTCACCCAGAGGTTCTGGAACTGGTACGTCCCGGAGCGGAGCTGGATCGTGCATCCGTTTGCCGCGCTCATGTCCCGGTACGATCCCGGGTCGAGCGCGAGGGTGGAGTTCTCCGCCGGCCAGTGGTTTGTCGATCCCGCGGAGAACGCCGGGAACGTCGCGGAGGGTTCGGTCCACGTGTGCTCCATCGCGGCGTAGTCGCTCGTGGACCCGTCGATCACGGCGCTGGAGTTCACGGAGACGAGGTTCCCCCCGATCAGATCCCCTGTCACGTGCGCGCGTTCATAGACATACAGCCGGCTCGCGCTCTGCACCGTTCCGTTGACCGTGTTGTCCACACGGATGTACGTCTCGTTCCCACCGATCACCCACCCGTCGATCGTGACACGTTCGCTCGACCAGACATTCCCGCCGACGAAGAGATCACCCCCAACATTCACATCCGTGGAAATCGTCAGATTCCCTCCGATCCCGACCCGTCCCGAGACATCCGCACGCTCTCCAAGCGACGCGTTCCCCCCGGCGTAGAGCGCATACTCCGAAGACGCGTAGGAGAAGTCCGATCCGGGAGCCCCCCCGCTCGCGACGATCAAACACACGAGTGCACACAGGATGATCCGGATCATGGCGGCCTCCACGGCGCGATCGAGCACCTCGGAAGTACGATCGAACATCCCGGACCGCGCCATCATCTCGATTTGAAGCGAGCTGTATTCCAGACAATCAGGGCGGAACTTCTCGGCCCTTCATCCGATCCACCGATCCGGATGAGGAGCAATCACTCAAGTCAATCGTCCCGACCCGAGACTTCTCGCCATCGGATGACCTTCGCTCGTCCACGCTCGGGAGATTCGAACGCGCACGACGGGATGATCCGATCGAACTGATCCCCCGGCCCGCGCCACGACGCGAACAACCCCTGGCTCGACCATCCCTCCATCATCGTCACCCGGAACGGGTACACCCCGGGCTCGAGATTGATCGAGCCGTAGCGCCAGCGGAACGAGTGGCTCCCCGTGTCGGAGACCACAACCTCGTCGTTGATCTCGAGCTCCCCGTACTGATCACTCCCGAGCCCGAACGTCCACTCACCAGCGCGATCGATGACGATCTCGCCCTCGACACGGACGGCAAAATAATCTTCGGCGATCGACTCGTGCAGCGCTTCCGTCGTCAGGTTCCAGCTCACGCGCGACTCGCGGGATGTCGCATCGATCGTCTCGGAGTTCCACACGACATCGGACATCGAGACCCGGCCCGTGTTCTGCCAACTCGCCGTCAGGTTCTCCGTGGAACAGTCCGGTGACGGGTCCGTCTCGTACACGTCGAACGCGCTCGATGGGATGATCTGCTCGACCGGCCAGTCCGGGCCCTTCCACGACGCATGCAGCCCGTGCGAGGACCACCCATCCCAGTACAGGATCTCGAACATGTGCTCCCCGGCATCGAGATTCACCGTCCCGTGCCGCCATCGGTACGAGTGCGATGTCGTGTCCACCACCACGGGCTCTCCGTCGATCAGGAGCACCCCGCTCTGGTCCGAGCCGAGCCCGAAGGTCCATGTCCCCGACTCGGGGATTGTGATCTTCGACACGAGACGCGCCCCGAAGTAATCACCCGGCCCGTCATCGATGATCGGATCGCTCGTCAGACTCCACGAAACCCGCTCGACAACCTCGGTCCGGTCCGCCTCCGCGTGGTCGATCTGCCCGGCGTGCCCGGCGTGGCGCGCGTTGGTCGTCCAGTACACACGGACCCCGCCCCCGGTTCGTACGGCGATTCCGTCTCGCGCAGCGCCAGCGCCGCGCGGGGGATGATCTGGGTCTCCGTCCCGGGACCGCTCCATGCGAGATGGAGCCCCGCGCTCGACCACCCCTCCCAGTGGCGCAGCTCGATGTCGTGCCACCCGCTTCTCAGGCGCACGGTTCCGGATCGCCAACGGTACGAGTGGCTCGTCGGGTCCACCACGACGAGCTCGTCGTCAACGTAGAGCATCGCGCTCTGGTCGGACCCGACGGAGAACGTCCACTCCCCGTCGTACGGAACGTTCACGCGCCCGAGCACGCGCATCGCGACATAGTCGGCGCCGGCGTCCTCGTGGAACGGGTCCGCCGAGATCCGGAACGCGACATTGTCGATCGTCGCCGCGAAGTCATTGTGCTGCCAATCGATCTGACCCACGTTCTGCGCGTGCCGAGCGTTGTTGATGAAATAGGCGCGCAGCCCACCCCCGCCCGGATCGAACGGGACCTCGTCGGCGCTGTAGCTCAGCGCCGAGGACGGGATGATTTCCTCGATCCCCGTCGAAGGACTTGTCCAGGTCACTGCGAGCCCCGCGCTCGACCAGCCCTCCCAGTGGTGAATCTCGATCGGGTAGGTCCCCGCTTCGAGCGCGATCTCCCCCGATCTCCATCGGAAGGAGTGGCTCGTGGGATCGTTCACCACGAGTTGGTCGTTGATATAGAGCCGAGCGGACTGGTCCGACCCGAGCCCGAAGCGCCATGTCCCGGACTCGGGGACCGTGAGGAGCCCGACGGCCCGGAGCGCCGTGTAATCCCCCGGCGCGCCGTCCACGAAGCCGTCGGCCGTCAGTTCCCAAGCGATCCTGGGCTCGATGGTCATCGCGTCGTAGCGCGCGAAATCGATGTGCCCGACTTCCTCCGCGTGACGCGCGTTGTGGACCCAGTACACCCGGAGCCCGTCCCCCACCGCTTCGAACGTGTCCCCGACGGGCTGGAAGAACGCGCTCCTCGGGACGATCTCTTCCCGTCCTGTCAACGGGGAAGTCCAGCTCAGCGCCAGCGCCGAGCTCGACCACCCTTCCCAATGAAGAATCTCGATCTCGTGGAGCCCCGCGTTCAGGGTGATCTCCCCGGACCTCCAGCGCATGCTGTGGGATGTCTCGTCCCCCACGACCCGCCGACCGTTGATGCTCAGGCGTGCCGATTGGTCCGATCCGAGCCCGAAGGTCCATCGCCCCGAGTGAGGGATCTCGATCCGACCCACCAAACGGACAGCGGCATAATCCGCCGGCGCATCCGGATCCATCGAACTCTCGCTCAGTTTCCAGTACACATGCTCCACCGTCGTGATCCGATCGGGGGTGTTCCAGTTGATCTGCCCCACACTCGAAGCATGGCGCGCGTTGTCGTGCCACTGCGCGAGCAGCCCACCCCCCGGGGTCGGGTTCGGCGCACCCGCGCCGGGCTCGAACGCGCTCGACGGGATGATCCGCGCATAGGGATCGGAAGGCCCTTCCCAAGCGACGTGGAGCCCCGCGTTCGACCACCCCTCCCAGTGCCGCACATCGATCGTGTGCTGACCCTCGTCGAGCGTGACCGTCCCCCTTCGCCAGCGGTACGAATGGGAGCTCTGATCCACCACCACGGGGACCCCGTCGATCAGCAGCTCCGCCGATTGGTCCGACCCCAGCTCGAAAGCCCACTCCCCGGGTTCATCGATGTTGATGATCCCGTAGAACCTCGTCCCGAAGTAATCGCTGGGTTCCGTCGATTCGAACGACCCGCCCGTCAAGCCGTACGAGATGCGCTGCGCGGTCACAACCCGATCCGAATCGGTCCAGTCGATCTTCCCAACCCCCTCAGCATGGCGCGCATTGCGATACCAATAGGACCACAGCCCATCCCCCCCCGGATCCGAAGGCGCTTCGTTCCCCGTGTGCGAGAACGCTTCCGCCGGGATGATCTCTTCCGGGGTCGTCGGCCCGATCCACGAGAGCTGGAGGGCCGCGTTCGACCACCCCTCCCAGTAGCGGAGCTCGATGTCGTGGTACCCCGCATCGAGGGAGAGCGATCCGGAGCGGAGCCGAGAACTGTGGCTGAGCGGATCGCTCACCACGGGCTCCCCGTCGATCCAGAGCTCCGCGCCCTGATCGCTCACAAGCTGAAACGTCCAGAACCCGTCCTCGGGGACCTCGATCGACCCGACAAGACGCAACGCGAATCGATCTGTCGGCCCGTCCGTGTAGAACGCGCCGCTCGTCGATCCCCAGTCGATCGTCGAGACCACGCTCGTCCGATCCCAACGCTCCCAATCGATGTGTCCGAGATGGTCCGCGTGCGCCGCGTTCGTCGTCCAGAACGCCTTGAGCCCCGAGATCCGTTCGGGTTCTTCCTGCGCGAACGCGCGGCACGTCATCAGAGCCAGGATCATCAGGATGATTCGCATCGAACTCTTCGCTCCACAGAGCACGCACAACGTGGGGGTGAAGTCCCCGCATCGAGCGTGTGCCATGAGCAGATAAGCCCAAATGTGAAGAACAGTCGTGCCGGGTCCTTATCGGTCGGTTTCTCGGACCTCGTTGCGAAGCGAGGCGGCGATCGAGACCTCCTGGAGCCGGATACTCGCTTGGTCCAGCGCCTCCTTGGCGCTGTGGAACGTGTTCGGATCGACCGATTTCCAGTCCGACTTCGCTCGCTCGACCATGTCGCTGAGCGCCCCGATCCGGGACTCGAGCTCCGCGCGGGTCGTCCCGTCGAGGTCGTCCCCGTGTTTCGCGAACCGATCCGAGATCCATTTGAGATCGAGCGATGAGTTCGTGATCAGGTCCGCGATCCGATGGCGCGCCATGTCGTCCTTCGCGTGCTCGACACTCTCGAGCTCGAGCCGATCGACTTCTTCGCGCGTGAGCCCGTGGTTGGGGACGATCTGGATCTGCGCCCGTTTTCCGGAGCGTTCCTCGACCGCGCTCACATCCAGCACCCCGTTCGCATCGACCATGAACTCGACGACGAGCTTCGGGACCCCGGCCGGCATCGGGGGGATCCCGCGCAGCTCGAAGGTCCCGAGCGAACGACAGTCCTCGACCATCTCGCGCTCGCCCTGGACGACATGGAGCTTCACGTTCACCTGACCATCGACCTGGGTCGAGAAGCGCTCGATCGCGCGGGTCGGGACACTCGTGTTGCGCATGACGAGCTTCGCGACCGCGCCCCCGGCCGTCTCGAGCCCCAGCGACAACGGGATCACGTCAACCAGCAGCGAGCCCTTGGTCTCTCCCGACAAGATCGAAGCTTGGACGGCCGCCCCCATCGCGACGACCTTGTCCGGGTCCAAACCCGTGTAGGGCTCCACCCCGAAGAACGCGCCCGCGCGCTCGCGCACCAGGGGGATCCGGGTCGATCCCCCGACCATCACGAGCGCGTCGAGACCGTCCGTCCCGAGCGACTTCTTCGCGTCCCTCCGAGCCCGAGCGCACGACCCGAGCGCCCGTTCCACCCACGGCGCGATCATCGATTCGAACTCCCCGCGCGTCACGATCCGCTCGTAGACGCGCCCCGAGCCCAGATCGATCCGGACGGGCGCGTGGTCCGCGCTCGACAGCGCGTGCTTCACCCCCCGCGCGAACATGGAGAGTGCCCGGCGCGTCGAGGGGTCCACGGCCCCGGAGTCGAGATCGAGGTTCACCTCGAACCGCTCGGAGATCTCCCGCGCGAAGAGCGCCATGAGCATGTGGTCCACATCATCCCCCCCGAGGCGTGTGTCCCCCGAGGTCGCGACGACCTGGAAGAAGTCCGTCGGGTTCTCCGAATCGCTCGGGATGAGGCGCAGGATCGAGATGTCGAACGTCCCCCCCCCGAGATCGAACACCCCGATGGTCCTCGGTTCCGTGGGTTTCGTGGTCCCCAGCCCGTACGCGAGGGCGGCCGCCGTCGGTTCGTTGACGATCCGGACGATATCGAGCCCGGCGATCCGACCCGCATCGCGCGTCGCGTGGCGCTGCGCGTCGTCGAAATACGCCGGGACCGTGACGACGGCCTTCGTGATCGGGGTCCCGAGTTCGCGCTCCCCGCGCTCCTTGAGCTCGCGCAGGATCGCCGCGCTGACCTCCTGCGCTGTCAGGGTGGTGCCGCTGGGGAGCTGGACCCGCGCCGTGTCGTGCGCCCCCTCGACGACGTCATAGGAAAGGTACCGGAGCTCGTCCCGCGCGTCGTTGATCGAACGACCCATCAATCGCTTGATCGACGACAGGGTCGTCTTCGGGAACTCGGGCGCGCGTTCGAGCGCGTCCGTCCCGACAACGACGGATCCATCCTCGTCATAGCGGACCACCGAAGGGACGATCGCACCATCCCCGCCCAGCACGGTGGGCTGGGTCCCGTCCATGATCGCGATCAGGGAGTTGGTGGTTCCCAGATCGATCCCGACGATCGTTTCGCTCCGCGCGTCATCGCTCATATCAGAGGGTAGACATCACTGCTCGATCCATGCGAGCCGCTCAAGCACGTCCACGAGCGCCGCGCCCCGCTGATCGCTCGGCGACAGCACCAGCACGCGCTGCTCCCCCTTCATCCGGATCTCAACAATGATCGACCCGGGCTCGATCGCCGTCTGCTCCTGGGGCTGACCCGGGTGCAGCGTGTCGGGCATGTCCGTTTCCAGGATCGGGGTCGAGGCGTACCACAGCGCGTCGAGCTGCGCCGGCTGAAGGGTTCTTGTGAATCGGGGGTCCGTCCTCAGGGTCGATCCGTCCCCTAAGGAAGCCCGGAAGGTCTGGTCCGCATCGACGATGTACCGAGCGGCCCCGATGTCCGCGCGTTCCCCCGTCACCACGACCCCGAGCGTGAAGTCCCCGGGTCGATCGTCCCGACGGACTTCCGGGACCTGCGCGCACGATCCCAGTAGGACCAGGACACCCAGCAAACCGAGGCGCAAACCCCGTTTACGCGTCCTACCCTTTGCTCCCATGGATATCTCGATGCAATGGCTCAATCGGTACCTCGCGCCCTCCGACTGCTCAGCGGAGCTCGCAGAGCATATCTTGACCGAGGCCGGTCTTCCGATCGAGGAGCACAAGCCCCTCGAGAACGGCGACACCGTCATCGATGTCGAGGTCACCTCGAACCGCTCGGACTGCCTGTCCCACATCGGGATCGCGCGCGAAATCGCGGCCGCCCGGTACACCGACGAGCGTTTCGAGCTGGTCATGCCCCCGATCAATGACCCGACCCCGGGTGCGCCCATCGGGAACGAACTGACGCTCGAGAACCGGGTCCCAGATCAGTGCCCCCTCTTCACGGCCCGGCTTCTTCGGAACGTAAAGATCGGCCCGAGCCCGAAATGGCTCGTCGAGGCGCTCGAATCGATGGGTGCGCGTTCGATCAACAACGTCGTCGATGTGACCAACTACATCACCTACGAGCTCGGGAACCCGTGCCACGTCTTCGATCACAAGAAGCTCGCCGGGGGCGCGCTCATCGTGCGCTACGCCAAGCCCGGGGAGAAGGTGAAAACCCTCTACGCCGGGGAGCACGAGCTCCGCGCGACCGATCTGGTGGTCGCGGATACCGAGCGTCCCCAGTCGCTCGCCGGGATCATCGGGGGGTACGACTCCCAGGTCGATGAGAACACCACGACCGTTGTCTTCGAGATGGCCACCTGGGACCCGAGCCATGTGCGCAACACGGGTCGTCGTCTCGGGATCCGGACCGACGCGGCCTACCGATTCGAACGGGGTCTGGACCCCCGGACCATCGAAGATGCAGCGCGAAGAGCCGTCGAACTCATCTGCGAAGTCTCCGGAGCGGAACTCGCTGAGGGTGTGCTGCGCGAGGGCGCTCCCCTTCCTCAGAACAAAGTCGTCGAGCTGCGCCAATCGCGCTGTGACACGGTCCTCGGGGTCCCGACGGACCCGTCCGAAACCACGGCCCTCCTCGAGGCGCTCTCGATCCGGGTCGAAGATGCTGGGAACGGGGTCCTGCGCTGCTCGATCCCTCCGCATCGGAGCCACGACCTGACGCGCGAGATCGATCTGATCGAGGAAGTCGCGCGGGCGCGTTCCCTCGGGGTGGTCCCCGCGCGGAACACGATCGATGTGACGATCCGGGAGCCCCAACCGAGCGAGAAGGGGGTCAACGCGCTGGGTGATGTGCTCACGGGGATGGGGTTCTTCGAGACCATCACCTACTCGTTTACGAGCGAGGACAAAGCGAAGCTCGTGCTCCGGGTCGGGTCCGAAACGGTCAGTGTGGACGACGATCGGCGCAAGCTCGAGCCCACCCTGCGCCCAAGCGTGCTCCTGGGCCTGCTCTCGACCCGTCGCGCGAACCAGGATGCGCGGACCAGCGCGGAAGGGGGGATCCGTCTGTTCGAGATCGCGTCGTCCTTCGCGCAGAAAGCGGGGACCCGGGATTCGCTCGAGCGACGACAGTTGGCCGTCCTCATGGACGTCGAGCGCACGAAGAAGAAAGCGAGCGATGAGGACAAGCAGCGATCCATCCGGATCATGCGCGCCCTCATCGATCAGCTCGTCCAGACCACGTTCGGGGTCAGCGCGCAGCTCGTGGTCACTCCGTGTGACCCCGTCCATCAGGGCTACCAATCCGGAGCTCATGCGACGATCGCCGTCCGGATGGGCGATGCGCTCATCGAGCTCGGCTCCTTCGGGCTCATCTCGGATGCGGCCCGGAAGGCCGAGGGTCTCGACGAGGACCTCGTCGGCGCGGAGCTCTGGATCGATGATCTTGTCGCGCCCTACCCCCCCCTCGGGTCGGCGGCCCTCCTCCCCCAGTTCCCCGGGATCGATCGGGATCTGTCCCTGATTCTGGACGAATCGACCACCTGGAGGGATGTGGACGAACTGGTCGAGAACCTCAGGCTCGACCGATGTGTCGGCCGGGAGTTCGTCTCGACCTTCCGAGGGAAGCAGATCGGGGACGGGAAGAAGTCCCTCACCCTCCGTGTCCAGTTCCGTGATGATTCTCGGACCTTGACACACGAGGAAGTGGATCCTCAGATGGCCCAGCTTGCCGAGAGCGCCAAGTCGCGCCTCAGCGCCGAAATCCGGGTCTGAGCAGATTTTGCGAGTTCGTGATCGAGAACGATCGCGACACAATCATGCAAAATCGGCGCAGATGGACGATCTTCGAAACAGTTCCGGTGTTCGGAATGTGTTCAGAATCGGACGTTCTGTTGCATCCCCGAGCTTGATTTGTCCTAGAATAGAGACCCGGCCCGACCCGCCGGGGACATCACGGAAGCACGATCAGACATGGAGGACCGAATGACCCAGATGACAAGCGAACCGAGCGTCAAGACGAACCAGTCGAACGATCTCGATCCGGCCGGTCGTCCATACGTCTGGGTCAACGGCGAGATGCGCCCCAAAGCGGACGCCTCCGTTTCCGTCTTCGACCACGGGCTCCTCTACGGGGACGGGATCTTTGAGGGGATCCGGGTCTACAACGGGAAGATCTTCAAGCTGGGTCAGCACATGGATCGTCTCTACACCTGCGCGGAGAAGATCTTCCTCGACATCGGGGTCTCGCGCGAAGAGATGATCGATATCCAGCGCAAGTGCGTGGAAGCCAACGACATCAAGAACGGGTACATCCGTCTCGTTGTCACCCGAGGGGTCGGATCCCTCGGGCTCAACCCCTACCAATGCCCCAAGGCCGGGGTCATCTGTATCGCCGACACGATCTCGCTGTTCGCGCCGGAGATGTACGAAGCCGGGATGCGCGTCGTGCTCGCGCAGCGCCCGAAGACCCCGATCGCGTGTCTCGATCCGCGCATCAAGACCCTCAACTACCTCAACAACATCATGGCCAAGTGCGAAGCGATCCACCTGTCCGACAAACTCGGGATCACTGACCCCAAGGACAAGCTCCTCGAGGTCATCATGCTCTCGACCGACGGGCACGTCTCCGAGGGGTCGGGGGACAACATCTTCGTCATCAAGGACGGCAAGATCGTCACCCCACCGAGCGAAGTCGGGATCCTCGAAGGGATCACACGCAAGTTCGTCAAGGATGAGCTCTGCCCCATGCTCGGGTACGAAGTGGAAGAGAAGCTCTTCACCATCGACGATGTCTACAACGCCGACGAGGTCTTCCTGACCGGGTCCGCCGCCGAGATGATTGCCGTCCGTGAGGTCCTCACCCACGACAACCTCGAGGTCACGGGGACCCACACGATCTCCGACGGCGAGGGCCCGATCACGAACGCGCTCCGGACCAAGTTCCGTGAGATCGTGACTTCGGACAACGTCCCCGAGGACTAAATCGATTCAGACATCCACGCGATCGCGTGTCAGACGAATGAACTCGGGGTCCCTCAGGGGACCCTTGTTCATGCCCGGGCACTTGGACTCGGCCCACTCCCAGTCACGCTTCGATCGGAGATTGGATCTCCAGAACGGCCAGGTCTTGCATTGCTCAGGACGCGCCTTGTACACCGTGCACAGGGCTTTGCCCTTCTCGTCCCGATCGAGGAACACGCAGTCGTACCCGAAACTCGTGCGCGTCTCGTTCAGCGATCGTCCGGCGAGTGTGTCGCGCGTGTATGTCTCCATGAACTCGTCCACGGAGATCCCGAGTTCCTTCGCCATGCCCTGGGCTTCGTCCATCGTGAAGAGCACGAACCCCGTCGGGCCGGTGCAGCAGTCGCCGCACTGGGTGCACTCGAAGCGCAGACCCCGTTCACCCGTGTTCGTGGTCCCGGTCGGGTCGGGCGCATCGAACCATTCTCGTTCGTGTGGGCGGTGGGGGGGCATCGCGGATCACTCGGGATTGTTGCGGACGACGACGATCGTCTGGTCGTCGTCGCGTGAATCGACTCCGGTGAACTCACGCACGGACTCTGTAACCGTCTTGATAACACAATCGGGTTCACCCGAGCAGCGCGAGAGCGCTTCGTCGAGCCGATCGTCCCCGAACAGATCATGGGTCGTTCCCCCGCGCTTCGCTTCCGTGATCCCGTCCGTGTAGAGCACCAGTGTCTCCCCCGGAGCGAGCTGGCTCGTCGAAGCGGGGACCGTCAGATCCGGATCGATCCCGAGGGGGAGGGTCCCGGGGGGACGGAGCGAACGGATCGAACCATCGACCCCGCGGATCCGTGGGGGGTTGTGGCCGCAGCGTACCCAGTCGATCGTCCCCGTACGAGGATCCAGCACACACAGGAAAGCCGTCGCGAACATCTGGGGGAGCGACGACGTGATCAGGACCTTGTTGATGAACGTCGCGACCGCCGCGGGATCCGCCGCCGTGTCCAGATCGTCCTCCGTCGCGAACGCGAACGCGCGGAGCGCCGCGGCGATCATCGCCATGACCGTCGCCGCCCCCGCGCCGTGCCCGGACACGTCCGCGATGATGAGCCCCACCCGACCATCGGGGAACTGGAAGTAGTCGTAGAAGTCACCCCCGGCCAACGTGCTGGGCTCGTAATACGTCGAGATCGAATACCCCGAGAGTTCCGGGTTGGATTCCGGGATCAGGGCACGCTGGATCCGCCCGACCTGATTGAACTGATCCTTGAGCTTCGAGTTGAGCTGCTCGACCGTTCGTCTGGACACAAGGTTGCGTGTCGCCGTCCCGAGCATGTTCAGATCGAGGAACCCCGCTTCGAACATGTCCAGGTCGCTCCAGTCCGGGTCCTTCTGGAAGATCAACGCCCAGTTGATCGCGTCCCCGTTGTCATACGCGGGGATCACCGCGACGGAGTGGAGCTTCGAAACGTTCTCCCCCATGATCGCGCGGAGCGCCTCATCTTTCGAAAAGTCCGCGTGGTTGAGGAGCTTGGGTTCCGGGGTCTTGATGAGCTCCCAGATCAACCCGCCCTCGAAGGTGTCGAGGTTGTGCCAGTCGGCCCACGGGTCTTGGAGCCGACGATCGTTCTCCGTGAACGTGGACGGATCTCCCAGGACGACGCGCGTGAACTTGTACGATCCCTCCGGGAGCCCGCGCTTCGAGACCGACACGAGTGCGCTCCTCGGGGAGCGTTTCGAGATCCACGGCCCGAAATGCTTCATCATCCGCGCGGGATCCGTCATCGAGCTCGCTTCGCGCAGCATCTTCGACAACTCGGGGATGTTCGGGTTGCGCGTCAGATCCACGGGGGTGCACGGGATCGGGTATCTCGTCGTCGGGGTGGGTGCCGCGCTCTCAGTCATGCGCACCGCTCCTCGACCCGGGCGCAAAGCTGCTCGATCTGTTCGAGTTCCTCGCTCGACTCGGACCCGATCCGAGCCCGCGCATCATCGTCGAGCAGGGGGAGGTTGATCCGGATGTTCCACGAAGCGCTCTGCGCTGCGCCACGGATCAGCGCCGCGCTCACCCCCAGGTCCGAGCGGAGCATCCGGTTTGTGGTCCCGCAGCACCCGTCGAGGATCCGCGCGATCCGGGCGCACGCGTGCAGGAGCGATCGGGGCGCATCGATCGCGCCTTGGACCGCGCTGTCCCAGTTCTTCACCCGTTCCGGGTCGTCCTTGTTGAGCCCCCACAGCGCATTGAGCTTCGAGTACGCGTGAGCATCCCGATCGCACGCGATGAGCGCTTCGGACTCGAGCGCGATCAGCTGATCGAGGCGCGCGAGGTTCTCCGCTTCATACGCTTCGTACTTCGCTTTTCCGATCGTGAAGTTGAGCACCATCCGCGCCTGCGCCGCGCCGATCGCCGCGCAAAGCCCGGCCGACGCGCCACCTCCAGGAGTGGGGGATTTCGACCCCAGCGCATCGAGGAACTCCCGGATCGTCAGATCCTTGATCGGGGCTCCGTTTTGATCCGTGGAATCGCTCACGAGCAAGCGTAGGCCACGCCCTCAACCGGGCTTGGGGCACAGCCAGTCGATGATCGCGATCGCCGGCGGAATCAGCGAGTGGGGACGTTCGTCCGACCACGCGCGGAGCTCGGGCTTCGTGCACCAACGCACGGCCTTGTACTCCCAGTTCGTGCTCGGCGCGGGCATCTCGCGAAGGTTCATCCGGACGATGATGTCCGCCGACCCGACCTTGTGGTCGATGAGCAGCGCCGAGACCTCGCCGTGGGTCGTGGAGAGATCGAGCCCCGTCTCCTCGCGTGCTTCGCGCCGCGCTTCCTCGATCAGGTCTTGCGCGTTCAGCTCCGTCCTCGACTCAGGCGCATCCACACCCCCGGCCGGCCCGAACTCCCACAGGTCCCCGTACCGATGGGTGTTCGTCGCGCGGAGCCCGAGCATCGCGCGCATCCCGGGACCCTCGCCGCAGGTGAGCAGACAGGTTACGCTCAGGATATCGACCCAGGTGTTCGCCGATTCACGCGTTGCGTGGCGCTTGTACTCATCCACATGTGCGTGGATTGTGTTCCCTTCGTGGGAGTCATACCCGAGGATCGCGCCGTTGTGATACTTCGGGTTCGACGCGCACAGTTCGTCCCACACCCGATCGACTTTCTCCTGATCGATCTCCCCGCGCTCCGGAGGGGGTCCGATGACCACCCGCGCCGTCGGGCTGAGGTCCGTGATGGTGACGTCCGCGTTCAACCCAGCAGACCCGACAGCGCCCCCGATCCGAGATCGAGGTCCCCGAGCCCGAGCTCGTCCATCTCCTTCGCGATGATCTCCTTCGCGCGCTCCTGCGCGTTCTTCATCGCATCGTTCACCGCATCAGCGATCAGAGACTGCGCCAGTTCGCGCGTCTTCTCGTCCACGCTCATCCCGGCGAGCAGCGCCGGGTCCATCGTGATATCGAGCACCTTCATCGTTCCCGAGACCGTCGCCCGGCACGCGCCCGATCCCCCTTGCCCATCCACGCGCAGCGCTTCGAGCTTCGCCTTCACGCGCTCACTCGCTTGCGCGAGCTGTTCCTTGTTCTTCATCAGCGCCCCGAGCGCTTGCATGGTCTTGAGCTTGTCGAACATGGGAACCGTCCGTGGTGGGGGTGGTGGGGGAGTGGGTGGGTTGTGTTACGAGCCCTGGGGTCTCGGGTACACGCGCGTGACTTCGCCGTCGAACGCTTCGATGACCGCTTTCACGAGCGGATCGTCCGAAGCCTGGGCCGCCGACGGGAGATCCGCGCGGGGCGCGGGCGGGGCCGGCGCTTGGGCTTGTTCGGGCGCGCTGGGCGCGGGTTTCATGGGCTCGGTCCGTGCACGGCGATCCGAGGGCGCATCGCGCCGGGGTTCACGCTCGATCGTGCGCGTCC
>JALUWX010000039.1 GCA_027019265.1 Phycisphaerales bacterium
ATATGAACATGACAAGAACTATCAGTAAAGTTGCCAAAGAACTGGCTATCAATATAGAAACCGTTCGCTTCTATGAGCGTCGTGGATTAATAGAGCAACCGCCAAAACCCGAGTTGGGCTACCGCCATTATCCCGATGAAACGGTTAATCGCATCCGGTTCATTAAGCGGGCGCAAGAATTGGGGTTTACCCTGGAAGAGATCGCCAACCTGCTAAGCTTGAATGACCGCCCATGTGCTCAGGTGCAGGAGCTGGCCGAGTATAAACTCAGCGCCGTCATGGAAAAAATTGCCGATCTGAAGCGGCTCGAAAGCGCACTCAAGGCATTATTGACGCAATGTCAGAGTAATAACGATGACTCACATTGTCCCATTATCGACTCCCTGCAACCTTAATTAGTTTTACACGGGCATCACAAAAACGTTTGACTCCGTACATCGGTACGGAGATTACACTTGCTCCATACACTGAAATCAGAGGAGTAAGTCGTGTCACAGAAAGAATCCAATCTACCTATTATTGGCGGCGTTATCGCGGCTGTTGGCGCTGGCCTGTGCTGCGCTGGTCCTTTCGTGTTGTTGCTGCTAGGCGTGAGTGGCTCCTGGATTGGTAATTTAACCTTGTTAGAACCTTATCGTCCCATTTTTATCCTGCTGGTTTTAGCCTTATTTGGCTTCGCAGGCTGGAAGGTCTATCGCCCCGTTGAGGACTGTGAGCCAGGCACCGCCTGTGCAGTTCCTCAAGTGCGAAAACGCCGGCAGGTGATCTTTTGGTTAACGGCACTGACTGCGTTGGTGCTAGTCACCAGTAATTATTGGATTGTCTGGTTTGCCTGAATACTTTCTTGCCGCTCACTTTTATTAATGACTTATACGTAACTGGAGAAAATGATGAAGAAAATTGCCTTGTTGTCTTTGCTAGCCTTGACCAGCCTGACCGCTTTTGCTGCGCCGAAAACAGTTACTTTGGAAGTTCCAACCATGAACTGTGTGACCTGCCCCTTTACGGTCAAAAATGCCTTAAAAAATGTTGAGGGTGTGAGTAAAGCTGAAGTCACCTTTGAAACCAAATTGGCAGTTGTCACATTCGACGACGAAAAAACCACAGTAAAAGCACTGACCGAAGCCACCACTAATGCGGGTTATCCATCAACGCTCAAGGAGTAAAGCATGGAAATGCTAATACAGTTACTGACCCGTTTCGGCGATAAGATTAGCTCATTGGGCGCGCTGGTTTCTGCTATGGGATGCGCCATGTGTTTCCCGGCCATCGCCAGCCTGGGCGCTGCGGTCGGGTTGGGTTTTCTCAGCCAATGGGAAGGTTTGTTTGTTAATACCCTGTTACCGTTGTTTGCCTGGATTGCCCTGGTACTCAACGGACTTGGCTGGTTCAGCCACCGGCAATGGCACCGTAGTGCGCTGGGTGTGGTCGGCCCCATTTTATTGCTGTTATCGCTCTATCCGTTTTTCCAATACGGCTGGAGCAGCTATGTCACCTATTCAGCGTTAGGCCTGATGGTTGCCGTATCGCTTTGGGATATTTTTTCACCCGCGAATAAACGCTGTGATGATGACAGCTGTGCTGTTTAACACGACGCAATGCCTGACTACTATTTGAGGAAAACGAATGATCTTACTATCGATAGAAGGGATGACCTGTCCAAGTTGCGTCGCTCACGTTAAAGAAGCGCTCGATGCGCTCGAAGGCGTGAATAAGGTTGAAATATCTTATGAAAACGCCAGCGCAACGATCACCACAAACGGTGGGGTCAGCGTAACCGATCTCATTGGAGCGATTGAAGCCCTGGGTTATACCGCAAAAGAAAACCCCTTAGCGGAAAACACAGCACCGAACGCCTACTGTGACAACGAAAATACCAGCAACACAGAAAGCAACCGAACTCAACATGTGGCGATTATCGGTACGGGTTCCGGCGCTTTTGCCTGTGCTATCAAAGCCGCTGAAGGTGGTGCCAAGGTCACTCTTATTGAGGGAGCCGATGTGATTGGCGGCTGTTGCGTGAATGTCGGCTGCGTACCCTCAAAAATTTTGATCCGCGCCGCTCAATTGGCACAGCAGCAACGCAATAATCCCTTTGCCGGACTGGAAAATCATGCGCCCCAATTGAGTCGAGCCTTGTTGGCTCAGCAGCAGACCGCTCGAGTCGAAGAGCTGCGCGCTGCAAAGTATCAGAATATTCTAGAGACAAATCCTGCGCTTAGTTTACTTAAAGGTTGGGCGCAATTTAAAAATGCAAACACCCTGATAGTCAGAAAAAATGATGGCACTGAGCAGGAAATCTTTGCTGATAAAATCCTGATCGCCACTGGCTCCACGCCAACCATTCCTCCCATCGAGGGGCTGGCCGAAACGCCTTACTGGACCTCTACCGAAGCGCTGTTTGCCGAGGAATTGCCGCAGCACCTGGTGGTGATTGGTTCATCGGTCGTGGCGCTAGAAATTGCCCAGGCTTACCGACGATTGGGCAGTGAAGTCACCGTGTTGGCAAGACACTCACTACTTTACAGTGAAGACCCCATAATCGGTGAAAAACTGGCGGGCTGTTTTGAAAAAGAAGGCATTCGAGTTTTAAACAACACGCAAGCCACCCAAGTGACCCACGATGGAAATCAATTCACCCTGAACACTAATGCAGGCGAGCTCAGTTGTGATCGTTTGCTGGTA
>JALUWX010000040.1 GCA_027019265.1 Phycisphaerales bacterium
GGAGGGGGCGCGGTCGATGGCGCGTTGGGGGAGGTGGAGGAGGACCCCGGGCGCGGTGAGGTGTTTGTGGGTGAGGATGGATTTGGGATCACGAAACTCGGTGATCTCGAGGGCGAAGTTGGGGAAGAGTCGCGCGGTGTTCTGGACGGTGTAGGTGAGGTCGATGGGCTGGCCGGCTCGCGCGGGGGGTGGGGTGTGGGCGGCGAGTTTGAGGCCCATGAGGGCGTTTCCGGTGATGATCCCGGAGACGACGAGGGCGGCGATGCAGAAGCCGAAGAGCCAGAAGAGGAGGTTGTTCTGGCCGTTGATGGCGCCGAGGGCGAGGAAGAGGGTGACGACGACGAAGAGGATGCCCGGGAAGGTGAGGGCTGCGACTCGTCTGACGTGGGGCTTGGTGTCGAGTGTGGGTGTGAGGTTGATGGCGCGCACGCTCGTCATGTCATGTTGTACGGGGGAGATCGGGGTTGGTTCTGGTTGGGATCAGTCGTGTGCGTCGGGGTTGAGGGGGACGACGGTTGCGAGGATGACTTTGCCTTTGGTGGGCATGTAGATGGCGGAGCGTGCGGTGTAGATGGTGTCGGCGGTGAAGGTGAGGGTGATGCGGTCGGTGGGGATCTCTTTGAAGGAGAGGCGGAAGTAGCCGTCCTTGTCGGTGACGGCGGTGGCGAGATCGACGGGGGCTCGGCCGGGGTTGGCTCGGTCGGACGCGGTGACGGTGAGTCCTGGGATCCCGGGGGTGTCCTGGAATCGGGAATCGTCTTCGGGGACGACCATGGCTCGGCCGACGCTTGCGGCGATGGCTTTGCCTTGGTAGGCGCGGGAGGAGCCGCAGGCGGTGAGGGTGAGGAGGGTGAGGGCGGCGAGGGTGAGGCGGAGGGTGTGCATTGGCGCTCCGTTTTTCATCGGGATGATTCGTCGTGTGTGGCTTGGTTGAGGAGGTCTTCGGGTTTGGGGAGGTCTTTGAGGGATGCGAGCCCGAAGAAGTCGAGGAAGCGCGGGGTTGTGCCGTAGAGCATGGGTCGTCCGAGTTCTTCGGCGCGGCCGGTGATTTTGACGAGTTGTCGTTCCATGAGTGCGCGGACGACGTCTCCGCATGCGACGCCTCGGATGGCTTCGAGCTCGGCGCGGGTGATGGGTTGTCGGTAGGCGATGATGGCGAGGGTTTCGAGCTGGGTGCGGGTGAGTCTGGAGGGGGCTTTGGCGCGTTGGAGGGCGGCGATTACGGGGGCGAACTCGGGTCGGGTCATGACCCGGTATCCTGCGGCGACCCGTTCGATGGAGAAGGCGCGGTTGGTGGATTGGTAGTGTTCGTTGAGGGCGGCGATGGCGCGGGTGAGGGTGTTTTCGTCGAGGGTCTGGAGCGCGTCGTCTTCGTAGGGGAGGAGCTTGAGCGCGTCGATGATGGTCTGGGGTTTGGTGGCTCGGTCGGCGCTGAGGAGGACGGCTTCGAGGGCGGCGAGGGTGTCGTCGCTGAGATCGCGCGGCTCCGGGGTCGGTTCTGAGGTCGGTTCCGGGGTGGTGGAGGTCGCGGATTCTTCGGTCGGATCGGCGGTCTGGGTGGTCATTGTCTGGATGGTATCACGGGGAGGGGGATCGTGCTGGGTCTGGTCGGGTATGCTCGGGGGATGCAGCATTTGGATGAGCCATTACCGAGTCAGCAGGGTGAGTTTGCGGGTTTGAGGGCGCTGACGGAGCGGGAGCTTCATCGTCGTCGGGAGGGTGTGTTCCTGGTGCTCTCGGGGGTGTTCCTGGGGACGCTTGCGATGCTGAACATCCTGGGGATCACGAGGTTTATCAAGCTGTACGAGATCGATTTCGATCCGGCGGTCCCGGGCGTGACGGCCTTTGCGGTGGCTGTGGGTGTGCTCCCGTATCCGGTGACGTTTTTGTGCACGGACTTCATCTCGGAGCTGTACGGGCGGCGTCGCGCGAGCATGGTGGTGTGGGTGGGGTTGCTCTTGAACGTGTGGGTGGTGCTGATCCTGTGGCTCGGGGGTGTGCTTCCGGGATTCGAGGCGCGGGGGGCGGATGGGGGGTTGGTGCTGGACGAGGCGGGGCGTGCTCCGGTATTTTTCGAGGTTCGGGCGATGGCGTTCGGGGCGGTTGCGGCTTCGATGATTGCGTATCTGGTGGCGCAGCTGGTGGATGTGCATGTGTTCCACTTCTGGAAGCGGCTGACCAGGGGCAAGCACCTTTGGATCCGCAACAACGGGTCCACGCTGGTGTCGCAGATCGTTGATACGACGGCGGTGATCCTGATCACGCACTTCTATGCGCACGCGCTCCCGGTGAATGAGGACGCGGGGATCTGGGGTCAGCTGTTGGTGTTTATCTGGACGGGGTATGTCTTTAAGATGTTGGCGGCGTTGTTGGATACGCCGGTGTTTGTTCTCGGGACGCGGTGGCTGGTCCGATATCTGCGTCTGCCGGTATAGGCATACCCCCCAATCGTCTGGTTCTGGAGGGGGAGAACTCACTTGGGGTGATTGTTTTGCCGATCTTGGGGTGACGCTATGAGTACCTCACCTCAGACATCCGGGACGTATCGCGTGGTGCTTGTTGATGACGAGCCGCATATCACGCGGATGGTGGAGCGACGGTTGTCGCAGCTCGGGTACGAGGTGCATACGGCCGGGGATGGCCAGCAGGGGTTGTCGCTGATCCACGAGGTGATGCCCGACCTTGTGGTGACGGATCTTCAGATGCCTTACATGAGCGGGATCGAGCTTTCGACTCGTTTGTGGAGCAGCGAGAAGACGAAGGGGATTCCGGTGATCATGCTGACGGCGCGGGGGTTCGTGGTGGAGCAGCAGATCGCGGAGCTGACGAACATTCGGACGCTCTTGAGCAAGCCGTTCTCGACGCGATCGCTTGTGGATCAGATCGGGGCGATTTTGGGCGAGAGCGCGGCGGAGAACGCGGCATGAGATTGCAGATCGACGAGGGGGTGCCGCAGGAGACCCCTGCTGTTTTTATTGAGCGGTGTCAGTCGCTTGGTTTTTCTGTGTGGCGGTTGGACGTGAACGGGATGGCGGTGAGTGATCCTCGCGCGCCTGCGGCGATCCGGATGTGGTTGTCGAGCCCTGTGGTGCGTCGTTTGTTGGTGGAGTGCGCGGAGTACTGGTCCACGATGGACGAGCCCGGTGCTTGCGAGCCGAGTCCGGGGCTTTGGGTGCAGCCGGTTCCGGTGGAGCATCGTGGTCGTCGGATCGGTTTTTGTGTGCTTGTCGGCTTTACCTCCAAGGTGCTGGGGACGGATATTCTGCGCGAGGGGGTCGATGGGGATCCGCTGGCGCTTGCGGCGCTTTCGCACACGATCGGCGGGGTGGTTCAGCCCTGGGACACGATCGGGGAGACGGCGCAGCTGCTGCTTCGTTGGGTGCACGAGGACCAGCGGGCGATGCAGGAGCTGGAGCAATCGATCGAGACGTGCACGGATCAGCTTTCGGAGTCGTACGAGACGCTGACGGCGATGCACATCCTGGGTCGTGAGATGGGGAGCGTGGATGACCCGAGGTCCTTTGTGGAGCAGACGCTCGAGCTGATCTCGGTGACGATCAACTTCAGGTGGGCGGGGTGTGTCCTTTCGGACGGCGCACCGATCGAGGGGGATCGTGTGGTGCAGTCGGGGGATCTGGAGATCGAGCCCGAGCGGGTGCAGGAGCTTCTCCGGATGATCGAGTCTTCGGAACCGATCGCGGTGAGTGATGAGACAACGGTGTACGACTCGATGGGGGTGCTCCCGGAGCTTGAGCCGCAGGTGATCCGTCATCCGATCCGTGCGCGTGGGACGCATTTCGGGTGGTTGGTGATCGGGGGGAAGCGTGGGGAGGACAGCTATGTGTCTTCGCACGACACGAAGACGCTCGATTCGATCTCGGGGATCCTTGCTTCGTTCCTGGAGAACGCGATGCTCTACGAGGAGCAGCGCGCGATGTTTATCGGGACGGTGAACGCGTTGTCGAACGCGATCGATGCGAAGGACCCCTATACGCAGGGTCACTCGGAGCGGGTCGCGATGCTGAGCGAGGCGCTGGCGCGTTCGCTCGGGTATGACGATGAGGCGGCGCAGCGGGTCCGGCTTTGCGGGATCCTGCACGACATCGGGAAGATCGGTGTTCCGGAGTCGGTGCTCTGCAAGGACGGGCGGTTGACGGACGAGGAGTTCGGGCTGATCAAGAAGCACCCCACGATCGGGGCGCGGATGCTTGACGGGATCCCGAGTCTGACGGACATCATCCCGGGGGTGGAGCATCACCACGAGCGTTGGGACGGGGGCGGTTACCCTGCGGGGCTTTCGGGGGAGAACATCCCCGAGATCGCTCGGATCCTGGCGCTTGCGGATACGTTCGATGCGATGAGCTCGAACCGCGCGTATCGGGATGCGATGCCTCGTGAGAAGGTGTTCGCGGAGTTCGAGCGGTGCTCGGGTTCGCAGTTTGATCCGGCGATGGTGGCGCCGTTCCTGGCGCTGGACTTCGGGCCGTATGACGCTGCGGTGAGTCGGGCGAAGGCGCAGACGAAGATCCGCGCTGCGGCTTGATCGCGGCGGGGGTCCCCCGCTGCTTTTCCATGGTGATGTGATGTGGCTGACCCGGGTGTATGGCTCGGGTTGCTTTGCTTATTGATCGTGGAGGGGGGTCCAGCTCGCTTCGACGATCTGGGCGCTGACTTCGTCGGGTCGGATGGCGGCGAGGTCGGCGATCTCGTCGTCGGTGAGGTCGTCGTCGTAGTAGGCGAGGTGGGCGACGGATCCGAGGAACCCGCGTTTGTTCGAGGGGGAGCCGAAGTCGTATCCGGCGCCGACACGGAGGGGTTGTTCGCCTCCGGAGAATGGGGAGTCGGTATCGACGCCGTCGTTGTTGGAGCTGTTGTATGCGACTTGGGTTCCGTCGATGTAGGCGCGGAGTCTGTTGTTGCCCCAGGTGACGACGATGTGGTGCCATGTGTTGGCGGTGACGGCGTTGAAGCCCGTGTATGCGATCTTTGAGAAGCTGTAGGAGCCCGTGTCGTTGACGTAGACCCAGAGGGCGCCGTTGATGATGGCGCAGTTGAGGTTGGGATCTCCTCCGGACTCGTACTGCATTCCGAGGAATGGATAGAAGACGTAGTCGTTGGTTGGGCCGGTGAAGTAGATCCAGCAGGAGAGGGAGCCTGTGCTTTGCTTGAAGTAGACGCTCCAGGGGATCTCGATCTCGTCGTTTGTGTTCGTGAAGACGGGGACGGGGGCGCCTTCGTCGTTGAGCCCGGCGCCGGCGTTGGCTTCGAGGTATGTGCCGTCGTTTCCTCTGATATCTTCGGCGGCGGTGGCGGCCTTGGTGGCGTCGGTGAGGGGCCAGTAGTGTTCGGCGCTGATGTCTGAGATGTGGGTGGTGTATTCGTAGGTGCTGAGCTGGACGTCGAAGAGGGCGTGTTGCTGGGTGTAGTCGTTGACGGCGTTGACGGTGATGCGGTAGATCTCGGTGTCGTCGGTGGCTTTGGATTGGGTTGCGGCGTCGTAGACGACGGTGGTGTACTGGGTGTCGTCGATGACGGTTTTGGGGTAGACGGTTCCGGTCTTTGCGTTTTCGCGGAAGTCGGGGTCGTCGAGGACGGATGCGAGGGCGAGTTCGACACCGGCGTTGAGGGACGCGGTGTCGGCGCTGAGCGCGGCGATGGAGTTGGCGCTGGCGTTGTAGGCGTTTCGGAGGATGGTCCCGATGAGGATGAGGGAGACGATCATCGCGACGGTGATGACGGTGATGACGTAGATGGAGGCGCGACGGGAGGTGTGTTGCATGGTTAGCTCCCTCCGACGATGGTGTCGATATCGAGGGGGGTGACGAGGAAGCCGAGTTTGTCGGCGGCGGCGGTGTGGACGAGGACTCTGCGTTCGAGCTCGGTCCCATTCTTGCTCACGACGATGGTGATTCGTTTGACCCCGGTGTAGGTCCCGGAGTCGTTGTTGGGGTCTGCGGGGTCTGCGTGGACGACCTTGACGGAGCGGGTCCACCCGGCGAGGGTGGTGATGTCGTCGTTCTGGGAGTTGCGGGGTGGGGAGGCGCTCCAGCTCTGGTAGTCGTCGATGTCGTCGAAGTCGAGACGGTTTGCGGGTCGTTCGTCGGCTTCGGGGCCCAGGGTGTCGGGGTCGTCTTCGGCGGGGTCGATGAAGTGCTTGGTGGCGATCTCTTCGGCGAGTTCGCTCGCGAGGTTCGCGGCGACGAGTCGGTCGGTGTGGACGTGGGAGGAGCGGACGATGGGGGCGACGATCTGGATGCTCGAGATGAGGACGAAGGCGATGAGGAGCATCGCGATGACGGTTTCGATGAGGGCGATGGCGCGGCGCTGGGGGAGGGTGTGCATCACTGGAGCTCCGGGTTGTTGGGGAGCGTTGCGATGAACTCGAAGCTGTTCTGGATGGTTCCTTCGGCTTTGAAACGGATGGTCACGGTGCGGGCGCGGCCGTCTTCGGAGGCGACGTTTGCGTCTACGTCGGAGAGCCCCGAGAGGAAGACCCTTTCGGTTTCGGAGTCCTGTTTCCGGTCGAGTGTGCCGTCGGCGGATTTGTATCGGTAGACGACGGTGGTCGGGGCGTTGTCCACGGAGGGGGCGTTGATGGTGAGGGTGAACTGGACGCCGGCGGCGGTGGCTTTCATCTGGATTTTGGAGGCGAGGCGGAGTTCGGATCGGAAACGGTTGAGGGTATCGATGACTTGCTGGTCGGTTGTTCCGATCTCGGAGGGTGTGGGGATGGCGCGGGAGGCGACGAGGATCGCGGCGCTGAGCCCGGAGAGGATGATGGCGGAGACGGCGATGGCGATCACGGACTCGATGAGGGTGAAGGCGCGGCGCGGGTTTCGGGTTGTTCGGGGTGTGGTGTTCATTTTCCGAGCCCGACGATGACCGATGCGGCGGCGGCGGTGTCGGCTTTGAGTGTGGCGATATCACCGACGTCGAGGGTGATGACGGGTGCGCCTTGGTCCGGGAGGCCTTCGATCTCGACGGTGATGGTGGTTCCCTGGTTGAGGAGATCGACGTCGAACTCGGGGTAGACGTCTCCGAGTGGTGTGATGATGGCGACATCCCCGTCGAGGGTGGTGGATTCGAGGGAGAGGTTGAAGGGGGTGTCGGCGAGGTCGCGCGTGAGGATGACGTCTTCGCGTTCGATGTCGGTGCCTTCGGCGATGATGTAGCGGTTGGAACTCGGGTAGAACTTGATGGTGTGTGTGGTGGAGGTGCGACGGGCTCGGAGCTTTGCGGCTTGGATGTCGGCGAGGAGGGTTTGCTGCGCGGCGTTGAGTTCCCGGCCGGCGGCTGCGGAGACGAAGCTGGGGACGGCGATGAGGGAGGCGACGGCGAGGACGGCGAGGACGATGACGAGTTCGAGGAGTGAGAAGGCGGCTCGGTGTGGATGGAGAAACACCCCGGCCTTGGATGGACGGGGTGCGTGTTGGTTGGGTGCGCGAACCATCGTGCGATGGGTCCGTTCTGGTTTAGTAGGCGTTGTAGGCGGTGCCTTGGGCGTCGGTTTCGGTGCCCGGGAGGTTGGCGGAGAAGTTTCCGGTGGATGCGTCGTAGACCCATCCGGCGGTGGTGCCGCCTTGGGTTGCGACGAGGGCGGACTTGCCTTTGTTGGATCCGACCTTGAGGGTGGGGATTTCTCGGAGGTACGGGCCCAGGTAGTAGGTGGAGTCCTTGGTGGCTTGGGTGTTGCCCAGCGCGTCGGAGTAGGTGGTGAGTTGGGCTTCGAAGGTGGCGAAGCCCGGGAGGTCTCCGCCGTGCTCGGCTTTGTAGAGGTCGATGGCGGAGCGGACGACGGCGAGGTCGGCGATGAGGCCTGAGTCTGCTGCGCCTGCGGCACCGCGGCTCATGCGGGGGATGGCGATGGCGCCGATGATCCCGATGATGACGACGACGATGACGAGTTCGATGAGCGAGAACGCTTTGCGGGAGCTCGTCGGACGGATTGTATTGAGAGCGAACATGTGCCGAGCCTCCTTCGATCAATCGGCGACGGTGGTGTTGATGACAACACTGTGGACATCGGCGATCTCGTTGGGTGTGTTGATGTTGAGGTGCATGATTAATGTGTGATTGGGGGATGTGGCTCAGGGGAGCCACTCATGCTCATTGCTTTGCGGGGACGGAGAGTGTGTATTCTCGGTCGTTGCGTTCGACAATTGCTTGACGCTCGATCACCTTGATGAGGGTGAAGCCTTCGGGGGTGGTCTGGCCGACAAGGTAGAGCTTGCCGTTGAGGATGGCGCCGGATTGCCCGGTGCGTGAGGGCATGCAGGATGTGAGGGTCGGGAGGTCTGTGAGGGTTGGTGTGGGGATGGTGGGAAGGGGCTTTGAGGTGATGGTGGTGAGCTTGGGATCCTCGGTGGGCTCGGGGATGGGCTTGGGTTCGAAGAAGAGGGTGCTGGGGTCCCTGGAGAGGTCGGAGGACTCGATGGCTTTGGTGAGGCGGTCGTTGAGCGCGGTGGAGATGGAGGCCTTGATGGAGGAGGCGAGGTCTGCGGTGGCGGATTCGATGGGTTCATCGATGACCTGTGAGAGATCGAGGATCCCTGCGCCTGCTTCGTCGGGTCCCTGGAGGAATCCCTGGTCGATGACGAGGGAGAGTCCGGCGAGGCCGAGGATGGCGAGGAAGACTTTGCGTTCGGTTGAGAGTCCCATGGGGGGGAATGTCCGAAGCGATTTGTTGGGGTGCAAGGGAACCGGCGGGAGAAGTTTTGGGTTGGGTCAGGAGATCGTGGGTTTGTGCCAGTCGATGCGGATATTCACGTTGAGTTCCGGGGTATCGGGCGAGGTGGTGCGGATCTCGAGTGATTGGATGTGTGTGTCGGGGTAGTGGGTGTGGAGGGTGGTGAGCCACGCATCGAGGTCGGCGAAGGTCGCGATGAGGGCGATGCGGATCGGGACGATGTCCGGGTTTGGTGATCGGGTGTCGGGTTCGAGGGATTCGACCCGGACGGCGTTGCGTTCTGCGAGCGCGGCGAGCTCTGCGGCGAGCTCGTTGGTGGTTGTAGGGCGGATGTATTCGGGGTGGGGTGTGATGGAGGCTTCCCGGTCGTGGACGACACGGATGAGGTCGGCGCGGAGGGCGCGTGCGCGGTCGAGTTCTTGTTCGAGACTGGAGAGCGTGGTGTTGGTGGTGGAGATTTCGGCTCTCCGGTCGGACCAGGCGCTTGCGAGGAAGCCGAGGGAGGTGGCGGTGAGGGCGCTGAGGATGAGGGCGCCCGCGATGTGGGCGTGGAGGGGGGTGATGTCGTGGATGTGTTCCTTGACGCTCATCCGTTGGTGTCCTTGGGGTCGGGTTTGGTTTGTTTGTGGGGGGCTTCGATCCGGGCGCGGATTGAGGAGAGGACGGCGACGTCGGGTCCGGTCTGGACTTGTCGGGATTCCATCATCTCGACGGAGGCGAAGAGCCCGGTGTTCTCGAGGGTGACGAGGGCGTCTCGTGCTTCGGAGAGGGAGCGGGTGCGGATACGGGTGTTGATGAGGATGGCGTCCATGGTTTCTTCGCGCTGGATGGAGGCGGTGAAGGTTTCGAGGTGTGCGTTGTCGGGGATGTGGGGCGCGAGGAGGGTGAGGAAGCTGTGCCAATCGACCCGGGAGTCCGCGAGGCGTTGTTCGGCGTGTTGTCGGTCGAGTTCGCTCTGGCGTGCTTTGAGGTCGGGGATGGCGGAGCGGACGGTGTCGAGCTCGGAGGTGACGGAGACGACGCTGGACTTTGCGGGGATGGCCGCGGCGCGTTGGTGGAGCGCGAGGGCGTTTGCGGGGAGGGCGACGGCGAGGGCGGTGACGAGGATGGCGATGGACCACCTGCGGACGGCGACGATCGCGGCGCGGCGGCGGATGCGGCGATTGGGGATGAGATTGACGACGAATGGGTAGGGCTGTGTCATCACGAGTCTCCCAGAGCGAGCCCGGCGGCGAGGGCGAGGCGGGCGATGGTGTGGGGCTTGGGGGAGACGAGGGAGCTGGTGTCTTCGGGCTGGGCGCAGGTGAGTGTGGAGGCGCGCATGGCGGTGCGGTTGGTGATGGCTTCGAGGGTGATGTTGTGGGTGGCGAAGTATCCGGAGAGGAGGGCGTTCCCGAAGGGGGCGAATCGGTGGATCTGGGAGACGTAGGTGAGGGCGGTGTCGAGCTGCTCGGTGATGGGGGTGATCATGGAGGCGAGCGCTGGACGGAGGGTGCGCGAGAGGGGGTTGTCCCGGTCGAGGGGCTCGAGGAGCTGCGCGGTGACCTGGTCCGACGCGGGGTGCTTGGTGTGGAGGTAGTCGAACGCGTGGCGGGCGCCCCGCGCGACTCTGCGTGTGTAGACGGGGGTGGTTCCGATGGAGACGACGATGATGGAGCGGTTCCACCCGATGTCGGTGACGCAGTGGATGGCGTCGTTGTCGAGTTCGACGCTCTCGATGGCGGCGCGTTGGAGGGCGGAGCCCGCTGGGACGACGCGCTCGACGACGAAACCGGCGTGTTCGAAGGTGTCCGCGGTTTGGTCGATGGGCGCGGTCTCGGAGGAGTGCGCGTATCGGGTGGTCGTGCCCGGTTTGTCGGGGAGGGTCCAGTAGCCGATTTCGATGTCGGGTGTTTTGTGCGCGCCGGAGCGTGCGATCTCGGCGCGGGCGAGCTGGGCGATGGGGGCTCCGGATTCTTCGGGGGGGAGCTCGAGGATGTGGTAGGAGCTGGAGCCCGAGGGGGGGGTGATGGCGATGCGGGTGTTCTCGAAGCCTCTGCGCCAGAGGGTATCGAGGAGTCTGGAGAGCTCGTCCTGGCTCGGGATGGCTTCGCTCGAGGCGCGGGGGATGATCGCGGCGGCGTGGAGTTTGCCTGTGGCTTGGTCGAACTGGACGCAGCGGAGCTCGCGCGGGTCGGGCTCGATCCCGATGAGTGAGTATCGCTTGATGGAGGAGCGAGCGAGGGGCATGGTTAGTGTCCTCCCGCGCTGGCTGTGAGATCGAAGAGGGGGAGGAACATGGAGATCGCGACGAACCCGACCATGAGGCCGAGGGCGATCATGATGACGGGTTCGACGATGGAGGAGATGGATTTGATGACGGTTTCGTTCTCTTCGTCGAGGTGGTCTGCGAGTTGGACCATGACGGGGCCCATGCGGCCGGAGCGTTCGCCGTTGCGGACGGCTTCGATGGCGCTGGGGACGATGAGGGAGCCCGACGCGAGGGCGTTGGAGACGGGTTCTCCGATGGTGACGGCGTCTTCGGCGCGTTCGAGCATGGTTTTGTAGAGGGTGTTGGAGACGGAGCGTTGGGTGAGTTCGATGGATTCGAGGATGGGGACCTTGGATTCGAGGAGGAGCCCGAGGACCCGGAAGATGCGTGCGGTTTGGATGGAGCGGACGGTTGGGCCGAGGACGGGGAGTTTGAGGGATGCGCGTTCGACGGTGGCGGTGCCCTTGGGTGAGCGGACCCACATGACAGCGCCCCCCACTGCGACGGCGAATGCTGGGATGAGGGCCCACCAGTATCCGAGCATGAGGTTGGAGAGGGCCATGAGGAACTTTGTGGTTGCGGGGAGGGGGGAGTCGAGGGATTCGAAGAGCCCGGCGAATCGTGGGAGGACGACCCCGAGCATGAGGCCGAGGACGACGACGGAGACGAAGGAGAGGAGTGCGGGGTAGAGCATGGCGCCTGCGATGTTGGCGCGGATTTTGGCTTCCTGGCGGAGGAGCTTGGCGACACGGTTGAGCATGGCGTCGAGGTTGCCCGAGGTTTCGCCGGCGGCGACGAGGGCGCAGAAGACATGGCCGAAGACTTTGACCTGGGCGGTCATGGCGTCAGCGAGGGAGTCGCCTTCTTCGAGTCGGGTTCGGAGGCGTGCGAGGACGGTTTTGAAGTTTTCCTGGGGGCACTGGGACTCGATGGCTTCGATGGCATCGATGATGGGGGTGCCCGTTGCGACGAGGACGGAGAGTTCGCGCGCGAAGTCGGCGACGACTTTGACGGGGATACGCGACTTGTTCTGTGCGGCGGCGTTGCTGTGTGCGTGCTTGGCGGTGGTGGTGCTTTTTGTGTCGGATTGGGCGGAGATGCTGGTGACGAGGAGGCCGCGTTTGCGCAGCGAATCTTCCGCTTCTTTTTGCTCGGCGGCTTCGATGGTTCCGGACTTGTGATCTCCGGATTTGGTGTAGGCGTCGTAGTGGAACTTCATGCGGCCTCCTTGCCTTGTTCTTGGCCGGGCTCGGGCATGATTTCGGGCAAGGGTTCTTCGTCTTCATCGACGTCGTCGTTCTTGGTGACGCGGAGGACTTCTTCGAGGGAGGTTTTGTGGTCGATGGCGATTTTGACGCCTTCTTCTCGGAGGGAGAGCTGGCCTTGCTTTGCGAGCATGGCGCGGAGCTCGTGCTTGGAGGCGTTGAGGTAGATGAGTTTGCGGAGTTCGGGGGTGACTTCCATGAACTCGTAGATCCCGAGTCGTCCTTTGAGCCCGGAGTGATGGCAGGTGGCGCAGCCCGCGCCTTTGCGGAAGGGTCGTCCGGACATGTGCTGGAGGCCTGCGTCTTCGAGGACCTGTTCGGAGGGGTAGTAGGAGGTGGCGCAGGAAGGGCAGATGGTCCGGGCGAGGCGTTGGGCGACGACGCCGTTGAGGGCGGAGGAGAGGAGATAGGACTCGACCCCCATGTCCACGAGTCGTGTGATGGCGCCCGGCGCGTCGTTGGTGTGGAGGGTGGCGAGCATGGAGTGCCCGGTGAGGGAGGCCTGGACGGCGACGGTTGCGGTTTCCTGGTCGCGGATCTCCCCGATCATGATGACGTCGGGGTCTTGGCGGAGGATGGAGCGGAGGGTGCGCGCGAAGGAGAGTCCGATGCTCTCGTGGACCTGGATCTGGTTGACCATGTCGAGCTGGTATTCGACGGGGTCCTCGACGGTGACGATGTTTGTCTCGGGCGAGGACATGAGATCGAGCGCGGAGTAGAGGGTGGTGGTCTTGCCCGACCCGGTGGGTCCGGTGACGAGGAGCATCCCGTGGGAGAGCTTGAGGACGCGCTTGAAGCGTTCGAGGATCTCGGGGCGGAACCCGAGTTCTTCCATCCGGACGTTGAGGTTGGACTTGTCGAGGACGCGGATCACGAGTTTCTCGCCCAGCAGTGTGGGGATGCTCGAGACACGGAGGTCGATCTCTCGTCCTTCGGCGACGATGCGGACGCGGCCTTCCTGGGGGAGGCGTTTCTCGGAGATGTCCATTTTCCCGATGATTTTGATACGGGAGACGATGGCGGCGTGCATGCCGTGCGGGGGACGCATGAGCTCGCGGAGTGATCCGTCGATGCGGTAGCGGATGCGTGTGCCTGTTTTGTCTGGTTCGATGTGGATATCGGAGGCGCCGTCTTTGACGGCGGAGAGGAGGGCGACGTTGACGAGGTTGATGATGGGCGACCCCTCGACCATCTGGGAGAGGTCGGTGGTGGGGTCTTCGTCAACGGCTTCTCGTTCGACGACTTCGACATCGGATTCGGAGAGGGTGGTGAGAAACTCGTTGATGTCAACGTTGCCGGCGGAGTACTTTCGGATGTACTCGTTGATATTCTCTTCGAGCGCGAGGACGGGGTTGATTTCGCATCCGGCGCGTGCGGCAATTTGATCGACGAGGGGAAGGTTCTGGGGTTCGGTCATCGCGACGGTCATGACGCCGCGGATGTTGAACATGGGGAGGACGCCCAGACGCTCGCATTCGTCGGGCTCGATGACTTTGAGGAGCGCGGGATCGATGAGCCCGTGGCGGAGACGGATGGGGCGGACCCCGAGACAGCGTGCGAGGGACTGGAGGAGGATGGTTGAGGAGACGGCTCCGGAGTCCACGAGTTGCTGGCCGAGCTTTTTCCCGGAGGCGCGTTGCTGGACGAGCGCGTCTTCGAGCTGCTCCTCGGTGATGTGGCCTTCGGAGATGAGGACCTCCCCGACGAGGCGCGGGCGCTTCGCGGAGGGTTCGAGGGTCTGGATGGCGTCGTTGACGCGGGTCATCTCAGCGGTAGCTCCTGACGGCGTCCTGGACGGAGTCGTAGGGTTCGAAGTGGTCGGTGAGTTTGGTGACGCGGATTGCGTCTTGGAGGGTTTCGTTGACCTCTCCGAGTTTGAGGCCTTGGCCAAGGGCTTCGAGGTGTTCGGCGACATCGAGGAGGGCTTCGAGCCCGGCGGAATCGACGTAGGAGAGCTCTTCGGCGTCGATGACGAGGCGGCCTTTGGAGAGGGCGATGGTTTCGAGGGCGCGGTCTTTGAACTGGGTCGCGTCTTCGGGGTTTGTGATGGGTCCGAGGGGACGGATCACGCTCACGGCGCCGATGGTTTGGAGGTCGATTTCCATCGTGACGCTCCTTTATGCGGCTTGCTTTGCGGGCTGGCGCGAGGCGGGGATGGTGAGGGTGAAGGTGGAGCCTTGGTCGAGTTGGGACTCGACGGTGAGATCTCCGCCGTGCATCCGGGCGATCTCCCTGGTGATGGAGAGCCCGAGCCCGGTGCCTGTAATGGATTCGACGCGTTTGTCGGTGGCGCGGCAGAAGCGTTCGAAGATGCGGGCTTGGTCTTCATGGGAGATCCCGATCCCGGTGTCGGTGACCTTGACGATCATGGAGTTGTCGGGATCGAAGGTGAGGGAGACGGAGACGGTCCCGCCTTGGGGGGTGTATTTGATGGCGTTGCCCAGAAGGTTGTGGATGGCTTGGGAGAGGCGGTCGTGGTCGGCTTCGACGGGGGGG
>JALUWX010000041.1 GCA_027019265.1 Phycisphaerales bacterium
CGACGGCGTGGTCGGTGGCGCGGAACGGTGGGTTGCTTGCGGAGGGGTACGGGGATGGGACGGTGCGGCTCGGATCGGTGGAGTTCGAGACGGAGCTGCTCGAAGCGGGGGCTGAGATCGGGGAGGGGTGGATCGGGCTTGGTGAGGTGCTCGATGATGGGCGGACCCGGTTTGTCCGGGTGGAGGAGACGCTGGGGGATCCGGTGAAGCTCGGTGCGGGGTCGGGCGGGGTGGTGATGCTGGACTACCGGGTGGACCCGACGGGGAAGACGACGCTTGCGGCGCTTCGTGAGGACGGGACGGTGGTGGTGTCGAGTGTTCGGACGATCCGGCCGCTGGGGGGTGGGGCGCCGAGGACACGGCTTCGGGAGACGTCGTTTGTGGTTGATGGGGGGATGGATGTTGCGGATGTGAAGATCACGGCGGATGGTGCGAATCTGCTGGTGCTTGGTCGGGACGGGACGTTGGTTCGGGCTTCGCGCGAGGGGTCTGAGGGGTTTGTGGAGCGGGAGCGGGTGGAGACGCTTGGTGATGGGGGTGTGGTGTCGGGGGTGGAGATGTTGTTCGGGGGGATGACGCTTGTGTTCGGGGATGACACGGGGCGGGTGCAGGCGTGGCATGTGACGTTGGATGAGTCGGATCGGTTCGGGGACAAGGCGGCGTTGGTACGTTCGCACGAGTTCAAGGGCGGGGAGGGGGCGATCGTGGATCTGACCCCGAGCTCGAGGGATCGGACGATCTCGATGCTCGATGAGTCGGGGATGCTGACGCTCCGTCATATGACGAGCGAGAAGATTGTGGCGAACTTCCGGAGTGAAGCTCCGGGGGCTTCGGTGGTGGCGATGGGTCCGAGGAACGACACGCTGGTGTTGTGGGGTGATGGGGGGACGTACGAGCGGGTGTCGTATGAGGAGGGGTATCCGGAGTTCGGGGTGAAGGCGCTCTTTGGGAAGGTGCACTACGAGGGGCTCGCGGAACCTGCGTATGTGTATCAGTCGAGTTCGGGGAGCGATGCTTCGGAGGTGAAGTTGAACCTTGTGCCGCTGATCTTTGGGACGCTGAAGGCGACGGTGTTCGCGATGTTGTTCGCGATTCCGGTTGCGGTGCTTGCGGCGATGTATTCGAGCGAGTTTTTGTCGAAGCGGGTTCGTCGGTTTGTGAAGCCGACGGTGGAGTTGATGGCTTCGCTTCCTTCGGTGGTGCTGGGGTTTATCGCAGCGATTGTGGTGGCGCCGTATGTGCGGGATTGGTTGCCGAGTTTTTTGGTGGGGATTCTGATTGTGCCGCTGGTGATTTTGCTGGGGGCGCATGTGTGGCAGCTGGCTCCGATCGGGGCGCGGCGGAAGCTCCGGACGGGTCAGCATTTGACGATGGTGTTCGGGACGTTGGGGCTCGGGATTCTGGTGTCGTGGTTGGTGGGGCCTTGGGTGGAGGGGGTGTTGTTTGCGCCGGGTGCGGGTGAGGATGGGTATGTGGGGGGGGCGGATATCCGTCGGTGGCTCAATGGTGAGTACGGGGGGGCGGAGCCCGGGTGGGTGATCGCGTTGTTCCCGTTGTGCGCGATCGGGGTTTGGATCGCGCAGGCGGTGTTTGTGCGCCGGGCGATGGATCTGAAGCTGGCTTCGAAGTCGCACGTGATGATCGGGGTGTGGGTGCTCGGGAAGTTTGTGGTGTGCGCGGGGCTCGCGTTGGGGTTCGCGTTTGTGGGGGCGCATCTGCTTGCGGCGGTGGGGATGGATCCGCGGGACTCGGTGTTCGGGACGTTCTCGCCCAGGAACACGTTTGTGGTGGCGGTGATCATGGGGTTCGCGGTGATCCCGATCATCTTCACGATCTCGGAGGATGCGCTGCAGGCGGTTCCGAACTCGCTCCGGTTTGCTTCGCTGGGCGCGGGGGCGACGCCTTGGCAGACGGCGACACGGGTGGTGTTCCCGGTTGCGGCTTCGGGGATATTCTCGGCGTGCATGATCGGGTTCGGTCGCGCGGTGGGGGAGACGATGATCGTGCTGATGGCGACGGGGAATACGCCTTCGATGGATTGGAACATCTTCTCGGGGTTCAGGACGCTCGCGGCGAACATCGCGGTGGAGCTGCCTGAAGCGCCGAAGGACGAGACGCACTATCGGGTGTTGTTCTTGTGTGGGTTGGTGTTGTTCTTGATGACGTTCGTGATCAACACGAGCGCGGAGGTCGTGCGGCGTGTCGTGCGGGGGAGGAACGCGGGGCTGTGAGTGAGACGGGGAGCGCCAGCGCGATGCGGTCGGGGGTGGGTGTGGACGTGAGCGCCGCGCCTTCGGGTGGCGGTACGCACCAGGTGCGGCGGACGCTTCCGAGCGCGGTGGGTGAGCCCATGGTGTGGTTGACGGGTGGGGCGTTGGTGCTGTGTCTGGTGATGATCGGGGCGCTTGCGGCGATGGTGGTGGTGAGCGGGAGCAGGACGTTTTGGCCGGCGCCGATCGAGCGGTTGACGCTGGATGATGGGTCGGTGGTGATGGGGATCAGGGTGGAGCACGACGAGGGGGGCGATGGGATCGCGCCTCGGGCGCTGTACCGGGTGGGGAACCGGGATATCGGGAATGAGCCGTTCCGGTGGATTGATGACGGGGCGGTGGTGTCGAGGGAGCGGCCTGCGGATGCGGTGATGCTCGAGCGTGAG
>JALUWX010000042.1 GCA_027019265.1 Phycisphaerales bacterium
CAACCCCCCACGGAGCGACGTACCATGGTCATCTGTGCCCCCATCGCACCCCGCTTCACGATGAACCCCCACAACGCCCATCCCGCGCCCACACCCTCCCTCGACCCCGAGGCGCTCGCGTCCCTCTTCGAACACCACCGCCCCACCCTCCGCCTCGTCGCCGCCTCCGAAGTCGGATTCGACCTCGCCGACGACGCCCTCCAATCCGCAACCATCACCGCCCTCCGCGCCTCCACCACCTACACCCCAAACACCAACTTCCCAGCCTGGGCCTCCACCATCGTCCGAAACGCCGCGCGAAACCTCCGCCGATCCGAATCACGACACACCAAACGCCTCCGCAACGCAGCCCCCACCCGGAACTCCGCACACAACACCGCCGCGACCCCCAACACCGGGCTCAAACCCTCCACCACCCCCGCGCGCCCCGACATCCACCTCCCCACCGAGTTCGACGACCGACTCCGCAGCGCCCTCGACGAGCTCACCCCCGAACAACGCTGCTGCCTCCTCCTCAAAACCGTCCTGAACCACGACTACGCCACCATCGCCACCATCCTCGATATCCCCGAACCCACCGCGCGCTCCCACGCGCGACGGGCGCGCCTCAAGCTCCTCGACCTCCTTCAATCACCAGACACCAACACCCCATGACCACCAACCCCCACAACCCGACCCCCCCGATCCCCCGGAGCGAACTCGACGAAGCGCTCCTCTCCTACCTCGACAACGAGCTCTCATCCACCCAGCGCGCCGACCTCGAATCCAAACTCGAGTCCGACCCCGCGCTCCGCGCCCGTCTCGACACCCTCCGCGCGATCGACGACTCCCTCACCCGTCTCGCCTCCGACACCGCGCCCGCACCCCTCGCGCTCGCGCCCAAACGCCGATCACCCTGGATCCCCATCGCCATCGCCGCGACCCTCCTCATCAGCGCCAGCGCCGTCGTCATCACCCTCGCGCGACCCACCCCCTCCAGCACCTTCACCCCCAAAGCCCCCCTCCCCCCCCACACCTTCAACGCCGCGCAGGACTACCAAGCCCTCACCATCGCCCTCGAACCCCACGTCGTCTGCGACACCCCCGAGAAGTTCCTCGCCTACACCCAGGACCTCTTCCACGAACCCATCAACGCCGATTTCACCACCCCCACCACCCTCGTCGGATGGCGCGCCCACCGGGTCCCCTACACCACCCCCGAGCCGGGCACAACCCCCCCGCCCCAGATCCGCGTCCTCCTCGCGCGCGCCCCCTCCTCCGAACCCGTCCTCGCCTTCTTCGTCCCCCAAGGACTCGACGCGCCCGCGCTCCCCGACTCCTCACCCCTCCACCACTTCACCCAAGACTTCGGGACCGTCCGGGTCCACGAGATCACCCCCCTCGACCACCCCACCGTCCTGGACGCGCTCTCCCTCGCCGATCCCTGATCCACCCCCCGCACGCACCCCACACCCACACCCACTCAAAAACAACAACGCGTCCCCGAAAGGACGCGCTGCATTCATCCATTCAATACCGATCGACTTACGGGCAGCCCATCGAGAACAGGTTCAGGAACATCGAGATATCAAAGAAGTCCCAGTTCCCGTCCATCGTCAGATCCGCCTGAGGATCCTCCGCGCCCAGCAGCGTCAAGAACGCGCTGATGTCGAAGAAGTCCAGCTCACCATCACCCGTGAAGTCCGGGATACAAGGCTCACCCGAAACGCCGGCCCAGAACCCACCGTCGAGCGAGTACGAACCGCCGCTCTGCGTCGGTCCCGCATCGGGCTGACCGATCGTCCCGCTCAGCGTGTACGAGCCGCCGCTCGCATTCAGCACCCCACCCGAATCGATCGTGGACCACGGAATCGAGTACGGCCCACCGCTCGGACCGCCGGCCATCGTCGCCGAAGCCGCAAGACCCAGAGCACCCATCGCCACACGTGACATCAGTTCCATCCCGTATCCTCCGCTCATCAGCGTTCCCGCCGACAAGTTCATGTCTTACCGCCGACGAGGACCCCGAGGCCCAGCCGGATCAACAAACTTGTAGCCCATCAGGGCCACATCATCGTAATCGACGTCGAAGTCCCCGTCCATGTCGAAAATCTCAGCCCCGGGCTCGATCTTCACCCCGGAACCCGTGTAAGCCGCCAACGCCGCACGAACCTCCCAGAACGCGATCTCCCCGTCCCCATCCACATCGCCCAAGCGCTCCTCCGGGTAGATCGTCCACGAGTACCCCGCCGGAGCACCCGTCATCCGACGATGCACATTCCCCGGGAAGTACACATCCACGATCGGGATCACCGTGCTCGTCCCCAGACCGAAGTGCACCGACTCGTCCTCAGACACCTTGTAGTGCACACCCGAACGGACCTGCGCCGTCTGGGTCTTCCCCCCGGCCTGCACACTCACACACGTCCCCACACCACGGGTCGAATACGTCCCCGTCCCATCCACCACAAACCGGACCCACTGGTTCCCAGCAGACGACGTGTTGATGTACAACCGGTACGGCCCAAACGCCTGACCCACAAGCATGTCCAGCAGCCCGTCCCCGTTCACATCGCCCGTCGCAACCGTGAAGCACTCACCCTCGAACTCCACACCAGCAGAAACCGTCACCTCAGGCATCGGCCAATCCGCCATCGCCACACCCTGGTACAGCGAGTTCGACGAATCCGTGCTCGTCACGAACAGATCCAGGATCGTGTCGTTGTCGAAGTCCGCAAGCACCGAACCCCACGAGAAATCACCGTCTCCAACCCCCGCCTCGTCCGCGTAATCCACATACACCCCGTTCCCATCCTGAATCAGGAACGGGTTCCGGGTCGCGTCCGACATGTACAAGTCGTAGAACCCGTCGTTGTTCACATCCCCGACAGCGATACTCATGCAGTCGATATCCGCACGCGCATTCGCCGCCTCCGTGATCTCCGTCATCGTCCCGTCACCGTTGTTCCGGTACAGACGATTGAACCACATCGTGGTCGCGCTCCCCTTGTCCGTCCCCAAATACAGATCGTCATCCCCGTCACGATCGAAATCGAAGAACGCGCTGAGCAACGTCGGATCACCCGTGGACTCCACACCCACCGAGGTCGCCACATTCGTGAACGTCCCGTTCGTGTTGTTCCGCATCAACTGGTTCTCGAGGTAGAACCCGTTCGTCCCCGTCCTCGTCGGGATGTACAGATCCAAAAACCCGTCGTTGTTGAAGTCACCCCACGACGATCCCATCGCCGCACCCAGAATGTTCAGCCCGGACTCCGCCGACACATCCGTAAACGTGAAGTCCCCGTTGTTCCGGTACAGCTTGCTCTCCATGAGCCAACCACCCAGGAACAAATCCGGATCCCCGTCCCGGTCATAATCCGCGCACGTCACCGTCGATGTCGCGATCGGAAGAATCCCCGAACCCGTCGAACGAGACGTGAAGTTCCCCGTCCCATCATTCTCATACAACGCCACAAGGTTCCCGAACCCACCCCCGAGCACCATGTCCAGATCCCCGTCCATATCCAGATCCACCAACGCCATCCCACCGCCCCAACGCACATTCGTCGGCCCCTCGAGGAAGCTCACCCCACGCGCCGCCGCCTCCTCCGAAAAGGAAATCTGACCCGAAGCGCTCGACACACCCACGCCCCCGAGCATCAACAACGACACACACACCGCCGGCGAAACCCCAGTCATCTTCCCAAACATGGCTCTCATCTCCAGACAGTACCCGAACGAGCTGCCGCCACAACACCGCCCCTCTTGCGGCCCAAACGACACAACAAACTACCACACTCCCGTTTCTCAGGTCAATCACCTTCTGACCCGCAAACCGAATCTCATGCAATTCCCCGTCCGAAAGCACCCCCCACACCACCCCCCGCACACCCAACACACCCCAACCCCAGACCACAACCTCATCCCAACCCAATCCCACCCCCGGATCCACGACACCGCACCCGCAAGCACATCACCCACCACCCGCGCCCGAAATCCCATCCCCACGACAAGATCTCGCACACTTTTTCACCCCCACAGCGCACCCAACACCACGCTCCGCAATCTCCGTTTTATGGTATTATTACCGCATGTCGCATCGCTTTTGAGCCCTATAGTGCCGATTGATTTGTTCTGAATCTTCACCCATCACGGATCCTTCCCAACCACACATACGAATCTCTCGCCGAGCACACAACGCTCACTGTTGAACACCATTCGGAGTCCAAGAACCACACCAACCCCCGGCCAACCTCGGCCAACCCCCGGGTCCAAAGGAACCCAACAACCGAGCGGACTCCGAGCCGTTCAACCGCGCCCTCGCTCTTGCAGTGTCAGTGGAATGCACTCACCAACACGGGTCACCCCTCCCCCGTGCGCGATCGTGGCGCGAACACAATCCCGGACTGGATCGTCATCGTCCCCAACCAGTCCGGATCCCCCGGCCCCGCCCACCGGCGGCGCCGGGACTTCGGGAGGGTTCCTCGCCAACGTCGGCGAGAACCACCGGGCGCGGGAAGGCGAGAGCCCGCGCCCGTTTTACAAACCACCACCGCCAACGCGCGGGCGCTCCGCCCCGCCAAGGCACCAACCAAGACGCCGGGTCGGGTAGGACCACCCCGCAGCGCCACACGACCGATCCTGTACCATCAGGATCGTGTCCCATGCGCCCACCCAATCCGCCTACCTCTCCATCATCGCCTGGCCCTCACACCTCACGCCACCCCAGCGCACCGAAGCCCTCATCGCCGCCGCCGCCCTCGACCCGCGCGAAGCCACCCTCGCCGCGCAGCGCCCCACCCCCACCATCGCCGCCGAGATCGACGCGCTCATCGCCGACGAGATCCTCCGGGTCCTCCACGACCACGGGATCCTCGCGCTCGCGCCCACCGACGACGAGCTCCTCCTCGACCGCGCCAAACCCGAACCCGTCACCCGGGTCCTCCGCTTCCCCAACACCGCACCCACCACCTTCGCCGTGGACGACAACGACGAACCCGCCTGGACTTTCAGCGCCGAGGACATCCGACTCATCCTCTTCGCGCGCGTCAACGACCCGCGCAAAGTCGTCACCTCGCGCCGCCCCATCTCCACCAACGCCGACAACCCCGAGCCCCCCACCATCATCAAAAAGACCTCCTTCTCTCCCCTCGAGCTCCTCGACATCCACATCACCCACAACAACACCCCGAGACACCTCCGCCTCAAAGGGATGCGCACCCTCATCCGCGCCCTCGACGAATCCGACGCGCGCCCCTCGCTCCTGAACCCCGAGAACCCCATCGATCTCCTCACCCCCCACCTCCTCCCCCACCAATCCATCGACACCAGCTTCAAAGACTTCCACCCCCCGCGCCGGATGCGCATGCGAGCCGCCGACACCGGATCCCGGCGCGCCCTCCACACCCCCGAATCCTTCGCCTTCTACTCCACCTGGCGCCTCTACCTCCACAACGCCCTCAACGACTGACCCTCCCATCCCCCCGATCCCGAAAAAACACCGTTCAACCACGACAAATCACGTGGTACGATGAACTTGCCCTGAATTCACCGAAACCCTGACCCCAACATCCCCAACAATCAAACGCCCCACCCAGGGGTCGAAGCACAGGGGAACACACCATGACCGAACTCCTCCACCAGTTCATCAACAACGAAGACGTCTTCATCCCGGCCATCATCGCGACCGCGGTCGTCCTCTGTGTGATCGTCAAATCCATCACCTCGATGTTCTCCAACGTCGCGCGTGAACGGACACGCAGAGAGATCGCCGCGTACATCGCCGAGGGATCCATGACCCCCGAGCAAGGCGAACGACTCCTCGCCAAGAACAAAATCGACCGCGCCTGCTACTGAGCGCATCCACCCCAACCCCACGCACCGGACCGAACCAGACATGCTGAACCAGCTCCTCAACGCGACCGCAACCCTCTGCGACACCACCGCCCAAGCCGCCAACAACGCGACGATCACCCTCGCCTCCACCACGTCGGACACCACCGCGGTGGACACCCTCCTCTACTCCATCGGCCACAACATCGTCCCCGTCCTCGTCTTCGGGGTCGGCGGGCTCATCGCCGTCTCCGCCATCGTCTTCGGCACCCACGCCGCCACCACCCAAGCCAAAGAGCGCGAACGCACCAAACGCGAACTCGCCGCCTACGTCGCCGAGGGATCCATCACCCCCGACGACGCCGAGCGCCTCCTCTCCGACAAACAACGCAAGTGCTGACCCCACCCCGGGACACACAACCAACAAACCAATAACGAAACCGACCCGCGCGAGCGCGGGTCGGTGTTCTTATTCAGACTGACGATCGGACTCAGGTACGCATCTCCCCGTGGGTGTAGTTCGGGGACTCCTTCGTGATCCGGATGTCGTGCGGGTGGTTCTCGACCACCGTCGCGCCCGACACCTTCACGAACCGCGCGTTCGCGCGCAACGCATCGATCGTCGCGCACCCGCAGTACCCCATCGCCGACCGCAACCCACCCACGAGCTGATACGCAAACTCCGCGAGCGATCCCCGATACGGGACCAGCCCCTCGACCCCCTCGGGGACGAACTTCTGCTGCGCCTTCCCGGACGACCCGAGCTTCTCCGCTTGACGATACCGATCCGCGGACCCCGCGTTCATCGCGCCCTCCGAGCCCATCCCCCGGTACGACTTGAACCGCCGACCACCCGAGATCACCAGCTCCCCCGGGGACTCATCGAGCCCGGCGAACAGCGACCCCATCATCACGCTCGACGCGCCCGCGGCGATCGCTTTCGCGATATCCCCCGACAAGCGGATCCCGCCGTCGGCGATGACGGGCACATCCGACCCGATCGACTCGAGCCCCTGGACAGCGTTCATGATGGCCGTCACCTGGGGCATCCCGACACCCGTCACGACGCGCGTCGTGCAGATCGACCCGGGACCGATCCCGACCTTCACAGCATCCGCGCCGGCGCGCGCCAGCTCGATCGCGGCCTCACCCGTCGCGATGTTTCCCGCAACCACCTGGATGTCGTAGCGCTCCTTGATCGCGCGGACCGTCTCGATCACGGGGTCCGAATGACCGTGCGCGGTATCCACGACGATCACATCGACCTCTGCTTCGATCAGCGCCTCGACCCGATCGAACTGGTTCGGACCGACGGCCGCCCCCACCCGCAAGCGCCCCCGCGCATCGACACACGCGCTGGGGTACTTGCTCAGACGATCGATATCGCGCATCGTGATCAGACCCGACAGACACCCGGAGTCGTCCACGAGCAGGAGCTTCTCGACCTTGCTCTGGTTCAGGATCCGCTCCGCTTGCTGGAGCGTGGTGTCGGGCGCGCCCGTGACCAGGTTGTCCTTGGTCATGATCTCGCCGACGGGCATCGCGTGGTTCTCCGCGAACTTCAGGTCACGGCGCGTCAGGATCCCCAGGACCTTCCCCTTGGAGCGCAGCTCGCTCGACCCGTCCTGGGTGATCGGGAACCCGGACACGTTGTGCGCGTGCATGAGCTCGATCGCGCGCCCCACCGTGTCGTCGGGACCCAGCGTGATCGGGTCCGTGATGACCCCGTTCGCGGAGCGCTTGACCGTCGCGACCTCGCGCGCCTGGGCTTCGATGGAGAGGTTCTTGTGGATGAACCCGATCCCCCCCTCCTGCGCGAGCGCGATCGCGAGGTTGGATTCCGTGACCGTGTCCATCGGCGCGGAGATCAGGGGGACGTTGATCTCGATCCCGCGCGTGAGGCGCGTGGTGGTGATCGCGTCCGTGGGCATGACCCCTGAATGCTGGGGGATGAGCAGCACGTCGTCGAAGGTGATCCCTTCCATGACGATCTTCGTGCCCGGGTCGGTGATCCGGGCGGGCGCGGGGTTGCTCGTGGTCTGGGGTCGGGACGCGTCGGTTTGGTTCGCGATGCTCTCCATGAGAGAGTATCGCAGGGGTGGTGGCCCCAGTCCAGTGATCGGGGGTGCCATGCGGGCGCTTTGCGCGCCTTTGACGGTTTCGGTCGGGTTTCGGGAGGATCCGCGCGGGTCCGGATACCCTGATAGCCATGACCGACGCGCCGACGAGCACGGACCCGACCCGGATCGACACGGATCTTGTCGCGCGGTGGGACCTGAAGGACCCGGCGAAGTCCGCCGAACGGGAGTGGGTGCTCGCGCTGGGGGACGGGTCGTTCGCGATGGGGACGGTGTGCTCGGTGATGACGCGGCGGTATCACGCGATCCTGACGGCGGCGCTGTCGGCGCCGGTGCGTCGGTACGTGATGCTCAAGGGGATTGATGAGAAGGTGACGATCGGATGTTCCACGTGGAACATTTCTCCGATGCACTTCCTGGATCGGGAGTGGCCGGCGACATCGACGGCGGGGGTGGTGCTCGAGCGGTTTGTGCACTCCGCGGGGTTGTGCGCATGGACCTGGGGGTTGTTCTCGTCCGGCGAGAAGATCGCCACGTTTGTGCGCACGATCGAGGGGGGTGACCGGGAGGCGCGGGTCCGGGTGACGTATTCGTGTGATGTGGTTGGCGAGGTGGTGGTGACCCCCTTGCTGGGGATGCGGGACTTCCATGAGCGGAATCATCCGGGGACGATCGAGGGATCGGATCTGCGGATCGATGTGGGTGGTGACGAGGTGTTCGTGACGCGCGACGAGGGGACCCTGGGGCTGGGGACGGATGGGGGGTTCTCGCTGAATCGGGTGGACGGGGTGTGGAAGGACTTTGTGTATGCGCGGGATCGGGAGCGGGGTCAGGGGTGGGTGGAGGACCTGTATTCGCCGTTCGAGCTGAGGGGGTCGGTCGGTGGGGGTTCGGATCTGGTGCTGCGGGCGCGGGCGCACGGGCTGACGGGGGTCACGGATGTGGATGCGGGGCTCGTGTCCCGGCGGGCGCGGGTGTCGGGGATGTCGGGGTCGGCGCTGGCGGTGTGCGGGGAGGGGATCAGCGACGACGCGCGGGAGGCGGTGGTGGCGCTCGCGACGGCGGCGGATGACTTCGTGGTCCGGCGCGAGGGGTCGAATCCGGACGGGGACGGGTCGGGGGCGATGAGTGTGATCGCGGGGTATCCGTGGTTCTCGGATTGGGGTCGGGACACGATGATCGCGCTCGAGGGCTTGCTGCTCGTGACGGGTCGTCACGAGGAGGCGCTGCGGGTGCTGCTCGCGTTTGCGGGGGCGATGGATCACGGGCTCATCCCGAACCGGTTCGATGATGCTGGGGGGTCGGCGCATTACAACACGGTGGATGCGTCGTTGTGGTTTGTCCATGCGTGTGCGCGGTGGTCGGGGTGGAGCGGGGAGGAGCTTCCGGATGCGCTCATCGATGCGTGCTGGGGGATCGTGGAGGCGTACTTCTACGGGACGATCAACTCGATCGGGGTGGATCAGTCGGACGGTTTGGTGAGCGCGGGGAGCGCTTCGACCCAGCTGACGTGGATGGATGCGCTCCGAGACGGGGTGGCGTTTACCCCTCGTCATGGGAAAGCGGTGGAGATCAACGCGTTGTGGATCCGGGCGCTCCGGCTCACATCACGGTTCGTGCGCGCGCACGATCCGGTGCGGGCGCGTCGGCTCAGCGAGCACGCGGATCGGGCGCTGTCGTCGATGACGAGGTTGTTCGTCCGGGGCGCGTCGGGTGGGCTTGTGGATCGGCTCGAGTCGGCGATGGGGGCGCGGGGGACGGTGTTCGAGGCGATCCCGGAGGTGCGCCCGAACCAGGTGTTCGCGGGGTCGCTCGAGGGGATCGGGTTCGATGAGGGGATCCGGCGATCGATCGTGGTGTCGGTGGACGAGGCGTTGTGGACGGCGCACGGGGTGCGGACGCTCGCGCCGGGTGCGCCGGGGTACTGCGGGCACTACACGGGGACGATGACGGATCGGGATCGCGCGTATCACAACGGGACGGCGTGGCAGTGGCTTTTGGGGCCGTTCCATGAGGCGGCGATGCGCGCGTGGGGGTTCGACGAGGGGACGAGGGGGCGCGCGATCGAGACGTTCGTGGGGCTGGCGCGGTCGATGGGGGAACGGACGATCGGGTCGATCGCGGAGATCTGCGATGCGGAGCCGACGGATCAGGGCGATGGGCGGGCGGTGCAGGAGGATCGGGGGTGTCCGGCGCAGGCGTGGTCGGTGGCGGAGGCGCTGCGGGTGTTGGTGATGGCGGTGAATCCTTCGGGGTGGGCGGAGGACGGGTATTCGTTGTGAGGACGGAACGCAGAGGACTCGGGAAAGACAGGGGGAGATTGAACGCGAAGATCGCGAAGGGGGAGGACGGGGAGCGTGGATTGAGAAAGACACTGACCCCAAGGCGGGTCAGTGGCACGGGGTGGGTGTGGAGGTAGGAAGACCCCCTCCGTCCGCCCATGAAGCCCGGGGGAGGAGAGAAGGGGGAAGGCGGATCGGGAATCGGGGTTTTTGGGGCTGGGGTGGGGGTTTGTGGAGAACAAATTGGGGGGTTGGATCGTTGTGGTGGGGAGAATCCGGTTTGGTCGATTTCCGAATAGACTGGGAGACGTTTCGCGCGTGGCGCGGGGCGCACAGGAAGGCACAAAGGAGTTTGAATCGATGAGCATGCTTCAGTCACGGAATCCGGCGATGGGGGTGTTCGATCGTTCGAGCGATGCGGACTTCGGCGCGGTGGGCGCGAAGCGCACGACGATGACGATCGGGGGGACGCTGACGGCGACGGGGGTGCTGTTGTCGATCGTGTCGGTGGTGGGTGTGCTGTCGTATCAGAGCATTGCGAGCGGGGGGTTCCTTGCGGGGCTGATCTGGCCGGTGATGCTTCTGGGCGCGTTCGGGGGGATCGTGGTGTCGTTCATTATTTATGGGAAGCCCAAGCTCGCGCCCGTGATCGCGCCGGTCCATGCGGTGTTCGAGGGGGTGTTCGTGGGCGCGGCGAGTTATCTGATCCCCTACTACTTCATGCGGGGTCAGGACGGTCAGGTGACGGGCGCGATGCAGACGTTGGTGCTGCAGGCGGTGCTCGCGACGCTCGCGATTGCGGGGACGATGCTCGCGGGGTATGCGACGGGGATTCTTCGGGTCGGGCCGGTGATTCAGAAGGTGATGGTGACGGCCGCGATCGGGCTCGGTGTGTACATCGGGGTGCTGTTCCTGCTGCAGATGTTCGGGATCGGGATCTGGAACGGGTTTATTGATTCGGGTCCGATCGGGATCGGGTTCTCGCTGGTTGTGGTGGGGCTTGCGTCGTTGTTCCTGATCCTGGACTTCCAGTTCATCGAGAAGGGCGCGGCGACGGGTCAGCCCAAGTACATGGAATGGGTGGGGGCTTGGGGTCTGATGGTGACCCTGGTGTGGTTGTACATCGAGGTGCTCCGTCTGCTTGCGAAGCTTCGGTCGAGCGACTGAGTGATTGGATCGTGAAGAATGAGAAAGCCCCGCTTGGTTGAGCGGGGCTTTTTTGTTGAAGTGTTGGTACGCAGAGGGGGCAGAGTTCGCGCAGAGGACGCGGAGAAGGCGGGGAGTCAGGGGGAGGAGAGAAGACGTTGTGAGCACATGTCAACCTGCTTTGCTCTTCGAGGCAAAGCAGGGCACCCAGCGATGCGGGCAGTCGGAGTTGTTTGGTGGTTTAGCGGGAGAAGAGGAAGTGGCAGACGTCGGCGTCTTGCATGGTGTAGTCCTTGCCTTCGACGCGGAGCTTGCCTGCTTCTTTGATGGCTTTCTCGGATTCGTGCTCGATGAGGTCATCGACGGAGTAGCACTCGACGCGGATGAAGCCCTTTTCGAAGTCGGTGTGGATGACCCCTGCGGCTTGGGGGGCTTTGCATCCGATGGGGACGGTCCAGGCGCGGACTTCTTTTTCGCCGGCGGTGTAGTAGGACTGGTATCCGAGGAGTTTGTAGGCGGCTCGGGCGAGCTTTCCGAGGGCGGGTTCATCCATGCCCATGTCCTGGAGCATCTCGAGTTTTTCGTCTTCTTCGAGTTCGGCGAGTTCGGATTCGATGCGGGCGCAGACGGGGACCATTTCGGAGCCCACGGACTTTGCGTGTTCGCGGACGCGCTGCGCGAGGGGGCCTTCGCCGTTGACGTCGTCGTCGGACACGTTTGCGAGGTAGAGGACGGGTTTGACGGTGATGAGCCCGAGGGCGTGTCGTGCGCGGATGAGGTCGGGTTCGTGGAGTTCGAGGGTGCGCGCGGGTTTTTGCGATTCGAGGACGGGGATGAGTTTTTCGATGACCTTGGCGCGGGCGATGGCGTCGCGGTCGCCGCCTTTGGCGCTGCGCTGCGCTTTGGAGAGTGCGTTTTCGCAGGTCTGGAGGTCGGAGAGGATGAGTTCGAGTTCGATGGTCTCGATGTCTCGGAGGGGATCGACGGAGCCGTCCACGTGGGTGATGTCTTCGCCGCCGGGGGCTTTTTCGAAGCAGCGGACGACCTGGATGATGGCGTCGACGTCGCGGATGTGGCCGAGGAATGCGTTGCCTTTGCCTTCGCCCTTTGACGCGCCTCGGACGAGCCCGGCGATGTCCACGAGTTCGAGGACGGCGGGGATGACTTTTTGAGTCTTGATGTAGGACTGGATGGTGTGGAGTCGTGGGTCGGGGATGGGGACGACGCCGACGTTGGGGTCGATGGTGGCGAAGGGGTAGTTGGCGGCGAGGGCGCCGGCGTTGGTGAGTGCGTTGAAGAGGGTGGACTTCCCGACGTTGGGGAGGCCGACGATTCCGGCTTTCATGGTGGTGCTCCGACGCTCGAACGTGGGTGTGGATCGGGGCCCCGATGGTAGGTCACGAAGCGGTGAGCATGAGGGCGGCGAGGACGGATCGGGAGGTCCAGAGGGCGGTTCTTGTCCAGTTGGTGCGGACGAGGGATCGGTGGGCTTTGGGGTTGAAGGCTTTTTCGAGGGTCTGGTGCGCGGGGACCTGGAGGGTGAAGGTGGCGATCCAGATGAGGACGAGGAGGGTGAGGGCGGGGATTGCGAGGGCTTTGGGCGCGAGATCGAGCAGGGGGATGGCGATGGCGCAGGCGAGTTCGGTGAGCATGAGGGGGAGGACGACGAAGGTGGTGCGGCGCATGTGCTGGGCTTGGAAGGCGGGGTAGTGGGTGGAGTCGTTGTCGGCGCGGGCGGCGAAGGACATGAGGGGGTAGTGGACGATCTGGACGAACCAGATGAGCCCGGTCATGGCGCTGGTGGCGAACAGGTGGGTGAGGAGGATGGGGTCGCGCAGGTGTTCCAAGCTCGGCTCGGGTCTGGGTTAGGCCGGTACGGATTGTTTGGCGAAGGTTTCGAGGTCGGTGGGTTCGAGGGCTTCGAGGGCGAGTTGGACGTAGTTGGGTCGTTGTCCTGCGTGGTGGTGTCGGAGTGCGTGGAGGATGTGGCCGTGCTCGACGAGGAAGACGCCGGGCATTTGGAAGGCGTCGCCTTGGGATCGGCCTTGGAGGTTGCCGCTGAGGGTGGCGTGGATGGCGCGTCGGATGGCGCGGGGGCCGAAGAGTTGGAGGGGTGATCCTCGGTGGAGGTCGAAGGATCGGTAGAGGGATTGGTCGGGGTCTGAGATGCGTGCGACGTGTTCGAGGCCGTAGCGGAGGAGGGTTCTTCGCGCGTGCGCGTCGTCGGACATGTGGACGATGACGAGGTCGATGTCGCGTTGTCGGAGGTTGTGTTGTTGTTGCTCGAGGTCCCGGAGGGTTTCGCGGCAGAAGGTGCAGCCAAAGTGTCTCAGGAAGACGACGAGGGTGGGTGTGGATTCGGATCGTTCGTGGATGGAGAGCCCGAACTGGTCTTCGGCGGCGCGCATGGCGGTGCTGGGGTCTTGGATGGGGAGGGTGTCGTAGGTGGGGTCGAGGTGCGCGAGTTTGAGGGCGCCGTAGAGGGCTGCTGCGAGGGGGATCCACCAGAGGATGTCGTTGGGGATGGTGGTGTAGGCGAGTTGGTGGGGGAAGTCGTGGTTGACGATGGCGGCGGCGATGATGAAGAGGGGGGCGATGAGTTTGGTGAGGAGCCCGATGAGGATGAGGGACCAGTGTTTGGTGGGATCGGTTGCGGCGAGGAGGTAGCCCAGGGCGAGGACGGCGAGGATGGCGCCGAGGGTTTGGAAGTAGGCGGG
>JALUWX010000043.1 GCA_027019265.1 Phycisphaerales bacterium
GGCACCGGGTGTCGTGAAGGCGGGGGGAGGGGGGAAGGGATGGGGGGCTAGGATGGGGGCTATGAGTGAGAAGCCGCGGATTTTGACTGGGGATACGCCGACGGGTCAGCTGCACCTGGGTCACTGGGTGGGGTCGCTTGAGAACCGGGTGGCGTTGATCGATGACTACGAGTGTTTCTTTCTGATCGCGAATATGCACGCGTTTACGACGCGGGCTGATCAGCCCGAGGGGATCCGCCGCTCGACGCTGGACATTGTGAAGGACTGGATCGCGTGCGGGATGGATCCGGAGAAGTCGACGTTCGTGGTGCAGACGGAGATCCCGGGGATCGCGGAGCTGACGTGGTATCTGGCGATGCTGCTCCCGTTCAATCGGGTGATGCGGAACCCGACGCTCAAGAGCGAGCTCGAGGACAAGGGTCTGGGGGACAACTACTCGTTCGGATTCCCGATGTATTCGGTGGGTCAGTGCGCGGACATCCTGGTGTTCCGTCCCGAGCTGGTCCCCGTGGGTGAGGATCAGCTGGCGCACATCGAGCCTTGTCGGGAGGTGGCGCGTCGGTTCAACCAGCTGTACTGCAAGGTGGATCCGCACACGGAGGACGACGAGTACGTGAAGGCCGGGGGGTTGTTCCCGATCCCGGAGGGGAAGGTGGGGCGCGTGGCGCGTCTGATCGGGACGGACGGGAAGCACAAGATGTCGAAGTCGCTCAACAACGCGATCTTCCTGACGGACACGTTCAAGCAGATCAAGAAGAAGCTGGGTGGGTTGTACACGGGTCGTCAGACGATGGACGAGCCCGGGGATATCAACAATGCGTTGTTCCAGTATGTGCGCGCGTTCATCCGGGATGAGGAGCGTGTGAAGGAGCTGGAGGAGGCGTATTCGAAGGGGGACAACATCGGGGACGGGCACATCAAGGTCGAGGTTGCTGAGCACATCGATCGGTTGCTTGAGCCGATGCGGGCGCGGCGGGCTCCGTATGAGGGGGAGCAGGGGGATGCGAAGGTGCTGGAGATTTTGCGGGAGCACACGCGGAAAGCGAACGCGGCGGCGGAGGAGACGCTGCAACTGGCGAAGGAAGCGATGGGGCTGGACTTCGGGAAGCGGTCGCTGCTGTTTGAATAGGATTGGGTGTGACTGAGACCAACAACGAGCAGATCGGTGAGGGCGCGGGGGGGCGCTCTCGTTTTGTCATCGCGCGGGTGTGTGTGGTGCTGATTTTGTGTGTGTGGGTGATCTCGGGGTACGGGAAGGTGACGGATCCGAACTCGTTCGTGAACACGGTGACGGAGCATCGGGTGCTCGATCAGTCGCTGTACGGGTTGTTGTGGATGGTGGGGCCGACGGAGCTTCTGATGGGGCTTGTGTTGGTGTTTGTTGCGGGGTCGGAGCTGACGAAGAAGTTCGGTCGGATGGCGCTGCTGGTCTCGATGTGCGCGGTGATCGGGCTGAGCGGGTATCTGATGATGGTGGACGATGCGGTGCTGCGCGAGTCGGGGTGCGGGTGTCTGGACACGCTCGAGCGGATCGATTTCGGGATGAAGGGGGATGTGCGCAAGACGAAGCTGGTGTTCAACGGGGTGCTGGTGGCGCTGCATGTGGTGGCGCTGGGTCAGCCCTTGGTGTTCGGGACGAAGAACGTGGTTGCGGTTGAGTCGGGCGGGGATGAAGGGATGGACGCTTGAGCGAGGGGACGAAGGAACGATTGAGTGTGTTTGTGGATGGGCAGCTCGTGTCGCGCGATGGTGCGGCGGTGAGCGTGTTCGATGCGGGGTTCCAGCACGGGGTGGGGCTGTTCGAGACGATGCGCGCGACGGTGGAGGGGGACACGGTGCGCGTGATGGATCTGGAGGCGCACCTGGATCGGCTCCAGGAGAGCGCGGCGCTGCTCAAGCTGTCGGATGATCTGAAGACGGGGGCGCTGGGGGAAGCGGTGGAGATCACGGCGAAGGAAGCGGGGATCGCTGAGGCGCGGATCCGGTTGACGGTGACTGGGGGGAATCTGAACCTGTTGTCGGGCGCGGGTCGTTCGGGTCATCAGCCCACGGTGGTGATCCAGGTGCAGGACGCGACGGCGTATCCGGACGAGATGTTTGCGCAGGGGGTCGGGGTGACGATCGCGGAGTCGAAGGCGAACCCGCTGGATCCGACGGCGGGTCACAAGACGCTGAACTATTGGTGGCGATTGCGGGAGCTTCAGGCGGCGGCCGCGAAGGGGGCGGCGGAGGCGGTGGTGCTGATGGTGACGAACCATCTGTGCGGGGGGTGTGTGTCGAACCTGTTCTGTGTGCGCGATGGGGTGATCGAGACCCCGATCGCGCGGGGGGAGGAGGCGGGTCCCGAGGCGCTCCCGAGCCCGGTGCTTCCGGGGATCACGCGGATGAAGGTGATCGGCGCGGCGAAGGCGATGGGGGTGGAGGTTCGGTCCCGGATGATGAGTGTGGGGGATCTGTTGGACGCGGACGAGGTGTTTCTGACGAACTCGTCGTGGGGGGTGTTGC
>JALUWX010000044.1 GCA_027019265.1 Phycisphaerales bacterium
GGTTTCGATGATGCGTCGGGCGCATCCGAGGATGAGGAGGAAGGCGATGTTGGCGGTGCCTTCGGTCACTGCATCGGGGGTGTTGGTGACGGCGATCCCCCTTGTTTTGCAGGCGTTGAGATCGATGTTGTCGTAGCCGACGGCGAAGTTGGAGACGACTTTGAGCTGGGGTCCGATGGTGTCGAGGAGCTCGTTGTCCACCTTGTCGGAGTACATGGTGACGAGCGCATGTGCTCCGGGGACAAAGCGTAAGAGCGCGTCGCGGGGTGCGGGATCGTCTCCGAGGATCTCGACGGTGGTGTTGTCGATTTCGATCTGTGAGGGGATGGCGCGGGTGACTTTGATGAGCGCGGGGTGGGTGGTCATGGTCGAGAATAGTCCGTGTTTGGGGGGTCGGATCGGGCGCGGTTGGTGCGGGGCGCGGGATGTGTGGGAAGAAAAATCGCAAAAACCTCGGGAAAACAGGAGGGAAACGGCGCGCATGGCCGAGGAATGTCCGGTAAAAATAGCGTGTGGTGACGAAACACCACCGAATCAACTATCTCAGAACGGAGTAGACAGATGGCTAAGAGAACCGCGAAGAAGGCCGCGAAACGTCCGGCGAAGAAGACTGCAGCACGGAAAGCGCCTGCGCGCAAGGCGGCGGCGAAGAAGGCGCCTGCGAAGAAGGCGGCGCCTGTTGCTGCGGCGAAGAAGCCCGCGAAGATCGTTGCGGCGAAGGAGAAGCCCCGCACGAAGTCCGAGGTGCTCGGGATCATTTCCGAGAACGTCGGGATCTCGAAGAAGGAGGCCGCGGCGGTGTTCGAGGTCATGGGCGAGATGATCGAGAAGGACCTGAAGAAGGGTGCTTGCGGCGTGTTCAACGTGCCGGGGATGATGAAGGTCATGGTCCAGCGGAAGCCCGCGACGAAGGCACGCAAGGGGATCAACCCGTTCACGGGTGAAGAGACCGTGTTCAAGGCGAAGCCCGCGCGCAACGTCGTGAAGGTGCGCCCGCTCAAGGGTCTGAAGGACAAGGTCTGATTCCAGGCCTCGGATCACCCTCGGGTGATTGATTGACATACGGACACCCTCGCTCAGATGGGCGAGGGTGTTTCTTTTGGTGGATCTGATCGGAGGAGCACGCGGACGAGGAGGAGGGCTTCGAGGACGATCCAGACCTGCGCGAGGGTCATGAGGATGGACACGATCAGGAGGAGGGTGTTGTGGTGGTCGGCGAAGCCCTTGGCCATGATGAGGAGGGCGGAGCCCGTGATTGCTAGCATGACGAGCATGGGGAGCGCGGTGGTCCAGACGGGGCGTTTGTGACGGACCAACCAGACGGTGACGACGAGGAGGGCGAGGGACGCGAGGAGTTGGTTGGTGGCGCCGAAGACGGGCCAGAGTGTGAGGCCTCCGAGCCCGGCGTTTGCGAGCCCTTTGGTGGGGACGTCGCTGAGCGCGAGGATGAGCGCGGAGACACAGGCGATGAGGGTCGCGCCGGTTCGGCTCGAGACGGCGCGGGAGACGGGGTTTGGGGCTTTGGACTTGGTCTGGACGAGTTCGGTGATGAGGTAGCGCTGGAGACGGGTGGCGCTGTCGAGGGTGGTTGCGGCGAAGGAGGCGATGAAGACCCCCATGATCGCGACCCCGGTGTGGTGCGGGACACCGAGCCCGTCGATGGCGTTGGCGGCACCGACAACGAAGGGGGTGAGGATGTTTGCGAGCCCGGAGTCTCCGCCCCAGGTGGCGTAGAAGGAATCGAAGAGGGGTCGCCCTTGTCCCTGGGTGCTCTGGAGCCCGAAGCCGGCGACACATGCGAGGATGACGAGGACGGCGAGGAAGCCTTCGGTGAGCATGGCGCCGAACCCGACGCGCTGCGCGTGGGATTCGCAGGAGAGTTGTCTTGAAGAGCATCCGGAAGCGACGAGGCAGTGGAACCCCGAGACGGCGCCGCAGGCGACGGTGATAAAGAGGAAGGGGAACATGGAAGGGGAGGCGCCCTTGGGTGAGGGCGCGGGCGCGAGGACGACGGGGTCGGCGATGATCGGGGGATTGGTGACGAGAAGCCCGAGCATGAGGAGCCCCATCGCGATGATGAGCTGCCATGCGTTGATGAAGTCTCTGGGCTGGAGGAGGACGTGGACGGGGAGGATGGAGGCGATGAAGACGTAGACCATCAGGATGAGGGTCCAGATGACGATGGGGGATGCGATCTCGGTGAGGGCGCTGGGGAGGATGGGGTGGGTGGACCAGTCGATGGAGGCACTGAGGATGATGGTCCCGTACATGAGGGCGACGGCGATGAGGGTCCCGAGGATGAGGTTGCCTTTGCGATTGATCCAGATCCCGAGGGCGATGGCGATGGGGATCTGGAGCCAGACGGGTCCGACGCTGGAGGGATAGAGGGAGAAGATGGTCGCGATGACGAGCCCGAAGACGGCGAGGACGATCCAGAGCCCGACGAGACAGACGAGCATGAAGAGGAGTCGGACGCGCGGGTTGACGACGTCCCCGGCGAGGTCGGCGATGGTGCGACCCTGGTGGCGCATGGAGACGACGAGGGATCCGAAGTCGTGGACGGCGCCCATAAAGATGGACCCGACGAGGACCCAGATGAGGGCGGGGACCCATCCCCAGACGACGGCGATGGCCGGTCCGACGATGGGACCTGTGCCGGCGATGGAGGTGAAGTGGTGTCCGAAGACGAGGGCGGGTCTTGAGGGGACGAAGTCGATCCCGTCGGCGTGGGTGTGCGCGGGGGTGGTGTGGTCGGGGTTGATGGAGAAGATGCGCCGCGCGAGGTAGCGGCCGTAGGTTCGGTAGGTGAGGATGTAGAGGAGGGCGCTGGCGATGATGATCGCGATGGTCAGCATGTCTCGCTCTGGGGGAGGTTTGGGTCAATCATGGGATGGTTAATGTACCAGAGAGCTCGGACCTCAACAAACGTCAGGATCCATGGATGATCGATCGTTCGACCCCGAAGAGTGTGGCGCTGGAGACGACGTTGTTGGTGCACGGGGTTCCGAGGGAGAGCGCGGCGCCGCTTGCGCGGGAGCTGGGGGAGATCGTGGAGACGGAGGGGGCGCACCCGTGTCCGATCGCGCTGGTGGACGGGGAGCCCGTGGTGGGGCTCAGCGATGAGGAGCTCGGGCGGCTGCTGAGCGCGGATCATGTGGAGAAGGCGAATACGGCGAACATCGGGGTGCTGATGTATCGGAAGGCGCACGGCGCGACGACGGTGAGCACGACGATGGAGCTCGCAGCGAAGGCCGGGGTGCGGGTGTTTGCGACGGGCGCGATCGGTGGGGTGCACAAGAACTACGGGTCGGAGTTCGATATCTCGTCGGACCTTGCGGCGTTGACCCGGTTCCCGGTTGGGGTGGTGACGAGCGGGGTGAAGTCGATTCTGGATGTGGTCGCGACGCGCGAGGCGCTTGAGACTTTGGGGATCCCCGTGGTGGGGTACAGGACGGATGTGTTCCCGGCGTTCTATCGGCGCGAGTCCGCGGCGAGGGTGGATGCTCGGTTCGATGACATCGGGGAGCTGCGCGGGTTTGTTCATGCGGAGCTGGAACGGACGGGGCGCGGGGTGGTGATCGCGAATCCGATCCCGGAGGGGGATGAGCTTGAGGAGGGGGATTGGTCGGGGTGGGTGGAGGAAGCGACGGCGCGTGCGCGGTCGGTGGGGGCGCGGGGGCGCGGGGTGACGCCGGCGATTTTGGGTGCGCTCCATGAGATCTCGGAGGGGGCGACGCTGAGGGCGAATTTGGCGCTGGTGAAGAGCAATGCTCGGGTGGGCGCTCAGATCGTTTGAAGAACGGGTCAAGAACACCGAACATGATCCGACTTATCGGGGGTGATTCACGGAAGATTCACGGGGCAAAACGGGCGTGTTTCCAACGATTTTGAGACACACCTGCTAGGATTGAAGCGGAGTGATTCGCTTCGCACGGTCCTTTCACGAGTCGTGAGGGGGGTGTGGGCGGGTCCGAGTCGAGAGAGCGGGCGTTGCGCCCAGCACATTCAGATCATGCATTGCAAGTGATGTGAGTATTCAACAGCACCCAGGGTCATCGTTCCCACCAAAGGAGATCAGAGAACATGCGAACCCAGAAGACCATTGCCGCTCTTGTTGCGGCCGCCGGAATTTGTGCTCCTGCCTTTGCGCAGGACAGTGTGAGCTCGAACGGGGGCAACCTTCCCGGTGATGCTCTGAACCCGTGGGTGGATCACTGCGCGGCTTACGTTGTTGACCTGGCGCCGCTGGAGACGTCGAAGGGCAACATCTTCGGTGTCGCGCCGATCATCAAGATGACGAAGACGAACTCGTCGAACTTCAACAACCTGTACTCCGCGGCGGCGATCAGCCCGGCGACGCTGACGGGTGTCGGGTACGCGGCGAACTCGTACCAGGTGTGGGAAGACGCGCCCGGGTTCGGTGTGAACCTGGAGACGAACCTGTTCGCGAACTCGATGAACGTGAGCGGCGAGTCTTCTCGTTTCGCGGTTGCGATCAACGAGTTCGGGACGACGGATTTCGGGACGAGCTTCAACGGCGTGGTCGGCGCGTTCGTGAACTTCGATCCGAACGATCCGAACCGTCTGTACGTTGCTCGGAAGCAGGTCGTGGTCAACTCGCCGAACGCTATGACGGGTGACTCGTCGCAGATCGGTGGTGTGTCCCTCGATGCGCACGGAAACGTGTACCTCCGCGCGGACGCGAACGGCTCGACCGGTCCGAACCAGCTCTCCGGTGTGAACATCCTCCGGGTCCGGATGGACGATCGTGACTGCGGCGTGCAGAACCTGCTCTCGACGGGCGGAACGCTGGACGCGACGGACATGATTCAAACGGGTTCTGCGGTCCAGCTCGGTGTCCCCAACAACATCCCCCAGCGTCTCTCGGACGCGGGGATGTTCCCGAACGGTGTTGCGGGATGGCTGAACGCGTTTACCTCGCCTCGCGCGTACCTCTCGGGTGATATGGGCATGGTCTCGACGGATCCGAACCACCTCGACACGAGCAACGGGTGGGGCTCGGACCACCGTGGTTCCATGGGCTCGACGTCGTTCAACGTGCTCGGAACGGCGGGTGCTGTCCAGACCTACGGGGTGCTCTCGAAGGACGCTGCGGGTGAGACGCGCGTGATCAACGCGATGAGCGTTGACAGCAAGGGCGCGGTGCTCGCGACCCAGGGCTTCGAGCTCCCCTTCACGATCATGGACAACGACACGGGGTACACGACGCTGTACACGTCCCAGTCCCAGCCCAACAACTACACCGGCTCGACGCTGTTCCGTGGTGGTGTGGGTCACGTGGCGCTTGGTTCGGATCAGGACGGGCGTGGTCTGATGGCGGTTATGGTCAACGAGAACGGCTTCTCGGACGACTTCTCGAACCAGATCATCGTGTGCCGCTACAACGCTTCGACGGGTGCTGAGGAGTGGGCGGTCGCTGCGTATGTCAATCAGTTCACGGCTCCGTTCTCGGGCAAGCCCATCTGTGACGCGAACGGCGATCCGATCGGTCAGATCATCGATCTCTCCGCGGTGACGGGCGGCTTCCCGCTCGGGCCGGGGATGTCGGCTCCGACGATCGACTCGGTGGGGAACATCTGGTTCCTCTCTGCGGTTGAGCTGTTCAACCGGATCGACTTCGACGGGGACACGATCCCCGAGGGTTCGGACTACGACGGTGCGCTTCTCCGCGCGATCTACGACCCCGCGACGTTCTCGTACAAGCTCGAGCTCGTCATGGAGGTCGGGACGGTCGTCGATGGTGTGAACTCGGGTCTGCCTTACCGGATCGACTTCCTCGGTTCGTCAACTGGGAATGGTGGCGCGACCCCGGGCACGATCTATGCGAGCAACATGGCTGAGGGCGCTTGGAACGATTCGAGCACCTCGGGTGTTGACACGGCGGACACGATCACGAACGGTGGTCTGTTCTTCGGGACGCAGATCACGTACGACACGCAGGGCGATGGTCGGTTCAACAACCCGACTTCGGTGAACTTCGATCCGGGTCTGCCGGCGGACGAGTCGTACTCGGTGGGTCTGTACGTCGGTCACTACTCGGACGGTCCGGCTCCGTGCCCGGCCGACCTGACGGGTGACGGGAACTTCGACTTCTTCGACATCTCGTTCCTCCTCCAGAACCAGGTGGACTTCAACGGCGATACCGGGTTCGACTTCTTCGATATCTCCGCGTTCCTCCAGGCGGGTGCGAACTGCCCGTAATGGTTCCGGACGCGATTTGATTTTGATTCAGAGCACCCGCGCCCAACGGCGCGGGTGTTTCTTCGACCGAGAATGTTGTGTGGATCCGGAACGGGCTTTGCGACGCGGCAAACCCCGTGCTACGATGGACTTGCGATTCTGCGAGCGAAGGAGTTGATGAAATGATGATGCGTAGCTTGATCGTCGCTGGCGCGGCGATGTCGATGACGACGACGGTGTTTGCTCAGTGGGATCCGAACAACGGGGACTGGGGGAAGACGGACGAGCGTGATCTGCGTGTGATGACGTGGAATGTCCAGGACGGGGTGTGCTCGTCGAACGACAAGACGAACATCTTTGCTTCGGACTGGAACGCGATTGTGCACACGATCGCGGCGATGCGGCCGGATGTTTTGATTATGCAGGAGTGCGGGGACAACTCGGGGAACGGGACGGGTTCCGGGCTCGACGCGCAGGGGACGCTCGAGAACGTGTGCGAGCTGATGATGCACGGGGGGACGGATCCGTATCTCGGTGGAACGATCACGTCGTACGTGCAGATGTTCACGGGGGCGGGGTACGACCTGCCTTACATCTATGTGGCGGAGAACAACGACGGGTTCAACCGGAACGTGATCATGTCACGGTACGAGTTCGCGGATCTGAACACGGGTGGGGATCGGCTTTCGAACTACGTGCTCCAGCCCGATGCGTATCAGTCGGGTGGTTCGTCGGGGATCCGTGGGTTCCAGTTCGCGGAGATCGATCTTCCGGACGAGATGTATGCGGGTGATCTGGTGGTGGGGAACTGTCACCTGAAGGCCGGCGGGAGTTCGAGCGACTTTGATCAGCGTGAGCTTGCGGCTCGGAACGCGGCGTACTTCATGGATTACTACTACAACGGCGCGGGCACGGGTGTGTCGGATCCGAACTCGAAGGTCGTGCTCCCGACGGTGGGTGAGGTGCTGGACGACGCGACCCCGATTATCTGGGGCGGGGACTTTAACCAGACCCCGGGGGGGTTTGGGCCGGCGCAGTGGATGACGCGCGCGGAGTTCACGGGTGGGACGGACGGGACGGATCGGGATCGTACGGACTCGACGTACGACGGCGCGTTCCACCCGATCTCGTTCGAGATCTCGACCCAGGGGAGCAACTCGAAGCTGGATTACGTGTGCTGGCAGGATTCGATCGCGACGGCGCGCCGTCAGTTCATCTTCCGTTCAACGGGGACAAACGTGACGACATCGACGCTCCCGGAGCCCGTGCGGTCGTACCCGGGGAACCCCGTGGCGGTTTCGTCGTTTGCATCGGATCACCGGCCGGTGGTGGTGGATTTCATCCTTCCGGAACCCGCGGCGGATCCGTGCCCTTCGCCTCCGGACTTTGTGGATGACAACTCGCTGGACTTCTTCGATCTGTCGGCGTTCCTGACGCTGTTGAGCGAGGGGGACATGGAAGCGGATCTGAACGGGGACATGAGCCTGGACTTCTTCGATGTCAGCGCGTTCCTTCAGCTGCTGAGCGAGGGTTGTCCGTAAGCCCGGGCTGATGGATCAGGAATGAGAAACGCCCGGCGCGAGCGCGCCGGGCGTTTTTTGTGGTGATGTCGGGAGGGAGAGGGTTAGTCGCTGGTTTTGTCGCGGAGTTCTCTGACCTGCGCGACGGCGGAGTCGAGGTCGCGTTTGAGCTGGCGGACCCGGAGGAGGGATTTGACCCGGGTGATGAGCTCGAGTTTGTTGACGGGTTTGGTGAGGAAGTCGTCGGCGCCGGCGTCGATGGCTCTCTCGACGTCCCCCACTTCGTTGAGGGCGGTGACCATGATGATGGGGATGTCCCGGGTGGCGTTGTCCTTCTTGAGGGCTTCGCAGACCTGGTAGCCGCTCATGCGGGGCATCATGATGTCGAGGAGGATGATGTCGGGTGCGGATTGCTTGACGGATTCGAGGGCTTCGATCCCGTCGTGGACGACCCGGACTGGGCCTCCGATGTCTTCGAGGTAGGCGCTGAGGAGTTCGAGGTTTTGTTCGTTGTCGTCAACGATGAGAACGCCCTGGTGGGCGATGGTCTGGGTGTCGATGTCGGCGCTGGGCGCGGATTCGGTCATTTTGGTCTCCTCGGCCGGGCTCTTGGATCGTTGTTGGGGATCGGGCTCGGGCTTTGGATCATTGCGTGCTCGGGGGTCTTGGGCGCGTGTGGGCGGATAGTGTGGGTGTGATTTGAAGCTCGGGACCCGAATCCCCCGAAAAGATGGGTGTGAGAAGCGAAATGAAGGCGTTGCAACCTGTCCATGCTGTTCTTGTGGGGATCACGGCGCTGTGTGTGCTGGTCTCGGGTGCGCTGGGGGGGCCTCTGGATACGAGGATCCAGACCCTGGTGACGAACTCGAGGGTGAGCACGGCGAACGTTGCGGTGAGCGCGATCGACCTGGATACGGGGTCGGAGATCGCTTCGTACAACGGGCGGAGGTCGATGATTCCGGCCTCAAATATGAAGATCCTGACGTCGGGGGCGGCGCTCTTGGTGCTGGGGGATTCGTTTGCGTTCCGGACGGAGTTCGATGTGATCCGGGGCGAGTCTGGGACGGTGCTGGTGATCCGGGGCGCGGGGGATCCGGCGCTGGGGGATCCGGCGATCTTCGTGGACGAGGAGCAGACGCTGACCCATGATGCGCTCTTTGATGCGATCGCTTCGGCGCTCAAGGAGCGGGGTATCACGGTGATCGATTCGGTGGTGGTGGACGATCGGGTGTTCGATCGGGAGTGGGCGCACCCGAGTTGGCCGGCGGATCAGCTGAACCGCTGGTACTGCGCGGAGGTCGGGGGGCTGAACTTCCAGACGAACGTGCTGAATGTGTACCCGATCCCGGGGTCGCCGGGGAGTGCGCCGTATGTGGAGACCCAGCCCGAGCTGCCATGGCTGCGGGTTGCGGTTCGTGCGAAGTCGATCAGCAAGGGGAGGGATAGCGCGTGGGTGGCGCGGCCGACTCCGGCGAATGATTTCACGCTGTACGGGAATGTGCGTGGTCGGACGGAGATCCCGGTCGCGATCCACGAGCCCCCGACGTATGCGGGGGAGGTGATCGCGCTGGCGCTGGATCAACGGGGGATCCGTGTGGGGGGAGACGATGTCCGGGATGCGGTTCGGATGGCGCGGTTCGATGAGGAGTTCGAGGGCGCGGAGACGGTCGCGGTGGTCTCGACCCCGATCGCGGATGTGATGCGCCGGACGAACACGAAGTCGCACAACCTGTACGCGGAGTGTTTGTTCAAGCGGGTCGGTCACGAGGTGACGGGGGACCCAGGATCGTGGGAGAACGGGGCTTCGGTGATGCGGTTGCTGCTGAGCGAGCATCTCGGGGCGGACGCGGCGCAGGACACGGTGATCGCTGATGGGTCGGGGATGTCGAGGGAGAACCGGGTGTCGGCGGAGACGCTGACGTCGTGGCTCCGGGTGCTGTCGAAACAGGACGGGTGGGATACGTACATCGGGTCGTTCGCGTCTCCCGGCGAGGGGACGCTGCGTTCCCGGTTCATCGATGATGCGCCGAGCGGGGATCTCCGCGCGAAGAGCGGGTATCTGAACGGGGTGTACGCGCTGTCGGGGGTGATCGAGCACGAGAGCGGGAGGCGGGTTGCGTTCTCGGTGATCCTGAACAACGTGAAAGCGGGGTCGGGATCGAGGTACGCGAAGCCCTTGATCGACGACATCGTGCACATGCTCGATGAGTGGGTATCGGGTCAGCGCACGGGGTATGGGGGGTGAGAGATCAGTCCCGCTCGACCTGTTTGCAGCGCTCGATGACGGGTTTGGGCATTTCGAGGACGGGGGGCCAGGCGCGGACGGGGTGGTTGTTGTGCGCGTCTTCGGGGGTTTTGGGGGTGGAGTCGAAGACGGCTCGGTCGTGGTTGGGGTCGATGTCCATGTCGCGCTGCGCGTCGAAGTTGGCGACCCAGTGGAAGAGGGCTTGGTGGTGGTCGAGGATGTTGACGTCGCGCCCGAGGATGACGACGAAGGGGTGGTTGAGGGGGATGTCTCGGAGGGCTTCGAGGATGGATCGGCCGGCTTTGGCTCGGTCGGGTTCGTTGTCGCCCTTGTCGGCGCGGATGAAGAGCCAACCCGGGGCTTTGGGGGTGGTGTGCGCGTCGAGGACGTTGGGGAGGGCGCGGACGCGCTGGGTGTCTTCGGTGCGTTGTTGATCGGTGGGGAGTTCGCGCGGGGGGGTGAGGGGGTGGCCGTCGATGTCTTCGCTGGGGACTTTGCGGGTTGCGTCGAATCCGAGCTTCATGCTTGAGCCGAAGCGGGCTGCGGCGTGGTCGAGGATGTCCACGGCGCCGTGGACGCGCTCGATGTCGCGCGCCGGTTTGCAGTGCTGGTGGAGCGCGGTGAGGACCTGGGTGAGGTCGTGGACGTTGACGTCGTCGTCCACGACGGTGATGCACTTGGTCCAGGCCATCTGTCCGGCGCCCCAGACCCCGTGCATGACCTTGCGCGCGTGGAGGGGGTAGTGCTTGGTGATCGCGATGTTGGCGCTGTTGTGGAAGGCGCCGTACTTGGGGAGGTCGTAGTCGAGGATGTCGGGGAGGATGGTTTTGAGGAGGGGGAGCATGATGCGCTCGGTGGCTTTCCCGAGGAAGTAGTCCTCCTGAATGGGGAGCCCCACCACTGTTGTTGGGTAGACGGGGTTCTCGCGCGTGGTGACGGCGGAGACTTCGAGGAGGGGGTAGCGGTCGGGCATGGAGTAGAAGCCGGTGTGGTCACCGAAGGGGCCTTCGAAGACGGCGCCGGGGCCCAGGGGTTCGGCGGACTCGTCACGGGGATCCCAGTCGGGGAATCCGGCGTCGGTGCGGACGTGTCCTTCGATGACGATCTCGGAATCGGCCGGGATCCAGAGGGGGACGGTTTTGGCTCGTGCGAGTTTGATGCCTTTGCCCTGGAGGAACCCGGCCATCAGGAGTTCGGAGATCCCGGGGGGGAGGGGGCAGGTCGCGCCGTAGGGGAGGACGGATGGGCCTCCGAGGACGACGGCGACGGGCATGGGCTGGCCGAGTTTTTTCCAGGAGCGCCAGTGGGATGCGCCGTCGTGGTGCATGTGCCAGTGCATGGCGAGGCGGTTTTTGCCGATGAGCTGGACCCGGTACATCCCGATGTTGTGGGACTTGGGTTTGGGGTCGTTTCGATCGTCGGCGTGGATGGTGTGGATGCCGGCGAGGGTGATGAAGCGGCCTCGGTGGTTGGAGTCCCAGTCGTCCTGGGTGATGTCGGGGTGTCCCGCGCCTTCGACGGATGTGTTGGTGTCGCTTGGGTATCCGAAGTGGGCGAAGTCGCCGTCGTGGGGCCAGCAGCGGAGGATGGGGAGGGTGGTGAGGTCGATGGCGTTGCCCGTGACGACGGTGTGCTGACAGGGCGCGGGTTTGTTCGAGCGTTTGGGACCGATCTTGAGGAGGGGGGCGAACTGCTTGGCTTTGGACAGGGCTTCGGAGAGGGATCGCGGGGGTTCGGGTTTGACGAGCTGCGCGATCTGGTCGGCGATGTCTTCGAAGGAGCGGTTGCCGAGCGCCATTTCCATACGCTTGTAGGAGCCGAAGGCGTTGATGAGGACGGGGATGTCGGACCCGATGGGGTTCTCGAACAGGAGGGCTTTGCCGCCGGAGGTGGCGAACTCGGGGTCGGTGCGTTTGGAGTCGTCGGACCCGTGGTGCGCGTCGGTGCGTTTGGATTCGAGGTCGGCGAGGTGTGCGATCTCGAGGACGGGATCGACGGGCTCGGTGATGCGGATGAGTTCCCCGGCTTGGTCGAGGGCGCGGATGAATGACGACAGGTCCGGGTGCATGGCATAGCGTAGGTCGAATGAGGAGGACCTATGGGTCAGACACCACCTGTGCATGAAGCGGCGGAACGGCGGGATTGGCCGGCGTACTTCGATCGGATCGAGGGGAAGCCCGCGCGGGAGACGATGCTCCGCGCGCTCGATGGGTTCGGGGATGTGGATCCTTCGGATCGTGGGCTCGCGGTGGATCTGGGGTGCGGGTCGGGGATCGATATCGGGGTGATGCTCGAGCGTGGGTGGCGCGTGTGGGGTGGGGACGGGTCGGAGGATGGGTTGTCGAGGGCGCGGGCTCGCGCGGGGTGCGCGGACGCGATCGGGGAGGGTCGGCTCGAGCTGGTCCGGATGGACTTCGGGTCGGTCGAGATCCCGAGGGCGCGATGGGTGAACGCGAGTTTTTCGCTCCCGTTCTGTCCGCCGGCGGATTGGGAGGGGCTTTGGGCGAAGATCGATGGCGCGATCAAACCCGGGGGTCGGTTCAGCGGTCAGTTCTTCGGGGATCGGGACGACTGGGCGATTTTGGAGGACCGGACCCATCTGACGAGGTCTGAAACTCTTGGGCTGTTTGACCAATACATTCTTGAGTTCTTCCAGGAAGAGGATCGCGCGAGCGCTCATCAGGGCGAGGCGCACAAGCATTGGCATGTGTTCCACGTGGTGGCACGGAAACGAGAGGGGTCTCGATGAGTCACGCGATTGATCTCGCGCAGGTCCAGAAAACATACAAGGGCGGCTTGTTCGGCTCGCGCGTGCACGCGCTGCGCGGGGTGGACCTCAAGGTCGGTGAGGGGGAGATCTTCGGGCTGCTCGGTCCGAACGGCGCGGGGAAGTCCACGCTCGTGAAGATCATGATGACGGTGATCCGGCCGAGCTCGTGCTCGGGGACGGTGCTGGGGAAGAAGGTCGGGGACAAGGCGACGTTGGCGCGGATCGGGTATCTCCCGGAGCACCATCGGTTCCCGGAGTATCTGACGTCGCGCCAGATGGTGGAGCACTTCGGGGCGCTGTCGGGGGTTTCGAAGAAGGATCGTCGGCGGCGGTCGATGGAGCTGCTCGAGACGGTGGGGATGAAGGACTGGGCCGACGCGAAGATCGGGTCGTACTCGAAGGGGATGCGCCAGCGCGTCGGGATCGCGCAGGCGCTGATCAACGATCCCAAGCTGGTGGTGCTCGATGAGCCCACGGACGGGGTGGACCCGACGGGTCGAAGGGATATCCGTGAGATCCTGACGAGACTGAAGGACGAGGGGCGGACGGTGTTCCTGAACTCGCACCTCCTGAGCGAGCTCGAGATGGTGTGCGATCGGGTTGCGATCATGGTGAAGGGGTTGGTCCGGACCCACGGGACGATCGACGAGCTCACGACGGATCAGCGGCACTACACGATCACGGTGTCGGAATCCGACAAGGACCGAGCGCTGTCGGGCGCGAAGGACGTCTTCGGGGATGCTGCGGAGCTGGTCCCGGGTCGGGCTGGGGTGGTGCGGATCGATACGGCGCAGGCGGATCGGGTGCAGCCCGTGATCGACAAGCTCAGGGGCGCGGGGGTGGTGATCCATGCGGTGACGCCGTTTAGGCCTTCGCTTGAGGATCTGTTTATGCAGGTGGTGCAGGACGGCGCGGGCGGCGAGACTCCCGGAGCGGCGAAAGGGGGTCGCTCATGATCCTGTCTCAGACGAAGGCGATCTTTGTTGATGCGTATCGGGAGCTGAACGCGAAGAAGATGTTCTGGATCACGATGGCGCTGAACGTGCTGGCCGTGGTGCTGTTTGCGTCGCTCGGGATCAACGAGCGTGGGGTGTCGTTCCTGCATTGGACGATCGAGTCTCCGATGAACACGGCGCGGTTCTCGGAGGAGCTGTTCTACAAGGTGCAGTTCACGACGTGGGGGATCCCGTTCTGGCTGTCGTGGATCACGGCGATCCTGGCGCTGATCTCGACGGCTTCGATCGTTCCGGATCTGGTGTCCTCGGGGATCATCGAGCCCGTGCTGTCGAAACCGATGGGACGGATCCGGTTGTTCCTGACGAAGTACCTCACGGGGCTTCTGTTTGTTGGGTTCCAGGTGTTTGTGTTCTCGCTCGGGTGTGTGCTCGTGATCGGGATCCGGGGTGGCGCGTGGGAGCCCAAGCTGTTGCTCGCGGTTCCGATCGTGCTGATGTTCTTCAGCTATCTGTTCGCGATGTGCGCGTTGTTCGGGTTGCTGACCCGTTCGACGATCGCGGCGCTCTTGCTGACGTTGTTGTTCTGGTTCATGGTGTGGATCGTGAACACGGGGGACAGCGTTATTCTTTCGCAGCGTGAGGGGTCGATCGTTCAGCTCGAGGATCGACGCGAGGATGTGGAGAAACAGGAGCGGTTTGCGCGGGCTCGGATCGAGCAGCTCCAGGAGGAGGGAAAGCCGATCCCGGGGGATGCGGATCGGCCGCTCCCGGAGGGGATCGATGATCCGCTCGTGGTGATGAATCCGGCGCTGACGGCTTCACGGAACCGGCTCGCGGAGGGCGAGGAATCGGTGGAGATGTGGGAAGCGTGGTACGGGCGCGTGTTCGCGCTCAAGACGATTCTTCCCAAGACCCAGGAGACGATCGGGCTGACGGAGCGTTGGCTCATCACCCAGGAGGAGATCACGGAGCTCCTCGGGTTCGGGAACGAGATGAATGAGGGTCGGCCTCAGGACGAGGATGCGCCGGCGTTTGCGGATCCGCGCGTCTCGGAACGGGTTGCGACGATCATGCGTGAACGCTCGTTGCTGTGGATCCTCGGGACTTCGTTCGGGTACGAGTTCGTGATCCTCGGATTGTGCTGCGTGGTGTTCGTGCGCCGGGACTTCTGAATCAGGATCCGAGTTCGATACCTCGGTCTCGGGCGGCGGTCAGGGCTTTGGTGACGATGTCCAAGACCTGGTGATCGTCGAGGACCGTGGTGGCGGCGTGGGTTGTGCCGTTCTTGCTGGTGACGTTGGCGCGGAGGGTCTGCGCGTCGTCGTCGCTCGCTTCGAGGAGGGCCGCGGATCCGGTGATGGTTTGCTCGACGATCCGGCGCGCGGTGTCGGGTTCGAACCCGAGGGTGATCGCGGCGCCCGTCATCGCTTCGGCGAGGTAGAAGAGATAGGCGGGTCCTGACCCGGCGACGGCGGTGAACGCGTCGATCATGGGTTCGTCGAGTTCGACGACGTCGCCCACGCTCTGGAAGAGCTGGGTGACGAGCGCGGTGTCGGATTCGGTGGCGCTCGTGTGGGGCGCGATGGCGCTCATGCCTTTGCGGACCTGGGCGGGGGTGTTGGGCATGACCCGGACGGCGCGGATGTTCGCGCCCATCGCGCTGATGACGGATTCGGATCGGGTCCCGGCGAGGATGGAAACCACCAACGGGGGGTGCGGGAGCTTCGCGATGTGGTCCCGGAGGGGGGCGCAGGCGCTGTCGAGCATCTGGGGTTTGACGGCGAGGACGATGACGGGGTTGGGCGCATCGTGGAGGAAAGCGATCGCGGTTCCCGGGTCGGCGAAGCTGTTGGCGAAGTTGGCGCGTTTGTCCTCGTTGGGGTCGAGGACGGCAACGCTGGGCTCGGGGAGGGTTCCGGAGGCGATGGCGCCGCGGATGATGGCGCTGGCCATGTTTCCGGCGCCGATGAAGAGGATTTTGGCGTTGATGGTGTCCATACCCACAGCGTACACACGGGGAGGGTGGGCTGATACCATTGGGACCAGTCAGGAGCACGTATGTCCACGTTCTACAAGCTTGAGTTCGAGAAGCCCGTGTTTGCGATCGAGGAAGAGATCGCGTTGACGAGACGCGCGATCGAGTCCGACGGGGTCGAGGTCCCGGCGCTGGGGGGGATCGAGCACGACCAGGTCCGGCCGACGGGGGATGACCTTGTGGAGTTGGAGAGACGGCGCGAGGAGACGCTCAGGGAGCTGTACTCGGAGCTATCCCCTTGGAACACGGTGCGTGTGGCGCGTCACCCGGATCGGCCTCAGACGAGGGACTACATCCGGATGATGTGCCGGGACTTCTGCGAGCTTCATGGGGATCGTCGGTACGGGGATGACCCGGCGCTGATCACGGGGTTCGGGCGCATCGGGTCGCACAAGTGTCTGATCGTGGGTCATCAGAAGGGGAAGACGACGGAGGAGAAGCTTGCGTGCCATTTCGGGTGTGCGCACCCGGAGGGGTATCGGAAGGCGCTCGCGAAGATGAAGAAGGCGGAGAAGTTCGGTCTCCCGATCGTGACGCTCGTCGATACCCCGGGCGCGTACCCGGGGCTCGGTGCTGAGGAGCGTGGGCAGGCGGAAGCGATCGCGACGAACCTGCTCGAGATGTCGCGCCTCCGGGTCCCGATCCTGTCGGTGGTGATCGGTGAGGGCGGATCGGGTGGGGCGCTCGGGATCGCTGTTGCGGACCGGGTAGCGATGCTCGAGTTCTCGTGGTATTCGGTGATCTCCCCCGAGGGGTGCGCGGCGATCCTGTGGAAGCAGGCGAACGAGACGACGAACTCGGCGGCCGCGGTGGCGCTGAACCTGACGGCGAAGGACAACCTGAAGAACAGGATCATCGAGGACATCATCGAGGAGCCCTTGGGCGGGGCGCATCGTGATCCTCAGGGGACGGCGGATTCGCTCCGGGATTGGTTCGATGCGCAGCTGACGTCGTTGTCGTCGTTGGACATCGATACGCTGGTGGCGCGTCGGTACGAGCGGTTCCGGGCGCTGGGGGCATTCGAGGTCGAGGGGGTCGATGGGGGATCGGAAACTGTTTGATTGCATAGATTTGCGCGTGCGATCCGATAGGGATTCTCCCCTGTTCACACTTTGACCTTGCGCGGGATTGCGCCTACCCTTGCCCCCAACTGCGCCAAACGCTTGCGGGAGCGGTGTTTGGGCGATCCGAAGGGCGGTGCGCATTGGCGAAGAAATCGGCACGCAAGGTGACGAAGAAGAAAGCGACGACGAAGAAGAAATCGTCGGGCGCTGCGTCCAAGAAGAGCACGACGAAGACATCCTCGAAGAAGACCACGAAGAAGAAAGCGGCTTCATCGAAGAAGACGACGAAGCGTGTGAGCACCAGCAAGAAGTCCACGACGAAGAAGACCACCAAGAAAGCCGCGGCTCGGAAGAGCACGGCGAAGAAAGCAGCGAAGAAGTCCGTGAAGAAAACTGCTGCGAAGAAGACCACGAAGAAGAAAGCCACGACCAAGAAGGCGGCCGCGAAGAAGACGACGAAGAAGGCCGCGACGAAGAAGACGTCCAAGAAGGCGGCTTCGGAGAAGGCGGCGCCTCCGGCGAAGGCGGACGAGAAGAAGGATTCGAAGCCCGCTTCTGGTGGTCGGACGAAGAAAAAGAAGAAGGTCGCGCCCTCGACTCCTCCCCCGGGTCGTCCGTTGCTGCTCGGTCCGAACTCACCGCTCGGGAAGGGTGGGCCTCTGATTAAATCGGAGAAGCGGGTCGAAGCGAGCGACGAGAAGAAGAAGAAATCTCGCCGGACGAAATCGCCGCTGACTCAGTCGCAGCTCGACGAGTACCGTCAGATCCTGCTGACGAAGCGTGCGGAGCTGGTGGGCGATGTGGAGCACCTGGAGAACGAAGCGCTCCGTTCGTCGAGCGAGAGCAAGACGATCGCGAACGCTGCTGAGTACGGGACGGACAACTTCGACCAGTCGATGAATTTGAACCTCGCTGCCGCGGATCGTCGTCTGATTGATGAGATCGATGATGCGTTGGAGCGGATCGAGAACAAGACGTACGGGTTGTGCGCGATGCTGAGCATCCCGATCGCGAAGGCGCGTCTGGACGAGCTCCCGTGGGCGAAGTACTCGATCGAAGCGGCGCGTGAGCTCGACCGAACCGGCGGGCGTTGATGTCGTCGGGGTCGGGTGACAGGTCGGTGAAGATCCCGATCGATTCGACGATCCGTTCGCGGCGCGCATGGACGGTGCTGATGCTCTCGGTCCTGATCGGGCTCGTGACGGATCTTTGGAGCAAGTCGTACGCGTTTGCGGCGATCGCGCCGGACCCGGTTGTTGTTCATCGTGAAGACGTGCTGAGTGTGAACGATCTTTCGGTGCTGATCCCCCCCCACGACCCGGTGGTGGTCGCGCCGAATCTGCTCGAGTTCACGCTGGTGCTCAATCCCGGCGCGGTCTTTGGGATCGGCGCGGGTCAGCGGGTGTTTTTCATCGGGTTCACGCTGATCGCGATCATGGTCTCGATGGTGCTGTTCTCGAAGTGGACCCGTCCGAAAGATTGGTCGGCGCATCTCGGGTTCGGGCTGATTATCTCGGGGGGGTTGGGGAACCTGTATGATCGGATCCGGTTTGCATGTGTGCGCGACTTCATCCATCCGCTCCCGGGGGTGGAGCTCCCGTTCGGGCTGCGCTGGCCGGGAGGTGGGTCGACGGAGGTTTGGCCGTACGTTTCGAACGTTGCGGATCTGTACCTGCTGATCGGGATCGGGATCCTGCTGATCTACACGTGGCGACAGCCGCCGGCACCGATCGAGACGGAAGCGGAGCCCGTGGATATCGAGCCCGCGTGATCAGTCGCGCTGGACCGAGGTGGCTCGGTGTCGGATCGTGTCGATGAGGTCCCGGACCTCGCTGGCCATCCGTGAGTTGGGGAACTCTTCGATGATGCGCTGGCCGATGGTCGCTGCGTGGTCCCAGGACTTGTCCTGGACGGCGAGCTTGAACTGGACCCCGAGGTTCTCCCGGGCTTTCCCGATGACCCCCCGCGCGAGCTCGCGGAACTGCTCGGCTTCCTGCTCCGTGAGGAGGTGGTCCATCTCACGGAGCATGTCCATCGCTTCGTCCACGCGCTCTTCGCGCGCGGCTTCGAGGAATCGTCGTTCGATCTCGAGTTTGTGCTGCTGCTTCGCGCGTTCGACCCGGTGGCGGAGCCCGTCGGTGAGGGGGGACTCGGGGTGGAGACGGGTGATCCGCGCTGCTTCGTATAGGGCTTTGTCCCACTCGTGGTTCGCGATGAGGGTGTCGAGGTGCGCGATCGCGCTGCGGACTTTCTGCTGTTCTCCGGTGGTGCGCGCGGTTTCGATCTTCTCTCGGAACTCCTCCGCATCGGCTCGGTACCCGAAGCGTTCGGCGAGTTCACGGACGAGGACCATGGCGGCGTCGTAGTCCTGGTTCTTGATGTCCTCGTCGATCGCGCCACGGAGGAGGGCGCGTTCCTTGTGTCGGTTCACGACCCGGCGCGCGTCGTCGGAGAGGACGAGGGTTTCTTCGAGGTGTTCGATGGCGCTGGTGAGGCGCATGAACTGGGACTTGAGTCGGTCGGCATCGATGGCCGACTCGGTCTTGGAGTCCGATGAGGAGTCGTGGGTGAGGTAGAGACAGATGGGGAAGGTGACGAGGGTGATGACGAGCCCGAGGACCCCGGTGAGGAGGTGGGGATCGGAGGGGACGCTGAGCCCTTTGAGGACCGCGCCGGCGCTGATGGCGGCGGCGATCCCGTAGATCGCGATGATCCATCCGATGGAGAGGGGTCCACGATGTTCCATATCTACTCCTTGGGAGACCCTCGGGTGTGATTCAGCTCCCGGGGACCGGGCCGCCGCAGTTTTGTTCGACGGGGACGATGCAGAGGAAGCGGAGCGGCTCGGGGGCGTTGTCGTCCACGGTGAACTGGTGGAGGTCGTTGGCCGGGACGTAGATGACGTCTCCGGAGGTGATGGGTCGGCGCTGGCCGTCGAGGAGGATGGAGCCGTTCCCGGAGACGACGTAGACCTCGTGCTCGTAGTCGTGGGTGTGCTCGGGGGTGTGTCCGCCGGGCTCGACGCTGAAGGACCGGAGCGCGAAGTGCGGGGCTTGGTCTTCTCGTCCGACCATGACGGACATGGACGCGCCTTTGACGCCGTCCATATCGACGGGGTTCATGGTTGCGTTGTGGATGTTGCGGATCAGCGCCATGGGGTCGGATCTCCTCGGGGGTGCTCGGTGTTTATGATACGCGATGAGCGACGAATCACGAAACGAAACGGATTCACCCTTCATCCAGGGCTGTCCGCTTGGGGACTTCCAGACGAACTGCTATCTCGTGACGAACGGGTCTCCGGAACCCGGGAAACGCGCGTGGATCGTGGACTGTGGGTACGAGCCCGAGCCCTTGCTCGATGCGGCGCAGGCGCAGGGGCTCGTGATCGAAGCGATCGTGCTGACCCATGCGCATGCGGACCATATCGCGGGGTTGTTCGAGGCGCGGAAGCGGTTCCCGGATGCGCCGATCGTGATGCACGAGTCGGAGCGATCGTGGCTCTCGGATCCGATGCTGAACTTCTCCGCGGCGATCGGGCTCAATGTCACAGCGCCCGATGCGGATCGGTTCATCGCGCACGGGGACACGCTGGAGCTCGACGGGATGGAGTTCGAGGTGCGCCACACCCCCGGGCATTCGCCGGGGAGTGTGTCGCTGATCCATCATGGTGCGAAGCTCGCGCTCGTGGGGGACACGTTGTTCAACGGGTCGATCGGGCGCACGGATCTCCCGGGCGGGGATCATCCCACTCTGGAGACTTCGATCCGTGAGCAGTTGTACACGCTCGATCCGGAGACGGTGTGCTACCCGGGGCACGGGCCGGCGACACAGGTCGGGCGCGAGATGGCGACGAACCCGTTCGTTCGGGCTTGAGTTCGATCAGGCCTGGGGCATGGCGTGGCCGAGCCCCATGCAACGGCGCCAGGCGCTCATCTGTCCCATGTGGAACATGTAGTGCCCGTAGAGCATGAAGGTGATGGCGTTGGCGTTGTTGCCGAAGAACTCTTTGCGCTCTTCGTCGGCGACGACATCGGTGATGACGGAGTCGGGGAGGGCGCGGATGACCCCGAGCGCGTATTCGTGGGCTTTGATGAAGTAGGCGACGACTTCCTCCATCGGGGGGTAGGTGTTCCAGTCCGGATCGTTGACACACTCGGCGCCGTGCTTGAAGAGATCCTCGTAGCCGGCGGGGACTTCGATCTCGGAGATGTCCTGCCCCATCATCTGGAGGAGGAAGGCGGGGTAGATGGAGAGGTGCCCGTAGATGAAGACGGGGTGGTTGGTGTTGATGACGGTGTCGCCGAAGGTGGGGAAGGTTGAGCAGGTCTTGGTGTCCACGCCGTTGAGCATGGCTTTCCCGAGCTCGATGATCCGGGCGAGGTTGTGGGTGAGGAGTTCGGCGAGGGGGGTTGTGGTGGTGGTCATGGTGGGCCTCTTGTGCTTGTGTGTGTATTTCTGACCGATTGGTCAGCTACCAATATAGCGGGCGTAGACTGCTCGTGCAAGGGCGGGGTCGCAGGTGCCTTCCACGATGGCTCGGCCGTCGGCGAAGCAGGTGAGTTCGAGGGTCTGCCCTCCATGATCGACGGGGGCGCGGACCATGTACGCCTTGATCTGAGCACCGCTTGGGTTTCCCATCGTGCTCGCAACGCGCGCGAGGTCGATGGCTGTGGTTGTTCCCGGCGCGATCTGGACGGCGTTGCGCCCGCAGAGGGCTTGGGGTTCGGAGGTCGTCGAGTCGAGGAACTCGAATCGTTTCTGGGCACAGCAGACGCAGGAGGGATCTTGAGCGTTGGTGAGGTCGAGACGGGTGCGTGTGGCTTCCCAGAGATCGAAGTGGAGCATGGAGCGGAGGACCTTGTCGGCCTGTCCGAGGAGGATCTTCATCGCTTCGGCGGCTTGGGCGCTCGCGACGAGTGACGAGACGGCGTTGACGACCCCGGCGGTTTCGCACGTGGGCTGGGAGCCCGGCGCTGGGGGGTCGGGGTGGAGACAGCGGAGGCATGGGCCGTCGCCGGGGAGGAAAGCGGCGACGGATCCGGCGCTGGCGATGGCGCCTCCATAGATGTAGGGGATCCCGAGTTTGACGGCGCAGTCGTTGATGAGGTAGCGGGTTTCGAAGTTGTCGGTGCCGTCGATGATGACGTTGGGGAGGTCCCAGGTGTGCTCGATAAGGTCCTCGGCGTTGGCCGGGGTGAAGTCGGCGATGTGCGCGTGGATGGTCACATCGGGGTTGGCTTGGTTGAGTCGGGCTTTGGCCGCGATCGCTTTGGGGGTTCGGTCGAGCGCGTCCTGATCGATGAAGAGGGGTTGTCGATGGAGATTGGTGCGCTCGACGAGGTCCCGGTCGATGATGGTGAGCTGCCCGACCCCAGCGCGGGTGAGGAGGTCGGCGCTGACACAGCCCAGCGCCCCCACTCCCACGATGAGCGCGTGGGACTTGGCGAGTTTGGCTTGGCCTTCGGGTCCGATCGCGCGGGTCCGGGTCTGGCGGGTGTAGCGTTCGTTGTTGGGGTCGGGGGGGGTGGGAGTCACGGGGAAGTCTAGATGCGGTATGCTCCGTCCATGACACGATGCGGCTCAGAGGACAGGTATCCAGTGGATGGGTTCGGGTGGACAGCGCCCAATCCGCTCTCGTGTGAGCTCGAGACGGAGCGGCTGATCGTTCGCGCGTACCGGCTCGGGGACGTCGAGGATCTGTTCAACGCGATCACCGAGTCCCGGGAGGGGCATCTGCTCCCGTGGATGGTGTGGTGCAAGGAGAACCATCGGACGATCGAATCGACGACGAAGTACGTCTGTGACCAGGTGCTCGCGATGGAGAACCCGATGACGTTCAACAACGTCGGGGTCGGGATCTTCGAGAAGGGGTCCGGGACGCTCGTCGGGGGGACGGGGGTGCACGACATCCGGAAGGAGACGTCGTCGTGCGAGACGGGGTACTGGCTCCGGAAGAGCGCGGTCGGCAATGGGTACGCGCTCGAAGCGTGTGCTCGGGTCCTGTCGTGGGCGCTCGCGCCACAGGGGGACGGGGGGCTCGGGCTCCAGCGCGTCCGGCTCTACTGCTCGGCGGAGAACACCCGGTCGGCGAAGCTCATCGGGAAGCTCGGGATCACCCAGGAGGTCCGGCAACGCCGGGACTTCTTCGTCGAGGGGCTCGGCGCGACGGATCGGCTCGGGTGGGGTGTGCTCGCTGAGGAGTGGGACTGCGAGAAACACTGCGCGATCGCGGCCGGGTAAGCACAGGTGGATATGAAAAGACCCGAGCACGTGGCTCGGGTCTTTCGTGATTCGTGATGATCGGGAAGATCCCGAAAGAATCGATCAGCGGGCGAAGTGGGCGAAGGCCTTGTTGGCTTCGGCCATGCGGTGGGTCTGGTCACGGGTGGTCATGGCTTTGCCTTCACCACGGGACGCGGCCCAGAGCTCGTCGGCGAGCTTCATGTGCATGGGGCGGCCCTTCTCGGAGCGGGCGGCGTTGATGACCCAGCGGAACGCGAGCGACTGCTGACGGTTCGGCTTGACCTGCATGGGGACCTGATAGTTCGCACCACCGATCCGCTTGGAGCGGACTTCGACGTAGGGCTTCACGTTGTCGATCGCGCGACGGAAGACGTGGAGCTCGTTGTCGCACCCCTCGACGGGGTCCTTCTGCATGCGCCCCTTGATGACGTCGAGGGCGTCGTAGACACAACGCTCGGCGGACGTCTTGCGCCCCGAGTACATGATGCAGTTGATGAACTTGGAGAGCACCTTGTCCCCGAACTTGGGATCGGGACGGAGCTGCGATTCAGAAGCGGTGATACGACCAGCCATGTCATCTCCTTTGGCTCAGCGTCCGATGCCCTCGGACCCGTGTTCACCCGGCGTGGATGGTTCGCCGGATTACTTGCCTGACGTTTCGCCGACGCACGCGCGTCGGACGGTGTGTGATTTGATTAGCCCTTGGCCTTCTTGGCGCCGTACTTCGATCGCCCTTGCTTGCGGTCTTCGACCCCGAGGGTATCGAGCGAACCACGGACGATGTGGTAGCGGACACCGGGGAGGTCGCGGACACGACCGCCGCGGACGAGCACGATGGAGTGCTCTTGGAGGTTGTGGCCTTCGCCGCCGATGTAGGCGGTGACTTCCTTGCCGTTGGAGAGACGCACACGGGCGATCTTCCGGAGCGCGGAGTTCGGCTTCTTGGGGGTGGTGGTCTTGACGCTGAGGCACACGCCGCGGCGCTGCGGACACTCATCGAGGTCTCGGACTTTGGACTTGACCGTCGGAGTTTTCCGCGGCTTGCGGACAAGCTGATTGATCGTGGGCATAGCGTCTCAACCGTTGACCGACCCGGGGGTCGGTGAATCGAACTCACGGGCCGGCAACCGCGCCGGACCGCTCCCAATCGGGCCTGTAGTCTAGCGCCCAACCCCCGTTGGGCAAGGGGTGTGGGGGTCGGGACTTGCCCTTCTGCTCTGTTGGACCCCCAAGGGGCCTCGTGGGTGGGGCTACGATCGGACCATGACCCCCCCAGAACAGATCACGGTCCGTCAGTTCCAGGAGCTTATCCGAGAGCGATACTTTGCTTCCGACAACGCTCGGGGGACAGCGGGGACGTTTTTGTACCTCACGGAGGAGTTCGGGGAGCTTGCGACGGCGCTGGCGAACAACAACCGAAAGAACAAGCCCCCGACACCCGAAGAACGGGCGAATCTGGAGGAGGAGTTCGCGGATGTGCTCGCGTGGCTCGCGACCCTCGCGAACATCAACGGGGTGGACCTCGCAACAACCCTCGAGAAGTACACGGATCTGGATCGGGTCCAGGGGGTCAAGGACTGAGCGGATCGCTCGGGTCCTTGGGGAGTGGGATCACTCGGAGGCAACACTCTGGGAGGTCTTGGGGGTCTCGTAGACGAGGTCGGTGCGCGAGGCGCGTTTGACGGGTCGGTAGATCTCGATCGCGAGGGTGTCGTCCTCGGGGGGGAGCCCGGCTCGGTGGTTCGCGACTTCCTTGAGGATCCGTTCGGACCAGCGACCCTGGAGCCCGGATTCGTCGGTGTCGGTCATCTCGTGCGCGGCGGCGATGATCCGGCGGAGCCCGTCGATCTGGAGCATCTTGCCGTCCATGGCGCGGGCTTCGGTCGCGCCGTCGGTGTAGGCGATGAGCGAGTCACCCGGGAAGAAGTCGATGGCGACTTCGCCGGATTCGAACTCGGGCTCGGCGCAGGCGCCGAGGACGAAGGTGGTGGGCTCGATATCCCGGAGTGTGCCGTCTACCCCTCGGATGAATGACGGGGGGTGTCCGCCGGAGGCGTAGAGGAGTTTGTTCTCGTGGGGGATGACCTTGAGGCAGATGGCCGTCGCGAAGATGGAGTGCTTGGAGAGGGTGAGGTTGATGTATCGGTTCAGGTGGCAGAGGAGTTCGCCGGGGTTGATGTTGGGCTGTTCTGCGAGGCGGAGATCGATCTCGCCGTGGAGTCGGTTGACGGTGAGGGCGGCGGGGATCCCGTGGCCTGTGACATCGACGAGGACGACGGAGAGTGCTTCGCGGCCATCATCGTCGATGTTGACGAGCTGCGCGTGGAGGTAATCTCCTCCGATCTGTCGCATGGGTTCGTAGCGGTAGACGAAGTGGATGGGTCCGGTGGTGATGGGAGCGGGGAACAGGGCTTCGTGGACCTGGCGCGCGTACGCGAGTTCCTGGCGGATCATCCCGTAGCGATGGGAGAGAAACTTGTTGGTGGAGCGCTGGAGGCGCTGGTTGTGTCTGAATCCGGAGATGAAGAGCGCGGGGGTGTTGCAGAGGATGGTGATGATCGCGAAGATGATGGTGCTCAGGACCCCTGTCCCCTCGAAGACGAGGTGGGAGAAGGAACTCGCGGCGACGACGATCACGATGGGCATGGCCGCTTGTCGGATCGTCCAGGGGAAGACACAGCACGCGATCCCGTGGGAGAGGATGAAGTACCAGAGGAACATCCCCGTGCGGGGGTAGGCACCGCGCATGATGATCGCGGTGAGCCCGTCGAGGATGATGAGCCCCATCGAGAACCGGATCACCCGGACGGCGCTGGGGTTTTTTTCGAGGACCACGAGGAGGACGGCGACGTAGCAGAGGACCCAGATGACCTGGATCCCGACGGCGACGGCGCTGTTGACCCCCATGGAGGCGTAGACACTGGAGACGGAGGTGTCTGCGAGGAGCCCGAGGACCATGACGATGAGCCCGAGGACGCCGAGCCCGCCCCAGATCGCGATGAACCAGATCAGGCGACGACGGAGGAGCGAGCTCGTTTCCTGATGGAACGAGTGTCGGAACTCTGAGGTCTCGAAGGATCCGGATTTGGGGTTGCGTTTGGCCACTGGGGAGAGGTCCTTACGGAAGCGCCCGGACGGGACGGCGAACGCTGAGCATACCAAGGTTTTTGGCGATTGGGCAATGCGAAGAGGGGGATCAGCGCGGATCCTTGTCCTGATCGCGTGTTTTCCCGGGTTCCCAGAGGACATCGGCGCGCCCGTCGTCGTTCGCGACCCGCGCGAGGACGAAGAGCAGGTCGCTCAGACGGTTGATGTAGGTGAGGGCGAGGGGATTGGTGTGGTCCGGGTCGTGGTGGATGAGGGTGACGATGGATCGTTCGGCGCGACGCGCGACGGTCCGCGCGACGTGGAGGTGGGAGGCCGCGGATGATCCGCCGGGGAGGACGAAGCTCGTCAAGGGGGTGAGTTTGTCGTTGCAGTCGTCGATGGCGCGTTCGAGACGGTCGATCTGGGACTGGGTGATCCGGAGCTGGGTGGAGGGATCTGCTTCGGGGGTTGAGGGGATACAGAGATCCGCGCCGAGATCGAAGAGGTCGTGCTGGATGGAGCGGAGGAGGGGCTGGGTTTCGGGTGGCGCGTGGAGGATGGCGACCCCGAGGACGGCGTTGGTTTCGTCCACATCGCCGTAGGCGCTGACCCGGGGGTCGTCCTTGGGGACCCGTGCTCCGGTTCCGAGCCCGGTGGAGCCGTCGTCTCCCGATCTGGTGTAGATTTTGGTAAGTTTGACCATGGTGATCGAGTCTATCGTGTCCGATCCTCCGGACCCACCCTTTCTGTGGGTCCCCCACTTCTTCCCGACCAAGCGACGATGGAGCGTCCCTTGACTGAGCAACTGATCGATTCGCACGATGCGCCGACCACGACGACGATCCGGGGGATGACCCGGCTGTGGTCGGTTCGGGGTGGTGGATCGGGTGGGTCCCTGGTCGATCGGGTGCTGTCCGCGCGGGGGGTGACGGATCCGGAGGAGATCCGAGCGATCCTGAACCCGAGCATGGGGGCGCTCCATGATCCTTCGCTGATCCCTGATCTGGACCTTGCCGCGGAGCGGATCCTCCGCGCGGCGAAGGACGGGGAACGGATCGTGATCTACGGGGATTACGACGTTGACGGTGTGACGGCGAGTTCGATCCTGGTGCACACGCTCCGGATGATCGCGCCGAGGGCGGATGTGGGGACGTACATCCCCCACCGGGTGGAGGAGGGGTACGGGCTCAATGTGGAATCGATCGATCAACTCGCTGACGAGGGGGCGCGGGTTGTGGTGAGTGTGGACTGCGGGATCACAGCGATCGATCCCGCGCTCCGCGCGAAGGAACGGGGGATCGATCTGATCATCACGGACCACCACAACCCGCCGGAGACGATCGAAGAGATGCCCGAGGCCTTTGCGGTGGTGCATCCCCGTCGCCCGGACTCTGGGTATCCGTTCGGGGAGTTGTGCGGCGCTGGGGTAGCGTTCAAGCTTGCGTGGCGGCTCGCGACACTCGATCAGGGATCGGATCGGGTGAGCAACGCGATGCGCGGGCATTTGGTGGAGATGCTGGCGCTGGCCGCGCTCGGGACGATCGCGGATGTGGTGCCCTTGGTGGACGAGAACCGGATCATCGCACGCTTTGGGTTGTCGATGGTCCGGAAGACACGGATCGAGGGGATGTCGGCGCTGATCGAGGCATCGGGGCTCGGGTCGGACAAGATCGATACGGAGGCCGTCGGGTTCCGGCTCGCGCCTCGTTTGAATGCGATCGGGCGATTGGGTCATGCGCGGGAGGCGCTGGAGTTGCTGACGGAGGCGCGGGGGGTCCGGGCGCAGGAGCTGGCGCATCGATTGTCGATGGTGAACGAAGAGCGTCGCGCGATGGAGCGGAAGATCCTCGATCAAGCGATCGAGCTCGCTGAGGAACAGGGGATGACGGGGAATGATCGTCGCGCGATCGTGCTCGCGCAAGAGGACTGGCACCCGGGGGTGGTCGGGATCGTGTGCTCTCGTTTGGTCGATCGGTACGCGCGCCCGGCGATCCTGATGACGAAGTCGGAGGGGCGCTGCAAGGGTTCGGGTCGATCAATCGAGGGGTACAACCTGCACGGCGCGATCGGTTCGTGCGCGGAGCACCTGACGAGCTTCGGGGGTCACGACATGGCCGCGGGTTTGGGGTGTAAGGAGTCGAGCTTCGAGTCGTTCGCGCAGGCGATGATCGAGCATGCGAACTCGGCGCTGAGCCCGGACGATCTGATCCGGAAGGTGACGATCGATACGGATGCGAGTGTGGACGAACTGGATGTCACGACGATCGAATCGCTCGAGACGATCGGGCCGTTCGGTGCTGGGAACCCTCGGGTCCGGGTGCTGGTGGAGGGCGCGGTGCTTGATCGGGACGCGGCGCCGTTCGGGAAGGGTGCGAAGCACCTATCGCTGTTCGTGAAGGATCCGAACGGGTCGCGCGTGGCGCGGGTGATCGGATGGGATTGGTTCGATCGGGGACAGTCGCTGCGCCGGGGCCAGCCCGTGGATCTGGTGCTCGAACCCGCGGTGTCCCGATGGAACGGACGCGCGAATCCCGAGCCCGTGCTCGTGGATCTGCGCGTGCGTTGATCTGAACTGTGAAAGTGGATCAGTCGTCCGCGCCGGGCGCGGTCGCGACGATCGCTTGCTCGAGGAACGACGCGAACCGCGCGTACTGGGGGTTGTTCGGGTCGAGCTGCGCGGCGCGGTTGGCGCTGGCGAGTGCTCGATCGACCTGACCCAGGTCACGCTCGATCATGGCGCGGAAGGCGAAGAGCTCCGCGTCCTTGTTGTTGCGGTCGATCGCATCGTTGATGGAGATGTAGGCGGCGTTGATGTCTTCGGCGTCGTGGTGGATCATCGCCCAGAGGACGAAGCCCTCGTGGGAGTTGGGCGCGAGCGCGACGATGCGCGATGCGGCGCGGCGCGCGGTCCGGGTGTCGTGGACCATGAGGGAGGTCTGCCCGAGCCCGACCCACGATTCGATATCGCTCTGCCCTTGCTTCCCGGAGATGAGGTCCTGGTAGAGGGTTCGTGCTTCGACGGGACGCCCGGTCCCGACGAGGGCTTGCGCGTGCATGAGCTTGAGGTCGCGCCGGTCCTTGTTGTTGTACTGGGAGAGGAGCTTGTCGAGGTTGCGTTCTGCGTCACGGAAGTTCCCGTTGAGGAGCTGCGCGTGGACGAGCTGCTCGAGGATCTGATCGTCGTCGGGCGCGAGGAGACGCGCATCGCTGAAGTGCTGCTCCGCTTGGACGGTATCGTTCTCGATGAGCGCGATCTGTCCGAGGGTCTGGCGGATCCCGGCGTTGTCGTTGGCCATGGGGATGGTGAGGAGGTAGGAGCGGGCTTCGGCGAGCTGATCGAGGTCGATCATCATCTCGGCGGCCGCGACGGCGTGGGAGGCGGAGTAGTCGTCGAGCTCGCAGGCGTTCTTGAAGTGGACGAGCGCGTCCTCGGGTCGGTTGAGTCGCTCGAAGACGACACCGAGGTAGTACTGGGTGTCGGGGTCCTGGGGGTTGATGGCTTCGGCTTCCTGGAGAGAGCGGATGGCCGCGCCGAGTTCGCCCATCTCGATGAGGATCCGTCCCTTGAGGACGTGGCTCTTGACGACCTGGTCGTTGATCTGGAGGGAGCCATCGACCTTGTCGAGCGCTTTCTCGAGGTCACCCGCGAGGAAGGCCTGACGCGCGAGATCCCACTCGGTCGCGCTCTTCATGAAGCTCATCCGTTCCTCGGCGAGGGAGATGTGCTCCTTGGTGTACTTGCCGTGACCACCGACGCACCCGGTGAGGGCGATCGAGAGGGCTGAGAGGAGAAGCGGTGCTGTAGCGCGTGATCGCATGTTCTGTTGTCTCCCGGGGCAAACACACCCGTTGGGGTTCGGGCTGAGCCCGTTGGATTTAGTCATCGCTGGTGGGCACGGTCGCGAACGTCGAGGTGGTCTCTTCGTCCGAGCTGGACTCGTCGGAGTCGTCGGTGTTGCTTGCGTGGGTCCAGTCGGACATGGTGAGGGGCCAATCGATCTGGAAGGCGCCCCCGTTGGGGAGCGCGATGATCAGCTGTCCCTGGTACTCGTCCTGGTACTCCATGTTCATGAAGGAGCCCGCGCTGTTGGGGTCCTGGAGCGAGAGCTCGTGGGAGTAGAACGGGTCCGCGAGGTTCTGGGGCGCTTCGCTCAGGATGGTGTTCCAGGATTCGTTGTCCGTGAAGGACTGGTCTTCCTGGAGCGGGCCGGCGAAGAGACTGTTGTCGTTCGCGAACACGTCGAACTGGGCGTCCTCGAAGGACCCGAACTCATCGACCTCTGAGATCAGCCAGTCCGATTCGCTGGACGGCTCCTGCGCGAACTCGTCGGCGATCGGGGTCGGGTTGGATTCCATCGCGACTTCGTCGCTGAAGGACTCGGGCTCGAACACCTCCACGTACTCGGAGTCGGTCGAGGCATCGCTCATCGGGCCGGTTTCGGTCACTTCGGCGATAGTGCTGTCGCTTGGGTCCTGCTCCTCGAAGGAGGGATCGAAGGTTTCGACCTGATCGTTCTGCTGTTCCTGCGCGATCTCGTCGCTGAGGAACTGCGGCTCGACCTGCTGGTAGGGCTGGGCGTTGCTCGGATCGCTTGCGCCGGCGACTTCGGATGAGTCCACGGGCTGATCGTTGTCGCCCTTGCGTTCGTCGAGCCAGGCGTTGAAGAAGTTCTTGGTGTAGACGACCCGGTCGTCGTTGGGGACGATCAGCTCGTCCTGGAGGATGTGCTTGAGCATGGAGCGGTTGGGCATGACCTTGAGTTCGCTGGTCAGCTCGGTCCGGAGTGCTCGCGCATCGGTGGACATGGGGTAGAGGTGGAGGGCGAGGTCGATCTTGGCGAGCGCCTTCTCGACCATCCCGTCGTCGGCGAGACGACGCGCATCGATGAGGAGCTGACCCACACGACGCTCACGGGACCAGGGGAGGAGACCCTTGCGCGACCCGAAGCGGGCGTGCTCGATGTAGTCCTCGGCGAGGGCGCCGTCCTGGGTGAGGTTGGTGTCGTTCACGAGCGACGGCGTGATGAGGAAGATGATTTCCGATCGGCGCGTCGAGTCGTCGTGACCCTTGAACGCGGCGCCGATGATGGGGATGTCGCCGAGGAGGGGGACCTGACGGCGGGTCGCGGTGGTGGTTTCGGTGAACAGACCGCCCAGCACGACGGTCTGACCGTCGCGGACCATGACGTTGGTCGTCATTTCCGTGGTGTCTTCGTCGGGGATGGTGACGGCGTTGCCGCCCGAGTCGGTGATTTCACGGAGCGTGAAGCTCGAGACCTGCGGGCGGAGCTCGAGACGGATGATCCCGTTCTTCGAGACGAACGGGCGGACGGCGAGCTGGGTACCGACATCGAGGAACTCGACGGTCTGGGTGGTCGAGGTCTGGGTCGTGGTCGTGTTGAGGTAACCGACCCGGGTACCGACGAGCACCCGCGCGGGCTGACGGTTGAGGGTGAGGATCTTGGGATTGCTCACGACGGTGACGTCGGTCACTTCATCGAGCACACGCATGAAGACGGCGACGTCGCCGTTCACGAGACCGGCCTTGAGGGTACCAGGGCCGGAAGTGTTGCCCGCGTTGGACTGGACGCCTCCCGCGTCGGAGGAGGTCCCGTTGGGGACGTTGACGGCGGTTCCGGCGACGGTTTCGCCGCGTCCGGAGATGAGCCCGTCGATGACGTTGAGGGGGCCACCGATGGTGTCGCCGACGAAGTCGGTGAAGTTCAGGTTCTTGATGAGAGCGAAGTCGACACCGAAAGCGTTGGCTTCGTTGAGGGTGGTCTGAAGGATCGTGGACTCGATCAGGACCTGCTCGGGCTTGGTGTCGAGCTCGGAGATGAGCGCCATGATCTCCTCGACGTTCTCCTCGTAGTCGTGGATGACGATCTGGGCCGTCGAAGCGTAGTTGTCCGCGCCGACGGGGACGCCGTCCTGGATCGAGAAGGACTCGGTGGCGGCGTGGGTGGTGATGGAGCCGTCGTCGGTGAGGAGCTGACGCGCGAACTCGGCGGCGTCGGCGGCGTTGAGGTAGTCGAGGGTGATGACGCGCGAGACACGGGTGCGCGCCGCTTGCTCGAAGGCCTCAAGCTCTTCACGGGTGTAGACGTAGATGAAGTTCCCCCGCTCGATGTAGCCGAACCCGTTGACGTGGAGGATGGCGTCGAGGGCTTCATAGAAGGTGACGCCGTAGAGGTCCGCGGTGACGGAGGCCTGGACGGCGTTGGAGGAGATGATGTTCCGCTCGGACTGGATGGAGAGGAGCTGGAGGATGTTGCCCAGGTCCTCGTTGTTCACGTGGAGATCGACGAGGTCGTATTCGTTGACCCCGACGGCGCCTTCGAGGGCGGCGAGGTCTTCTTCGCTGTTCGTGTCATCGAACTGCTGGTCTTCGTAGTAGGTGTCGTCGTACCCGGGATCCTGCTCGGGTTGTTGATCGGCTTGCTGGGTGAACGCTTGGAGGAGCCCGAAAGCTCCGGACTCGGATTCGTCCTGCGCGAAGGCGGTGCTGGCGCTGCCGGCGACACTCGCGATGACGATCGCGGGGGTCAGGACACCCGAGATGGCGCGGGTCAGGATCGGGCGGCGGGAATCGTTCGGCTTCATGGGTATCACCCTCGCGCGTGCGATTGATCTCGTGGTCCCGTTCGCGGCAAACACACCCGCGCTCCGGACCTCTGTGTTGCCTATCGATCGGCGTTGAGGGCGACCCACTTTGCCCATCCCTTCGAGAACTCCGTCGAATCACCCCCCTAGCTTCACGTTCCTGGTCCGGGAACCAAACACATGAACAGGGGAGTGCGCGTCAGGGCTGTTCGGGGACATCGGGCTGCGCATCGTCCTGATCGTCATCGTCGTCATCGACGGACGGATCTTCGGGGTGCGCGGTATTATCGTGATCGTGGGAGTCGATCGACGAGGGGTCGGAGTCCTTCGGGGACAGCTCGTCTTCCGGCTCAGCGAGGACGGTGCGCGGGATGTCCGTGACGAGGCGCAGCTTCGCCCAGATGAGCACGCCGGCGAGGGTGCCGACCCCGAGCATCAGGGTGAGTGCTTTGTTGAAACGATGGGGTGAGCGTGTGCGCATGTCGGGCCTCCGGATCGGGAGGATCGGCGATCGGGCGCGGTGACTTGTGCGGGACCCCGTGGAACGGGGGTTTCGGTGATTAGTCGATCTGCACGACCGTCACACGTCCGGTGAACGCGGCGATATCGATCCTGAACGCGGAATCCGGGCCGGTGATCGTGATCGATCCGCCGTCCGAGAGCGTGGTCGATCCGGCGGCGGCGACGGGGGCGCCCTGCTCGTCGAAGATCAGCGCGGTCCCCGAGTTGAGGGAGATATCGCTGATATAGGCGCCACCGAAGCGTTCGTTGTCCATGTGGAGGCGGTACCGCTCGTCGGGACCTTTGGGATCGAAGAGCGCGTCGGCTTCGACGTCGATGGATTCGCCGACGACTTCGCAGAGGGTGTACATGTTCGCGTCCTCGTCGAAGACGACGGCGCGGGGCTCCTGGTATCCGAGCGCATCCATCTGCGCGAAGGTGATATCAGCGACGACGGCGCGGACGGCGGCCTGGGTGCGGAGGACACCGAGCGAGCGCATGGAGGGGAGGACCATGGTCCCGGCGATCCCGAGGATCGTCACGGTGATGAGCATCTCGACGAGGGTGTACCCGCGCCGATGGTTCCGTGCTCGTCTGGTTGTCGTCGAGATCATGGGATCCTCCGATCGTCCTGCGTGCGCCGAGCGTTGGTTCTGTTCATCAAGGTCTGGGGAGCGGGTTGTCGTCTGCATCGAAGCCGCCGGCCCAGACTTCGCCTGTGGTGGCGCTGTAGACCCACCCGTGGGTGGTCTGGTATTCGGAGTCCGGGGTGTCGGAGATCGCGATGACCTTGGCGTTGTCGCCTCCGACGTAGGGGTTGAGGGGTGCTTCCTTGAGGTATTCTCGACCGACGAGTTCTCCCCAGGTCCCTTCGCCGGCTTCGACGCTCGGGAGCAGGTTCTCGTGGCGCGCCTGATAGACCTCAACGGCGCGTTGGAGTTTGTGGAGTTCGTGGAGCGTGGTCCCGATCGCGGCTTCCTCGGTGGATCGTCCCATGGAAGCGACGACGATGGCGGCGAGGACCCCGAGTATGACGACGACGATGAGGATCTCGACGAGGGTGAATGCTCGTCTGGTTGTGTGCTGGATCGGTGTCATCGGATCATCCCCTGTTTCATCGAAGACGGGCGGGTTCGTCTCCGAACCCGCCCGGTGCGTGGTAAGCGAGGGCGTTGTGCCCTGAGATTACGGCTGGATCGCGACGATGTTGCCCGTGGCGCGGTCGTAGGCCCAACCATCGGTGGAATCGGCGATCTCGAAGACGCTCGCGTCCGTATCGAACGCGGTGGACGCGACGACGGAGCTCGAGTTGGTGAAGGGGTTGACGGGGATTTCCTTGAGGTAGTTTTCGCCGACCATGGTGCCCGCGGTGGTCGCGTTGCCGAAGCCATCGGTCACGAGGTCCGGGTAGACGCCGCCGTTGCGAGCGGCCCAGAGCTCGAGCTGGGACTCGATCGTCGAGACCTGGGTCGCGACGTTCCCGCCACGCGCTTCGTTCGCGGCGTTGGTGAACTGGGGGACGACGATCGCGGCGAGGATCCCGAGGATCACAACGACGATCAGAATTTCGACCAGGGTGAAGCCCTTGGCCACGGTGGTGCGTGCTGTGTTCATAGTTCGAACTCCTTCGTACGTTGCCGTTGGTCATCCCGGCGGTGCTGTTCCGGCGGGCGAGTCCGAGCCCATCCTCCTCGGACTCGGAACATGTTCATGTCACCCTCCGGCGGCAACGCGCCGCTCAGGGATGAACCAAAGATCACAAACAAGTCATCGGGAACACAACCGATCTGGTTGATCGAGGGGCACGTTGTGGGTGCTCTGCACGGGGTCATTTGTCTGGTTGCGCCGGCCGCGCCGGTCGTGACGGCGGACTCCACTCGAAGCGGGTCGATCTCGGACGCTCCGTGTTGCCGATAACATCGCAGAAAAAACACCCCGTCTTCGGGGTGTTTCGTGGGAACGGGGTTCGGATCCCGGATCAGCGGGTTTCGGATTCGCTCGAGAGGATCAGGGGGAGGAGCTCGGTGTTCTCGATCTCGAGCGCGCCCATCGCGGCGACGGCGGCCGTCGCGAGGGTGTCGTCGCTGTCCTGCGCGAGTCGGATGAGGGCGCGGGTCTGACGATCGGTCAGCATGTTCCCGTATCGCTTGCCCGAATCGCCCAGGAGCGCGAGGAGCTCGAGACGCTCGTCGGCGCTGGAATCCATCACACGCTCCATGATCGCTTGCTGCGCGGTGTCACGGTTGACGTAGGAGAGGATCTCGGAAACATCGAGCATGGTCTGCCCGTCAACGCCTTCGACGACATCGATGAGGATGGTGGAAGCATCGAGGACGTTGAGGACGCTGTTGTTGGAGACGGCGAGGTTCAGGAGGACGGAGATCGCACGCTCTGCGTACATATCCGCTTCGTCCTGGGTGATCGGACCACCCGAGGCGTTCTCGAGGAGCTGATCGACGGCCGTCGCGATGTTCGCGTTGGAGATCTCGACCCGGCGGGCGGCGACGGTCTGGTCGCTGAGGTACTGACGGCGGAGGGGCTCGAGATCATCCGCGTTCATCAGCGCGAGCACGGGGGTCACGCTCATCTGCTGGTCGTTCCGGGCGCTCTCGATGGTCAGGACCGTGTCGTCGTAGCTGAGCGCGGAGACGATCAGGTCGATCGAGGACGCTTCCGCGATGGAGGCGCCGAGCCCGGAGAGCCCTTCGGGCGCGGGAGGGAGGACCTGGAACCCGTCCCGTTCGAGGAGGGAGCGGTATTGGTCGTAGGACTCCCGATCCGACCCGGTGAGGACGATCGCGTAGCGGGCGGAGGCGTCACGGACGGCGCTCGCGAGGAGGGGGATGACCCGTTCCGCGCCGTTGAAGGTCTCGGCCGGCTGGGCTTTCCCGAGCGCCAGCGCTGCTTCGAACTGGACGCGCCGGTTCTGGTAGCGGAGCGCTTCGAGGAGCGGGTAGCGGGAATCGACGGGCTGGCCCCAGAGGGAACGCGGGCCGGCGGTGGTCGCGAGGGCTTCGATCGAGGATCGGACGAGGGGGGTGTCCCGGGTGTCGATCCCTCGTCGGAGGACAAGCTGCATGATGTCCGGGCCGGACGCGGTCCCGAAGTACTCGGCGTCACGACGATCGGCGGGGTACATGGGGTTGTCGTACCCGGACGGGGTATCGAAGGAACGGGAGTAGTTGGACGCGATCCAGAGCGCGAGGGTTTCCATATCGCTCGAATCGAGGGTGAGCGAACGCTCCGCGGTGCGCATCGCCATCGCTTCGTGGAAGATGTCGGTCATAACGGGGGTCATAACGAGCCCGAGCCCCGGGTCGTAGTCCCAGACGAGCTGGTAGTCCTCGCCGGCGAAGCTGGTGAGCTGGGAGGGCTCGGCGTAGTAGGAGTTCGCGAGCTGCGCGTAGAGATCGGCGACATCCGCGTTGGGATCACCCCCGAGACGCGCGATCGACTTCGCGCAGGCCTGACGGACTCCGCTGTTGTTCGTGCGTTGGTACAGGTCCACGAGCGCGGGGACGCTGGTCCGGTACGGGATGAGCCCGAGGACCTCGACAACGGCTTCCTGACGGGTCGCGTTGAGCCCGTCGAGCGACGCGACGAGGGGTGCGATGGACTGACGCCCCATATCGACGAGGAGGCGCTGGACCTGCGCCTTGAGCGCGAGGTTGTCCTGCTGGAGGTAGGCATCGAGGAGCTGGGGCATCGCGTATTCACCGGCGGCGATGAGGCGCTGACGGCCCAACTGACGGGCGCGGAGCCCGCCGGTCAGAAGCTCGATGTTCCGGGCGATCTCGTCCGGGTTCCGGGCGCGATCGAGCTTCCCGTTCCGGTAGAGCGCGTCGAGCTCGGCGGCGATGGGCTCGAGCGCGGGGACGCGCATCGCGGCGGCGACGGCTTCTTCGAAGCGATCGAGCTCACGGGATTGCTCGACGAGATCCACGAACTGCTCGGGATCGAGCCCGGCGTCGAGGAGCTGGCGGCCGAGATCGGCGGCGACATCGAATCGGGCGATCTTGACGAAGTGGATGAAGTCGTTGAGGAGGGTGCTCTCCTGCTCGAACTCGTTGGACACGGGCTGAGCCGCGGCACAGGTGATCGACGCGGGGACGCTCAGGGCGCCGGCGGCGAGGATCAGGCTCATCGACGCGGTCAGGGTGGACATGGTCCGTCTGGATCTCGACACAGGTCGCTCCTCGTGGTCTTCGTTCCTGGCCCAGTCTCCGGGCCCTGTGCTTCCAGCACCCCACTTTTTGGGTTGCTGGGTGGGTTCTCAGTCGTGGGAGCATCGTATACGGACAGAGCCGCGAGTGTGTTGCTCACGCGAAACGCCCTTCTCGGGCGAGCGAGCACTGTATCGGACCCGACGGGCTCATTCAAATGCTGGGGGGGACGAGCGTTGCGGAGGCGGGTTGCCCGTCTGAATAAGCGGGAAATTGCCCCAACCTTGTCGGATCGGGTGACACACCTGAAGCCGGAGCGGGTTCGGCCCGATGGAGGGTCGGACCGAGCGTGCGGATTGCGCCGGCCCACTTCTGCGTTACCACGAGGTGTGCGATGCCGATCGAAAAAGATGTCTTGACCACAGGCGAGGTTGCGAAGATCTGCAACGTCGCGCCCCGAACCGTCTCCAAGTGGTTCGATTCGGGTCAGCTCAAGGGCTACAGGATTCCTGGGTCCAAGGATCGGCGCATCCCCGTCGCGGAGCTGTATCGCTTCATGAAGGCGCACCATATCCCGATGGACGGGATCACCACGGGGACGACCCGGGTGCTCATCGTCGATTCGGATGAAGAGGTCAGCGATGTGCTGAGCCGGGTGCTCTCGGAGCAGACGAACTACGAATCCCAGATCGCGAGCAACGCGTTCGGGGCCGGGCTTGCGTGCGAGCGGTTCCGTCCTCATGTGGTGCTGATCGATATCCACGTCACGGATGCGGAACCCCGGGAGCTCGCTTCCATGATCCGCTCGAGCGATGCGATGCAGATGACCCGGCTCATCGCGATGTCGGGAAAGCTGACGGATGGACAAGCCCAGGGGCTGTCGGCCGCTGGGTTTGATTCGTTCCTGAAGAAGCCCTTCCAGGTGCGCGCGATGATCGAAGCGATCGAGCGTGCGACCAGCATCATCCACTGATCGACAACCAACACGAACATTGAGCACCCGTGATCGCAGGGACGCGACCACGGGTGTTTTTGTGTCTCGCTCACCCCATGATGAAGGGGGATTCATGTTGGCCCGATCCGAATCGGGATCGCGGCGGTGGCGTATATCATGTCATGAACACGCTTCAAGACACACCAATACCGACAACACTCAGGAGTGACACCATGACCATCCCCAATGCGAAATACCCCGCGCAGCAAGCCGAACTCCTCCAGAACTGTGTCGCTGCGACGATCGATCTGGCGCTGAATATGAAGCAGCTCCACTGGAATATCCGTGGTCCCAAGTTCAAATCGATCCACGAGTTTCTCGACATCATCATCGACCATGCGCGCCTCGCAACGGACGAGATGGCGGAGCGGATGGCAACCTTGGGACAGCCCGCGATCGGGCAGCGCGGATCGCTCCCCGAATCCTCCTTGGCTTCGCTCCCCGATGAGTTTGTGACGGACGAACGGGTGATCGCGCTCGGGACTTCGGCGCTCGAGCAAACCATCGCGACCCTCCGGGACGCGCGGGAGAAGCTCGCGGATCTCGACGCGGTCACCGAGGACCTCGTCATCGGGATGCTCGCGGACCTCGAGAAGGACCTCTGGATGCTCTCGTCGCACGCGATGTGATGGATCGGGCTGGATAAAAACACCAGCGGCTCGCACGGGTGTGCGAGCCGCTGTTCGTTTTGGTTCCCCGGATGGGGTTACTTGAGGTCGCTCATCGCGGCGGCGAGGACGTCGCGGGCCGCTTCGAGATCCTTCTTGTCGATCATTTCGGTGACCGTATGGATGTAACGGGTCCCGACGGTGACGCCGACGGCCTTGGCACCAGCGGCCGCTTGCTGCGCGGCCGCGCCGTCCTGACCACCCGCGGCGAGGATCGAGCGCTGGTAGGGGATGCGCTTCTTCTTCGCGATAGACTCGACCTTCTCGACGAGTTCGTGGTCGGAGATGAAGGACCCGTCCTTGATGTGGAGCGCGAAGCCCTTACCCTGGGTGGTGACGGCTTCGCTCTTGGGGACACCCGGGGTGTCGCAGGAGAGGGTCACATCGATCCCGATCCCGAGGTCGGGTTTGACGGCGTAGGAGGCGGTCTTCGCGCCGCGGAGCCCCACTTCTTCCTGGGTCGTGAACGCAACGACGATCTCGCACGAGTGCCCGGACTTCGACTTCGCGAGAGCGCGGACCGATTCGATCCCGAGCCAGCACGCGACACGGTTGTCGAGCGCTTTGGACACGCACTTGGTCCCGATCTCGAGGAAAGGCTCGTCCATGACGATGTAGTCACCCACACGGAAGTTCTTCTGGACCTGCGCGGGGGTCATCCCCGTGTCGATGAAGAACTCCTTGACCTCGGGGACCTTTTTGCGGTCCTCGGGGCTGGAGATATGGACGGGACGCCCGCCCGGGTTCATCACCGCTTTGTGATCGCCGTCTTTGGCGCAGACGAGGACACGGCGGGAGAAGAGGTTGCGCGGATCGAACCCCCCGGCGGGGTTCACCCAGAGGAACCCTTGGTCGTCGATGCTCGAGACGTAGAACCCGATCTCGTCCATGTGGCACAGGAGCATGAGGACCCGGGGGTCCGAGGTCTTCTTGACGGACCCGCTGGCCGTCCGGGGCTTGCGACGACAGATCAGGGAGCCCATGGCATCGGTTTCGATTTCGTCGAAGAGCCCGTCGATTTCCTTCTCGATCAGGGCGCGGACGCGTTCTTCGCGCCCGGGGACGCCGGGGGTTTCGCAGAGGTTTTTGAGCAGATCGGTGTTCAGCGCCACGAGAGACTCCTTGGTGAACGTAACAAATGAGAGGTCCGAGTCTGATGCTCTCCATGATCAGACCAGCTTCTATCGTAGCGCTACGCCGCGCGGTCCTCCCCTACGATCCCCACCATGCTCCACGAGTCCCCCATCACACCCCGGCGCGAGAGCGAAGACCTCACATCGATCGTCTACGGCACGGACGAACACCCAACCCGGGTGATCGAATCGTTCGGGGACCTTGATATGGAATATGCCTCGATCCGGAAGGGATGCGTGGTCTTCGACGCGCCCCACCTGGGCTCGCTCACGATCTCGGGGGACGAACGGCTCGGGTTCCTCAACAACATGCTGACAGCAAAGCTCGACGACCTGACACCCGGGTCCTCGATCGGGTCGTTCTGGCTCAACCGTCAGGGACGGATCGATGCGGACCTGAGACTGGTCCAGCAGGACAGCTCGATGACGGTCCGGCTCGATCGGCACCTCGCAAACGCGAGCGCGTCATCGCTCGAAGGGTACGTGTTCGCGGAGGACGTCGAGATCAAGGACACAAGCGCAGAGACCCACTGGATCTCGCTCCACGGCCCGACGGCTGTCCGGGTGATCGAGTCAATCGCCGACGACGGGTTCACACCCCCCGAACCCAACGGGAACACAACGGTGACGATCTCGGGGGTCGAGGTCGTTCTCGATCGAGAGGACCTGACGGGGGAGGTCGGGTACTGGCTCTGTGTCCCCGTGGGGGATGCTGCAAAGGTCTACAACGCGATCATGGATTCGGGGGAAGCGGATCCGTCGCTCAAGCTGCGCGAGACGGGGTGGCTCGGGATCAACACGGCGCGGATCGAAGCGGGGAATCCGCTGTTCAATGTCGATTTCGGCCCCGACAACCTCCCGGCCGAGTCCGGGATCATGGACCGGCGTGTTCACCTCGCGAAGGGGTGCTACCTCGGTCAGGAAGTCGTCGCGCGCATGCACGCGCGCGGGGTCCGGAAGCAGAGCGTGGTCGCGCTGCGCCTCGACAGCCAGCGTGTGACGATGGAGCAGCAGCAGGTACTCCAGCCCATGTCCGGGGCGCACGTGCACGTCCGGGGTCAGGACACCGAGACCCCCGTGGGCGCGGTGACCAGCTCCACCATCTCCCCGATGCTCGGCGCGATTCCGATCTGCTTCGCGATGCTGAAGGACGCGCATACCGCGCCCGGGACGGAGCTGAGTGTCCAAGCGGAGGGACAGCACGCGCCGTGTGTCGTCGCGGATACGCTCGTCTTCTGGTCCCACGCGCAGGGGTGATCAGACCGGTCTCCGGTAGTGGAGCTCGACGTCGTCCCCGACGCGTTTGGTCCGGAGCAGCTTGAACCGGGTCATCTTGGAGAGGTCCGTAAGCTCGTGACCGCCCGCGCAGGGCTTGGCTTCGGGATCGCTCATGATCCCCGGCGCGAGGTGGACGAGCGCATCGTCCACGAGCTGGGCTTCGAGGAGCGATCCGAGCAGGGTCGGGCCGGGCTCGATGAGCGCGATCGAGATCCCGTATCTCGTGTGGAGCATTTTGAACGTTCGGCGGAGATCGAGCCGGTCCCCCTTGCGCTCGCACATCGCGACCTCGACATCGGAGGCGGTGATCTTGTCGGGCTCGGCCGTGCAGATGATGGTTTTGTGGTCCTTCGCGCTCTGCGCGAGCTGGGAGTTCGGGTCGAACCGCCCGTTGGTATCGAGCACGACCCGGATGGGGGACCTCCGGACCCGGCGCACCCCGCGCACCGTGAGCATGGGGTCGTCGTGGAGCGCGGTCCCGACCCCAACGATGATCGCATCGACACAGGTCCGGAGCCGATGGACGCGCCGCCGGGTGTCCTCGGCCGTGATCCATTGGCTCTCCCCCGTGCGCGTCGCGATGCGCCCGTCGATGGTCTGCGCCCACTTCGCGATGACCCACGGGAGCCCGGTCAGACTGGTGTGGACGAACGGATCCGAGATCGCGATCGCGAGATCGGAGTCATCCACGAATGCGCACGAGATCCCGGCTTTCTCCAGGATCTCCTTCCCTCCCCCGGACTGATCGCACGGATCGGGACGCGCGGCGATGACATGCTTGATCCCGGACTCGATGATCGCATCGGTGCACGGGGGCTGCTTCCCGTGGTGACAGCAGGGCTCGAGGGTGCAGTAGATGGTCGCGCCAGTGATGTCGTGACCACGGACCTTGGCCCGCGCGATCGCTTCGCGCTCCGCGTGGAGCCCGCCGAACTTCTGATGGTGCCCGATCCCGAGGACCTTGGCATCCTTCACGATGACGGCCCCCACCATCGGGTTCGGGGTGGTGTCACCAAAGGCACGGATCGCCGCTCGCGCGGCCCGGTTCAGAATCGATCGGTCGTGGGTCATCGAACGATCCTACCAGAGATTCAGGCATTTCGGATGAGGGTGGATCGATCGACTCCCTGGATCAGGGATTCTGCATCCTTGAGCCAGCGGCGCGCGTCCTGGACATAGCCGGCCGTCGGTTTGATCTCGGGGATCCGGGACGACCAATACCGATTGAACCGCATCATCATCAGCTCGCGCACGTACTTCGCGCTCATCGACGCGAGCGCGACGGGGAAGTACGCATCCTCCGCTTTCGAGATCAGCACGACCCCGAGCTCGTCCCCGATCCCGTAGCGGCTCGCGCGTTGTGATTCTTCGAGGGTTTCGATCGAACCCCACACGCGCGAGAGCAGTCGCGCGTAATGAGTGCGCCCGCTCTGACGATCGATCGTCACCCGGGTGTGGGTGATATCCGGGGTCGTCTTGACACGTTGCAGGTGCTCGACGAGCATCACGCTCGTTGTTGCGGCCTTTGTCCCGTGCTCCTGGACGAGCGCGTTGAACTTACTGACCCCCATCGCGCCGACCCGGATGGATGCGAGTTCAATCCCTTTCTTCTCCATGAGGGTCCGGAGGGACGCGGAGTCGATCTTGAGCAGCCCCGGGTCGTTCCCCACGGGGAGCGGGATCGGGTCCCCCTGGAACCATGGTTCGTCCCCCACCGCGACCCCGAGCGCGCCGAAGAGTTCGATATCGGACTCGGGGATGGATCCCTTGGTCCCGAGCATGGCGAGAACGCCGCGCTCCAGATGCGTGAGGGGGTGGGTCTTCGTACTGGAGTTCGCGCCCTTGAGCGTTTTGGAGTCGGCGAAGACGATCCGTCCCTTCGATTCCTTCCGGGTCCGCGCGATGTGCTCGCTCAGAAGCGCCCAGATATCCGGCGCGCCATCCCCTGGGGACCATGAATCGAGTTTCAGGGACGCGCAGGAGACACAGAGGGGCCCGAGCATGGGGCCGTATCCCGCTTCGTCGATCCCTGAGAAGAGCAATGGCACTGAGAACACTCCGGATGTGGGGATCAGGTTTAGGAAGTGTGAAGACCGATTCTTCTCGGTCGTCGAGCCGGTACAGACCAATCAATCGGAGCCCCCCGTACGGAGGAGAAGCGCTTCCGGGTCTACTCCGGAGTCTATGGGTCCGATGAGCGTGACACGAGCGCGAATGTTCCGCGCCATCCAAGGGACCACCCATCGCACTGAGGACCACGCCGTGCCCACCAACACCCGCAACGATATCAGGACGCGTCGCGTCATTCCCGCTCTCACCCCTCTCGCGCTCGTGCTGGCCGCGGGGCTGACAGGTTGTGGTGAAACCACGACCGTGCGATCGAACTCGCATTTCACGCCGACGAGCAAGAACTCCGAGTTCTCCGCTGAGGGGAAGGCTTCGCTCGCGAATATCGCGATCGATCCGGCTCAAGCCGAGAGCCCCTACACGGGTTCCGACTATGTCGCTGAGGGTTCCGAGTTCGAGCTTCCCCAGCAATGGGTGTCTGAAGCCCGTGAATCGACGGCCGACATCCGTTACCAACGTGCTTACGCCCAGTCCATGCAGGTCGGTGCGGACGCGAACTACACCGAAGCCCTCGCCGGCGCGGATGCGGAACTCCAGGACGGCTTCGTGTCTCGTGACACGGGGTACGCCGACGCTGTCCGGACGGAGTCGATCTACAACGCGCGTATCGACCAGATGCAGACCGAGATCCAAGCTCGGGGTGTGGAAGCCAACGCGGAGTTCCAGCGCCAGGAGCGTTTCCTGAGCGCTTCCGTGTCCGAATGGCAAGCGGAGATCGAGCGGATGCGCACCAAGTCCGAGCGTGACTGGGCGGCGTCCCTTGCTGAGCACGACCGGATGCTCGCGACCTACCAGGCCGTCCAAGAGCGCGGTCAGGCCGAGATCAACGGGATGGTCCAGACGGCGGAGTTGACCGAGGATCGTGCGGTTGAGAAGGTCCAGACCCTTCGCGCCCAAGCGAGTTCGGTCGCGCAAGAAACCGCAGCCGAGGTGTCGAAGATCAATCAGCTGATCTCGACCACCGCTGAGCAGACCCAAGCGAGTGTTTCGGAGCTCCGTCAGCGCGCCGAATCGCTGGATTCGGAGTTCAGCTCCGAGATCGCGACCCTTGGCGCCAAGGCCGACCAGTTCGAGGCCTCCGATGCCGATGCGAACTACAAGCTCGAAGCGGAAGCGGCGCAGGTGAACTACGAGACCTCGCTCGCGAGCGCCGAGGACATGCGCATGCAAGCGGAGGAGCGTGCGACGCGCGATCGCGCCGAGCTCGAACGACTGACGAGCGATGCGAACGCCGCGCTCGAATCCTCGAAGACCTCGTACGAGGAAGCACGGAAGTGGATCGCGGGTCACTACTCCAACGCGATCGCTGATGTCGATTTCTCGATGGCCCGCGCCGACCATGTGGAGTACACGGCGCGCAGCGCCTTTGTGAAGGCCGAGACCGACGCGCGTGTCGCCGCCCTCGTGAAGCAAGCGGAGCACGACGAAGCGATCAGCGAAGCGGAGCTCGCGAAGATCCAAGCGGAATCCCTCGCGGAAGCCCGCCGGATCCAGGCAGAATACGCCAAGGAGTTCGCCGCTCAAGCAAAGAAGGGTTCCGTCGAGATCCCCTCGAACTCCCAGGAGCGCCCCAGCGGCGCTTCCGAGGGCGATGAGGTCCCGACGTTCAAGACCGCGGATGCCAAGCCCGTCCACGTGGACCCGGACCGCGTCGCGAACTTCAAGATCGAGCTCGCCAAAGCCAGCAAGATCCGTCGCGATGCGGACTCAGCTCGTCTGAAGGCCGTCGCCGCCCGTGACGCGGAGATGGCCAAGTTCCAGGATTGGTGGAACGGGAAGCAGTCCGAGTTCAACACGGCGATCGCTTCGGCGAACGCGTTCCAGCAGAAGTCCGACGCTGAGGTTTCGCGCCTCATCACCCGCGCCGATTCGATGATCGCCGCGGCGGAGACCGAGCTCGCCCGCGCCCTCGTGGAAGCGGAATCCGGGCGCACCGAGGTCCTCGCGACGATCGAAACGCTCCGCGGCAACGCGAGCACGCTCGACAAAAAGCGCGCCGCGCAGGTCAAGCAGCTCTTCGCTCAGGCTGATGCCACCGCCCGGATCGGTGAGTCGAAGGTCGCTTCGCTCAAGGTCCAGCGCGACGCCGTCGCGCGTCGCGGCGAAGCCAAGAGCGCCCAGCTCCTCGCTGAGGCCTCCTCGCTCGAGCAGTCCCAGCGCGCCGTGGTTGCTCAGATGAACGAGGAGATCAACGGCGCCCGCAAGATCCTTGACGCCGAGCTCGCGCGTCTGGACCAGGCGACCAAGTCGTACGTCGCGATCGCTGAAGCGAACTACAACGAAGGGATCGCGATGGCCGATGCGTTCGAGCGTATCTCGATCGCGAACACCTCGGAGCTGACGGCGCGTCACATCGCGTCCCGTCAGCAGGCCGACGCGGACATCGCGTACATGCAGCGGGTTGCCCAAGCGGGTCAGCTCAAGCGTGACGCCGCCGTCACCCGTCTGTACGCGGAAGCGGACAAGGAGCTCGCGTTCCGTCAGGCGCAGGACATCGCCGCGCGTGGTTCGATCAACGCCGATCACGCGATCGCGTTGGCCGGCGCCGAGCGTGAGTTCGCCGTCGCCGATGCCCGTGACGCCGGGGTCCGCTCGCGCTTCGATCACCGGGTCGCGATGACCCAGTCCGATCGCAACCGCGCCTACGCGGAGCTCTACGCGAGCTCGCAGGACCAGATCGCGCGGACCGAGATCGCTCAGGCGCAGGCGCAGACCTACTCCGAGCTCTCCCTCGCGGCCCTCGAGCGTCTGAACACGACGGCCAAGTCGTTCTCGCTGACGGCTCAGCGCAACTGGGACTCGCGCCTCGCGATGCCCACCAACGCGCCGAGCTACGAGTCGATCGTCCCCCTGACGAACGACAACCCCCTGAGCAACGACTTCTCGACCTTCGCGAACGTCGAAACCGACACGGAATAAGCCCCGTCCGGATACCCCGACCCTCAACAACCGCCCGCGCGTCACGCCGGGCGGTTTTCTTCTTTTGTGAATGCCAACCGGATGCGTCAACGGAATGAAAGACGGAGCCCGATGGGCTCCGTCTTTCTGATCGTTCAATGCGGATGAGAGGGCTCGAACCTCCACGGGGTTTTACCCCCACTAGGACCTGAACCTAGCGCGTCTGCCAATTCCGCCACATCCGCGGCAGGGGGAGATCATTGACCTCCCCCGCGCTGTTGGCAAGCCCCGAACCGAAGCGCAACACTCCCTCAGGGCTCAGCTCGATCAGGCTTCGGCGAACTCGGGCTCTTCAGCACCCTCCGCTTCGGGGGTGTCCGCCTTCTTCCGGTTCGGGAGACGCGCGTCGAGCACACCCTCACGGATCTCCTTGAACAGATCCGGGTTCTCGCGCAGGAAGTCCTTGGAGTTCTCGCGCCCCTGTCCGAGACGGACCTCGCCGTAGGAGTACCACGCGCCGGACTTGTCCACGACCTTGTCCTCGACGGCCATATCCAGCAGGTCGCCGGTAATCGAGATCCCCTCGTTGAACATGATGTCGAACTCCGCTTGACGGAAGGGGGGCGCGACCTTGTTCTTCACGACCCGGACGCGCACGTGGTTCCCCACCGCTTCGTCCCCGACCTTGATCGATCCGGTCCGACGGATATCGAGACGGACGGAGGAGTAGAACTTGAGCGCCCGGCCACCCGGGGTGGTCTCGGGGGACCCGAACATGACACCGATCTTCTCACGGATCTGGTTGATGAAGATGACCGTGCAGTTGGAGCGCGCGATGACACCCGTGAGCTTGCGCATCGCTTGGGACATCAGACGCGCTTGGAGACCGACGACGGAATCGCCCATGTCCCCCTCGATTTCCGCTCTCGGGATGAGGGCCGCGACGGAGTCCACCACGATCACATCGACGGCGTTGGAACGGACGAGGAGCTCACAGATCTCCAGCGCCTGCTCCCCCGTGTCGGGTTGGGACACGAGCAGGTCGTCGATGTTGACCCCGATCTTGCGCGCCCAGGACGGATCGAGCGCGTGCTCCGCATCGATGAAGGCGGCGACCCCCCCCGCTTTCTGCGCGTGCGCCAGGGTCGTGAGCGCGAGCGTGGTTTTACCGGATGATTCAGGGCCGAAGATCTCGACGATGCGACCCCTCGGGATCCCCTTCCCCCCCAGCGCCAGGTCCAGACTCAGCGCCCCGGTCGAGATCCCCGGGATGTTGTTGTACGACTCTTCGTCGAGCCGCATGATCGAGCCCTTCCCGAAGGCCTTATCGATCTGCGCGAGGGCGCGGTCGAGGGCTTGCTTCTTCTGGGGATCAGTCTCGGGTGCGGCGACTTCGACAGCGCTCTTGGCTTTGGTCTTTGCCATGATGTCATGCCCTTTCAGGCTTACCACGTGGGGCCTCGGGCGCTGTTGGATCGGGTCTCGCTCGACCGGATCCGCAGCCTTGCGGGCACGCGGGGATCGACGCAAATCGGTCGGTGTGAGGTCCATCCCACAAGTCCGTCCCGGCCGGGGGCGGCGTCGCGCGCGGGCCCGGCGAGACGAAGATATCAAACCCCGAACACCCTGTCAATGTCAGGATCCGGTTCGGGACCGAAAAAATCCCGATTCAGCCCATCCAGTGGGTAAAAAAAGATCCCAAAGCCTCAGTCGTCATCATCCTCGTGCTCGATCGAGCGCGGGGTGCTGAGGGAAGCCGAAGGCGTGCTTGAGGACCCGATGGGTGCGTGGATCCCGTGGATGTGGACCAACTCACCACCGAGGTGTCCAGCATTCATCAGCGAGACACATGCAACGGAGTACGAAGCGACCACCAAAGCGCCCCCGGCGATCCCGACCATCATCCGTTTCTTCTCGTTGATCTTCGCACCGACACCCCAGACCACGAGGAACACGATCGTCGCCGCGATGAACAGGTTCCGCGCGAGCTCCGCCGCTTCCTCGTGCTCGTGGATCGCATCGTGGATGAGCTGGGACGATTCACCGACGATGTCCTCGGTCGCTTCACCCGTGAAGACCGCCGCGAATGCGCCGATGGTCCCGACGATGAGCAGCATCGCCGCGGACGCGAACCAGGTGTGGCGGCGTTTCTTGTCGATGATCGCGATCACCATGGGGATCCACGCGATTAAGAGGATCCCGATCGGGAAGTGCACGACGATCGGATGGAGACCTTCGAGGGGTGGAATAGGAGGCAGATTCATGACGTCACTCCTTTCGATCAAGAGCAGACCAACGCCACTTTATTCAGGATATGAACATCCGTCTTTCGAGTTGAGCCCGGGAATCTCAAAAGAGATCCGGTCTCATCGAGATCCGCGCTTCCCGTAGAACCCGACGAGGTCATCGCGGAGCTTCTTGAGCTGGGTTTCGCGCATGTACATCATGTGACCCGCTTCGTAGTAGTGGGTTTCGACGTTCTCACGCACCTCGGGACGGAGGAACATGTGGTCCACCGTCCAATCCGTTGCAAAGTACGGGGTCGCGAGGTCGTAGTACCCAGAAGCAATGAACACACGCATGCTCGGGATCTGGTGCATCACTCCCCGGAGACGATCCGCGATGTTCAGGTACTGGTTGTCCCCGACCCCACGGAACGACCACGGCCAGACGTTCGTCAGGATCTCGTAACGCATGTCGCTCTCGTACCCGAGCTCCCGGCGGAGGTAATCGTTCATCGACTCCGTGTAGATCGAGCGGATCGCGGCGTAGGAGGGGTCGTAGTCATGAGATTCCCCGGCATCCTCCCGATCGCGCCCCTTGAACCTCGAGTCGAACCGGCCCACCGTGTACCCTTCGTCGCGCAGGACCTCCTTGGGGAACCGGGGCATGTTCACGCGCAGGTTGACGTCCTCGATGTAATCCTGATCGATCCCGAGGTACCCCGAGAGCTTCTTCGCGATGTCCTCACGCTCCTTGTCGCCCAGTCGATCCCCCTGCATCAGCGCGAGGGTGTAGTCGGTCATCGCGAACTCCTCGACTTCCTTCAGAAACGCGGGGAGCTCCATCCTCTGGTACTTGGAAGCCAGCTTCCCGTGGTAGTGCGAAGTCGCCGCGAACGAGGGGAGGAAGAGGGGGTAGGGGAGGTCGTTCCCGACATCGAACCGAGCCGTCGTGAAGTTGAGGATCGAGCTCACGAGCATGACCCCGTTGAGCGAGATCCCGTGCGAGCTCTGCAGTTCGTTCGCAAGACCGGCCGCGCGGGTCGTCCCGTAGGACTCGCCGGCGATGTACTTGGGGGACGACCATCGGTTGTCCCGACCCAGGAAAATCCGGATGAACTCAGCAACGGAGCGGATGTCCTCGTTCACCCCGTGAAAGTCCTTCGCGCTCGTCCCCTCCTCGGCGCGGGAGAACCCCGTCGAGACGGGGTCGATGAACACGAAGTCGGATTGATCGAGGAGCGAGTACTCGTTCTCGATCACCATGTGCGGAGGGGGACCCGGGTTCCCGAACTCATCGATCGGCGCGACACGCTTGGGACCGAACACGCCCAGGTGGAGCCAGACGCTCGACGAGCCCGGCCCACCATTGAACGAGAAGGTCAGTGGGCGGGTGTACGGATCGGGGAACGTCGGTTCATCGCCCTCCCCCACCGCGCCGTTGGTCTTTCGGTACGAGATGTAGAACACCTTCGCCGTTGGTTCATTGTCCGAGTTCCGCGCAAGGGTCAACGTCCCGGCCGTCGCTTGGTAGTGGACCGTTGTGCCGTCGATCTCGACACTGTGGTACGTCACCGAGGGCTCCTCGGGGTACGTGACATACGCCGGGGTCTCGGGCTTGGTCTCCTTGTCGTCCTGCGCAATCGCGGGACCAACGAGGAGCGCAAAGAGCGCGGCGACAAGGACAAACACGACGGATCGGGGATTGGTGCTCATGTCCCCAGTCTACCCGAGCGTTCGCCTTGTGTTGCACATACCCTTGGGTCCACGTTTCAACGCACAGAACCGGACGAATCCCCCATGACGACCGACGCGCCCCAAACGCTCCGATCCATCACCACCGAGTTCCTCGAGACTGAAGCTCAGATCAAGCTGGGGGGAGGCCCCAAAGCGATCGAGCGCCAGCACCAGAAGGACCGGCTCACCGCGCGTGAACGGATCGAGAAGCTCATCGACAAAGACTCCCACTTCCAGGAGTTCGGGCTCTGGGCCGCGTACGGAATGTACAAAGAGCACGGGAGCGCGCCCGGCGCGGGGGTCGTCACGGGGATCGGGGATGTCCAGGGCGTGAAGCACATGATCATCGCGAACGACGCGACCGTGAAAGCGGGCGCGTTCTTCCCCATGACCTGCAAGAAGATCATCCGCGCCCAGACCATCGCGCAGATGGCGCGTCTCCCCCTCCTCTACCTCGTGGACAGCGCCGGGGTCTTCCTCCCCCTCCAGGAGGACGTCTTCCCGGACACCGACGACTTCGGGCGCATCTTCCGGAACAACGCCGTCATCAGCGCCGAGGGGATCCCCCAGATCGCCGCGATCATGGGTTTCTGTGTCGCCGGCGGCGGGTACCTCCCCGTCCTGTGCGACACCCTTCTCATGACCGAGGGCTCCGGGCTCTACCTCGCCGGACAAGCACTCGTCAAAGCAGCGATCGGCCAGGACGTCTCCGACGAAGAGCTCGGGGGCGCACAGATGCACGCGCAGATCTCCGGGACCATCGATTTCCGCGAACCCGACGACAACGCCTGTCTCGCGCGTCTCCGCTCACTCGTCGCCAAGTACCCCGCGCGCGAAGCCCCCATCGACCCCGCAGAGCGCGAGCGCCAGCGCCCCCACCGCTCACCCGAGGAGATCTACGACGTCTTCACGGACAAGCCGGGTCAGCAGTACGACGTGAAGGACGTCATCGCGTGTCTCGTGGACACGGGCACAAAACAGGACGGCGACTCCCAAACCCTCGCGCCCGACTTCGACGAGTACAAGCCCGAGTACGGCCAGTCCCTCGTGTGCGGGTACGCCACCATCGGAGGCCACCCCGTCGGGATCGTCGCGAACCAGGGCAAGCTCACCCAGGCCGTCACCGCCGGGGGGAAGGCGGGTCCGGGGAAAGCGACGCGCATGCCGCGCGTCATCTACGACGACAGCGCCGATAAGTCCGCGCGGTTCATCATGGACTGCAACCAGCGCAAGATCCCCATCATCTTCCTCCACGACACCACGGGCTTCATGGTCGGGCGCGACTCCGAGCAGGGCGGGATCATCCGCGCGGGCGCGAAGATGGTCAACGCGATGTCGAACTGTGTCGTCCCCAAGATCGTCGTCGTCATGGGGGGCTCCTTCGGCGCGGGGAACTACGCGATGTGCGGGCGCGCGTTCGACCAGTTCATTTCCTTTGCATGGCCGGGTTCCAAATGCGCCGTCATGGGCGCGGGTTCCGCAACCGGGACTCTCGCGATGATCGAGGAACGCTCCCGCGCACGCAAGGGCGAAGAGATCGACGAAGCAACCCACAAAGCAATCCTCGATGCCGTCGCGCAGTCCTACAACGAACAGCAGGACATCCGACACGGAGCGGCCCGTGGATGGGTGGACCGGATCATCGAACCCCACAAAACCCGCGACGAGCTCATCACAGCCCTCGACTCCACCCTCGGGTGGGACTGGGACAAGGAGTTCAAGACGGGTGTGCTCCAGACCTAACGCGCCAACAATCACGCGCAGGCCGACCAAGGAGCGACAGAGATGAACCCCAAACGAATCACCACCATCCTCGGTGCGATCGCCGCAACGGTTCTGCTCCAGGGCTGCATCGTCCAGGACATCCACGACCAGATCGCGCTCTCCAACGAGAAGCTCGCCGCGATCGATGAGAACTTCGCGAAGGTCGAACGCGCCAACGCGCTCCTCGAATCGCTCCAGACCCAGCTCGACGAGATCCTCGTCCCCGTGAACCAGAACCTGGGCTCCATCGAAGCACGCCTCGCGAGCATCGATGCGCAGCTCGAGCGGATCAACACCAACCTCGAGTCGATGGACACGAGCATCGAGCAGGTCGAAGCGGACCTCAAGTCCGTGAGCGCTTCGCTGACCTCGCTCCGCAAGACGATCAGCAACATCGACTCGACGATCCCCTTCCTCAAGTTCTCCGGGGACGACGAGGAAGAGAGCAAACCCGCATCGCCGGAGAGTCAGCAGGACGGGTCCAACTAAAAAGCGAGCGACGCACGCGCATCGCCCGCCGGAGGTTGTCCGGGAACCCTGTCTCCGCGCGATCAGCTCCTTCGACGGCGCGCCATCGCGATCCCGACGATCCCGAAGCACGCGATCGCGCCCGGCGCGGGGATCGCTTGGTTCGACACCCGAACGGAGTCGTGCATCAGGAACCCGCCGGCGCCGTCGTTGTAGTTCGAGACGACCTCGATCCGATCGAACCCGTCCGCGACGCTCCAACCGCTCCATGTCCACTCACCCCCGACCCGCGCGGAGACAGTCGATTCGCCCAGCATGGTGTCGCCGCTGTAGAAGCGGATGACCCCGTCCGCCGTGTCGGAGATCGTCGCGAAGAATCCGCCGAAGGCGTACTGGGATGTCCCGAAGGTGTACGAGATCCCACCGCGTGTGTTCCCCAGCATCGAGCCGTCGTACGCGTTCGTGCTGTACTGCCCGGACAGGATCCAGCTGTTGGTCGTGTGGATCCAGCCCGAGTCCTCAGCGAAGACCTGCCCGATCCCCCCCATGATGTCCTGCGCGTTGGTCTCGAAGACCCATCGCTCGTCGTCGAAACCTTCGAACGACAGCGAGCTGAACTCGCCGATGCTGGTGATATCCGCCATTGCGCCGGCGCTGATCGCACCGATCGCGATCATCCCAGTCCGTGTCCGTGCGACCCGAATCATGCCGAGCTCCTTGCCGCGAGTCCCTGAACGATCGTCCCGACGACGATCATCTCCTTGAATCTAGATTCCAAAGCGCACATCACAAGAGGCTCTGCCTAGAGGACTTGCACCTTCTCCGGGACCACAGTCACGACCCGCGCGATCCGGACCCGGGTGGTCCGATACACTTCCACGCGCTCATTGAGGAACCCAACGAGATGACCCCACCCACGATCCGGATCACCGATGTCGCGCCCCGGGACGGGCTCCAAGCGGAGCACGCGATCATCGACACACCGACCAAGTCCAAGCTCGTCACGCTCGTCCAGGAGACAGGCGTAGACGAGGTGGAAGTCTCGTCCTTTGTCTCCCCGAAATGGGTGCCCCAGCTCTCCGACGCCGCCCATCTCTTCTCCACCCTCGCGCCGGCCAAACCCGACAACGTCCTCTACTCCGCGCTCGTGCCCAACGAGAAGGGGCTCGACGCCGCGCTCACCGTCAACCGTTCCGCGCGTCAGGACCACGGGGTCGAGCGGCTCATCGACAAGGTCTCCGTCTTCACCAGCGCCTCCGAGGGCTTCGCGCTGAAAAACACCAACGCAACGATCGAGGAAACCCTCAAACGCTTCGCGCCCCTCATCCCCCGCGCCAAAGAACACAGGCTCCGCACACGCGCCTACATCTCCTGTGTCGTCCGTTGTCCCTTCGACGGCGACGTCTCCCCCGTCCAGGTCGCCGACGTCGCCTCGCGCCTCCTCGAACTGGGCGCGGACGAGATCGACCTCGGAGACACCATCGGCGCCGCAACCCCCGACACGATCGAAGCTGTGATCCTCGAAGTCATCGACCGGCTCGACGGTCGCGCCACCAACGACTTCGGGGACCCCACCCTCACCCTCCATCTCCACGACACCTTCGGGAACGCGGGCGCGTGTGTCGAACGCGCCCTCGAGCTCGGGGTCCGCTCTTTCGACTCCTCCGCAGGGGGTCTCGGGGGGTGCCCCTACGCCTCCAAAGACGGCCAACGCGCCCCGGGGAACATCGCGACCTCGACCCTCGTGCACGCGATCGAACGCGCCGGGATCCCCCATTCAATCGACATCGAACAACTCAACCGCGCCTCCACCTTCGCGCAAGGACTCATCGGATGAGCGAGACCCTGATCCAATCCGACACCTCGAACTCAATCACCACGATTACCCTCGAGCGACCTGACAAGCGCAACGCGATGACCCCGGGCATGCTCGATCAGCTGCTGAGCGCGATCGAAGCCGTCGACAACGACACCCGGGCCGTCATCCTCCAGGGCTCAGGCCCAACCTTCTGCGCCGGGTTCGATCTCAAGATGTGCGCCAATGACCCGAGCGGCGACACCATCCGCGCCCTCCTCACCGGGCTCTCGAACTGTGTCCGCGCGCTCCGCGCCCTCCCCCAGCCCGTGGTCCTGTCGATCCACGGCGCGGCCGTCGCCGGGGGGTGCGCCCTCCTCGGGGGCGCGGACATCGTCGTCGCGCACCCCGAGACCAAACTCGGGTACCCCGTCGTCAAGATCGGGGTCTCCCCGGCCGTCTCCGCGCCTTTCCTCAGCGCCTCCATCCCCGACGGCCCGACCCGCGCGCTCCTCATGGACCCCGACCTCATCCGCGCCCAGCGCGCCCTCGAGCTCGGGCTCATCCACGAACTCGACGAACACACCCACGACCGCGCCCTCAAGATCGCACAGACCCTCGCGAACAAACCCATCGCCGGGGTCCGCGCGACCAAAGCGCTGTGCAACGAGATCGGATCCCCGCGCACCGACCACGCAGACAACGCGCTCCGCGCATCCCTCTCCGGCGCAGGATCCGAAGAAGAACGCGCCATGCTCGGCGCCCTCTGGTCATAAGGACTCCCCCATGAGCGACCTCGTCACCCTCACCCACGACAACGCGATCTCCACGATGACCATCAACCGCGCCGACGCGCGGAACGCGCTCTCGATCGATCTCCTCGACGAGATGCACCGCGCCATCGACGAACTCGCGAACACCGACACCCATGTCCTCGTTCTCACCGGGTCGGGCAAAGCGTTCTGCGCGGGGATGGACCTCAAGGCCGTCCTCATCGAGCTCTCGGGAGACGAAACACTCGGGGAACAGCTCCTCACCTCCCTCGCGCGCTTCACCCTCAAGCTCCGCGCCCTCCCCAAGGTCGTCATCGCGAGCGTGAACGGCGCGGCCGTCGGCGGCGGGTGCGGACTCACCTGCGTCTGCGATGTCACCATCTCCCACACCGAAGCCAAGCTCGGGTTCCCCGAAGTGGACCTCGGGCTCTGCCCGGCCGTCATCGCGCCCTGGGTTGTCCGCAAGCTCGGCCCGAGCGTCGCGCGTCGCGCCATGCTCATGGGAGGAGTCATGTCCGGGGTCGAAGCCCACTCCATCGGGCTCGTCGATCACCTCGCGCCCTCGCGCGAGGAACTCGGCACCCTGACCGACACCGTCGCGCAGCGCCTCGCTTCGGGTGGACCCAAAGCGCTCGGGACCACCAAGGACCTCCTCAACACCCTCGACGGGTCCCTCGACGAATCGCAACTGTTACGCGCCGCCCAGCTCAGCGCCTCCGTCCTCCGCACTCCCGAAGCGCAAGCGGCCCTCGGTGCACGGATGAACCACACCAAGGGCTGATCCGACCACGAAACTGTTCGCTGAACCCGGGATGAAGTGACTAGAATCCCCAACGCCGACGAACGCGGTCGTCGGCCCGCGCGATCAGCACCACAGCGCCCGATCGCACGCTCCATCAGCGTGGGCGCGACCCCCGCCGCGTATGAGGACTCCATGGTCGATAACCTCCTCCCGGTCGAACTCTCCACCAGCGCCTCCGGCGGCACCATCGCCGTGCTCACCTTGGTGCAATCCGATCGACCCGTGGTCGTCATCGACCAATCCCTCCTCAAACAACTCAACGCGACCCTCGACACCCTCCCGGACAACCTCGAAGGGTTCGTCCTCGCTTCGGGCGCACCCCGTGCGTTCGTCGCCGGCGCCGACCTCAAGTCGATCATGTCGATGAACGACGACGAGCTCCACACCTACCTCGAGTACGGCGCGACCGTCTTCCAGCGCATCGCGGACCTCCCGTGCACGACGGCCGCCGCGATCCACTCCGTCGCGCTCGGGGGAGGGCTCGAACTCGCGATGCACTGCGACGGGCTCATCGGGTGTGTCGATCCCGAAGCCAAGCCCTTCCTCATCGGTCTCCCCGAAGCCGGGCTCAAGATCTGCCCGGGCTGGGGCGGGACCAACCTCCTTGTCGCGCGCATCGATCCCTACAACGCGATCGTCGCAACAGCGAACGGTGTCCCGATGAAGTCCGACAGTGCGCTCGAAGCAAAGCTTTTCGACGCCGTCGTCCAATCACACGATGAACTCATCGAAGCGGCGAAAGCCTGGGTCTCGACGACCCCCACCCCTACCCGGAACAAGGCCCCGTCCCGGATCATCGATCCAGATAACAGAGCCAGAATAGCAACGGCGCTCGAGAAAGCCCGCGCGGATCTCGAACCGAGCCCCCACGTCGATGCCGTCCTCGATTGTGTCGATACAGGTATCAACGAGGGCTGGCACGAGGCCATCGCCAAGGAACGCGAGCACCTGGTCGCGCTCCGCCACACCCAGCCCGCGCAGGACGCCATCAACGCGTTCTTCGCGAAGTCCAAGAAATGACAACCCCAACGCCGCCGGGCTCGCAGGCCCGCGTAGCGCATTGATGACGAGGAGAAACACCATGGCCGAAACTCAGAAAGCCGACCTCAAGAACATGAAGGGCGTCTCCGACCGCGATAAGGAGATGATCGCCGACGCCGAAACCCTCCTCGGCCCGGAACCCTCCGAGATGGGTGTCGTCAAGAACTACTTCTGGGGCCGGCTCCGCGAAGAGCTCCTCTTCCCCTACCCCGAGATCGCGAAGACCGCGCCCGAGGAAACCGCCGAGTGCGATCAGCTCCTCGCAGAACTCAGGACCTACCTCGACAACGAACACCCGGCCGTCGAGATCGACCAAGAGCAGTACATCCCCGAGTGGGTCATCAAGAAGCTCTTCGACATGGGCGTCCTCGGGATGACCATCCCCAAGGAGTTCGGTGGTCTCGGGATGGGGATCACCTCGTACAACCGGGTCCTCGAAGCGCTCGGCTCGAAGTGCGGATCCACGGCCGTCATGGTCTCGGCGCACCAGTCCATCGGGTGCAAGGCCGTCATGCTCTACGGCACCGAACAGCAGAAGAAAGACTGGCTCCCCAAGCTCGCGCGCGAATGGCTCAGCGCCTTCTGCCTCTCCGAGCCCCAGGTCGGGTGTGACGCGGGTGGTCAGGAAACCACCATCACCCTCTCCGACGACGGCGAGCACTACATCGTCAACGGCGAGAAGAAATGGGCCACCTCCGGCGCGATCTCCGGGCTCTTCACCGTCATGGGCAAGCAGACCATCGACGGCAAAGAGCGCGTGACGGCCGTTGTCTGCACCCCCGACATGGACGGGATCGAGATCTTCTCGAAGAACCGCTCCAAGATGTGTATCCGGGGCACCTGGCAGGCGCGCATCCGCTTCACCAACGTGAAGGTCCCCAAAGCCAATCTCCTCCACAAGGAGGGCAAGGGGCTCAACGTCGCGCTCACCTGTCTCAACTACGGGCGCTGCACCCTCAGCGCCGGGATGCTCGGTGGCGCGAAGACCGCGCGCGACCAAGCGACCAAGTGGGCGCAGACCCGCTACCAGTTCAAACGCCCTATCGCCGACTTCGAGCTCGTCCAGAAGCGCGTCGCGTACATGGCCTCGCTCTGCTACGCGATGGAATCCGTCCTCTACATGACGACCGGGATGCTCGATCGTCACGACGAGGACATCATGCTCGAAACCGCGATCTGCAAGGTCTTCTGCTCCGAGATGGGCTGGCGCACCGTGGACAACGCCCTCCAGATCATGGGCGGCGAAGGCACCATGACCGAGAACGAGCTCGAGCGCATCTTCCGTGACTCGCGCATCAACACCATCGTCGAAGGCGCGAACGAGGTCATGCAGTCCTTCATCTTCGCCTACGGCGGCAAGCAGCTCGCCGAGAAGATGCTCGGGATCAAGGAGATGGTGGACAACAAGAAGTTCACCCCCACCCTCCTCAAAGCCGCCATGCCCCTCGGGACCGAGGTCTTCCTCGGGATCCGGCGCAAAGCCCCCGAGATCAACAAGGTCCACCCCTCCCTCGCGCCCTACGCGAGCCGGGTCTGCAAGCTGATCTCCGAACTCACCTACCAGTTCAAGATCATCTCCAAGAAGAAGGACGCCGCGATCGTGACGGCCCAAGCGACCCAGGCCCGCTTGGCCGACGCGGCGCTCTACATCCACGCATGGAACTGCACCCTCTCCCGACTCGATGCCGACATCCGCAACAACGAGTCCGGGACCGAGTTCGAGCGCAACAAGGCCGCCGCGATCCACTTCTTCGATGTCGCGGAGCTCGAGATCCACAAGGCCTTCCGTGAGCTCCACGAGAACGCCGACGACACCATGCTCCAAGCGGCCAAGGCCGCCTTCGCGCACTCAGACACCCTCGACAACGCGAAGTTCGCGATCCCCGAGAGCTCCCCGAGTTCCAAGGGCACCGGGCGTCCCCTCCCCCAGGACCACATCAAGCAGTTCCCCGGCACCGGCTCGGGTGTCTCCGGCGGCACCGGGCGCGAACACATGCAGGACACGATCGAACAGCTCCACTGATCGATCGACAATCCAGACCTTCGAAACCGGAGCCAGGCGCTCCGGTTTTTTCATGCCGGTTCCATCACGCTCGCCCCCGGTGCTTCATCCACAACCCGATCAGCACCATCACCACCCCGCCCCCGATCAGCGTGCGCACCATCATCGTCTTGGTCACGATCGATCGGGACCGCCGCCTGTCGTTCACCTGTCCGTCGCGTTCGCTCCCGACCGGCACAGGATCCGCCCCGAGTTCCGAGATCACCGAGCCGTCCGACTCCTTGATCACCCCCTCGATCCGATCGAACACGAAGTACCCGTCCGGGACCGCGTACGGCGGAGCCGCATCGCCCGGGTCAAGGAGCCGTACCCCATCAACCCGAAACTCCATCCGGATCGGCGACCCAAGCAGCGGCACATACGCCAACTGCACAACCCGCATCGGCACCGACGACCCGTCCCCGAGTGTGGTCCAATCCTCGTACGTCACACGCTCCACGAAATCGCCGTTCGCGTTGAGCCGCCGAAACCCCACGAGCCGATCGCCCTCCATATCGATCTCAAGGCGCAGGCCGTCCCCGATCTCGTCGTCCACCCGGAGCGTCGTCATCCCGTCCGCCGAGATTTCGAACCCGATGCGCCCCTCGCCTTCAACAAGCGCCCGCGCGATCGCCATCGGCGTCGCGCTCAGTTCCCCATTCAGCTGATGGAGCTTCGCAAACCCATCGCTCCGCGTCGCCCTCGACGACACCGGATCAACACGCCAGGTCTCCGTCCGAGTGCCGATCTGCAGATCGATCAGCGATCCGAACTGGTCACCTCGATCCCGGAACGACCGACGCCACGCCCAGTCCCGGTGCGACGCGAACTCGATCCAGTGCGAGTGTTCCCCGTTGCTGAGCACCTCGATCGTGCCTTCATATCCGCTCGGCAGCCCGAACCGATCCCACCCCGCGTCCCACACCCCGTCCTCCGCGCCCGCGCACGCCGCCGCACACACGATCGCCGCGCCGAAACACCACGCCCGCACGCCAGCTCCAAACCGCGTTATCTGCATCATTCCTCCCGCCGCAGACGCCCCCATCATTCGATTCTCAGCCCGCGCCCAGACTATCAAGCAACTTCATATTCAGCAACCGATATCGATCCATGATGCCCCCCGTTCACCTCATCGCAACCCGCCGGGCGTTCACCCTCGTCGAGCTCCTCCTCTCGATCGGCATCCTCGCCATCCTCATCGGGCTCCTCATCCCCGTGCTCTCCAGCACCATGTTCCGCTCGAACGAAGCGATCTGCCAAGCGGAAATGCGCCAGCTCGGCACAACCATCACCATCTACTGCAACGAGAACAAAGGCGTCATGCCCTTCCCCCTGGGCGAAGACCGGGCCGGGAACGCGCTCTTCCCCGACGGCGATCCGATCCCCGCAGGGTACTTCAGCGCCATCGCCGACCACTGGTGGCTCACGATGAAAGACGAGTTCGATTCGAGCCCCCTCCACGACGCGCTCACCTGCCCCAGCGACACCGTCAGCGAACCACGCACCGAATACGCCGCCCACGAACTCGGACTCGAACCGGGCACCTTCAACCCACCGATCGTCCGCACCATCTCCCGCGCGTTCTACTACCCCGCCGCCGCCCTCACCGCGGACAACATCGCCGACCAGCACACCTGGGAACGGGTCGCGCGCCTGGACGAAGCCCGCTTCCCCAGCGCCAAGGCCATGCTCGTCGAGGACGAACCCTTCCACGACACTTTCACCTTCGACGACCAATACATCGTCTCCGCGCCGATGCCCTACCGGCGCATGGTCACCGCGTCCGACGGTTCAACCCAACTCCGCTCCATCGCCGACGCCGCCAACCCCGTCCTCATCAGCCTCGACGCGCCCCCGAACTATCCGGGTGACCCGCAGATCTTCCTCGACGAGCAACGCATGCTCGCCGCTTTCCACTTCACCCGTGCCGGCGTCCTCGGGCGCGATTGGTAACCCCAACGAAACTGATCATCCACCGCGCCACCACCCCCTCCGGGTCCTGAAATCGGGCATCCCTCTGCAAAACCGGGGCTTGCGGATCCGCGCGGTTTTTCCGCCCTCGGAACTGTTTCGTTCCTAGAATGGATGCCCCACCAGGGACATGACGGCGCACCCGCCGCCGTTCATCAAACGACGGCCGCGCGATCGCTGACCGCAACGCCCGTCCCGGGGGACAAACCAGGAGCCGACATGCCCCACCGAACCGTGTACGAAGCCAAGATCGAGTTCCTCCAGATCCTCGACGAGGACGGGAATCTCGACAAGAAACTCGCCAAGGACACCCTGAGTGTCGATGACGTCATCCACCTCTACGAGCAGATGCGCATCTGTCGAGAGCTCGACGAGATCGCGTTCAAGCTCCAGCGCTCCGGGCGCATGGGCACCTACCCGCAGAACAAGGGTCAGGAAGCCAACGCCGTCGGTTCAGGGCTCGCGATGAAGAAGGGCACCGACTGGCTCGTCCCTTCCTACCGAGAGAACGCCGCCCTCTTCATGCACGGACTCCCCATGCACTACATCCTCACCTACTGGATGGGCGATGAGCGCGGCTCCAAGATCCCCGAGGGTGTCAACATCACCCCCCTCTCCGTCCCCATCGGGACCCACATGCTCCATGCAGCGGGGATCGCCTGGGCCGCCAAGGTCCGCGGCGAGAAGGACAAAGCCGTCATCACCTACTTCGGCGACGGCGCGACTTCCGAAGGCGACTTCCACGGCGCGATGAACTTCGCGTCCACCATGCAGGTCCCCTGCATCTTCTACTGCCAGAACAACCAGTGGGCGATCTCCGTCCCGCGCGAGCAGCAGATGAACTCGCGCACCGTCGCACAGAAAGCCCTCGCGTACGACATGCCCACCATCCAGGTCGACGGCAACGACATCTTCGCCGTCTACAAGGCCGTCTCCGACGCGCGCAAGCGCGCCATCGAAGGCGGAGGACCCTCCTTCATCGAAGCCGTCACCTACCGACTCGCCGACCATACCACGGCCGACGACGCGCGCCGATACCGGGACCAGAACGAAGTCGATGCCTGGCTCGACAAGGACCCCCTGATCCGGACCCGCAAGTACCTCGAATCCCAGAACGCCTGGGACGACACCAAGCAGCAGGAACTCGAGGACCGCGCCAAGCGCATCGTCAAGGAGGTCGTCGATGCGGCGATCTCCATCGAAGCGCCCACCACGGACGAGTTCTTCGACGACATGTACAAGACCCTCGACCCGAGCCTGGTCCGTCAACGCGACACCATGCGCACCAGCTCGCTCGGACAGAACCCCGAGCAAGCGGGTCTCAAAGCCAACCCGGCCGGAGCTTCGCGATGATCGTCAAGATCATCGATCACAAACAGAAGGCCCGGTACGTCAACGCCGCGTTCATCAAGTCCATCCAGGACAAGGGCGCGAGCAAATGCCAGGTCGAAGTCTCGGGCTGGGCGACCAAGATCACGGTCAACCAACCCGCGGAAGCCGTCGCGGAGATCGTCTCCGCCGCGCTCCCCACCAACATCGACGCCATCCTCGCCGCCGAGGAAGAGCGACAACAGCAAGCACAAGCCGCGACCACCGTTGCGGTCATCGGATAACGGAGCCACACCCATGGCAGAACAAACCCTTGTCGGCGCCATCAACCAAGCACTCGACCAGGCGCTCGCGTCCGATCCCGACGTCATCCTCCTGGGTGAAGACGTCGGGCTCAACGGCGGCGTCTTCCGCGTCACCGACGGGCTCCAAGCCAAGCACGGCAAAGACCGTGTCGTGGACACCCCCCTCGACGAATCCGGGATCATGGGCACCGCGATCGGGCTCGCGATCGCCGGGATGAAGTCCATCCCCGAGATCCAGTTCGAAGGATTCATGGGTCCGGCCTACGACCAACTCGTCAACCACGCCGCACGCATGCGCACCCGGACCCGCTCCGCCGTCACCGTCCCCATGACCGTCCGGGTCCCCGTCGGCGGCGGGATCCACGCGCCCGAGCTCCACTCCGACTCACCCGAAGCGATCTACGCGCACTCCCCGGGTCTCAAGGTCCTCATGCCCTCGACCCCCTACGACGCCAAGGGGCTCCTCACCGCCGCGATCAACGACCCCGACCCCGTCCTCTTCTTCGAGCCCAAGCGCGTCTACCGAACCTTCAAGGAAGAAGTCCCCGAAGAAACCTACGAGATCGAGATCGGCAAAGGCAAGATCGTCTCCGACGGCGACGACCTCACCGTCGTCACCTGGGGCGCGAGCGTGTTCCAAGCCCTCGAAGCGATCGACAACCTCCCCGAGGACGTCTCCGTCGAGCTCATCGACCTCCGCTCCATCTACCCCTTCGATATGGACATCATCGCGGAGTCCGTCAACAAGACCGGGCGCTGTGTCGTCGTCCACGAAGCCCCCCTCACCTGTGGCATGGGCGCCGAGATCGCCGCGCGGGTCATGGAAGAATGCTTCCTCAGTCTCGAAGCCCCCGTCCAGCGCGTCACGGGCTTCGACACCATCATGCCCTACTACAAACTCGAGAACGAGTACCTCCCCGAAGCCCCGCGCATCAAGAAGGGCATCGAGGAGTGCCTCGCGTACTAATCCCACTTCCCCCAGCCCCACACCCACGAACAACGCCTCGCTCGACACCACGAGCGGATCGAAGGAAACACAACCATGGCCGGCAAAGTCTCATCCGATCCCAACGTCTTCATCCTCCCCGATCTCGGTGAAGGGCTCGAAGAAGCAGAACTCATCGCGTGGAAAGTCTCCGAAGGCGACGAAGTGGACGAGCTCCAGGTCATCGCCGAGATGGAAACCGACAAAGCACTCGTCGAAGTCCCCTCCCCCCGCGCGGGCACCATCAAAACCCTCCACGGCGGCGCCGGAGACACCATCAAAGTCGGCGCGCCCTTCGTCACCTATGAAGGCGGCGCGGATGCCCCGGCCGCAGCGCCCGAACCCAAAGCCACCTCGAACGATGACGACGATCGTCCCGAAGACCAGGGCTCCGTCGTCGGCCAAATGTCCGACCACGTCCCCGGGATGACCAGCACCGACGGCAAAGCCCTCGCATCCCCGGCCGTCCGTCGTTACGCGCGCGACAAGGGCATCGACATCAACACCATCCCGGGATCCGGGATCGGGGGACGAGTCACCAAGAAGGACGTGGACACGTTCGCTTCCTCCGGTGGCGCATCGAGCGCCCCGAGCAAGCCAGCCCCGTCGGCCCCCGCGCGCGAGCCCGCGCCACGTCCGGCCGCGCAATCGCGCCCCGAAGCGCCCCGCCGCCCCGACACGCGCCGTCCCCTCAACCTCCCCAGCACCAACATCGGCGCCCAACACGCGCCCTACCAACCCCAGCCCCAATACCAACAACCCCAGTACCCCCAGTACCAGCAGCCCTACCCCCAACCGGGCTACGGCTACACGCCCCCCCCCCCCCCCCCCCCCCCCCCCCCCCCCCCCCCCCCCCCCCCCCCCCCCCCCCCGCGCCCC
>JALUWX010000045.1 GCA_027019265.1 Phycisphaerales bacterium
GCGGGGGGGGGGGGCCGGGGGGGGGGGGGGGGGGGGGGGGGCGGGGCGCGAGGGGGGCACGGGGTGTGCCCTTGGGGGTGTCGTAGCGGCCGGTCCACCAGTCTTTGACGTTGAGCTTGGGGCGCTGGACGCGTTGGCGCGTGGGGTCGGGGGAATGGGGGGCCTTCGGCGCGGGGGTTGCGGCGCGTTGGGCGCTGGCGACGAAGCTGGGGTCGAGGTCCGGGAGGGGTTCGGGGACGGGGATGTCGATGTCTTCGGGGGACTGGGAGACGGAGGGGAGCTGCGCGGGCTTGACGGCGAAGGGGTCCTTGGCGCTCAGGACGACGCGGAGGTCGGCGAGCATGAGCGCGGCGCTGGGGTAGCGCTTGTCGTAGTCGGTCATGGCGCGGCGGACGATCCAGCGGAGGGATTCGGGGCAGCGCTTGGAGATCTGGGAGAGCCCGGCGTGTGCGGGGAAGGAGTTTTCGATGATGGAGAAGAGGACGGCGCCGGCGGCGTAGACGTCGAATCGGGTGCCGTCGATTTGGTGGACTTTGACGCCGCGGAGGGCTTGCCGAACGAGTTCGGGGTCTCGGAAGTATTCGGTGCCGTGGGTGGTGAGGGTCATCGCGGAGCGGAGGGGGGTGATGAGCCCGAAGTCGACGAGGTGGGCGCGGGCGCCTTCGGCTTTGGGGTCCACGATGATGTTGTCGGGCTTGACGTCTTTGTGCCAGAGTCCGGCGGAGTGGTAGGTCATGAGGGCGGAGAGGAGGTCGTCCATGTAGGAGAGGGCTTCGCGGAGGTTGGTGTCCGTGAGGCCTTGGGAGGGGGAGGTTGCGTGGAGTCGGGTGGTGACGGCGCTGAGGGGCTCTCCTGGGACGTAACGCATGACGTAGAAGAAGCGGTCTTTGGTGAGTTCGTGCTCAAGTACCAAGCCGAGGTTTCGGGCGGCGTCGAGGGCGCGGGATTCGCGGACGATCTGGGGGAGGGAGGAGCCATCAGCAAGTGAGAAGACTTTGATGACGACCTGGTCTACGTCGAGTCCTCGCTTGGTGAATGCGGCTTGCTTGAGGTCGTCGGGTTCGGCGATGTAGAGCTTGCCTCCCGAGCCGCCGCCTTTGAGGGAGCCGACGATGGTGTAGTGGTCGAACATGCCGACGCGCTTTTTGCTGGGCTTGTCGGATGTGGGTGCGGCGGCGATGGCTTCGGGGACGCGTTGTTCGAGTCCTTCGAGGGCGGAGCCCAGGCCGAAGAGTCGTGCGGGGTTTCCGATGACGAGGCGCCAGACGCAGGCGCCCATGGCTTGGAGTTCGGTTTGGCAGGCGACGGCGTAGTGGCGTGATCGGGACCAGCGGCCGACGACGATGGAGAGGATGATGAGGGGGACGAACATGATGGCGGCGAGGGTGGCGCCGACGAAGCGGAGGAGATCGGAGACGGTGGCACCGATGAAGCGGAAGATGTTCCCGATGATGGTGAAGAAGAGCTTGAAGAAGACGGAGACGGCTTTGAAGGCGCCGTAGACGAGGAAGGGGATGGCGATGACCCCGAGGATGGCGAGGACGATGATGAGGATGGGGTGCATGGTGGTGCGCCTCGTGGGGGCGTTGTGTCAGAGCAGGGATTGCTCATCCACAGCGCGGAGTTCCAGCTGCCGGTGGTAGATGTCCGCGATCGCTTCGTCGAAGGCGGAATCGGTGGCTTTGTCGGCGGGTCCGGCGTCCCCGCTGCCCATGGAGTCCTGATTGGGAGAAAGGGTGAGCCCGTTTCGTGAGGCTTCGTCGAGTTCGTCGTCGGTGAAGGAATAGACGGCGATGACTTCCATGAGACGTCTTCTGAGGGTTTCGCGGACCTTGGCGAGTCTTCGGGAGACGGTGGGTTCGGAGACCCCCACTGCTTCTGCGACGTCTTTGCCTGATTGGCCGTCGAGGACGCGCATGCGGTAGATGGAGAAGTCCATGAAGTCGGATTCGGTTTCGACTTTGCGGAGTGCGGCTTCGACCTTGGCGCGGAAGACGGAGGCCTCGTATTCCTCGTCTACGCCCATGCTTGCGTCGGCTTTCATCCAGGTTTCGTCGAACTGGGCGTTGGCTTTTCCTGCGCCTCGTTTGAGGGCCATTCTCCGGTCGATTTCGTCGCCGAGGACGTGTTTGGCGATGGCGAGGAGCCATGTGGAGAACCGTGCGCCGCGGGCTGGGTCGTATCGGTCGATGGAGTTGGAGAGTGCGGCGAGGGTTTCCTGGGAGAGGTCGCGCGCGGTTTCGACCCCGATGCGTCCTTTGCCCCAGCGGGTGAGCTGGACCCGGATGACGGGGCCGAAGGTTTCCCAGAGCTCGAACCACGCCGCTTCGTCGTTGGCGCGGAGTCGAGCGATGAATGAGGTTGTCATGTTGGTGAGCACGAGACCCGTCTCCTGTGTGTGGCGGGTTTTATTGGTTGAAGGGGGATGGTTTTTTCATCGCCCGGACCCTGAAGGGTACACGGGGGAGGGGGGGTTGCGTTGCGGAAAGCGGGTTTCTGTGGTTTGAGAGGGGTTCTCGGGTGTGAATCCGGGGAATTCTTGGAAGGTGTGAAAGGGGCGGGGTGGGAATCCCAGTGATGTTGGGGACGGGCTTGGGCTCGTCGGAACCAAACCAACCACATGCGGCGCGAGTCAGGATGCGTCGGAATCAGCTTTTTTAGGAGATCGATTATGGCAGCAGTGTGCAAGACAGTCGTTCGGGGCGTGGTGATCACGGCGCTGGCCGGGGGGGTGCTCGTTGCGGTTGCTGGACCTCATCGGGTGCACGCGATGTTTGATCAGGCGCGTGGCAACATCACCCAGGTGATCGACAACAGCATCGACGATCCGACCCTGCTGAGAGCGCAGATCAAGAAGCTCGAGGCGCAGTACCCGCAGAAGATCGCGGAGGTCCGTTCGGATCTTTCGGAGGTGCAGACGCAGGTGACGCAGCTGGAGCGTGATCTTCAGGTGGCGCACAAGGTGGTGGCGCTGGCCGCTCAGGATCTGAACGGTGTGGATACCCAGCTCTCTCAGGCGCGGGTGACCCAGCAGGCGAACCCGGGCGCGATCGTTCGGATCTCGTACAACAACAAGCCCATCGAGCTTGAGGATGCGTACACGAAGCGTCAGCGGATCGAGGACACCCGCGACCTGTACCTTGCCCGTGCGGCGGACCTTGAGACGGATCTCGGGTACCTCCGGGATCAGGAGGGTCAGCTGAGCGATCTGCTGGCGCGTCTCGAGACGGAGCACGCGGAGTTCCAGGCGAAGCTGTTCCAGCTCGATGCGCAGATCGACACGATCGCTCGGAACGATCGTCTCATCGGGATGATGGAGGATCGTCAGGCGACGATCGACGAGCACTCGCGGTTCCAGTCGAACTCGCTCGATCAGCTGAACTCCCGTCTGAGCACGATCCGGAACGAGCAGCGGGCTCGTCTGGAAGCGATCTCGAACCGTGAATCGGATCGGGATTACGTGGACGAGGCGGAGTTCCTGATCGATCAGGAATCGCGGGTGATCGAGCCCCAGGATTTCGGGGCTGAGAAGAACGTGGGCTTCATGTATGAAGCACCCCAGGTGATCGATATCACCCCGGAGTCGGCGACAGCGAAGTCGATCGCTGCGAACTGATCACGAGCTCTCTCTTGGGTCGATTCTGACCACACCAATCGCCGCGCTTCGGAGTCCGGTCCGGAGCGCGGCGGTGCTGTTTTGGGGTTGGTCGGTTGTGTCAGACGGAGACGGGTTCGCGCGAATATTCGCGGAGCTCGGCGAGGGAGTTGATGGTGTTGCAGAGCTCGGGGTCCATCGCGAGGGTCACGGACCCGCGTTTGGCGCCGGATTCTTCTTCGCCGGGGAGGGCGGGGAAGAAGGCGCGGAAGGGGTGATGGTTGATGGGGTCGAAGTACGGGAGGTGGAGGGTTTTGCCGTTCCCGTAGTCGTCGTAGCCATAGACGGGGTCGTCATCGACTTTGAAGTCGTCGATGAGGATGACGGATTTGGGGTGGAGTTCGAAGATGATGTCCACTTCTTCGCGGAGGGGGAGGTCTTCCTCCCAGTGCGCATCGAGGTAGAAGAAGAGGGGTTTGTCCCCGGCGTTGAGGGCTTTGATCGTGTTCTTGAGGAAGGGACGGGAGTCGGAGTAGTTGAGGTGGATTTTGCCCGGGAAGCGTTTAAAGCGTTGTTTGGAGAAGGCGTAGAACTTGGGGTTGGCTTCGGTGGTGTGGACGTCGAGGTTGGTGCGGGTGTGCATGTACTCGGTGGTTCGTCCGAGGTAGGTGCCTGTTTCGAGGATGGCGGCGAAGTCGATGGCGGAGGTGAGGGCGTTGAAGATGGCTTGGCGGCCGTGCTGGTCGTTGAAGGCGATGTCGGGGGATCCTCGGCGGTTGGGTTTGGCGTGGTAGGTGTAGGCGCCTTTGACGAGGTCGTAGCGTTCGGCGATGGCTCGGCCGACGGCGTTGGTCTGGAGTGCTTTTTTGAGTTGGGACATGGGTTGGCCTCGGATTCACGGAAGCTGAATGATTCGAGTATGATAGCTGGATGGGCCGATGACACCCAGGCGGCGTTGGGCTCGGCGGCGCGGAAATTGCCTTTGCGGCCGGGACAACGTGTGTTTCGTGCGATGCGGGAGCGTTGCGCGGGCTCTGCGTGGGGGACTCGGCGCTATGGTAGAGATTCGTGGGACAGGGTTTGCGCGTGTGCGGCTCGTCCCATTGTGACCTTCTTCGGAGACGACTGACCCGTGTGGTATGAACGCTTCCTTGGACCGCTGGGTGTCGATATGGGGATTGACCTCGGGACGTGCAACACGCTTGTTGCGGTTCGGGGTCAGGGGATCGTGCTGAACGAGCCCAGCGTGGTTGCGGTGAAGAAGGGGACGAACCAGGTGCTCAAGGGGGGGCAGGCGGTTGGTTGGGTGGCGAAGGAGATGCTGGGGAAGACCCCGGGGTCGATTACGGCGGTGCGTCCGCTGAAGGACGGGGTGATCTCGGACTTCGAGATTACCGAGGCGATGCTGCACTACTTCATCACGAAGGTGACGGGTCGGGTGCGGATGCTTGGGCCTCGGGTGGTGATCTCGATTCCTTCGGGGATTACGGCGGTTGAGAAGCGCGCGGTGTTCGACAGCGCGGAGCATGCTGGGGCGCGGAAGACGTATCTGCTCGAGGAGCCCATCGCGGCGGCGATCGGGGCGGGGCTGCCGTTTGCGGAGCCCACGGCTTCGATGATTGTGGATATCGGGGGCGGGACGACGGAGGTCGCGATTATGTCCCTGGCGGACATCGCGAACTGCGAGTCGGTTCGTGTGGCCGGCGATGACATGGACGAGGCGATCATCGCGCACATGAAACGGACGTATAACCTGATGATCGGTGAGCAGACGGCGGAGCGGATCAAGATCCAGATCGGGTCTGCGGCGCCGGATCCGGACACGGAAGAGACGCAGATGGAGGTCCGGGGTCGGGATATGGTCTCGGGTCTTCCGAGGAAGACGACGATCACGAGCGAGGAGATCCGGGAGGCGCTCTCGGAACCCGTGACGAACATCATCGAAGCGGTGACCCGGACGCTCGAGCGGGCTGAGCCCGAGCTTGCGGCGGATCTTGTGGAGAACGGGATCACGCTCGCTGGTGGTGGGTCGTTGCTCCGGGGTCTTGCGATTCGGATCAAGGAAGCGACGGGTCTGGACACGACGCTCGCGGAGGATCCGCTCACGTGCGTGGCGCGTGGGACGGCGATCTATCTCGAGAACATCGAGGTGTGGAAGGACACGCTCGAGAACAACGCGGATATCTGAGTTCCTTCGGGCTCGGGTATTTGTTTGTGTGTTCGTGTAGACTGGATCGAGCTGGGATCGTGTCTGGTTTATCGGGATTGTCATGCAGCATCAGCCGGCGCTTGTGCGCTTTTCCATGCCGATCACTGTGGTGTTGATGGTGGTGTTGTGCTTGCTCCCGACGGGGTGGCTGGACTGGACGGGGTGGTTTGCGGCTCAGGCGCGGGTGGTGGTGTCACCGATCGCGCATCCGATCTCGATGGCGCGGGATTTCATTCTCCCTCAGAGTGTGTCGAACCCGGGCGCGAGCGATCGGGAGCGGACGTTGCTCTCGGAGCTGGAGCGGTACAAGACGCAGTTGTATCGGGAGCAGCAGAAGACGGCTCGGCTCGAGGATCTGGTGGATCAGTTGTCGAGCGGCGCGGCGCTGACCCCGGAGATGGAGATCACGCAGGTCCCTCGGCCGGTGACGGGGACGGCGCGAGACTTCATGGTGGTTCGGAAGGGGAACATCGATGTCGTGGAGCGGAACACGATCGTCGTTGTAGGGGCGGCCGCGGATCAGTTGTGTGGTCGGGTGACGGAGGCGCGGGATCTCACGTGTCTGGTGCTCCCGATCACGGCGGAGAATGCGGAGCCGATCCTTGGGGTGGTGATGCTCGACGAGACGGGCTTGCAGACGGCGCGGTGTCTGCTGCGGGCGCAGGGGGACGGGACGCTGAAGGGGGATGTGACGCAGCCCGCTGGGGATGAGCGGGAGATTGTGACGGGGATGGAGGTTCGGCTCTTGGATGATCAGTGGCCGAGACATGCACAGATGCTGATCGTGGGGAAGATCGAGCGGGTGTCGTCGGCTCCGGATCAGCCTTTGCGGAAGCAGATCGTGGTGCGCCCGACGGTGGATCTGCGGAGCGTGATCGAGGTGATTTTCCGTGTCCCGACGATGGATGATGGGGGGAACGGATGAACTGGTTCGTGCTCCTGTTTCTTGCGTGGTTGGGGTTCGGGCTGGAGATGGCGCTCGCGCCGGTGTTCGATGCTGGGGCGCTGGGGGTTCATCCGAGCACGATGATCCCGATTCTGGTTTTTGTTGCGTTGTATGCGCCGAGGAAGCATGTGCTGTGGGCGGCGGTGGCGCTCGGGTTGTTCCGGGATCTGTTGTCGCCGCTGACGCATGAGAATGGTGGTCCGGTGCATCTGATCGGGCCGTATGTGCTCGGGTCGCTGCTGTGTGTGCAGTTCGTGCTGAGTGTGCGCGGGATGGTGATCCGTCGGAACCCGTTGACGATCGGGGCGCTGAGTATTCTGGGTGCGATCGTGGCGGAGATTCTGGTGGTGGCGCTCGTGACGATCCGGGTGGTCTTCGGGGATCATCTGGTGTGGGATGCGAGCGATGAGCTTGTGGCGCGGCTGTTGTCGAGCTTGTACACGGGGGTGATGGGGCTGGTGCTGTCGTTCATCTTCTTCGCGCTGACCCCGGCGTTTGGGTTCCACGGCGCGGTGGCGACCCGGTTCGCACGGACGATGGGTGTGCGGTAGGGGCTGGATCTGGGTCGGGGATGGGGTGTCGGTTCGGGTGCGGGGTGATACCATCGCTGGATATGGCGAACTCAGTGAAATCGATCTTGTTCAATGATGCGCACGGGTCTCTTGGGCCTCTGGATGATCTGCGCCCGGCGCATGCGATCCGGACGGGGGCGCTGACGACGGCGGAGCGTTTGACGGCGGCTTTTGACCTGGAACCGATCGGGATCGTGGTTCCGAATGAGATGATCGAGCTCGCGAAGGATCAGACGGGGCTTCCGGTGAATGAGCCGCCGGAGGAGAGCGACGACGAGGTGCTGATGATCAACGGGCGCTGTGCGCTCCCGATTGAAGCGATCGAGCACCTTGAGCTGGGGGAGGTCGCGATCGAGAAGGAGACGAGCGACATGATCGCGATGCGCCTCACAGCGCGCGATGTGAAGAGCTTGCTCACGGGGGGGAATCCGGAGATGCGGAGCGTTGAGGTCGATGACCATGTGCTGCTGCGCCGGCCCTGGGATTGGCGGACGTTCCGGGATCGGTGTCTGGAGTTCGATCTGAACCACGTGATGCACACGATGCTGAAGGTGGATCAGGCGCCGGCGGGGGTGACGATCGTGGGTCAGATGGGGGTGGCGATCCATCCGGAGGCGGAGATCGGGCCGGGGGTGGTGCTGGACTCGACGCGCGGGGCGATCGTGATCGAGGAGAACGTGGTGATCCGTCCGGGCGCGATCGTGGTGGGTCCGGTGTACATCGGTCCTGGATCCACGGTACTCGAGCACGCGCTGGTCAAGGGCGCGACGGCGATCGGTCCCGTGTGCAAGGTTGCGGGTGAGGTCGGGGGGACGATCTTCCAGGGGTACGCGAACAAGGCGCACGCGGGTCACCTGGGTGATTCGTGGGTCGGGGAGTGGGTGAACCTGGGCGCGGACACGACGAACTCGAACCTGCTCAATACCTACGAGGAGGTGGTGTGCCGGGCGACGTCGTCGGCGAAGCGCGAGAAGACGGGGCACCAGTTTTTGGGCGCGACGCTCGGGGACCACACGAAGACGGCGATCGGGACGCGGATCATGACGGGCGCGGTCGTCGGGACGGGTGTGATGTACGCGGCGAGCTCGGCGATGAACGGGACGCTGGATCCGTTTGCGTGGGTAACGGACGCGGGGACGAGGTCGTACCGGCTCGGGAAGTTCGTCGAGGTTGCGATGTCGGTGATGGAGCGAAGGGGTGTGATCCAGTCGCAGGCTTATGCGCGTCGGTTGACGGTGCTGCATGAGCGCGCGACGGGGGAGAGTTCGGGGATGAACTGGCCTGGGAAGCCGGTGACGATTCAGGGGGATGAGGGCTGAGTCGTCGGATGGGCGCGGTCTCGTTCTCGGAGGAGTCTGGCGAAGGCGTATTTGCGTCTTCGGCGGACGACTTTGGGGTCGGGTTGGAGGGGGTTGTAGTTGGATCCGTTGATGACGGCTGAGGCTTTGAGGTCGTAGGGGACGCCGCACTCGGGGCAGGGGGCGCGGTCGGGGAGGCCTTCGATGGGGTGGGTGCACCAGACGCAGAGTTGGTAGTTGTGATCTTTGCCCAGTTCCTGGAGGCGTTGGTGGTTGGATTTGGGTGAGAAGGCGAAGACCACGATCACGGCGATGGCGAAGACGGGGATGGCCGCGAGGAGGAAGTAGAATCCGAGGAACGCGGAGACGAGGTTGAAGATGAGGATGGGGGCCGCGATCGAGATGACGTGGGGGGCGTTGGTGTTGACGTACATCCACCAGTTCGGGCGTTTGAACCCGGCCCGCGCGTAGGTGACGGGGTCGATCTTCGCGCGGGTGAGATCTCGGATCGCTCGCTTTCGCTCGGGGCTCATCATGGGGGTGGATGGTACGGGAATGCGGGGTCTGGTGGGGGTGGGTCGCTATCCTTGGGGCTCATGAAAACGCTCTACTTGATCGATGGGTATGCCCAGTTCTTCCGCGCGTATCACGCGATTCGGACTCCGATGTCGTCTCCTGTGACGGGGGAGCCGACGAATATGACGTATGGGTTTGTGGGGATGCTGCTCAAGCTGCTGCGGAATGACGGGGCGCATCTGAAGGACGGGGGGGAGGTGACGCACATCGCGGTGGCGCTGGATGTGTCGGGGGACACGGGGACGTTCCGGTCGGGGTTGTACCCGGAGTACAAGGCGAACCGGGATGCGCCGCCGGAGGATTTGCGGCCTCAGGTGGAGCGGACGCTGGGGATTCTGGAGGCGATCGGGGTTCCGGTGATCGGGTCGGAGGGGTTTGAAGCGGATGATGTGATCGCGACCTTGGCTTCGACGTATTCGGAGAAGCACCCGGATGTGCGGGTCCGGATTATCTCGAAGGACAAGGACCTGAAGCAGCTGTTGGGGGAGGGGAGTCCTTCGACGGAGATGTACGACCTGCACAAGGACGAGTTGATTACCGAGAAGGATCTGATGGCGGATCTGGGGATCCGTCCTGATCAGGTGATCGATCTGCTGACATTGATGGGGGATACGGCGGACAACATCCCGGGGGTGGACGGGATCGGGATCAAGACGGCGGCGAAGTTGTTGGTGGAGTATGGGGATCTGGATTCGATTGTTGCGGCCGCGGATGAGGGGGGGATCAAGGGGAAGCGGCGGGAGAACATCATTGCGGCGAAGGATCGGCTGCCTTTGAGCAAGGAGTTGGTGACGCTCAGACATGATGTGCCGATCGAGCTGGATCTGGGGAAGGCGGATGTGAAGGGGTTGGACCTGGCGAAGCTGCTTCCGCTCTGTAAGGAGCTGGGGTTCAATCGGTATCAGGATGATGTGAAGGCGATGGTTGATTCGGGGGCGAAGACGAAGGGTGTTGCGCCTTCGTTCGGGTCGTTGTTCGATCAAGCGGAAGAGAGTGTGCGCGAGGCGGAGGGGGCGTATGTCACGGTGACGACGCGCGAGGGGCTTGCGGGGATGATGAAGGACATCGAGGGCGCGGAGCTGCTCGCGGTGGATACGGAGACGACGGATCTGCGGCCGGTGTGGGCGGGGCTGTGCGGGATCTCGGTGGCGGACAAGGAGGGGCGCGGGTGGTATGTGCCCTGTGCGTGTCCGGAGGAGGAGTCGTGTTTGGATGTCGGGACGGTGGTGTCGGCGCTCAAGCCGATACTGGAGGATGGGTCGGTCGCGAAGGTTGGGCACAACCTGAAGTACGACATGATCGTGCTCGAACGGCACGGGATTTCGCTGAAAGGGCATCAGCTTTCGGAGGGTGATGATGTGGTGGGGCGCGGGGACTCGATGATCCAGAGCTTTGTGCTCGATTCGACGAGGTCGTCGCACTCGATGGACAACCTGGCGCTGGCGCTCTTGGGGAGGACGAATATCCCGATCAAGGAGCTGATCGGGACGGGGAAGAGTCAGCGGACGTTTGACAAGGTGCCTTTGAAGCAGGCGGGGCCGTATGCGGCGGAGGATGCGGATGTGACGCTGCAGCTGGCGCGGCTGATGGGCGCGGATCTGGTGAAGGATCCGGGGCTGATGAAGCTGTACCGGACGGTTGAGATGCCGCTGGTGGATGTGCTGGCGCGGATGGAGCGTGCGGGGGTGGTGGTTGATATGGATGAGCTGGGTCGTCAGGAGGCGCGGCTTCAGGCGCGGATCGATGAGCTTGTCGAGGAGATCAACTCGATCGCGATGGAGACGATCGGGCGGACGTTCGATCTGAACTCTCCGAAGCAGTTGTCGCAGGCGCTGTTCAATGCGGTGGATGATGAGATGGAGGGGCTCGGGCTCAAGCCCGTGAAGAAGACGAAGACGGGGTTCTCGACGGACGCGGAGGTGCTGGAGAAGCTGGCGCAGGATGATTCGATCGAGACGACGATCCCGACGTTGATCCTTGAGTATCGGCAGCTGACGAAGCTGGTATCGACGTACCTCAAGGCGCTGGCGGATGAGATCAACCCGGAGACGGGGCGGATCCATGCGGGGTTCCATCAGGCGGTGGCTTCGACGGGTCGGTTGAGTTCGTCGGATCCGAACCTGCAGAATATCCCGATCCGGACGGACATCGGGCGCGAGATCCGGAGGGCGTTTGTCGCGCCGGAGGGTCGGGTGCTGGTGACGGCGGACTATTCGCAGATCGAGCTGCGGGTGCTGGCGCACTTGTCGGAGGATCCGGCGCTGATGGATGCGTTCCACGGGGGGGAGGACATCCATCGCGCGGTGGCGGCGCAGATCCACGGGGTGTCGCTCGATGCGGTGACGGGTGAGCAGCGGTCCGGGGCGAAGATGGTGAACTTCGGGATCGTGTACGGGATCACGGCGTTTGGTTTGGCGCGTCGGCTCGGGGTGTCGAACACGGAGGCGGCGGAGATCATCGACGGGTACAAGGCGAAGTTCGTGAACATCGCGACGTTCCTCGATCGGTGTGTCGAGGAGGCGAAGTCGAAGGGGTATGTGGAGACGATGCTGGGTCGGCGTCGCGCGATCGAGGAGATCGAGGCGCGGAACCCGATGCGGCGGGCGCTGGCGGAGCGGCTGGCGATCAACTCGGTGGTGCAGGGGTCGGCCGCGGATCTGATCAAGGTGGCGATGATCGATCTGTACGGGGATCTCGTTGAGGCGCAGGAGGGGGACGCGATGTTCGGGTCGGAGATGATCCTGCAGATCCACGACGAGTTGGTGTTCGAGACCCCGGAGGGGCTCGGGGAGTCTGCGAAGGCGCGGATCGTGGAACGGATGGAGGGGGCGATGGCGCTGAAGGTGCCCTTGCAGGTGGATGCGCACGTGGCGACGAACTGGTATGACGGTAAATGATCCGGCGATTTGGGGGGCGACCCCGATCAGGTTCCTGATATCATGTGCTCATGCCCCCCCCTACTGCTCCGACAACCTGGACGACGCGCGAGCTGCTTGGGTGGATGACGCGCGCGTTTGAGGACAAGGGGCTCGATTCTCCGAGACGGATGAGCGAGATGCTGCTCGCGCATGTGCTGGGGACGGAGCGATTGAAGCTGTATATGGATCCGGATCGGCCGGCGAGTCCGCTGGAGCGGGATCAGCTGCGTGGGCTGGTGGGTCGGGCGCTCAAGCACGAGCCGATCCAGTATCTGGTTGGGGAGGAGTCGTTCTTCGGGATGACGTTCACGGTGGATCGAAGGGTGCTGATCCCTCGGCCTTCGACGCAGACGATCGTGGAGGAGGTGCTGCAGCACGCGCGGTCGGACCCGGAGGCGCGGACGATGCGTGCGAGCGATGCTGGGGCGGGGCTGATGATCGCGGATGTGTGCACGGGGTCGGGGTGTTTGGCGCTGGCGCTGGCGAAGCACCTTCCCGGGGCTCGTGTGGTGGCGAGTGACATCAGCGCGGAGGCGCTGGCGTGCGCGAAGGAGAATCTGGAGCGGCACGGGCTTGGGGATCGGGTGGAGCTTGTGGAGGGGGATCTGCTGGCGCCGATCGAGGCGCATCCGGTGGCGGGTCGCGCGGGGGGGTTGAAGTATCTGGTGAGCAATCCGCCGTACATCCCGGATCATGAGTGGGACGCGGTGGAGCCCAACGTGAAGGACCATGAGCCGACGACGGCGCTCCGGGGTGGGGTGAATGGGTTGGATCTGGTGCGCCCAATTCTGGAGCGGGGTCCGAAGCTGCTTGCGAAGGGTGGGATGCTGTGTGTGGAGCTTGCGAGCTCTCATGCGGCGGAGGTTTTGGAGATCGCGAAGGGGGACGATCGGCTCGAGCGGGCTCGGATCGTGAAGGACTGCGATGAGCTGGATCGGGTGCTGGTCGCGATGCGGACGTGAAGCGCTCTGGGGGTTACTCGGTTTCAGCGCCGAGGGCTTCGCGGACCTGTTTGACGAGGAGTTCGATCTCGAAGGGTTTGAAGAGGACGGACTGGAGCCCTTCCTGTGAGGCGCGAACGATGGAGTGGTGTGGGTCGTAGCCGAAGCCGGTCATGAGGATGACGGGGGCTTGGGGGCAGTGCTTGCGCGCTGCGGAGAAGACTTCGTAGCCGTTCCGGTCGGGCATTTGGATATCGGAGACGATGAGGTCGTAGGGCTCGTGGATGTGGTCGCCGACTTTTTCGAGGAGTTCGATTGCTGCGGCGCCGTCGGAGACGACTTCGGTGGTGCATCCTCGGTGGGCGAGGACTTCGCCGATGATCTTGCGGATCTTTTTGTTATCGTCGGCGATGAGGATGCGTTTGTGCTGGAGGAGGGGGTCGATGTGTCGTTCGAGGAGGGCTGCGTCTACGCCGAGGAGTGTTTGGGGGCCTTGGGAGACGTTGCGGACCCGGTCTTTGATGTTCTCGACATCGGAGAGGATCCGGTCGATGTGGGCGCTGGTCTCGGGGTCGGCGGTTTTCTGGTGTTCTTTGAGCCAGTCGATTTCGTGGATGATGTCGTCGAGGGGTTCGTTGATTTCGCCTTCGAATCGGCCGGAGACGGTTTTGTTGGTGGTGGTCCGCTCGGTGACGAGGAGTTGGAGCATGTGGAGGGCCATGGCAACGTAGCGGCCGAAGATTTCGGCGAACTGTCGGTCCTGGTCGTCGAAGGCGCCGGGTTTCTGGGACTCGATGTCCATGATCCCGATGACCTTGTCGCAGATCCGGAGCGGGACGGTGAGTGAGGATCGTGCGCCTCGGAGGCCGGGGAGGAATCGTTCGTCGGCGCGGGTGTCGTTGCAGATGTAGCTTTCGCCGGTGGCGGCGACGTGTCCTGAGATGCCTGAGCCGTCAGATTCGAGGAAGAGGTCGAGGTCCTGGATTTCTTCGGGGAGCCCGGACTGCATGACGAGCTCGAGGCGTTTCTTCTTGTGGTTGACGAGGAAGATGGCGAAGTGGTCGGAGCGGAGAAGTTCGTGGGACGAGTGGACGATGCGTTGTTCGAGGAGTTGGAGACGTTCGAGGGCGTTCATCTCCTGGATCTGCTCGACGTCGAGACGGACGAGTTCGAAGCCCGCGCGGTCGATGGCGTCCATTTTTTGTTGGATGCGGGAGGAGATGGTGACGTCACGGACGATGGCGGCGATCCGGTCGATGGTGGTGTGGGCGTGCTCGACCCGTGCGATCCCGGTGATGTAGACGTCGTAGGCGCGGGAGCCGTCGGCACTGTCGATGCGGTGCTTGGTGATGAGGGATCCGGGGATGGAATCGGATGCGTCCTCGAGGGCGTCGGCGCATTGGACCCCGAGGGCGAGGACTCGTCGGCGGACGTTCTCGGAGAGGGCTTCGAAGTATTCGTTGGACCAGCGGAGTTCGCCGGAGGGTTCGATGATGGCGACGCCTTCGCCGAGTGCTTTGAGGACGGCGGCGACGGAGGTCTCGTCGGGTTGGGACATGACCTCGAACCGGTCCCCGAGTTCGGCGCGCAGACGGCGGGTTTCTTCCGGTGTGGCGCCGACAAGTACGAGTTTGGGCTGGGTCTTCACCATCGAGAGGGCGTCCAGACGGGGCTGTCCTGACTGCATTGGACCGATCCCGAGAATACGGGGATGAACACGGTTCCATCCAACCTTTCGCACGAAGAAGGGTGTCGGGTGCACCCTGTCGTACGCTTCTGTGCGCTTCCTTGACGCTAGTATCGGCGCTGGACGCTTGGAGGCACGCGAAGTCGATGATTTCTGTCCGAGAAATCCGGAAATCCTTTGGTCCGCTCCGGGCGGTGGATGGAGTGACGTTTGAGCTCGAACCGGGTCAGGTGGCGGGGCTTTTGGGTCCGAACGGGGCCGGGAAGAGCACGACGATCCGGATGATCACGGGGTTCCTGGGTCCGGACTCGGGATCGATCGAGATCATGGGCGCGGATATTGCCGAATCGGCGTCGTTGGCCAAATCTCGGCTCGGGTACCTCCCGGAGCAAGCGCCGATCTATCCGGAGATGTCGGTTTCGGGGTATCTGAAGCACAGGGCGAAGCTGCTGGGGGTGGAATCGGGGTCGATCAAGGGGGCGATCGGTCGTGCGGTGGATCTGTGTCGATTGACGGGGATGGAGAAACGTCGGGTGGGGCACTTGTCGAAGGGGTACAAACAGCGGGTGGGGCTTGCGGGGGCGCTCATCCATGATCCGCCGGTGCTGGTGCTGGATGAACCGACGAATGGGCTGGATCCGAGCCAGATCCGGGAGAGTCGGTCGTTGATCCGGGATCTGGCTGAGAACAAGACGATGTTGATCTGTTCGCACATCTTGCCGGAGATCGAGCGGGTGTGCGATCGGGTGATGATTATGAACCAGGGGCGGATCCGGGCTGACGGGTCTCCGAGTGAGCTGATCGAGGGGGCTCCGGGTCCCGAACGGTACGTGGTGGAGATCCGGACGAACCCGAGCGCGGGGATCGAGCACTGTCTCCGGACGTTGGCGCTCGTTCCGGGTGTGGCTTCGACGATCGCTTCGGCGGAGCAGCCCGAGGATCATGCGCGGGGGTGGTGTCGGGTGGTGGTGGACGCGATGGAGGGGGAGGGGGATCTGCGCGAGGCGATTGCTGGGGCCGCGGCGGACAAGGGGCTGTTTATCCGAGAGCTGTCGAGGAAGCGGGCGACGCTGGAGTCGATCTTCGTGGATCTGATCGATCCGTCGAAGGATGTGCGGCTCACGACGGAGGGGAACGGGGCGGAGCACGCGGGGGTGATCTCGTGAATCGGGTGTGGGCGATCGCGACGCGCGAGTTTGTGTCGATGTTCCGGGTCCCGGCGGGGTGGATCATCATCGCGCTGTTTGCTTTTCTGAGCGGGATCCTGTTCGTGAATCAGATTCTGATCCCGGGTGCGCCGGGGTCGATGCGGTATTTCTTTGCGCCTTGCGCGTGGATGCTGGTGGCGATTGCGCCGGCGATCTCGATGCGGTTGTTGTCGGAGGAGTACCGGACGGGGAGCTTCGAGTCGCTCAGGACGACCCCGGCCGGGGACTGGGCTGTAGCGCTGGGGAAGTATGTGGGGGCGGTGTTGTTCCTAGTCGCGATGCTCGCGCCTTCGCTCGCGCTCCCGGTGATCCTTGCGTTTGTGAGCGATCCGATGCCCGACCCGGGGCCGATGGTGTCGGGGTATCTGATGTTGGTGCTGGTGGGGATGGTGTACCTGGGGATCGGGCTGCTTGCTTCGTCGTTGACGAGTTCGCAGACGTTGGCGTTTCTCGGGACGCTGATGACGCTGGTGCTGCTGATGGTGGTGACGGGGGTGCTCGCGCCGCGCGCGGGGGGGAGGCTCGGGGAGCTGCTGGGCGCGGTGAGTGTGATCGGGCGCGCGGGGGAGCTGGGGAAGGGGATCATCGATACGGCGACGATCTCGTTCTTCCTGATCGCGAGTGTGTGGATGTTGGCGCTGACGAGCGGGGTGCTCGAGGCGCGTCGGCTTGCGCGGTCGAAACGGGTGGTGGGTGTGATGTACGGGGTGTTCGCGGCGGCGACGCTGGGGGCGGCGTTGTTCGCGGGGTTGCTGACCCATGCGCATCGGGTCCGGGTGGATGTGACTTCGACGAGTGCGCATCGGTTGTCGGATCGGGCGCAGCGGATGGTGGATCGGCTGAGCGGGGAGACCCGGCTGGTGCTGGCCGTCGATCGGTCGAGCGTGGATCGTCGGACGTTGGATCTGGTGGAGGATGTGCTGGGCGCGTATGGGGACGCTTCGGATCTGGTTGAGCCCGTGATGATCGATCTGGGGGGGAGCGATGCGCCGGCGCGGATCGGGGCGCTGCTCGGGGAGTTGCGGGCTCGGGAATCGGGAGCGATCTCGTCGAACGTGTCGGTGCTTGAGGATGCTGCTCGACGGATCGGGGAGTCGGCGATCGAGCTTGAGTCGGTTGCGCCGGTGCTGGCTTCGGCGCGGGACACGATCGACATGGGGTCCACGGGGGCGGCGAATAACCGGGCGTTCTTTGAGCAGCGGGCGTCGTTGCTGCGATTGAGCGCGCAGGATCTGAATGCGAGCGCGGGGGGGATCCGGGATGGGCTCGGGGCGCAGGATCCGAGGACGGGGGCGCTCGCGGAGGGGCCGGTGGAGGTTCTTGGTGCGGCGCTCCGGTCGATCGGGGATCTGGATGCGCAGCTTGCGAGTGTGGCTTCGAGCGATCAGTTTGCGCCGGCGACGCGCGCGATCGCGCGGGATGTCCGGGGTCGGATCGGGACGATCTCGGACGAACTGTCGGTGGTGCGCGATGAGCTGACCCGGCTCGAAGTGATCGATGCGGATCGGGTTGCGACGGCGCTGGAGACGGGGGAGGCGCTGATGGTGATCGGCGCGCCCGAGCAGGGGATCGCGGCGGTGGATCTGACGGCGTTGCTTCCTTCGGCGGAGACGCTCGAGTCGCTCGGGCTCAGCGCGTCGGGGGTGATCGGTCCGAGGGCGCAGGAGCTGATCGCGAGCGCGATCGGGGAGCTGGTGGTCGAGGCGCACCCGGTGGTGGTGTTCGTGCACGGGGGTCGTCAGGGGGATCTGCTCGGGAACTCCGGGCTTTTGACGAAGACGGTGGAGTCGTTGTCGTCTCGCGGGATCGATGTGCTGGAGTGGTCTGCGTTGGATCTCGCTGAGGCGCCGGGCCGGGGGGATGTGGATCCGTTGTTGTCCCGGCCGGTGGTGTACTTCGTGTATTCGAGCGATTCGACGACGGGGTCGGGGGACTCGGGGGTGTCGGGGACACGGCGCGCGGAGGCGATCGGCCGGGTGACGAAGCAGCTGATCGAGCAGGGGGAGTCGGTGCTCGTGTGTGTGAACCCGTCGATCTTCCACACGTTCGGGGACACGGATCCCTCGGTCCGTGCGCTCGAGCCCTTGGGGATCGTTCCGGATCCGTCGCGGACGATTTTGCGGACGACCACGGGCGCGCAGGGGACGCGCGCGGATCCGACAAGCGTGGTCGTGGAGTCGGCGCGGGATTCGGATGATCCGATCTCGGACGCGATCCGTGGTTTGCGTGGGGTGTATCCGTGGGCGGTTCCGATCGCGCTCGATGAGCGATTGGGTGTCGAACAGCGCGAGGTGCTGACGCTGCGCGAGCCCGGGGCGTGGGCGGAGCGGGATTGGCAAGATCTGTGGACGACCCCGGCTCAATCGCGCCCGTATCTTCGGGATCAGCCCGTGTTCGATGCGGCGCGGGACGAGAAGCGTGAGACGTGGGTCCTGGGCGCGAGCGCGGAGCGAGAGCGGTTGGGGGTGAGACAGCGTGTGATCGTGATCGGGTCGAACTCGTGGGCGAGCGATGCGACGATCATGGCGCCGGAGCAGTTGGTGGACGGTCGGATTCTCCGGCCGTACCCCGGGAACCAGACGCTCTTCGAGGGGTCGATCTCGTGGCTTGCGGGGCTCGATGACCTGATCGCGCCGGGGGCTTCGGCGCGTCCTGTTGCGACGATCACGGCGTTGTCTTCATCAACGCTTTCAGTCTTGCGCTGGGTCCTGCTCGGGGTGATCCCGGGATTGATCCTGGTGTGCGGGGTTGTGGTGCGGATCGTGCTTGGCTGAGTGATGGTGCTGTTGATTGAAGCGTTTCCATCGCGCGGCGACTCGTGCGGTAGCGATGAGCCCGACGGGGATGACGATGATGGTTTCGGCCGCTCTGTTGACGAGATCGGCGAGGATGGCGGCGCTCATGGCGTGGCCGGCGGCTTTGGCGCTGAGCCCGACCCCCCACTCACGGAACCCGACACCCGACCCGGTGAAGGGGACGAGGGTTGCGCCTTGGGAGACGGCGCTGATGAACGCGATCATGGCCGGGGTGAGATCGAGTTCGAGGAGCTCGAAGGCGATGGCGTAGCGGATGTACCAGACGAGAACGTCGAGGGAGCGCCAGCCCAGCGCCTGCGCGAGGAGGCGCGAGGATCGGGGGACGAGGAGGGCGATGATGAAGAAGACGAGTGTCGGGGCGCTCGCGATGAGGAGTCCTTGGTCGTACCAGTGTCCGGTGTCGCCGGGGATGATGAGGGCTGCGGCGAGGAGGGCGGCGTTGGCGATGATGGCGAGGGCGACGGACCAGACGGCGGACTCGACGGAGTCTCGGACTCTGATGTTGTTGACCTTTTTGTGGTACCCAATCCGTCCGATGAGCCCGGGGCGCATGGGGAGGTAGTTGAGGAGCCAGGCGCTGGAGATGAGATCGAACATCTCCCCGAGGGTGACGCGCCCGAAGCGGGACTGGAGCGCGTGGAGGCAGAAGGTGACGGCGATGAGGTTGAGGAGGGGGGAGAGGAGGATGAGCGCGATGACCCAGGGCTCGGCGCTCTTGAGACGGTTGAGGAGTTCGGGGACGTCGGCGCTGTCCTTGAGAACGTAGACGGCGGCGGCGATGAGGAGGAGGAGGCCGAGGGTGAAGGCGATCCATGAGCGCGCGGAGGGGCGGCGCGGTGTGTCTGTGGGGTTCTCAGCGTCCATTGCCCTTGCGGTTGGCTGGGGTGAAGGTGGAGAAGGGTTGGTCGATGGTGGCGTAGACGCGTTGGATGTCGTTGAGCCGTTGGTGGAGGTAGGCGGCGATCGAGCGGATGCGTGGATCGTCGTGGGTGAGGGCGACTTCGATGAGGGGTGAGTTTGCGTCGTCGGCGCGGGTTGCGAGGGCCGCGGCGAGTTCGGCGGTATCGATGGGGTCTCCGGCGAGGGAGGCGGCGGTGAGGGATTCGGAGACGCGTTGGTCGAAGTCTCGGATTGTGGGCGAGGCGGCTTTGGTCGGGAGGGTTGCGAGGAGCCAGGCGCGGGTTGCGGGGGATTCACGCTCGTAGCGTTCCCAGCAGGCTTGGGTGATGTCCTCGAGGTCGGACTTGGTGAGTTCGGGGCGGCGGCGGGGTTCGTAGAGGATGGCGCTGGCGCCGGCGACGGCGAGTTCCATGGCGCGGGAGTCTCCCGAGCGGATCGCGGCGATGATGTCCTCGACGGGCTCGGCGATGGAGTCGATGCGGCGGCGTTCGACGATCTGGGTTTCGGCGGTGAGCGCGAAGGGGGAGTTGATGAGTCCGCCGATGGGGAGGGCTTTGAATCCCTGGAGGGCGCGCCAGCGTTGGCGGATGGTCGCGGCGGGCTGGGTGCGCATGAGCCACTTGGTCTGGACGGAGTCGGGGTCCGTGGTGACGGTGACGGTCTCGAGGGGTTTGAGACGGAGTTTGCGCCCCATGTCGATGACCCGGGCTTTGGGTGTCCCGGTGAAGTAGTCGGTGTGCTCGCGGAACCCCGGGACGATGAGGAGGTTGGAATCGATCGGGTTTGCGGGCCCGAGGGCGAGGGGGATCGAGGTAAGGTTCTGGATGGAGACGGAGACGCTCGCGGGCTCGATGGCGGAGAACGCGCTTGCGCCGGGGCGCATGGTGAGGCGCATGGTGTTCTCGGGACGGGTGATCATCTCGTCGATCCAGACGGGGATGTCTTTTTCGAGTCGGGACATCTCTTTTCCGGCTTCGGTGGTCTGGTCGAGGTCGGGCTTGAGTTCGGTGAGACGTGATCGTCCGATGGAACCCGCGGCTTGGAGGGGGTAGGTGCGGGTGAGCTGGAGGTATTCCTCGATCGCGCGTTCGGTGTCTCCGAGTTTGTCGGAGCAGAGCGCGATGAGGAGGTCGCGCGAGGCGGATTGGCTGAGTTTGGTGCTCGCGGTTTCTCGCGCGAGTTCGTATTGGCCTTCGGCGAACATGGAGAAGGGCTCGAAGGGTTTGAAGATGGGCGCGAAGTCGGGGGCGCGTTCGACGATACGGTCCACGTCGGCTTTGATGATCTCGGAATCGACGCCGACGATGGCTCGGTAGGTCTGGAGGGTGACGATCTCCTTGAGGTAGGAGCGGAGGAGCGCGATCCGATCCGCGCCTCGTTCCTTGAGTTTCTCGGTGATCTGTTCGTTGACTTTGAAGAGCCCTCGTTCGAGGTCGGCGAGGGTGGAGTCGATGGTTTCCTGGTCGCCGAGGATGTGGGCCGCGAGGAGTCGGATCCGGTCGATCCCGGCTTCGTAGCGGATGTCTCTGGGGTCGTCGAGGTCGTCGATGGGTTCGTTGTCCTCGATGCGTTTGTCGATCTGGGCTTGGAGGACGGCGCGTTCGTCCTCGAGATTGGGGTTGAGCTGGTCGAGGATGGACTGGGGGCCTTCGTACTGCCAGAGGAGGGAGAGCTGCTGTTCACGGAGACTCGGGGGCGTTTTGCCCTGGTCGATCTGGAAGATCCGGATCCCGTTGTTGAGGAAGCGCCAGGCGCTGTCGGTCGCGCCTTCGAGGGCGCAGAGCTTGGCGAGGGCGAAGTGGACGTGGGGATCGAGGGGGTCTGCGTAGAAGACGCGGAGTTGGAGGCGCATGAGGGCGGCGTTGTCCTCGGTGCGTGCGCCGACGGTCTGCGCGAGGAGGGATTGGGCTTCTTTGTGGGTCGAGTCGAGTCGCGCGGCTTTGCGAAGCTTGACGACGAACTCGGTGTCGTTGCCGCGTTCGCGTTCGAGGAGGGCGGCGTCGAGCATGAGTCTGGAGCGGACGGAGGGGTCGATGAGTGATGCGTCGTCGGAGACGAATCGTTCGTAGAGGGCGAGTCGTTCCTCGACGGTTTGCTTGTCGTTGATGATGGAGCTGATGAGTCGGAGCTGGGCGACGGTGTCTTGCGGGTCGAGCTGGACGACTTTGCGGGTGGCGTCGATGACGCCCTGGTGGTCGCCGCTGGACCATGTCGCGAGGACGAGGGATCGCGCGAGATCTGGGTCGCTCGGGTCGAGATCCATCGCGATGGAGAGGAGCTGGGCGGCGTAGGCGTAGTCGTCGGGTCCGGGGGGTGTGGGGATCGAGAGGGACAGGCCGGAGATGATTTCCAGCGCGTCCGCGGTGTCTTCCCGGGTGACCTGAGCGGAGAGGGTGGGCGCGAGGAGCGCGCCGGCGGTGAGCGTGAGGGCGAGGGGCTTGGAGATCATGGAGTGGTCCCAACGACGATGGACACGATCGCGCCGAGGAGCGCGGTCGTGAGGGTGAGGGCGAGGACGGTTCGTACGCGCGTGATGAGGTGTCTGGGGGTCTGCGTGAACAGTCGTTCGGCGACACAGACGAGGAAGAGGAGCTGCGCGGCGGAGAGGATCGCGAGGGTGATCGCGATCCTCGTGAGGGGAGACTGGATGGGGCTCGATGGATCGAAAGCGAACCAGAGCGCGAGGACCCCGAGCGCGATGCTCCAGATGCTGACGAGGGTCATCATCATCGCTCGGGTGAGCGTGATGGGGTGGGTGCTCGCGCTGGGTGCCTGGGTGCTCATCGTGCGGTCGTTCCGGGTGTGGCGCGCCGACGGGGCTCGCTTCCCACAGTGTACAGGTCGGCACGATCGGGTGTTCGCGCTGAATCCGGATTGTGGGGACGGCTCAACCGAGCGCCATGGCCATCAGGAACTCGGCGTTGGTCTTGTGCTTCCCGAGTCGGGACTTGAGGAGCTCCATGGACTCGACGACGTTCATATCCGCGAGGACCTTGCGGAGTCGGTAGACGAGTTCGAGTTCCTTGGGGTCCATGAGGAGCTCTTCGCGGCGGGTGCCCGAAGCGGCGACGTCGATCGCGGGGTAGGTGCGCTTCTCGACGAGTCTCCGGTCGAGGTGGAGCTCGGAGTTGCCCGTGCCCTTGAACTCTTCGAAGATGACTTCGTCCATCTTGGACCCGGTATCGACGAGCGCGGTCCCGATGATGGTGAGGGAGCCACCCCGTTCGATGGCGCGGGCGGCGCCGAAGAACTTCTTGGGGCGCTGGAGCGCGTTGGAGTCCAGGCCGCCCGTCATGATCTTCCCGGAATGGGGGATCTCGGAGTTGTACGCGCGGGCGAGACGGGTGATGGAGTCGAGGAAGATGACGACGTCTTCGCCGTACTCGACCATGCGCTTGGCTTTTTCGATGACCATCTCGGCGACGGCGACGTGTCGGGAGGATTGCTCGTCGAAGGTGGACGCGACGACTTCGACGCCGTCGATGACGTTGCGTCGGAAGTCGGTGACTTCTTCCGGACGTTCATCGACGAGGAGGACGAAGATGCGCGTGTCCGGGTAGTTCTCGGAGATGGCGCGGGTCATCTTCTGGAGGAGGACGGTCTTGCCCGTGCGCGGTGGCGCGACGATAAGGGCGCGTTGTCCCTTCCCGATGGGCGCGACGAGGTCCACGATCCGGGTCTCGATGACATCGGGGGTGGTTTCCAGGAGGAAACGCTCCTCGGGGTGCATGGGGACGAGGTCTTCGAAGTTGATCAGATCGTGGATCTTCTTCGGGTCCTGTCCGTTGACGTGCTCGATCTTGAGGAGCGCGAAGTAGCGCTCGGATTCCTTGGGGGGACGGATGACGCCTCGGATGTTCATGCCTCGGCGGAGCCCGAACCTTCGGATCTGGGAGGGGGAGACGTAGATGTCGTCTGGGCCGGGGAGGTAGGAGAGCTCGGGGGAGCGGAGGAAGCCGAAGCCATCGGACATGATCTGGAGGGAGCCCTCCCCGAACATGATGCCCTGCTTGGCCGCGCGTGCTTTGAGGATCTTGAAGATGAGGTCTTGTTTGGGGATCTGGTGGAAGTCTTCGAGCCCTTCCTTCTCGGCGACATCGAAGACCTGTTCGATGGTCATCTTCTGGAGGGCGCCGAGATTGATGCCGTCGTCTTCGATCTTTCCGCCGGAGGCGGCGACGATGCGCTCGAGTTCTTCGGCTTCGCGCTCGAGTTCCTCATCGGAGGGGAGGACACCGTAGGACTGGAGGGACTGACGGGATTGTTGTTTGGAGGGGCCTTTGCCTCCTCCGCCTCCGCCGCCGCCCTGGTTGCGGCGCTTTTTGCGTTTGCGGCGGCGGGTGTTGGAGTCGTCGGACGAGTTGTTGTGGTTCGACGAGTTGTTGGAGCTGTTGTTGGACTGGCTCTGGTTGTTGGCGTTGTCGCTTGAGCTCGAGCTGGGGGCGCTGTCCTTGGAGGAGGAGGTGGGCTCGGAGGGCTTGTCCTTGGCGCTGGGCGCTTTCTTGGACTCGATCTCGGAGCTGGTGTCCTTGGACTCGGAAGCGGCGCTCTTGGTAGACGCTTTGGAAGCGGCCTTCTTTTTGGTCGTCTTCTTCTTGGTCGTCTTTTTCGTAGTCTTGGAGGCTGCTTCGGCGACGTCGCTCGATTTGCTCATGGGAAACGCCTTTATGGATCCTCGTCTCGCACACACCATGTGCGCTCGGGGGATCGTGTCGAACATTCAACGTGTCATGGGGAGCACACGTGAGAGCACCGCGGTGCCGGGTCGTGTGCGGGAGTTGGTAAGAATCAGAATCCGCGCTTGGTGAACACGGGTCGTGGATTATTCAGGGGCGCGTCGTGCTCAGGGAGCGTTCGATCGTACCGAGGATCCGCTCGCACGCGCTGGGGAGCCCTTGGGGATCACCCCCGTTGGCTATCACATGATCGGATCGTTTGCGCTTGGTTTCAAGTGGGAGCTGGGCATTTTCTCGTCGATCCAGCTCGGATTCGTCCCAGTTGCGGGTTCTTTTGACCCTTTCGAGACGGATTTCCCGGGGGGTATCCACGAAAACGACGGTGTCACATTCGTCGTCGATGTTGGCTTCGAAGAGGAGGGGCGCGTCGATGATGACGGCCCTGATGGTGGGGTCCTGGCGCGCCTGGGTGATGGTGCGGGCTCGGTCTTCGTGGATGATGGGGTGGGTGACGGATTCGAGGTAGGCGCGCTCGGATTCGTCGTTGAAGACGATGGAGGCGATGACGGCGCGGTCGAGTTGGCCGTCGGATGAGAGGATCCGGTCTCCCCATCGGTCGATGAGCTTGCGTTTGACGTCTTCGCGCGTGAGGGCGCGTTTGCCCGAGACGTCGGAGTCGGAGACGACACATCCGATGGAGGCGAAGGCTTGCGCGACGCGCGACTTGCCCGAGCCGACTCCACCTGCGAGCCCGATGATGGGGATCCGTCGGGATGTGTTAGATGGGGCGCGGTTCATCTGGGCTCGGATTGTTTCGAGGATCTCGCTCGGTTTCTCCATGGAGCGCCAGACGAGCTCGATGTCGGCCGTCCCGGCGCTGGATGCGCCGATGGATCCGACCCCGAAGATTCGTTCGACGAGTGGTCGGACGATGACGAGGTGCTGGACTTTTTCGAGCGCGATTTCGTGGCGCACGGTGGTGAAGACGCCGTGGGTCGCGATGAGGCGCTGGGTGGTGAGGATGTGACGGCGCGCGAGGAGGTCGAGGATCGAGTAGATGAGTCGGATGGCGATGATCCCGAGCGCGATCCAGGCGATGAGCCCGAGCCCGAGGTTGGGGAGGATCCCGGACATCCAGATTAGGAGGACCCAGGTGAGGAGCCCGAAGACGAGGGTTCGCCAGGTGCGCACGACGACGAAGACGAGGTGGGGTCTTGTGTCGAGGACGGTGGTCTCGGCTGGTTGGGATGGAGCTTCGGGGCTCATACCGGAGTATCGGCTTGTCCGGTCGATCGGGCTGAATGGGCCGGGGGAATCGTGGTCGGCTATGCTCGGGACATGCTCACCATTGATTATGCGAACTGTCTGTCCACACGTGTCGGCTCTCACGGGATCGATCCCGCGCGGGTGGACGGGTCCTCTGAGGAAGCGAAGGGGCTCGCGGCGATCACGCGGTCTCTGAAAGAGACGCGCGGGACGGGGTGGGAGCGGTGGTTCGGGCTTTGGAATGAACCGATGCGCTCGGAGCACGTGGGCGCGATCAAGCCCTTGGTGAAGTCGCTGCACGGGAAGTTCGAGAACATGGTGGTGCTGGGGATCGGGGGGAGTGCGCTGGGGAACATCGCGATCCAGAGCGCGCTCAACCCGGCGACGTACAACCTGCTGAGCTCCAAGGAACGGGGCGGGCCTCGGATGTTCGTGGTGGACAACGTGGACCCGGTGAATCTTGCGGGGGTGCTGGCGCAGTGCGAGCCCAAGAAGACGTTGTTCAATGTGATCTCCAAGTCCGGGGAGACGGCGGAGACGGCCGCCCAGTTCATGCTGGTGCGCCGGATGCTCGAGGACGCGCTGGGGAAGAAGTGGGCTTCGCACGTCGTCGCGATCACGGACCCCGAGAAGGGGACGATGCGCACGATCTGCGATGAGCACGGGATCACGACGTTGCCCGTCCCGGAAGGGGTCGGGGGTCGGTTCTCGTCGTTGTCCCCGGTGGGGTTGTTCTCGAGCGCGATGTGCGGGATTGATATCGATGCGTTGCTCGACGGCGCGAAGGCGATGGACGAGCGGTGTCGGTCCGAGGACCTCACCAAGAACCCGGCGGCGATGCTGGCGCATCTGCTTGTGGATCTGGGGAACCGGAAGGGGAAGCACTCGCACGTGATGATGCCGTACTGCAATGCGCTGTACCTGATGGCGGATTGGTACCGTCAGCTGTGGGCGGAATCGCTCGGGAAGCGGCGCGACAAGGACGGGGCGGAGGTGTTCACGGGGTTCACGCCGATCAAGGCGCTGGGCGCGACGGATCAGCACTCGCAGGTGCAGCTGTACCGGGAGGGGCCGAACGACAAGGTGTTCATCCTGTGCGAGGTTGAGAAGTTCGACGAAGATCTGACGATCCCGACGGGGATGGGGGTCGAGGCGCTGTCGTACCTCGAGGGCAAGTCGATGCAGACGCTGCTCAATGCGGAGAAGCGCGCGACGGAGTATGCGCTGCTCGAGTCGGGTCGTCCGAACATGACGATCCGGTTCCCGAAGGTCGATGCGCATCACATCGGGGAGTTCATCGCGCTGTGGCAGATCGCGACGGCGTACGCGGGGAGACTCCTGAATATCGATGCGTACGACCAGCCGGCGGTGGAGACGGGGAAGAAGGCGACGTTCGGGCTGATGGGTCGCGCGGGGTACGAGGATTGGTTGGCGAAGGTGGATTCGGCGCTGGCGGCGACGGATTACGTGGTTTAAGCGAGACCGAACCGATCGCTTCTGCCTGCGGATAATCCGGCATGAATCGGGGCGTGATTTCCATCCTTGTCGCACTCATCGCGGCCGCGATCCTGGTGGGGATCGGCGGGTTCGTGTATTACCCGCAGAAAGAGCTTTGGATGGACTTCGACACGCTCCGGTTCAGGTCGAACCAGCGGGTGTTTGTCTATCGGTACGACTCGCGGATCGTCGAGACCTGGGCGACACCACGCTTCGAGCCCATCACGCAAGACAACTGGACGTTTCTGCTCAGCCACGGCTCGAACGTTCGGGTGAATACCCATGGCGGGCAGCTCATGTCGGGGATCCAGCAGTTGGATTTTGTGCTTGAGAGCGAGGGCGCGAGTCAGCGCGTCCGGGACTATGCGGTGGATCGATTGCTCCACATCTTGCATACCCGATCCGATCCGCTCGAACGTGTTTCGGATGCCGCGGATTGGGTTCGGTGTGTTGTTGAGAACGGCTACTTCGATACCCGCTCCGAGTCAGACCTGGATTCGGGCTATCTCGATCTGATGGATCGCTGTGTTCCCCCTTGATCAGCGGACCGATGAGATCCAGGCACCGCCGAGGACGTGGTCGGGGTTGGTGAGGTCGTAGATCGCGAGGGCTTGGCCGGGGGTGACGGCGCGTTGGGGGTCGGCGAAGGCGCATTCGATCGCGCCGGTTCGGCCGGAGGGGGTTGTGTTGCTCGCAGGGCCCCCACTGCTGTCGTCGGGGATGATGCGGACTTTCGCGCGGACCTGGTCCATGTTGTAGCGGTGACGGACGTAGACGTCGCGCCAGTCGTGGAGTTCGGACTCGTCGATGAGGAGGTTGAGTTCGTGCGCGGTGCAGGATTTGGAGAGGAGGTCGTCGTTTTGGCCGACGGTGATGGTGTTGGTGTCGGGGTCTTTGTTGACGACGTAGATGGGGTGTCCGAGCGCGACTCCGATCCCTCGGCGCTGGCCGATGGTGAACTTGTGTTGGCCTTGGTGCTGGCCGACAACTTCTCCGGATTGGTTCAGGATGTTGCCTTCTTGGGAGAGCTCGGGTCGTCGTCGTTCGACGAGCCCGACGTAGTCGTTGTCGGGGACGAAGCAGATCTCCTGGGAGTCGGGCTTGTCGAAGACGGGGAGGTTGTGCTTCTCGGCGATCGCGCGGACTTCGGCTTTGGTTTCGTATTCCCCGATGGGGAGGAGCATCTCGGGGAGTCGGTCTCTGGGTGCGCCGAAGAGGACGTAGGACTGGTCTTTGGACGAGTCTTTGCCGCGGAGGAGTTTGGGGGCGGGGCCGGAGCGGTCGATCCGCGCGTAGTGGCCGCTCGCGATGTAGTCGGCGCCGATCTGTTTGGCGTAGTCGTGGAGCTTTCCGAACTTGAGCCAGTCGTTGCAGCGGACGCAGGGATTGGGGGTTCGGCCGTTGGCGTATTCGTCCACGAAGTAGTCGATGATGCGCCCGAAGTCCTTTTTGAAGTTGCAGATGTAGAGGGGGATACCCAACGCGGCGGCGACGAGCTGCGCGTCGTGCGCGTCGCCGACGGAGCAGCAGCCCTGGTGTCCGATTTTGACTTTGTCGGGGTCGCAGGAGACGCCGGCGGAGTCGTAGGGCTGGAGTTCGTCGAGGGTTTCGCCGGGGGATCCGAGGCGCATGAAGCAGCCGACGACGTCGTAGCCCTGGTCGAGGAGGAGGGCGGCGGCGGCTGATGAATCCACTCCCCCACTCATCGCAACGAGGACCTTGGGCTTGGACCCATCGGTCGAGTTGAGAGGGCTGAATGTCGCACTGAGATCGGACATGGCTCGGAGTCTATTACTGCTTAAGCACTTGCGTCACACGACAACAACGATTGATTGCATAGACAGAATGGTCTTTCTTGTTCAATACATGAGGTCGTTGGGGTCGGATTTGCCTGTTTCGTGGTCGTCGATCTGGATCCGGATCTGGTCGAGCATGGCGTAGAACCGAGCACGCTCTTCTCTGGGGAGGGACTTGGCGACGGCTTTCATGTTCTCGATGGTGAGTTGTTTGGTGAGGTTGGAGCCGTCGGGGAGTCTCCGGACGGCGAAACCGGGTTTCTCGGAGAGGAACTCGGGGGATCTTTCGATCATGTCGGCCATTTTGCGGAGCATGGAGGCGGCGGTGGCCGGCGCGACCCCGTGTCCGATCCGGACCCGGACGGGGGCCGTCTGGGAGTCCGAATCCGGGCGATTCACGATGGATCCGGAGATGACGTGGCCTTCGGTGTCGGCCGTGGGATCGTCTTCCCGGTCAACGGTGGCCGCATTGAACCCGGAGAGGTATGCGGCGAGTTTGGCGGTGTCGTGGGTGGGTTTCTGGTTGAAGTCGTTCATCGGGGGATGGTAGCGCCGTCGGTTTGGCACACGATTCGCGTTGTGGCTCCGTGAAGGAGTCTGTTCATGCGACGATGGATCGTCCACATCCTTATTTGTGTCGGGCTTTGCGCCACGACAGCGCATGCGGGGAAAACGCTGCGCGACGTCACGCGCGTCAGGGGACAAGGTGCGAGTGTGATCCAGGGCTTGGGTCTGGTGATCGGGCTCGACGGGACGGGCGACGACGGGACGGAGCTCGCGATGGCGCGTCCGCTCGCGCAGACCCTGACGAACCTCGGGAACCCCGTGAGTATCGACGATCTGGCTTCGGCGAAGTCGGCGGCGTTGGTGCTCGTGACCTGTGAGATCCCGAGGGGGGGAGGGAAGGTCGATGACCAGTTCGATATCACGATCTCGGTGATCAACAGTGCGGAGTCGCTCGAGGGCGGGACGCTCTTGATGACGCCGCTCGCGCCCCGGCCGGGGTCTCCGGTGTACGGGTTTGCGCAGGGTCGGTTGTCGCTCCCGGATCGGGAGTTCAAAACGGTTGCGTCGATCTCGCGCGGTGCGCAGCTCGTGCGCGACGTGAACACGATGCCTTCCATCGCTGGGAGCTTCGAGCTGATCATCGAATCGCCGTTCTCGGGATGGGGAGCGGCGAGTTCGATGGCGGCGGAGATCGATCAGAACTACCGGCTGTCGTCGGATCGATTGGGTGACCCGATCGCGCACGCGATCGATCATCGGACGATCCGGGTGACGGTTCCGACGAGTGAGCGCCGGGATCCGGGCGCGTTCTTCGGGCACGTGATGGAGACGGACGTGTCGGGGGCGCTGCGGAAGCTTCCGGCGCAGGTGATCTGCGATTCACGCTCGGGGATCATCGTGATGACTGGTTCTGTGGAGGTGTCGCCGACGGTGATTACCCATAAGGACCTGGTGATCACGACGCTGGTGGATCCGGCGGCGGCGGAAGCGGGGACGAGCGAGTTCGCGGCGGTGAAGACGGCGGAAGAGACGGACGCGGACACGACAACGGCGAAGCTCGAGGACCTGATCAACGCGTTCGACCAGCTCGATGTGCCTCCGGTGGAGCAGATCCGGATTCTGCAGCTGATCCATCAGGCCGGCAACCTGCACGCGCGGTTGATCGTGGACGGGATCGGTTGAGGAAAGAAAGGACACGAGATGAACCCCATTCTGACCAGCTCGAACTCGCAGTCGCTGAACCCGACGGCGCTGATGATCAAGGGGAAGCAGCGCACGGAGGGGCAGAACGTGTTCAGCCCTTCGATCGGGTCGGGGACGGAAGCTGCGGCTTCGAAAGGGACGACCCGCGCCGAACAGGCGAAGGAAGCTGCTGATAAGCTCGTCGCGACGACGTTCATCAAGCCCATCCTGAGCGAAGCGCGGAAGATGGACAACGCGCCGGCGCCGTTCAAGCCCACCCAGGCGGAGGAGATGTTCGGCGCGATGCTCGACAACAAGATCGCGGACGAGCTGGTCGCGAAGCTGAACCTTCCGCTCGCGCAGCGGATGACCCGTGACATGGTGGATCGGATCCCAGAGTCGGAGCAGAATCAGGTTTCGACGAAGCGCGTGGACATCCTGGGATGAACGCGACACTGACCCATCCCGGGAAAGCGATCGATGCGGCGCGGCTCGATGATCTGCTGACGGATCTGGAGCGCGAGCACGAGACGCTGCTGTCGCTGGCCGGGGAGCAGCGGAACGCGGTGATGAGCGCGGACGCGCGGGCGCTTCAGCGGATCACGAGCGAGACGGCGGAGACGCTCGGTCGGATCGCGCACACGGAGCACACGCGCCGATCGCTCGTGACGGGCGTGGACGGGACGACCCCGACGCTCGAGCAGATCGCGACGACCCTGGACCCGGAACGCGCGGAGTCGCTGAGGGAACGGGCCGCATCGCTCCGCTCGCTGATGGAGCGGATCAAGGAAGAGCAGGACGCGGTGCGGGTTGCGAGCGAGGCGCTCGCGGCACACATGAAGGGATTGGTGGAGCAGGTGAGCTCGAAGCTGTCTCATGCGGGGACGTACTCCCAGCGTGGGGCGGTGAGGCCGACGACGCAGCAGGTGGTTTCCGGCGTGGACGTGGTGCGATGAAGGAGATCCGGTCATGAGCTTGACAGCAGCGATGAACATCGCGAACTCAGCGCTGACTGCTTCGCAGATCGGGCTGCAAGTGACGTCGCAGAACCTCGCGAACGTCTCGACCCCCGGGTATTCGAGACAGATCGCGCTGATGCGTGCGATCCGGGGTCAGGTCACGGACCCGAACATGATCGGGTCGGGGGTTGCGGTCGGTGAGGTTCGCCGGCAGATCGATCAGGCGCTGCAGAATCGTCTGTGGAACGCGAACTCGTCCGAGTTCTCGTCGGCGCAGCGCGCGAATGTGTTCTCGCAGCTCGAGTCGATCCTGAACGAGGGGACGGACTACGACCTGTCGAGCGAGCTCTCGTCGTTCTTCAATGTGTGGTCCGAAGCGACAACGGTGCTCGATTCGGGCGCGACGCTCGTGAATCAGGGGCGGACGGTCTCGACGTACATCCGGAATATGAGGAGCGATCTGCTCGCGCAGCGCCGTCAGATCGAGGACCAGATCGACGCGCAGGCGAACAACGCGGACGCGCTGTTCCAGGAGATCGCGACGATCAACTCGACGATCTCGTCTCGTGAGATCGGGGACGCGCAGGCGAGCGCGCTCCGGGATCGTCGGGACCAGATCGTGACGGAGCTCTCCCAGCTCATGGAGATCACGGTCTCGGAGACGAACCAGGGCGGGTACAACGTGTACGTGGGCTCGACCCCGATCGTCCAGGGGAACAACTCGCGCGGGATCTCGATCGATCGTCGGACGATCAACGGGAACCTGTCGGTGCGCGTCACGGTCGCTGACAACAACGACACGCTCGATGTCCAGGAGGGCTCGCTCGGTGGGCTGCTGTCGTCGCGCGATGGCGCGATCGATGAAACGCTCGAGAAGCTCGATCGGATCGCGGCGAATCTGATCTTCGAGGTCAACAAGCTCCACTCGACGGGTGTGAACGAGGAGTGGCTCCAGAACACGCTCGGGACGTTGCAGATCGACTCGGCGAACCAGGGGCTCGCGCTGAATCACCCGGACAACTTCGATCTGGCGGAGCTCCCCTTTGCGCCGGTGAACGGCGGGTTCGTGGTGCATGTCCGGAACGAGGACACGGGGACCTCCAACGAGGTGTTCATCCCCGTGGATCTGGACGGGATCGACAGCACGGGCGCGGCCGGTTTCGGGGACGACACGTCGGCGGAGGACATCCGTGCGGCGCTCGACGCGATCGACGGGATCAGCGCGACGTTCGACCCGTCGGGTCGGTTGTCGATCCAGGGGGATCTGGGGTTCTCGTTCGCGTTCAGCGAGGATTCGTCGGGGGTGCTCGCGACGCTCGGGGTGAACACGTTCTTTGAAGGGACGGACGCTTCGGATATCGGGGTGATCGATGACATCCAGCCCAACCTGGGGCGCGTGAGCACGGGGGGCGAGTTCAACGCGAACGGGACGGCGGCGCTCATCGCGGGGGTTGCGGACCAGACGGTGTCGGCGCTGGGGGACAAGAGCATCACGAAGTTCTGGGCTGTCCAGACCCAGAACATCGCGGTGCTGGCCGGGTCGGCGATCACCCAGGCAGACGCGGACGCGATCGTGCGTCAGAGTCTGGACGCGCAGCGCGCGTCGGTGTCCGGGGTGAGCGTTGACGAGGAATCGATCAACCTGATCTCGTATCAGAACCAGTACCAGGGCGCGGCGCGTGTGATCACGGCCGCTCAGGAGATGTTCGACACGCTGCTCACGCTCGTGTAAAGGAACAAACAGATGTCCGCATTCCCGACATCATTTTCGCGTGCTCCGTCGAATCTGCTGACCATGCAGAATCTGCGCAACATCAACCTCACCAACGTGGCGATGGGGCGCATCAACGAGCAGCTTGCGTCCGGGCTCGACCTGCTCCGTCCCTCGGACGATCCGGTCCGGAGCGCTGCTGTATCGACGCTCGACGCGCGGATCGAAGCGACGAACCAGATCCTGAAGAACCTGAACTTCGCCGGATCGACGTCGGGGACGCTGGACCAGGCGCTCTCGGACGCGAAGTCGCTCATCGACGAAGCGATGTCGATCGCTTCGGGTCAGATCAACTCGGACCCGGAGACGCGCGAGTCCCAGGCGGTGATCATCGATTCGCTGATCGATTCGTTGTACTCGATCGTGAATCAGGATTCTCTGGTGGGTCATATTTTCGGTGGGTCCGCTCCGGGTCGTCAGCCCGTGATCTTCGATCGGGGCGCGTACCGGTTCGTGGGGGAGATCGGGTCGTTGACGGCGGCGCTCGGGAGCGCGTCGGACGTCCCCTTGACGCTCGGGGCCGGCGCGGCGTTGGGTGAGCTGTCGGAACGGATCGAGGGGGTGATGGATCTGGATCCGGATCTGACCCCGGACACGCTGCTGAGCGATCTGAACGGCGCGACGGATTCGGGGATCGATCTGGGGACGTTGCAGTTCAGTTTCTCGGGTGGGCCGACGGGGAGCGTGGATCTGTCGGCGGCGAAGACGGTCGGGGACGTGGTGGACGCGATCAACAGCGCGATCCAGCAGTACGAGGTGGACAACTCGGTGTCCGTGCTCGGACCGGGCGCGGTGTCGATCAACGGGAGCGGGCTGAGTGTGGATGTGCCTTCGGGCGATCTCACGTTCTCCGATGTGACGGGCGCGAGTGTGGGTGAATCGCTCGGGATCGCGTTTGCGACCCCGACGGCGTTCAATGCGGGGAACACGCAGGGATCGGATCTCGATCCGAAACTGACGTGGACAACGCCGGTTTCGGCGTTCAATGGGCTCGGGGGGACCCCGCTCGGTTCGATCGTGGTGACGAACAATGCGTCTCGACGGACGATCGATCTTTCGGGGGCGCAGACGCTCGCGGATATCCGCTCATTGATCGAATCGGGGGACTCGGGGGTCCGGGTGGTCATCGATGACTCCGGGCAGTCCATCAATGTGGTGACGGAGAGCGCGGGGACCTCGGCGCATGCGTTGTCGATCTCCCAGGTCACGGGGGACAACACGGCGGAGCTCCTCGGGATCCGGACCTTGGCTTCGTACACCCGGGTGTCGGACTTCAATGACGGGCGCGGGGTGGATGTGGTGAGCGGGCGGACGGACCCGACGACGGGGCTCGTGGATCCGGCGCTGAACACGGATTTCGAGATCACGCTCGGGGACGGGTTTGTGATCAGCATCGACCTGAGCCCTTCGGATCTGGCGACGGTCGGGACGTTGATCACGGCGATCAACGGCCAGGCGGACGCGCAGCTGGCGGCGGCGAGTCGGCCGACCTCGGATTTCGATGCGAGTGTGAGCACGACGGACAACGGGATCGAGTTCCAGCAGAGCGCGGCACTTGCGCTCGGGGGCGGGGTGTCGGTGCGGCCTCTGAACAACTCGACGGCGGCGGAACAGCTCGGGCTGATGAACGCGAAGAACCTGAGCGGGAACGTGGGGATCCGTTCGGAGGATCGTGCGACGATTCGTGTGGACAATCTTTTCAGCCATTTGCTCGATTTGTCGGAGGCCTTGAAGGCGGATGACACGTTTGGCATCGAACTTGCGGCTGAGCGTTTGGGTCTGAGTCAGGATCGGTTGATCCAGGCGAGGTCCCGTGTCGGCGGGTACACACAGCGGCTCGACAACGAGGTGCGCCGGCAGGAGGATCGGATCGTCTTCGACGAGGCGGTGCGATCGCAGCTGAGGGACTTGGACTACGCCGCGGCGTCTACCGAGTTCGCGAGGTTGCAGCTGCAGCTCCAGGCGGGATTGTCCGTCGCGGCGCAGACGCAGCAGTTGACGTTGCTCGACTTCCTGGGCTGATCGGGAGTCGGAGGACAGCACGGGGCTTGAGAGGGTCCCGTGGTTGATTGGATCGAGGAGTGCGGCACGCGTCGGTCAGCGCCGTGCTCCATGACAGGATGTCGACCGGTCAGGATGCCGGCGTCGATCCGAGTTCAGTACGACCGACGAGATCGGAGCGCACACAATGGAAGTGCGGACGACTAGATTCGGGGTGATCGATATCGCGGAGGACCGCGTGATCACCTTCAACGATGGATTGCTCGGGTTTGCGGACAGGAAGAGATACTGTCTGCTCCAGCCCGGGGATGATGCCTGCTTCTTCTGGTTGCAGTGCGTCGATGATCCGAACCTCGCGTTTGTGGTGACGGATCCTTCGTTCTTTGAGCCCGAGTATTCGGTGCCCATCCGTCCTGAGCAGATGGAGGCGCTGGAGATCAAGAAGCTCGAGGATGCGCAGGTCTTCGTGATCGTGAACAAGATCGATGATCAGCTGACGGGCAACTTCCAGGGCCCGTTGATTATCAACACGCTGGACAAGGTCGGTGAGCAGATCGTGCTCGCGGACAAGCGTTGGACGACACGTCATCCGTTGATGCGGGTTTCGAGTTCGTCTCAGCAGACCGCGAGCGCCTGAGTGCGTTGATCGCGAGGGGTGCAGCTGTCGTGAATGTGTTTCGGTGTCGAAGACGCCGCGCGATAGGTGCGCCGCAACGGATCGGGTGAAGGAGTCGCCCGACCACCACGAGACCCCTCCCCAGGGCTCCGGCACTGGGGGGATCGTCCGCAAGGAGTTGACGCATGCTTGTGCTTTCAAGGCAGCGCGACGAGACAATCATGATCGGCGACGAGATCGAGATCTCGGTCGTTGACATCAGAGGCGACAAGGTCCGACTGGGGATCAACGCGCCGACGCGGATCGCGGTTCACCGGAAAGAGGTGTACGACGCGATCCGGAAGGAGAACACCCAGGCCGCGATGCTTGGGTCCACGGATCTCGATTCGATCGCGCAGACCATCAAACCTGGACCGGCACGGCGCACGGAGCGCACCGGGACGTCACAGACAACCGTCGCGATTCCCGCGACACGGATCAGCGCCCCGGGCGCTGGTGTGGACCAGACGCGCGATCAGGAGATCGCGTCATCGGACAAGAACACGGCTTGACCCCTGAGCCGCGCTCTTGGGCGCGGTGACCAACGCAATCACGGAGGATTGCCATGACACGGATCAACACGAACGTCCCCAGCATGATCGCTCGTCAGCGGCTCAATCGCTCGGGGGAGGACCTGCAGCTCAGACTCGAACGATTGTCCACGGGTCTCCGGATCAACCGGGGCAAGGACGATCCGGCGGGTCTGATTATCACCGAACGGATCGACACGGAGCTCAAGGGCATCGAGCAGGCGATCGAGAACTCGCAGCGCGCCAGTTCGGTGATCGCGACGACCGAGGGCGGGTTGTCCGAGATCAACGATCTGCTGAACTCGGTGAAGTCGCTCGTTGTCGAAGCGGCGAACTCGGGCGCGATCTCGGATGAGGAGCGGGACGCGAACCAGCTCCAGATCGACTCGGCGCTCCAGTCCATCACCCGTATTGCGAACACGCTGACCTTCGGCGGTCAGAAGCTGCTCGACGGATCGCTCGACTACATCACGTCGGGTGTCGCGCTCTCGACGATCACGAACACCAAGATCACGGCGGCGAGCTTCGTCGATTCGAACGCGGTCAATGTGTCGGTGGATGTGCTCGCTTCGGCGCAGAAGGGTTCGCTCTACCTCTCCGGGGACAACTCGGGGACGGGAGACGGGACGATCCTTTCGACGGTCACGATCCAGATCCGTGGTGACAAGGGTGTGCGTGAGCTCGAGTTCCTCTCGGGGACCACGCTCAGCGCCGTCCGGGACGCGGTGAACTCGCTCACGGACCTAACGGGTGTGACGGCGGACCTGATCGGCGCGGACTCGACCTCGGGTCTTGCGTTCCGTGCCGAGGAGTACGGGTCCAACTCGTTCGTTTCGGTCGAGCGCCTCGATCCGCCGGCGGACCCGACGGATGACAACTTCAACCTGTTCAAGCTCGACTCGAACGCGGATGTCGCGGCGACGGTGGTCTGGGGCGATCCCAGTCTGGTGAGCGCGACGCGCGACGACGGACGCGATGTGACGGCGCTGATCAACGGGATCGTCGCGAACGGCGACGGTTTGGAGGTTTCGATCGGATCCCCATCGCTCGCGATGAAGCTCAATCTCGCGGAGTCGTACGCCACCGACCCGTCGTTGGCGGTGACAACGTTCGATATCACGGGCGGTGGATCGCTGTTCCAGCTCGGGCCGACGGTTTCGTCGCTCCAGCAATCGAACATCGGCGTGCAGAGCGTGGCTTCGGAGTCGCTGGGCGGGACCCTGAATAACGGGGTGAACAACTTCCTGTCATCGCTCGCGACGGGTGAGGACAACTCGCTTGCTTCTGCGGAAGCGAACCGGGATTACACGACGTTGTCGGAGATCCTGGAGAACGCGATCGACGAAGTGTCGATCCTCCGTGGGCGTCTGGGTGCGTTCGAGCGGAACGTGCTGGACACGAACTCCAGGTCGCTCCAGTCCGCGTTCGAGAACCTGACGTCGTCCCAGAGCACGATCCGAGACGCGGATTTCGCGCTCGAGACGTCCGAGTTGACTCGAGCCCAGATCCTCCAGAGTTCGGGGACGACGGTGCTCCAGCTGGCGAACCAGCAGTCGCAGCAGGTGCTCCAGCTGCTGGGATAAGGGATACGACTCTCTCATCCTGAATACCGACCCCCCCGACGATGGGGGGGTTTTCATGCAATTGGAACGAGGGGGAACCCGATTTTTGGGACCGGATAGCGGGTTGCGACGTGTTTTGGTCCATATCTGGAGGACATCACTGAACTGACACCTCTGAGCCGCCGATCGCGGAGTTCGAAGCTCGGGCATGTGCCCGGGCACGAAGGTCAGCGTCGTGCTTTGTGAAGCACGGCACCACCGGGAAGGACGGACTGTCGACCCGGTTCGAACGCGCCCCCTTGGGGGTGATACACGGAGGTTGTCAACACCATGTCACGCATCAACACCAACGTTTCGTCGCTCATCGCGCAGAACGTGCTCGGGCAGAACAACAAGTCGCTCGGCACTGCGCTCCAGCGCCTGTCTACCGGTCTCCGGATCAACCGGGGTAAGGACGACCCGGCCGGTCTGATCGCTTCGGAAGCGCTCCGCGCTGAGAAGTCGTCGCTCAACGCCGCGATCGGCAACGCCGAGCGTGCGGACCAGGTCGCGAACATCGCTGAGGGCGGTCTTCAGGAGGTCTCGAACCTTCTGACCGAGCTTCAGGGTCTTCTGACCTCATCGGCGAACGACGCCGGTCTTTCCGTGGCGGAGAAGGAAGCGAACCAGCTCCAGATCGACTCGATCCTTCAGACGATCGATCGTGTCTCGGGCTCGACGGAGTTCCAGGGGACCAAGCTCCTCAACGGGAACTTCGATTACCAAACCACCAGCGTGGCTTCGGGTGTGACGGACTTCGAGGTCCGTGGCGCCAAGCTGAATGGCTCGAACCTCTCGGTCGATGCGATCGTGACGGCTTCGGCTCAGCAGGCGGGTCTGCTGCTCTCGTTCGGTGGCGATCTCGATCTCACCGCAGCTTCGGACACCTTCGTGTTCGAAGTCGCCGGGACCAAGGGCTCTCGCGAGTTCCAGTTCGCTTCGGGTGCGGCGCTGTCCGACATCGCTGCGGCGGTCAACTCGTTCAAGGACGTGATCGGTGTGTCGGCGGCCGTCATCGGTTCGTCGGGCATCAAGCTCGCTTCGACCGAGTTCGGTTCCAACGAGTTCGTGTCGGTCACGGTTGTCGATGACGGCAACATCGCCGCCGGTTCCGGCATCCTCACATACTCGTCGATCGACTTCGACGTCGCGACCCCGGGTTCGGCGGTTGCGTTCACGGCGGCGGGTGCTGCGAACGGAATCCGCGATACCGGCCAGGACATCACGGGCACGATCAACGGTCTGACGGCCGTCGGTCAGGGCAAGCAGCTCTCCGTGAACTCCGACTTCCTCGATGTCCAGTTCACGCTGAACACGGCGACGGCTCAGGCCCTCGGTTCGGTCGCGGCGTTCGACATCACAGGCGGCGGTGCGGACTTCCAGCTCGCTTCGGAAGTGAACATCGCTGGTAAGGTCTCCCTCGGGATCAAGGACCTCTCCGCTCGGAAGCTCGGGAACTCGACCGACGGGTACCTCGACGATCTGGCTTCGGGCAAGTCGTTCAACGTTGTTGACGGCAACAACCTCGCGACGGCTCAGAAGATCGTTGATGAAGCGATCTCGCAGGTCTCGTCCGCTCGTGGTCGTCTCGGTGCGTTCCAGAAGAACGTGGTCGGTGCGACCCAGCGTTCGCTGACCACGGCGCTTGAGAACACCACGGCCGCGGAATCCGCGATCCGTGATGCGGACTTCGCCGCTGAAACGGCCGCGCTGACCCGGAACCAGGTCTTGGTCCAGGCCTCGACCAACGTTCTCGCGATCGCGAACCAGAGCCCGCAGAACGTGCTCGCCCTCCTCGGGTAAGAGGCCCGAGTCGGCCGAAAGGTTGACATCAACTGAGCTGACCCTCGACGCCCGGATCTCCCAAGATCCGGGTGTTTTCATGCGCGCACGGGGATCGGGTCGATCTGGGTTCGGTGACGAGCGCGCAAGACCAACGGGTTGAGATGCTGAACGATCGGATGGCGCATGCGCGTCGCGCGTTCATCGGGTATCTGCGCGTGGAGTGCGGGTTGCTCCCGGCGACGATCCAGGCGTATTCGCGCGATCTGGAAACGCTGATGCTCGATCTTCAGGAACGCGGGATCGGGGAGCCCGGCGGGATGATCCCGGAGGCGCTGGTGGGTCATGTTCGTTCGTTGACGCGCGAGCGGGGGTACTCGGGCGCGACGGTGGCGCGTCACCTTGCGACGATCAAGGTGTTCTGTCGGTGGTGTATCGCGACGGGGCTGATGAAGGAGAACCCGGCGGACCATCTGGACCAACCGGTCAAGTGGAAGAAGGTCCCGGGGGTTTTGTCTCCGAACCAGATGCGGAAGCTGCTCGATGCGCCGCATCCGCCCAACGCGGTAAAGGAAGGCGCGGTTCCGTTGTGGATTCGTGATCGCGCGATCCTGGAGTTGATGTACGCTTCGGGTCTGCGCGCGAGCGAGGTCGGCGCGATCTCGATCAACGACGTCGTGGAGAAGATCGGGGTGGTGCGGATCCTGGGGAAGGGTGACAAGCAGCGACTGGTCCCGATGGGGGAGCCCGCACGCCGGGCGATGGATACGTATCTGAAGGAATGTCGTCCGAAACTGATCACGGCGGAGCGCGCGGCGGAACGCCGGGACAAGGGTCGGTTATTCCTGTCACGCACGGGGAGACCGATCGAGCGGGTGCGGGTGTGGCAGCTCGTGAAGCGGTACGCAAAGCTGGCCGGGCTCAACGATGTGCACCCCCACACGCTGCGCCACTCGTTCGCGACCCATCTGCTCGCTGGGGGCGCGGATCTGCGCATCGTGCAGGATCTGCTGGGGCACAGCGATATCTCGACGACCCAGATCTACACGCACGTGGATCGATCGAGACTGCGCGAGACGATCCGGACGAAGCACCCGCGCGGATGATCGGGATTCTGCTGACATCCGGCTCGTGATCGTGTAGGGTGGTCGGACACACACTGCACAGGCATGGAGGTGCGCCATCGATTCGGACATGATCTGGAAGCTCATCGCGATCGCGCTGTATGCGTCGGTTTTGCTCGTCATCGGCTTTCTTGCTTCGAGGAAGATGCACGACATCCGGGACTACTTTGCGAGCGGGAAGAAGCTGGGGTTCTTCAATGTCGCGTTCAGCGCTCGCGCGACGGGGGAGAGCGCGTGGCTCCTGATCGGGCTCACGGGGATGGGCTACGCGATGGGGGTGAAAGCGTTCTGGGTGGTGCTCGGGGAGATGATCGGGGTCGGGGGCGCGTGGCTCCTGATGTCGAGGCGATTCAAGCGTTTGTCGGATCGGTACGACTCGATCACGGTCCCGGATTATCTCGAGTCGCGCCTGCGCGACTCGGGGCATTGGCTCCGATTGATCGCGGCGGGATCGCTGCTGATCTTCGTCCCGATCTACGCCGGGGCGCAGGTGTTCGCGACGGGGGATGCGTTCAACTCGTTCCTGGGGTGGGATCACATCGTGGGCGCGGCGGTGGGATTCGCGGTGGTGATGCTGTATATCACCCAGGGGGGATTCACGGCGGTGGCCTGGAGCGATGTGTTCCAGGGGTCGTTGATGTTCCTGGGGTTGGTGTCGCTCCCGATTGTGATCCTGCTTGAGGTCGGGGGGATCACGAACGTGACGGAGACGCTCCGCGCGGCCGATCCGCACTTGCTGTCGCTCCACGGGCCCGGCGTCGCCGGCGAGGACGGGGTGATCGCGCCGGGGTCGGGTGGCTGGACGACTGGGACGATCTTCTCGATCGTCGGGCTCGCCGCGATCGGGATCGGGTTCTGGGGGTCTCCCCAGGTGTTCGTTCGCTACATCTCGATGAAGAACGAGAAGCAGATCGCGCCGGGCGCAACGACAGCGTTGATCTGGACCCTGCTCGCGGACTCGGGCGCGGTCCTCGTCGGGGTGTTCGGACGCGCGTACTTCACTCCCGAGCAGCTCGGGGGGGATCACGAGGCGATCCTCCCGACGGCGGCGCTTGAGATGCTCCCGGCGTTCTTTGCGGGCATCTTCATCGCGATGGTGCTCAGCGCGATCATGTCCACGATCGATTCGTTGCTCGTCGTGGCTTCGAGCGCGGGGGTCCGGGACTACTGGCAGAAGACACGCCACCCGGATATGCCCGACGCGACGCTCGTGAAGCTCTCCCGGAAGATGACGGTGGTGCTGTCGCTCATCGCGTTCGGGATCGGTCTCGGGTTGTTGCTCAGAGATCGGGAGAAGCCGTTGTTCTGGATCATCATCTTCGGGTGGTCTGGGATCGCGGCGACGTTCTGTCCGACGATGATCCTGTCGCTGTTCTGGAAGGGTTTGACATCGCTCGGCGCGAAGTGCGCGATGGTCGCGGGGTTCCTCGGGGTCCCGTTCTTCAGCTTCGTGGTCCCCCCGCTCCTCAAGGGCGCGGGTCAGGACGAGATCGCTGGGTATCTGTCATCGCTCGATGTGCTGCTCCCCAGCTTCCTCATCGGCTTCGTCGTTGCGGTGGTCGTGTCGTTGATTGACACGAAGGGACGGGCGCAGCTCGAGGGGATCGACGAGGACTTCGAGTACGCGCGGACGGGTCAGGGCTGAGGCGCGAGTCTCCGCTCGATGGCGCGGACCATGGCGTTGACGGCGTCGTCGTCGTAGGGGAAGAAGAGCGAGGGTTCGAGGAGTTCGAGCTCGGAGAGGAGGAGGGAGCCGTCGTCGTGCTCGATGAGATCGACACGCGCGTAGAGGGCGCCTTCGGTGGGCGCGGCGCTGAGGACGCGCTGGGCGAGGTCGAGGTGCTCGGGTCCGATGGGCTCGAATCGCGCGACGGATTCGTCGTCGCCTTCGAATCTCGGTTGTTTCTGGATCGCATGGGTGAAGCGGTTGTCGATGTGGACCATGCAGACCTCGCCCCCCCGCGAGACGGAGGTCATGAAGGGCTGGACCATCATGTCGCGCTGCGCGAGCATGGCGCTGAGGAAATGCTGCGCGTCGTCGGACTCGCTCGGGATCTCGAACGCGCGGGTCGCGAAGGACCCGGCGCTGATGCTGGGCTTGATGACGACGCGCGTCCACCCTTGCTCATCGGCGATGGCGCGGATGTCCGGGGTCGAGCCCTGGTCGAGGAAGACGCTCGGGATGATCGGGATCCCTTGGGATTCGAGATTGAGGAGGTAGGACTTGTGGAGGTTGGCGCGGAGGACGGATGGGGGGTTGAGGAGGGTGGCTTTGGTGCTCGTCGTGTCGATCCACTGCGCGAAGCGCTCGGGGTGCTGGGCGTAGTTCCAGGTGGCGCGGACGATCGCGAGGTCGAAGCTGGACCAGTCGATGGCGTCGTCGTCCCAGGGGGCGCTGAGCGCGTCGTGCCCGGCCGACCTGAGCGCCTCAAGGAGGGGCGCTTCGTCGATGTCGGGTTCGGGGAGGTTGAGACAGCTGACGAGCGCGATGCGCATGGCGGATTCCTCGGGTCGGTGGGGCGGATCCTAGTGGGGTGATCGGGACCCGGATCGGGTTGCTTTGGGGGTGTGCGGCGGCTAGTGTTTTCAGGAATCTTTGAAACTTTGTGCCCCCGCGGTGGGGGCACGGATCCGAGCACGGAAAGCTGGTTCTGATGACGATCTACAGGCCTCTCCCCGAGTACCCCCACCTGAGCGCGACGGACACGGGATTGCTGTCGGCGATCGCGCGGGGTGAGGCGCGGTTGACCCCCGAGCAGGGGCTCGAGCTTTTGACGGCTGCGCCGCTCCACACGCTCGGTCGGTTCAGCGATGCGATGTGCCGGAGCAAGCACGGGGACGACATCCGGACGTACGTGATCGACCGGAACATCAACTACACGAATATCTGCACGGCGAAGTGCATCTTCTGCGCCTTCAAGCGCGCGGGGCACGAGCACGATGCGTACACCCTCGAGCACGAGGAGCTGTACGAGAAGGTCCAGGAGCTGAGCGATATCGGGGGGACCCAGATCCTGATGCAGGGGGGGATGAACCCGCACTTGCCCTTGGATTGGTACCTGGAACTGCTCAACGGCTTGCGCGAGCGGTTCCCGCATGTGAACGTGCACGGGTTCTCGCCTCCGGAGCTGATCGAGTTTGTGAACTTCTTCGATCCTCCCGGGTCGTCGTTGCTCGAGCAGGTGCGCTGGGTTTTGGTGCGCCTCAAGGAAGCGGGGATGGGGTCGCTCCCGGGTGGGGGTGGTGAGATCTTTGCGCCGGCCGTCCGGACCAAGATCGGGCTCGGGAAGTGCGATATGGAGGCGTGGCTGACGGTGATGTACGCCGCCCATTCGCTCGGGATGTTCACGAGCGCGTCGATGATGTACGGGCACATCGAGGGGTACGCGGACCGTATCCATCACATGTGGGCCGTGCGCGAATGGCAGGACAAGGCGTTGATGGACTTTGGGTCCGGCGAGGTCCCGGGGTCGATCAAGGGTGATCCGACGGTGAAGAACCCCGAGACGGGTGGGCACTACCTCGGGTTCATCTCGTGGCCGTTCCAGCCCGACAACACGGCGCTGGGACGGGTCCCCCACTACCCGACTCCCGAGGATCTGGAATCGGGTGTGAGCTTCCCCGGCGATGTCGTCGCGAAGCTCGATGGGTCCGGGACCAAGGACATGGATCCGAACTTCGGTCGGCGATTGCGGCTTTCGGGCTCGACGGAGTACCTGCGGACCCAAGCGGTATCGAGGTTGATGCTCGACAATATCTATTCGATCGGGTCGTCGTGGGTGACGATGGGGCCGCACATCGGGCAGACGGCGTTGTTCTACGGCGCGAACGACATGGGCTCGGTGATGATGGAAGAGAACGTGGTGTCGTCGGCGGGGACGACGTACTGCCTGGACGAGGCGGTGCTGTGCCGACTGATCCGGGACGCGGGGTTCACACCCGGGCAGCGCGATTCGAAGTACGACGTGATCACGACGCACACGACGAAGGACTCCCCCGACCTCAAGGTGACGGACTGGTCGGCACATCGGACCCAGCGTTTGCACATCCAGAACGAAGCGGAGACGAGCGAGCGGGTTGAGGTGACGGTCGGGAAGTCGGATCTGCAGAAGACCGAGTGATCGGAATCGGGGAACCCGGATCACCAATAATCCGGTATGCAATCCCCACGTGATCGTCAGAGCACCCTTGTCCGTACCGAACTCGCCGATGGTCTCCCGGCGCATGTCTGCCCGACGAGCGGCGGGGTTTGGATCGATGTCGCGCTGTACTGGGACTGGTTCCGGAAGCAGCCCGGGTTCCCGAAGCCCAGCCCGTCGTTCGAATCGCTCAACCCGATCGAGATCGAGGACGACATCGACACCCCGATGATCTCTCCGAGTTCGGGACGGATCATGCGCAAATGCAAGGTCGGATCCGGGCTCGGGTTCCGGATCGATTTCGACCCGGCGAGCGGATTCTGGCTCGACAAAGGCGAGTATGACTCGCTGCTCGCGCACAACCTGCACGATGAGCTTCATCTGATCTGCTCTCCCGAGTATCAGCTGGCACTGGTTCGTCTCCGGTCCAAACAGTCGGAGCAGGATCGGTTCGCGCGGGCGCTTGGTGAAGATGCGTGCGATCGGATCGCGCAGTTCGCGGGTTGGTTTGGCGGGCTCCGGGATCGGTCGATCGCGATGTCCTATCTGATGGTCTGTATCGAGGACCGGGATGGAAGAACCTGATCCGGATTCGGGTGTGCGGCGGTCGGCCTTCTGAACACCGAGTCGAATAGACTGGGCCCGTGGCGCTTCGTCAGCTCCAGATCGTGATCCATGAAGATCGGCGGGCCTTGCTCGACGGGTTGATCGAGGGCTCGGGGGCGGTGCGTGACTTCGCGGTGAGCGCGGGGGACGGGCTCGTGCTCGTGGGGGTGACGATCCGGATGGAGTCGGTCGAAGCGTTGACCGATTCGATTCTGGCGCATCACAAGCACGACAAGGGGTTCAGGCTGTCGATCCTGAGCGTTGAAGCGACCCACCCGAAGCTCCCGGAACCCGAGGAGGAAGCGAAGCAGGATCCGGAGAAGAAGTGGTCCCCCCGATTCGGGCGCGTGTCACGCGAGGAGCTGGTGGAGGATATCGAGGGCTCCGCGAAGACGACCCCGGTGTCACTCATCATGGTGGTGCTCGCGACGGTGGTTGCGTGTGTGGGGTTGCTGAAGGATTCGCCGGCGGTGATCATCGGCGCGATGGTGATCGCGCCGCTTCTCGGCCCGAACATCGCGCTCGCGCTGGGGACCACGCTGGGTGATCTGGTGATGGTCAGACGCGCGATCCGTTCGAACATCATCGGGCTGTCGATCGCGATCTCGATCTCCGTGCTCGTTGGGCTGACGCTGGCGCGGGGGGAGGGGACATCGGAGATCACGGCTCGGACGATGGTCGATCTCGGGGATGTGCTGCTGGCGTTGGCTTCCGGGGCGGCGGGCGCTGTCGCGTTCACCTCGGGTGCGCCCCAGGTGGTCGTCGGGGTGATGGTTGCGGTTGCGTTGCTCCCCCCGACGAGCGTGTGCGGGATGATGATCGGGCGCGGAGACTGGCTCGACGCGGCGGACTCGGCGCTGCTGACGGCGACGAACGTGACGTGCATCAACCTGAGCGCAACGGGGGTCTTCCTCGTTCAGGGGATCCGTCCGAGCGCTTGGTGGGAGAAAGGACGTGCTCGGGGCGCGAGCATCCGCGCGATGGTCATGTGGAGCGTCGCGCTCGTGATCCTCGCGGTCCTCATCGTGCTCTCGGGGTTCGGGTCGTCGTGATCAGGGCTGTTTGGTTTCGGGACGGAACAGGATCTTGATGGTGATCTGGACCGTGTCGTGTGGATCTCTGGGGTTGAGCGCGTCGATCCGGGCGCCGCTGGCCTTCCATTTGTAGAGCATGTTGAGGAGCTGCTCGTTCAGGAGTCGGGATCCGGTGTTGTATTCCCGATCGAAGGAGCGGAGATACTGCGCGTGCGCGACCTTGCCCTGCGCGTTGAACTCAAGGACGATGACTGGGTTTGCGCCCGCGCCGTAGAGGCGGGCTTCGGAGGAGAGGAGCCCGGTGCTCAGGACGGTTTTGATCTCGAGCCCTTCGCCGACGATGGGCTGGTGGGCTCGATCGGGATCGAGCTTTTCCGCGCGTTTGATCGCGGTCGCGATGACGTCCCGATCGGACACGACCCCCCTGAGCGATGGGAGCGCGGCGATGGAGTTGCTGGACGTGTTGCTGGGGGTGTTTGGGCTGGATTGGGGGCTGGGATTGGTGGAGGGCTGGGGCGCGGGATCCGGGGTGGGTTCGGGTGTTTCAGAGTCGGGAGTGCTGGAAGGCGCGTTGGTGGTGTCGTCCGAGTCGCCGTCGATCTCGTCTTGGATGACAATCCCGATATCGCTTGTGATCTCGGGAAGGGTGTCGTCTTCGACCTGGGTGGTGTCGTCGGTTCCGGGATCGGTGATCGGCGCGGGGTCGGTCGGCGTTGGCTCGGGCTGAGACGACGGCGGCGGGGTTTGGGGCTGCTCGATCGGTTCGGGCTCGGGTGTCGGGATGGGAGGAGTCTGAACCGGGATCGGGTCCGGGGTCGTGGTGGGCTGCGCGGGCGCTGCTTCGGACGGGGCTTGCTCGATGGTCGGCGCGGAATCCGTGGGGATCGCGGAGTCTCCCGGCGCGGTGCTCTGGGCCGCTTGATCGACCTCAGACTCGGGCGCGGGCGCGAGGATCTCTTCGGGCGCATCGATCCCGAGCCAGTTGATGGAGGCGCTGGAAGTGTCGCGCTTCCCGAGACGGAGCTCGTCGTCCTTCTCGTGCTCCTCGGGGACGATGAGTGGGGATCGCGCGTCGAGGGGCGCGGATGCGCCGGTGCGGGTCGGAGAACTGACCGACCACCACGCGATGAGGACGAGCGCGATCAGGTTCAGGAGCACACTGAGCGCGAACGCGCCGAGGGCGCGGGTGCGTTCCCCCTGCTCGCTGCTGAGTGTGCTGATCGCGATCATGGATCCTCCGACGGGATCGGTTCTCCTGTGTCCTGTACGTCCGCGCGGGTCCCGAGGATCGAGAAAGATCCCAGCCCTGCGCCCGTGAGGGTGTCGGCGAGCTGGATCAGGGTCCCGGACTGGGAGCGGGTATCCACGCTCAGGACGATGGGCGCATCGGGGCGCTCTTCACGGATGCCCCGGATGTTCTCGATGAGCTGGTCGAGTTCGACGTTGAGGGTCCCGAGGACGAGTGAACCGTCGTCTTTGATGGTGATCGTGATGGGCTCGACCCGTTCGGCGCTCGCGCCGGACGCGAGCTCGGGGAGCTGAACATCGAGGACGTCCGCGCGGACCATGAGGACGATCGAGAACACGAAAAAGGTGAGGAGGAGGAAGACCACGTCGATCATCGGGGTGATCTCGATCCGGATGTCCTGGTCGAGTCGTCTGACACGTCTCATGCCGGGGCTCCGCTGGGAGGCGTCGTTTCCGGGGTGACGGCGTAGTCCTCGCGTTTGGGGGAGACGGCCTTTCTCGTGTAGGACTTGCCCCCCCACTTCGTCGGGGTCCCGGTCTCGATGTCCTTCGCGGCGGCTCTCATGATGCGCCAGACGAGGACGGACCCGAAGAGGAACCCGGGCGCGTCGAGGAGACGCGCGTGGCTTTCCTTGTACACAAGCGCGATTGTGACGACCCAAGCGACAAGCGCGGGGATCCCGATCGCGAGTGCGCCGATCCGGGTGGGGTCGTTCCCGAGGGTGACTCCGAGGATGATGCACAGGAGTGCGCCGAGGGGGAGGAAGACATTGATGAGAACCGCGCGCCATGCGTATCGGCGGAGGCGTTTGACGTCGCACCAGGCCGTCTCGGTGTAGATGCGTTTCCATCCGCGCACGAACTCGGCCCAGGAGGCGTACATGCGGCAGCGCATGATGGTGTTGCTCATGAGGAGCCCGCCGCGCTTGCCCTCCCACTTGACGAGGACGGAGAGCATGATGTCTTCGAGGATGGCGCGTTTGACGTTCGCGTGTCCCCCGATCTCGTGGTAGGAATCCGCTTTGAAGAGCATGAACTGCCCGTTCGCGAAGGATCGACGGCGATCGTCGGTGCGGTTCACCTTGCTCAGGGGGAACTGTCGGACGAGTTCGAAAGCGGCCGCGGGTTGGACGAGGCGCTCGAACCAGGTGTTGCAATCGAGGGTGGAGTGGAGAGAGAGGAGGTCGAGACCCCGGTCATACGCGAGGGCGACGGTGGCGCGGACACAGGACGGGTCGAACCAGGTATCGGCGTCTGTGAAGATGTAGACATCGGACCCGGGGGCGTTTTTGGAGCGGGTGACGCCGCAGTGGGCGGCGTGGACCTTGCCGGCCCAATCGTCGGGGCAGTGGTCGATCTCGACGATCTCGAATCGGTGGTCGGACCCGATTTCGTCCTCGGCGACGGCTTTGGTGTCGTCGGTGCAGCGATCCAGCGCGAGGACGACTTTGAGCCGGTCGTAATCCTGGGCTTTGAGGGATCGGATCAGGGTCGCGATGTTGGCCGCTTCGTTGTGTGCGGGGACGATGACACACACGCTCTGGGTCGGGGGGGTCCGATCGGCGATTTCGATCCCTTCCCGGCCGGTCGGGAGGGTCTTCCGCGCGATCAGGACGTGCGCAAGGACGACGGTCCAATAGACGGCGCAGAAGATCGAGACACATACGAGCACGAACTGGATGACATCGAGGATCGGGTGGGGCATGGTGGGTCGTTGGAAGGGTAGCGCACAGGGGGTGATGATGGATAGACTCGGGGGATGGGTGAGGATCGGCCGACAACTCCGGGGTTTGGGGCGCAGGGGCGGGAGAACCGGGGGGACCGGGATGGGGTATTGCACCCGGCGCGGGAGATCACGGTCGAGAACGCCCGCCTGCTGGATCGGCTCTGCACGGAGGAGTTCGGGATCCCTTCGATCGTGCTGATGGAGAACGCGGCGAGGTCGCTTCTTGATGCGTGTCTCCGGATGCTGAGGGGGCTCGATCGGGACGAGTGCTGGGTGGTGTGCGGGCCTGGGAACAACGGGGGTGACGGGTACGCGCTTGCCCGTTTATTGCTCGGGGCGGGGGTTCACACACATGTCTTTGCGACTCATTCTCAACTTGAGCCACCGATCGATGCTCGGATGAATCTCAAAACGCTCCGCGCGATGGGGATTGAGATCCGGGGTGTTGACATGATGGCTTTACCCCAAGCGCCCGTGCTCATCGTGGACTGTGTGTTCGGAACCGGGCTCACGCGTGCTCCCGAGGGTGTTTCGCTCCAGGCGATCGAACGGATCAACGAGTCGAGGGCGCTTGGATCGAGTGTGTTGTCATGCGATATCCCCTCCGGGCTCAACGCGACGACGGGAGACATCTTCGTGGAAAGCGGGTGTATCCGAGCGGATCGGACGGTGACGTTCGTCGCACCGAAGCCCGGGATGGCTCGGATCGACGCGCAGGGGTTCATCGGGGAGCTCGAGGTTGGAACGATCGGTGCGCCGATCGGGCTCGTCGAGCGATTGTGTACATTGATCGATCCATCTCCGGATCGTGAATCTTGATCGATTCGAATTCGTATGGAACCAGACCTAGAATGGGTTCGCATACGTAAGGAATGGATCGCATGTACGTCCAAATGGAGCTTTCACGGATACTCATCCGCGAACAGCGGCACGAACAGATCATCGAACTCCGGGAAACCGACCCGGAGGCCGGCGAATCCCCACGCTCGTTCCCGATCGTCATCGGGATCGTCGAAGCGGACGCGATCCGGCGTCGGCTTGAGCACATCGAGCTCCCGAGGCCCATGACCCACGACCTGCTCGGGTCGGTGATCGACGGGCTGGGAGCCAAGCTGGATGCGATCTCGATCGTGGATCTGGTGAACGGCGCGTTCATCGCGCGGCTGAATCTGTCGAAGGACAGCGGAGAGCGGGTCGCGATCGACGCTCGTCCCTCCGATGCGATCGCGCTGGGCGCGGCACTTGATGTCCCCATCTTCGTTGCGGATCATGTGATCGAACAAGCCGTGCTGAAAGCGCCCGGGCAGAGCGACGACTGATGGAACACACCATGCTCCCAGACTTTGACGCGGGGCTCGAAGCCCCTGTGTATCTCACGCGCGAGATCGAGGGGATCGGTGGGGAGATCAAAGCGCGCCCCGAGGATTTCCTGGTCCAGGAGCTCCCGCTCTACCCGCCCTCGGGGGAGGGTGAGCACATCTACCTGTATGTCGAGAAACGGATGCTCTCGACGTTGCAGCTCCGGGACTCGATCGCTCGGCACTTCCGGGTGAACCGGAATGCGATCGGTCACGCGGGGCTCAAGGACAAGCACGCGATCACCCAGCAGGTGATCTCGGTCCACACACCCGGAAAGACCCCCGAAGACTTCCCCAGCTTCCAGCACGATCGAGCCCGGGTGCTGTGGGTGGACATGCACACGAATAAGCTGGGGCGGGGTCATCTCAGCGGAAATCGGTTCTCGATCAAGGTGCGCGGGGTGGACCCGACCCACGTGATGCGCGCGCAGAAGGCGCTGATGTTGCTGAGTGAGCGCGGGTGTCCGAACCGGTTCGGGCCTCAGCGGTTCGGGTATCTGCTCAACAACCACCTTGTGGGACGGGCGCTGATCCTGGGGGATCATCAGCTCGCGCTTGATCTGTTGTTGTCCCCGCACGAGGGGTCACCCAAGGGTCAGCTCGATGCGCGGGAGGCGTATGCGCGGGGGGACTACGGGGGGGCGGCCGCTCGGATGCACAAGGTGTTCAAGGTCGAGTGCCGGGCGCTCAGGGCGCTCGCGCGGGGCGCGAGCGCGGAGGAAGCGATGGGGGTCGTGGATCCGACAGCGGCCGGGTTCTACATCTCGTCGTTCCAGTCGGCGATTTTCAACCAGGTGCTCAACGAGCGCGTGATCGAGGGGACCCACGACACGCTCGTCGAGGGGGATGTCGCGACGTCGCTGAGCGGGAAGTACACGTTCCATGTGGACTCCCTTACACGGGACGAACCGGAGGTGGCGAAGGGGCTCCAGGAGCACACGATCGGTCCCAGCGGACCCATGTGGGGGACGTCGATGGAGCGCGCCAGGGGCGAAATCGGGGAGCGGGAGCACCAAGCCCTTGTCAGGACAGGTCTTTCAACCAAAGATCTGGAATCGTGCGAGTCGCGCGACTCGTTCCCGATGATCGGCGGATCCCGGCGTCCGATGCGGATTCCGGTGATTTCCCCCGAGGTCGAGGGCGGAGTCGATGAGCACGGCGCATACATCCGATGCGCGTTCGAGCTTCCCAAGGGCTCGTTCGCGACGACGGTGATGGACGAGATCATGAAGCTTGATCCGGGATCGCCGGTCGAAGCATCGCAGGAGACTTCGAGCCATGAGTGACAACATCACACACATCTGCTTCGACTGGGGCGGCGTGATCCTGAAGATCTGTCGATCGTGGGAAGAGGGGTGCGATCAGGCCGGGATCAAGGCCCCCAACAAGAAGCTCAGCACCAAGTGCTACAAGAAGCTCAAATCGCTTGAGCCCCGCTACCAGACGGGTCAGATGAGCGATAAAGCGTACTTCAAGGCGATTTCGCGCGAGTGCGAAGAGTTCCACTCGATCGAGGAAGTCGCGGCCGTCCACGATGCGTGGCTCATCGAGGAATACGAAGGGGTGGACGAACTGATCGACGAGCTCAACGAGTTCGGGGATCTGACGGTCGGGCTGTTCTCGAACACGAACGCGCTCCACTGGGCGCGGATGGAAGAGGACTTCCAGACGGCGTCCCGGATCGAGCACCGTCACGCTTCGCACCTCTTCGGGCTCGCGAAGCCCGACGAGAAGGCGTTCGCGGCGTATGAGCGCCGGGTCGGCGCGGCCGGTCAGCAGATCCTGTTCTTCGATGACTCCCCCGAGAACATCAAGGGCGCGACGGACTTCGGGTGGATCGCGAAAAAGATCGATCACACCAAGGGCACGGCGAACCAGATCCGGGCGCACCTCGAGAAGCTGTCGATCCTCGAGCCCGCTTGATCCGCTCGTTCGGACTCCCTGATTACTTGCTGAGTTCGTCGTAGACCGCGCCGATGGCGCGTTCGCGGATCTGTTCGAACCCGAGCCCGTCCATGAACCCCCAGCTCATGGCTTGGGTTTCTTCCTTGGATTTCCCCGAGTCGATCGCGCGTTGGACTTCATCGATGATGGATTCGAGGTAGCGGATCTGCGCGTCGATCGAGGCGCGATCCCCGATGGGGCCATGCCCCGGGATGACGATGGTGTCGGAATCGCAGAGCTCCCGGGTGTGCTTGAGTGAGACGATCCATCCCTTCGCGGAGTATCCGCCTTCGGGATCAAAGAATGGGTGGAGGGTGTTGAAGACGAGGTCCCCCGTGTGGAGGACGTTCCGGTCGGGGAGATGGACGACGACGTCGTTGTCGGTGTGCCCAGCGCCGAAGTGATGGAGCTCGACCTTGGTGGCTCCGATCGTGATTGTTTCGTTCGAACCGATCGAGCTGTGGGGCGCGATGTCGTTGGTCGTGAGCGCATCGGACTCGTCCGCGGCTTTGGCGGCGAGTTCGAGGAGACGGGGGTCGGCATCCTTCATCCGCCCGACCTGGGCCGGGCCTCCCTGTGCGCCGAGTTTCATCCGATCGAGCTGGGCTTCGATGCGTGGGATCGCGTTTTTGTGCGCGTAGCTCTTGGACGCGTTGGGGACGATGAACCCATTCCCGCTGGTGTGATCCCCGTGGTGGTGTGTGTTGACGAGGGTGAGGGAGCTTTCCCCGGAGCTCAGGGTGTGCGCGTCCGCGACGAGCGCGTAGGCGAGGTGCGCGAACTTTGTATCGACGAGGAGGACACCCGGGCCGTCGGCGACGACCATGGTGTTCCCCCCGAGGGAGAGGTCCGCGATGGCATGGATCCCTTCGGAGAGCTCGGTCCAAGGGAGGATGGTGCTCGCGCGGACCCGGGTCATCGCGCCGAGCGCTCTGGTCGGGACGAGGGTGAGCGCGGCTGCTGTGCCGGTAAGCACGAGGAAGGAGCGGCGGGTCAGGGTCGGGTGGTCGAGCATGGGGGAACTCCTGTGGATGGGCGCGGCGCGCGTCGTCGGATGTCTCAGGCTAGCATCGTGCCCGCGCGAGGCGCGGATCCGCACCCCGAACCAAACGCCGCCCGAATCCGCGGCATTCCCGAGATTGTCCCATGAAAGCGAACGAGATCCGTCCCGGAAACGCCCTGAACCTCAACGGCAAGCTCTATGTCGTCACGAACATCGCGCACACGAAGCCCGGGAAGGGCCCTGCGTACATCCAAGTGAAGATGCGGGCCGTGGACGGATCGGGGACGACGGAAAAGCGGTTCTCCGGATCGGATGTGGTCGATGGCGCGACCCTGGATCGTCGTGAGATGGAGTTCCTGTACCCCGACGGCGCGGGTGGTGGGACGTTCATGGACACGACGGATTACGACCAGGTCGAGCTGACGGGTGAACTCCTCGGGGACGCGCTGCTGTACCTTGCGCCGAACACCTCGTGCACGATCCTGTTCCACGACGAGAAGCCCGTGAGTGTTGAGCTCCCCGCTTCGGTCGTGGTCACGGTCACGGACACCCCTCCCGGGATCAAGGGCGCGACGGCGACGAACCAGCTCAAGGAAGCGGAGTGCGATACCGGGCTCAAGACCCGTGTTCCCCCGTTCATCACGAACGACGAGAAGATCAAGGTCTCGACCGAGGACGGATCGTACATCTCGCGCGTCAAGGACGAGTGATCGTGGATGAGCCGACGATCGTGCTCATCGGGCTGCGCTGCGCGGGCAAAACCATGCACGGCGCGGCGCTCGCGACAGCGCTCGGGGGCGCGTTCGAGGATCTGGACGAACTCGCGGCGAAATCGCTCGGGTGTGCGCACCCGGGCGAAGCGATCGAGCAGCACGGGCTCGACGGGTTCCGTCGCGCGGAGTCGGACACGCTGAAGTCAGCGCTGGAGAATCCCCCGAGGGTGCTCGCGCTTGGTGGGGGCGCCCCCACCGCTCCCGGCGCTTCGGAGATGCTGACGGCGGCACAGCAAGACCGGCAAATCAAGATTTTCTATCTCCGGGCGCGTCCCGAGACGCTCCGGGAACGGATGTCCACAAGCGACAACGCGCATCGGCCTTCGTTGACGGGCGCGGACGCGCTCGACGAGATCGCGACGCTGTTTGCGCAGCGGGATCCGTTGTATTCGGAGCTCGCGGAATCGATCATCGAAACGGACAACGTGAGCCACGCGAGTGTGGTGCGGGTGCTCGTGGCGCTGTCCACAACGCCGGCATAACCCCGATCATCAATCGAGGGCGTAGGTCTCGAGGTCCGCGCGTCGGACGGCGTCGCACAACGCGGCGATCTTGTCGGGGTCCTTGATCCCGGGTTCGGACTCGACCCCGGAGGAGACATCGATCCCGTAGGGACGGAGGGCGCGGATCGCGTCTCCGGCGTTGTCGGGACCGAGACCCCCGGCGACGATGAGGGGGACCTCGAGTTCTTCGACCTTGGGCGCGAGCTCGGACCAATCGAACGAGGTGCCTTCGCCGCCGTCGGAGCCGTCGATGAGGAGTGCGGCGACTTCCTCGACCTTGGTCCAGCGCGCGAGCTGGGACTCGATCGTCGCTGGTTCGTATTTGAAGGCCTTGATCGCCGGGGTGCATTGCTTCACGACATCGACGGGCTCTTTCCCGTGGAGCTGGAAGTAGTGCGCGGGGCAGCGTTGTTCGAGTTCGCAGAACTGGTCCACACTCAGGTCCCGGACGACCCCGACGGTCGTCACGAACGGGGGGAGCGCGTCCATGATGAGGGCCGCTTCCTCGGGCTCGATGAATCTCGGTGTGTCCTCGACGAAGACGAAACCGATCGCATCAGCGCCGCAGGCGATGGCGGCGATCGCGTCGTCGATGGAGGTGATGCCGCAGACTTTGATACGGGTACGCATGGGGGTTCAGCCTTTCGCGCGGATGGTGTCGAGCTCGCGCTGCGCGAGGGGGATGATGTCGTCGTTTCCGGATTGTTCGATGACCTGCTTGAGGATCTCGATCGCGCCGTCCTTGTCCGAGTCGGCGCGGAGCCTTGCGATGATGATCCGGATCACATCGCGTTCGGGGTCGCTCGGGTATTCGCTCAGGAGGGCTTCGTAGGCGCTGCGCGCGTGGGTGTGATCACCCCGGGTGAAGAGGTGGTTCGCGATCTGGTACTGCGCTTCGCGATGGAGGGTGGTGTTGTACTTGGGTTCGTGGAACCGATCGACCATGACGAGGTAGCGGTCCGCGGCGTCGTCCAGGTTCCCTTCGCTGACGCGCTGCGCGACCTGGGAACGGATCTGCGCGAGTTCCTCGGCGATGGGGTCCGGTTTCGACACGGACTTCATGGGTCTGGGGGTCGAGGTCCGGGTGACGGACTGGAACTGGCGCTTCCTGTTCTTCTGTTTCATGATCGAGAAGAGGTCGTAGGGCTCTCGGGGGAGGATGTGGGTCCCGAGGAGGACGAGCGCGACGAGGGAGCCGTAGACGTACCCCCCGAGGTGCGCGAGGTTCGCGATCCCGTTGTCGGGGGTGAAGGTCTGCGCGAGGAGGTCGAGGACGATGTAGAGCCCGATGAGCCACCAGGCCGGGACCTGCATGATGGAGATGATCCCGAGGAGCCAGATACACCTGATCCGGGTGTTCGGGAAGAGGACGAGGAAGGCGCCGGAGACGGCGGCGATGGCTCCGGAGGCGCCGATGGCGGGGCTCGCTGAGAATGCGGCGTGGGCGAGCCCTGAGCCGATCGCTCCGAAGAGGTAGAACGCGCTGAACCCCACCCGTCCGAAGCGGTCCTCGACGGGTGGGCCGAAGACGACGAGCGCGAGCATGTTCCCGAAGATGTGCCAGAAATCGGCGTGGAGGAAGGCGCTGGTGACGGGGGTCCACCAGTGGAGATCCCTCCCCCAGACGGCTCCGAAACGTTCCAGTGCTTCCGCGGATTCGGGGGCCATGGATCGGAGGAGGATCTGGACGATGAACACCCCCAGATTGATCCCGAAGAGGGCCGGGACGATCAGGGATCGTCTTTTCTTGGGTCGATCTGTGCCCAGTGGGATCAGCACGAGCGATCGTACCCGCTGTTTGCGTCGTAGCGGGGTCGGGGTGCGGCCTATAGTCGAGTCTCGCGCGGATCTGGGCAGATCCGCGCCCCCAGAGCGAGACCTGGATACGAAAGGCAAGAGCTGATGAGCACCGCTTCGAGCACATTCTCCAAGGGCCTTGAGGGCGTTGTCGCCGCACAGACCGAGATGTCGTTCATCAACGGCACGGAGGGGATCCTGGAGTACGTCGGGATCTCGATCGGGGATCTCGCTTCGAAGAGCACGTTCGAGGAGACGGTGTTCCTCCTCTGGAACAAACGCCTCCCGACCCAGCCGGAGCTTGATGCGTTTACGAAGGAACTCCGGAGCGATTACGCGATGTGCGACGCACTCAAGGCGCGGATCCGGGCGCTCCCGAAGGACGCGCAGCCCATGCATGCGCTCCGCACGATCGTTTCGTCGATGGCGATGGACGACCCGAACCCGAACGAGAACAGCGTTGAAGCGGCGCGTCACAAGGCGCTCCGGATCCTCGCTGGTGCCCCCGCGGTGGTCGCCGCTTTCGATCGTCACCGTCGTGGTCTGGACATCGTCGAGCCCGACCAGTCGCTCTCGTTCTCCGCGAACTTCCTCTGGATGCTCAACGGCGAGAAGCCCACGGACGCGATGGTCCGCGCCTTCGACATCTGCATGATCACCCACGCGGATCACGGGCTCAACAACTCGACCTTCACGGCGCGTGTGATCATCTCGACCCTGTCGGACATGTACTCCGCGATGACGGGCGCGATCGGCTCCCTGCGCGGGCCGCTCCACGGGGGCGCGAACGAGGGTGTGATGAAGATGCTCAACGAGATCCCCTCGCTGGATCAGGTCGAGCCCTACATCATGGACAAGATCAAGAACAAGGACCGGATCATGGGGTTCGGTCACCGGGTGTACAAAGCGAAGGACCCCCGCGCGGCGGAGCTGATGACCCTCGCGAAGCAGCTCGCGGACGACACGGGCAACATGGACCTGTACGAGAAATCCCACGCGATCGAGCAGATCATGGAGCGCGAATACGCTTCGAAGGGGATCTACCCGAACGTCGATTTCTACAGCGCGACGACGTACCACTGCATCGGTCTCCAACTCGACCTGTTCACCCCGATGTTCGCGCTGTCGCGCATCGCGGGCTGGGCGGGTCACGTGATCGAGCAGCTGAGCGACAACCGTCTGTACCGTCCGACGACGGACTACGTGGGGCCGCACAACGTGGCGTACACGGCGATCGAAGACCGCTGATCCCGATCGGCCCTGATGACTGACGATGCACGCACCAGCTCGGCTCGTCCGATCTCGGTCGGGGTCTTCGGCGATTACCAGCCCTGGGCTGATCTCTGGTTCAATCAATGCGACCACCCGGGTGGACGGCACAAGGACATCGTGCTGCGCCCGGCGGATCGTGGCGCGGACCACGTGATCCTGATCGGGACCCCGCACGTGTACACCGTGGGGTCCAAGGTCTCGGGGGTGACCCGACGGATCGCGAAGCTCAAGGGCGCGCAGGATGCGGCGGAGCTCGAGCACGCGATGAACTTCATCGGGCGGGACCCGAGTGATGTAACGATGCTGTCGTACGAACCAAGGGACGCGTTCAGCGATGCATGGTTCGATGTCGCGAAGCGACGATGCGCCCGGGTGTACGCGCCCGAGGACCGCGCGACTCATCCGATCATGCTCCCCGTGACGTGGAGCATGCACCACGGGCTCGAAGACTGGAAGCGCGCGGAACCGAACCACGATCGTCCGATCGGGCTCGGGTGTGTGACGAGCGGGAAGACGTTCTGGAAGGGTCATCGGGATCGGTTGGGGTTCATCGAGTTGCTCAACAAGTCTGGGGTGGATCTGGATCTCTTCGGGGGGTCGATCGATCCGGGGCTGTCCCCCCGTGGTCCCGTGCAGTGCAAATCGAACATCCTCCGCGCGGCGAGGTTCACGCTCGCGATCGAGAACAACGCCGACGACGATCGGTACGTGACGGAGAAGCTCTGGGACCCGTTGCTGTGCTGGTCGCTCCCGATCTACTACGGATCGAAAGCGGCGGACGCGCTGATCCCGGGTGATGCGTTCGTGCGGATCCCGAGCCTGGACGCGCGGGGGGTCGAGGTGGTGCGCGAGACGATTTCCGATCCGTCGATCTGGGAGGCGCGGCTCGGCGCGATCCGTGAAGCACGAGAAAGGATCCTGGGGGAGCATCGGCTCATCGAGTGGATGAACCGAGTCGCGCTCGATGCGGTAGGATCGGGCTCATGACCCCGAGCTGGATCAAGGACATCGAGAAGGCGCACAAGGAGCGGCGGAAAGTCCGCAAGCTCCTGGGTTCGGGCGCGGTGCGCGATGCGTCATCGGCAAAAAAGGGTGGGAAGCCCGTCGAGCGAGAAGTCTCGCACGAGCTGGCCGCTCATCCGTTCGTCGTGCGGCTTCCGTCGAGCGATGTGGATGTGTTCAAGCAGGTGTTCGTGGATACGGAGTACCGGTTCGAGTCGGACACTGCGCCCGAGGTCATCATCGATGCCGGCGCGAACATCGGGCTGACCAGTGTGTATTACGGGTCGCGCTACCCGGGGTGTCGGATCCTCGCGATCGAGCCCGAGCGGTCGAACTTCGAGCTGATGTCGCGCAACGTCGCGCCCTTCCCGAACGTGACCCCGATCCATGCTGCGCTTGCGAGCGAGCCCGGGCACGTGGTCATCGATGACCCGGACCAAGGCGCGTGGTCGTTCCGGACCCGATCAGCGACGGGTGATGAACCCGGGACCCAGCGCGTCGAAGCGATCACGATCGATCAGTTGATGAGTCAGCACGGGATCGATCGGATCGACCTGCTCAAGATGGACATCGAGGGCGCGGAGATGGACGTGATGCGCCATGCGTCGTCCTGGATCGACCGGGTCGATGCGATGGTCATCGAGCTCCACGAGCGCTTCATGCCCGGGTGCACGCGGGTGTTCTACAACGCGACCCCGGGGTTCGATCACGAATGGCACGCCGGCGAGCACATCTGGATCTCGCGCGAGCACGGGGCGCGGACGATCCGCGAATCGGCGCACTGATATTCCCGCTCCCCCACTGCTTTCTTAGCGCTGGTCCCGGATGAACCGGTACGTGAACTCCGTGTGGGGACCCCGACGTTCGATCCCATCGACACACTCCGGATCGATCCGTTCAGCGGCGATGAATCGCTCGTTGATCGTGTGCGCGCTCTGGTCCCCGTGGCGATTCCCGTGCTGGGTCTGGACGAGGTTTGCGGGGTTGTTGACGATGACGGCGCTGTCGTGGCAATGCATCAACGGGCGATCGAGCCGGCTCGAATCCATCGCCGCTTCGAGGGAGTTGGGGTTGCGGTACTTGAGATTCTTGAAGAGCGGCTCGATGTCGAGCATCCGGTACAGGTGCCCGTCCACGGTCATCGGGTAGCCCCAGTCGTGGTCGCATGTCGTCCAGTCCCAGAGCCCGTCGTCCCCGATCGTCGGGGGGACCATGTCCTCACCCCGGGTGTACGCATGGTCGTACCCGGGCTGCATGCGCAGCGAGGCGCACGCGACCCGGTCGTTGTGGAGCGCGTGGATGATCGCGTCTTCGTCGGGGGCGCGGAGGAAGACGACGTCGTCCACGAAGCAGAGGACGTAGGGCAATCGTGCATCGAGGACGGAGAGGAGGTCCTTCTTGAAGGCCGTGTTCTTGTTGAGCAGGGTGCGCGGCCGCTCCCGGACGAACTTCACACCCGGGTGGATCGCGTTGGCTTTCTCGTAGCCCCGTTCGAAGACGGGCTCGCTGGCCGTCCAGAGGACCGTGGGACGGAGGGCTTTCCAATGGATCTTCATCGTTGCGAGGAGCAGGTCGAGCTGGGCCGCTCTGTCCTTCGAGAAGATCACCACGCTCGTGTCCGACGCGAGTGTCACACGTTTGCTCGCTCGAGGACATCGACCATGGGGAGGGAGCGGAAGTACTTCTCGACCCGGACCTGGTGATCCCGGTCGATCTTGTGCTCCTGGAGGGGGTTGAAGTCGTTGTAGACGTACAGAGGTTCGCGCACGAAGCGGATCTTCCCGAGGGGGCACATCTCGAGCATGGGCATCATGATCCCGAGGTCGTAAGCCATCTTGCCCCATTCGCCGTCTTCGCCTCGGAGGGCGATGTCCTTGTCGAGCGCGTTCCAGAGGAACCCCCGGAACGAGCGGAGGTGGGACGAGACCCAGCGGTACTCACGGAAGGAACGCTCCTTGAGGACCTTGCTCGGGAAGGGCTTGCAGACGTTGGAGCGTTTGCCGTCGCTGGCGTGCTTGTATGAGCCGTAGGTGAGCCAGCAGTCTTCGGACTGGTGGAGCTCGTTGACGGTCGAGAGCACGTTCTCGTGCGCGAGCCAGTCGTCGAGGTCGAGGGTGACGACGATCTCTTCGTCACGGGGTTTGCAGAAGTGGTAGGCGTTGCCCGTCCAGAGTCGGCGTTCCTTCTCCAGATGGAGTTCGTGCTTCTTGGATCCCCCGGCGAACTCGGTGACCTTCGCGCCCGTGCCGTCGGTCGAGTCGTCGTCCACGACGATGTGTCGGTAGTTGCTGTAGTTCTGGTTGAGGACGCTCGTGATGCAGTTCTCGACGTAGTCGGCGCAGTTCCGACCGGCCGTGAACACCACGATGGGCCATTCGCCCTCGACTTTGTTTTTCTTGGTTCCGAAGAGCCCCATCATCTCACCTCGCTCGGGTCTGGAGAAGGTGGGACTCTATCCGGAGGAACGCGCGGGGTCCCCGAATCGCTCAGACCCCGAGCGCAGCGAGGACGGAATCGAGAACCTGACGGGTCCGGGCTTCGGAGTCGGGGTCGATGTTGATGGTGATCCCGAGCCCGCCGTTGGGCTGCATCCGTCCGTAGACATGGACGCGCGAGTAGGTCGAATCCGGAGGGGAGAGCGCGATGAAGCGCCCCCCCTGTGGGGTGAGGGACCACTCGTCGATGATGTGCCCTTGTCGTTCGAGTTCGTGACGGGCGGCGATCATCGCCGGCTCGATCCGGACCCCGGGGGGAAGCTCGGCTTCCAGGTTCCCCCACATGTATGTCGCTTTGATCGGGGTCGATCCTTGCCACGCGGAGGATGCCCGGAGCGCGGGGACGGATTCGCAGCCCGTGCTCAGGAGGGGGCTCAGGAGCACCAGGGAGGCGAAAAAGGCGATTCGGGTGGGTCTCATGGGCGGAATCATCGGCATTCTCGGACGTTGGTCTGCAGAGACGGAGCGCCTTGACATGGAGGAGGATCGGGCCTTCAATCGAGACCCTGACCGACGAGGTCGGGTCTTTCGATGTCCCCTGCCCTGATGGGCGTTCTTAGCTGATGGAGCTCGCGCGTATGGCGATCCGGATCAAAACCCGTGGTAACGAGTCCGCTGAGCAGATGATGCGCCGCTTCAAGAAGCTGTGCGAGAAGGAAGGGCTCACGAAGGACATCAAGAAGCGTGAGTACTACGAGAAGCCGTCGGAGCGCAAGCGCCGCGCCGCTCGTCGGAACGCGCCCCGGATCTGAACGGGTCCGAACCGAAGAATCGACCGAACCGCTCCGGATGATCCGGGGCGGTTTTTTGTTTGACAGGATCCGTTCTGGTTTTCTCGGTGCTTTGAGGTGAAAGTTGGGGGGTACAAACCTAGAGTCTCAACCCCACTCGCGGGGGTTGTATACGTCAAACCGGAGCACGCGTAAGGCGTGTCGAGGCCAAGCTTTCCCGCTCGTTTTGCGAGGGTGCACGCGGGAGAGCAGGACACAGGATCGCACCCCCCAGGCAGATCACACACCATGAGCACAACACTGGTCCCCACACTCGCGTCGATCAGCGAGCTCCCACTTCCGTACTGGCTCGCGCCGTTCGGTGGGTTGCTCGCGCTGGTCATGGCCAAGCTCTTCCATTCGAGCGTTATGAAGCAGAGCGAAGGCGACGACGACATGATCGCGATCGCGCAGGCCGTCCGTGACGGTGCGATGGCGTACCTGACCCGTCAGTACAAGGTTGTCGCGGGGGTGTTCGTGCTCCTGATCGTCTTCCTCGGGCTCATGTACCTCCTGGGTCTCCAGTCCCCCTGGGCGCTCGTGGGTGTTCCTGTCGCGGGCCTCTTCTCGGGGCTCTGTGGTTGGTTCGGGATGAAGATGGCGACGAATGCTTCCGCGCGTACCACCTACGCCGCGAAGCAATCGCTCAACGAGGGTCTGAAGGTCGCGTTCCGCTCGGGCGCGGTCATGGGGCTCGTGGTCGTCGGCTTCGCGCTGCTCGATGTGTCGTTTTGGTTCTTCATCTTCAACGCGACCGGGATGGCCGGCGATCTCGCCGCGATGACCACGGTCATGCTCTCCTTCGGGATGGGCGCCTCGACCCAGGCGCTATTCGCGCGTGTGGGTGGTGGTATCTACACCAAGGCCGCCGACGTCGGTGCAGACCTTGTCGGTAAGGTTGAAGCGGGTATCCCCGAAGACGACGCGCGGAACCCCGCGACGATCGCCGACAACGTCGGCGACAACGTGGGTGACGTTGCTGGTATGGGTGCTGACCTCTACGAGTCGTACTACGGCTCGATCCTCGCGACGATGGCGCTCGGTGTCGCTGCCGCGTTCTCGTTCGCTGGGATCAGCGACGGCGAATCCGCCTCGCTCGGGATCAAGCTCGCCGTCGCGCCGATGGCGCTGGCCGGTGTGGGGATCATCTGCTCGATCCTCGGTGTCTTCGTGGTCAAGGCCGACGAGAACGCTTCGTTCGCGAAGCTCCTCAAGGGTCTGCACATGGGTGTGTACGTCGCTTCGGGTCTGGTGATCATCGGCGCGTCCGCGCTGCTCTGGTTGCTGCTCGGGAGCGATTCCACGATGGCGCAGATCCTCCCC
>JALUWX010000046.1 GCA_027019265.1 Phycisphaerales bacterium
CGCGGTCCGTCAGGACCGTCCGGTTTCCCTGATCGTCGATCGACCCCCGGATGATCAGACGCGCGATCGGCCGGTTCTCATACACACCCGTGTCCGTGGGGGAAACCTGGGGCGCGTTCTGCGCGAAAGCAGCGCAGGGTGTGCCGCAGAGGACCATCGCGACTGTCGCGGTCGTCACATATCCCAAGATCGAGTGTCCCAGAGCCATCGTGAGGGGGACGATACACACCCCCGGGGACGGCTACCACACGCGGAGACGACATTGTGCGATTGTCTGGTCGGGGTCTGGTCGTCACCGACTTCCCCTGATAAGGTGTCCTCTCGATCGGGGTGTGTACACGACGGAATCGCAGGGAGGCGACAGGTGGGGACAGACGGACAGGTCACTCGGAAATCAGGACGCCGTGAGGGGTGGTGGATCCTGCTCGCTTCGATCGGATCAATCGGCGCGGCGCTGACCGCGTTGATGTCGATCGTGGATCGGGGTCTGCTCGGCGCGGTGCCCACCGGGGCGCTGCTGTGTGTGCTGGCGCTGTTCGTGCTCCCCGTGCCCACGCTCGTGCTCGCGCGTCGGGCGCGCCGGATCGAAGCGCGACGGGTGGTCCTCAACGATGACTCCGAGCTCGTCGAGTGTGTCGTCCATGCGCGCCACGATGATCGCCGAGCGCGCGAGCACCGGGTGTCACCGACAACCACGCGCGTCCATCAGGGCGCGGCGTAACCGGATCCAATGTCACCCGATGGGTGATCAGCTCAGATTCACGGGCATCACAACGTACAGGAAGTCCGACCCCGACTTCAGCAGACCGGGCTTGTTCGGGCTTTTGAGCTCGATCATGACCTCGCTCTCATGGACCACCTTGAGCGCGTCCGTGATGAAGGCCGGGTTGAACCCGATCTCGATGTCCGACCCGTCGTAGTTCGCGAGTTCGACGTTGATCGTCGCTTCACCCATCTCAGGCGCACGGGACGACAGCTCGAGGGACTTGTCCCCCCCGCTGAACGCAAGCCGGACCCCGCGCGATTCCTCGTTCGTGAGGAGCGCCGCACGACGGACCGCGCTCGCGAGCACGTCCTTGTTGAACGTGACCTTGATGTCCTGGTCTTTGGGGATGACGTCCTCGTAGGGGGGGAAAGTCCCCTCGACGAGGTTCGTGCTCAGGGTCGCACGCGCGTCCGTCGCGTCCTCACCCAGCGCCACCACGGCCTGGTTGTCCGTGATCGCAAGGTGGACGGGCTCGTTCTCGTCCGAAACGAGCTTGATGATCATCGACAGCGCCTTCGAGGGGAGGATGCACTTGGTCGGATCGCCCTTCGAGTCGATCGTCGCCGCGCTCTTCGCCAGACGACGACCATCCGTCGCGATCATTTCCAGCTTCTTCCCCTCACGGACGAGGAGGACCCCGTTGATCGCGTATCTCGAGTTCTCACGCGCGGCGGCGAACAGGGTCCGCTCGATCAGGGTCTCCAGGGTCCCCCCGGAAGTCGAGAAGATCGACTTCGCCGGGGACGCGCCGGCCGCCCCCTCCGAGATGTTCTTGAACGACGCAAGCTGAGGGAACTCCGAGGGATCGAACCCGTGGAGCTGGAAGTGCGCGTCCGCGCCACGGATATGGGTTGTCTCCCCTGAGGATTCGATCGTCAGGGTGGGTTCGTTGTCTTCGGCGCTGACGATCTGACGGAGCTTGTCCGCCGGGATCAACGCGGATCCCTCCTGCTCGACCTCGACCCGTCCGATCCGGACGGAGAGCGCGATTTCGCCGTCCGTCCCCGAAAGGACGAGCTCGGGACCCTGCGCGTCCTGGGTCGCGTCGAGTTTGATGCACGTGAGTTGGGGGCGCGGGGACCTCGCGGCGACAACGCCGGAGACCTGGTTGACGGCTTCGAGGAGCGACGCACGCTCACAGATGACTCTCATCGTGGATCTCCAATCCCGGCCCCGGGTTTGGGGGCGTGTACAGGGGGCCCGTATGGTAGCAGTTCAAGCGGAATCAGGCACTTGTGAACAGGTTGTGCACGGGTCCGATGGTCGGAAAAATCGTGGTTTCGGGATCATGGGGGGTGTCACTGGCGCTAGACTTGCAATCACACGAACCATCCTGCCCGCGACCGCCGCGCTCCGGACCCCTGCTCCCGTACCCAGGCCGGTGGGGGAGGTCGGGAGGGCGGCGATTTCATTTGGAGGCGCACCCATGTCATACGAAGCTGCTGTCCACGCTCAAGCGATCGAGCTCGATCGTCTCTCGCTCGAGATGACCGCCGCGGCCGGTTCCGGTCACCCCACGAGCGCGATGAGCATCGGACACATCGTCACCGTCCTCATGTTCTCGTCCATGCGCTGGTCCCCCGACTACCCCAACTACCCCACCAGTGATCGTCTCGTCCTCTCCGAAGGACACGCCGTCCCCGCCGTCTACGCCGCGATGGCCACCCTCGGTGTCCAGGTCGGTCCCGAGGACAACCGCTCCAAACTGACCGTCGATGACCTCAAAACCCTGCGCGAATGGAACTCCGTCCTCGACGGCCATCCCAACCCGATGGAAGGCGTGGACTTCTTCGATGCCGCCACGGGTTCGCTCGGTCAAGGCCTCAGCGTCGCCGCGGGTGTCGCGAAAGCCGCACGTCTCGACGGCACCGACCGACGCGTCTACTGCATCATCGGCGACGGCGAGTTCCGCGAAGGCCAGATCGTCGAAGCCCTCGACTTCATCGTGGACCACAAGCTCACCAACGTGTGCCCCATCATCAACTGCAACGCCTTCGGCCAAGCGGATCGGGTCTCGGGTCAGCAGACCCCGGAGACCATCGCGAACAAGCTCCGCGCGTTCAACTACGACGTCATCGAGATCGACGGGCACGCGCCCGCGCAGATCAAGGACGCAATGGACCGCTTCGCTTCGATCTCCGCCGACGAGAACGCCAAGCCCATCGCCGTCGTCGCGACGACCGTCAAGGGCTGGGGCTGCCCCTCACTCCAAGGCGGGGGTTGGCACGGCAAGCCCGCGTCCGGCGACGCGCTCGAGCGTGCCCTGGGTGAACTCAACGAAGCCCGGATCGAGCTCACCTCGTCGCTCGCCGGCACCGACCAGTTCACGATCGAGCCCCCGAGCCAAGCGCCGGACAAGCGCGTCCCGAGCGACGAGATGCCCAAGCTCTCCGAAGCCATGCGCGAGATGGACATGGAAGCCACCCTCCAGACCGGACGTTTCGCGACCCGTCGCGCGTACGGCGTTGCGCTCCGCGCCCTCGGCGCGATGAACGACGACGTCGTCGTCCTCGACGCTGATGTGTCCAACTCCACCTTCTCCGAGACCTTCAAGAAGAACCCGAGCAACGCGCCCCGCTTCATCGAGTGCAAAATCGCTGAGCAGAACATGATCAGTGTCGGCGCCGGGATGAGCGCGGCCGGGAAGATCCCCTTCACCTCCAGCTTCTCCAAGTTCCTCACTCGCGCCTACGACCAGATCGAGATGGCGATGAACTCCGGCGCGAACCTCAAGATCGTCGGGTCCCACTCCGGGATCACCCTCGCCGCCGACGGCCCCTCCCAGATGTCCCTCCCCGACGTCTCCTGGTTCCGCTCGCTTTCCCTTGCAACGGACCATCGCGGGAACCCCGGGTGCTACGTGCTCCAGCCCGCCGATGCGTACGCCGCGTACGCCCTCACGGGTGTGATGGCCGAGTACGAGGGCATGTGCTATATGCGCACCCTCCGAGCGGAAACCGAGCTCCTCTACTCGGACGACCACGTCTTCAACCTGGGCGGGTTCGAGACCCTCGCGGAAGGGCGCGACATCGTGATCGCCGCGACGGGCTACATGGTCCACGAAGCGAACAAGGCCGTCGATCTCCTCGACGAAGCGGGCGTCAGCGCGACCCTCCTCGACATGTACTCCATCCCCTTCGACACCGACAAGCTCCTCGACATCGTCGCGGCGAACGGCGGGTTCGTCGTCTCCCTCGAAGACAACTACGGCGGCGGGCTCGGGTCGGCCATCGCCGACGCGCTCATGGAATCCGGCGACGGCTTCGAACTCGCGCAGATGTACGTCAAGCGCATCCCCAAGAGCGCCAAGACCCCCGAAGAGATGCTCCAGATGTGCGAACTGACGGCCAAGGACGTCGTCAACCGGGTCATGTCCCTCCTCGGAGTCCCCGCCTGACCGTCGAGATTGATCCACAAACACAAACGCCCCGGTCCTCACGGATCGGGGCGTTTTTATTCAGGGAATGGTTCAACGCTTACGGACAGCCCATCCCGAAGAGCTGGAGATACAGGGACAGATCGAAGAAGTCGAGCTCCCCGTCCTTGTTGAGATCGACGAAGCAAGTGGGGGAGTCCTCGACCTCCACCCCGAGCAGCGCGGGATCGCTCGTCCGCGCCCCGCTGCTGTTGCTCACTACGCAGTCGTAAAACCCGACATCGCTCGCTTTTACCCCATCGATCATGAGCTGCGATGAGTTCGCGCCCGAGATCCCATCGCCGTCGACGAGATCGACACCCCCCTTGCGCCACTGGTAGGCGAGCGGGGGCGCGCCGCTGGACAGGGCGATCGAGAACTGAGCGGTCTGCCCGGCGTCGGTCAGCACCGAAGCGGGCTGCTGCACGATGACGGGGGGCGCGAAGCAGGTGTTGAACCAGATGCCGAACTCGGAGGGGCTGGCCCGGTCGTGGTTCAGAAGCACATCGGGCGTGCCGTCGTTGTTGAAGTCCGCGATCGAGCTCACCGTAGAGTTGAAGCCGGCGTTGGCGTCGATCACATTGAAGGTCGAGGTTTCGGTGAACGCGCCCGTGCCGTCGTTTCGCTCCAGCACGCCGCCGAAGATCGATCCGAGTCCACGGACCATGCGAAGGATGTCGTTGTCCCCGTCGCCGTCCGCGTCGAGGATCGCGATCGCCCAGGTCGGGTTGTTCGAGGTGTCGACGATCTCGGTGGCCGGAGTCTGGAAGTTTCCGGCGCCGTTGTTGAGCGTGTAGAACACGACGGGGTTTGAGAAGTTGAAGAGGCTGTAGGCGATGTCGAGATGCCCGTCATTGTTGAGATCGCCGAGCTGGAGGTTGACAAAGCCCCCGCTCGCACCCGGCGTGAAGCTGAAGGACTGCGGGCTGAATGTGCCGTCGCCGAGGTTGCGGAGGATCGTCGTCAAGCTATTGATTCGGCTGGTGGTGACGATCTCGGGGAGCCCGTCGCCGTCGAGGTCGCCGGTCTGGAGGGTGTCGGTCGGCCCGACCGGGCCGTAGGATCGGGCGTCGGTGAAGGTGCCGTTGCCGGTGTTTCGGTAGGTCACGATCACCGGCTGCGCTGAGCGAGCGGCTTGGAACGCGACGATGTCCTCGAAGCCGTCGCCGTCGATGTCCGCGGTGAAGACCCGGTCGGGGATGAACTCGGGGATGAAGGTGCTGGGCGTGGGGCCGAAGGTCCCGTCGCCGTTCCCGTTGAAGATGACGATGTCGCCGCCATCGTTTCCACCGCGGATGCCCGCGAGGTCGAGAAAGCCGTCGTTGTTGAAGTCGGCGAGCGTGTTGTGGAAGTTCCCGCCGTCCGCGCCCTGCAGCGGCACGGGGCTGTAGGTGAGACCACCCAAGCCGTCGTTGAGGTAGACGCGGGCCGAACCGTTATCGAGACCGGTGTGGATGACATCCCGATAACCGTCGTTGTCGATGTCCCCGCTGGCGATCGGTGCGAGTAGGACGTCAGAGTTGAAGGGTGCGAACGATTCGGAGGTGTAGATCAAATCAATGTCGCACAGCTGCGCATACGCCGGCGCCGAGCCGATGGCAATCAGGATGAGTGGTCGGGTGATGTTCATGAGATGCTCCTTGTGTCGTGTCTCAACGCCTCAACAAGGGCGATCATCGCCAAACCCTTCCCCGAGAGGGAGTGACTCCGGGTCAACCCGGGGTTGACTTGAGGTCAACCCCGTTGTGGGGACTGGTGGTGGGGTGGTAAGGTGTCGATACCATGGTGCATATGGCCCCCCTCGACACACGTGAGAAGCTGATCCGCGCGGGTCTCGACCTGTTCTACAAACAGGGATTCCACGCAACAGGTCTCGACCAGATCATCGATCAGGTCGGGACGACCAAGACAACCTTCTATAAGTACTTCGAGAGCAAGGACGCGCTCGCGCTCGCGTGCATCCAGCGCCGCGACGAGGGCTGGCGCAAGAAGCTCCCGGAGCTCCTGAAAGAACGGGGAGGCGACGATCCCATCGCCCAGCTCCGCGAAGTCTGGAGCGTGTGGCGCGACTGGTTCAGCAACATCGCCTTCAACGGGTGTTTGTTCATCCACGCGTGCTCCGAGTTCCCCGACCCCAACGACCCGTGCCACCAAGCGGCCTGGGCGAATGTTGATGCGCTCAGAGACATCGTGCGCACCCTCGCGCACGAAGCGGGTCTGAGCGATCCCGACACCTTCGCACAGGAGTACGGGCTCCTCATGCAGGGCGCGATCATCATGGAAGTGATCGATCGGCGCGAGACGGCCGCCGACACCGCGGGGCGCATCGGGGAGATGCTCATCGAACGCTACCGGGTCCTCAGTGCCTAAAGAAAACGCCCGCGTGTGTGCGCGGGCGCTTCCAAAGCTGGGGAGAGACGGACGATCAATCCATCAGCATGTACGACGCGTCGAGCGCCCGATCGATCCGCTCGTTCACATCGCGCAGGTGCGCGGCGCTGTAGCTGTCGATCGAGCCCGAGTCCCCGAAGGGCTCGACCGTGTCCTTGATCGCGAGCAGCTCCTGACGCGCGAGCGACTGGAGCACCCGACCCGAAGAGCCCGGCCAGTACATCCCCGTCGCGAGATCGATCATCCGGTGCAGGTGCTCCGACTGAAGGTTCCGATCCAGCGTTGAGATCAGCGGCGAACGGTTCGTGTACGAACCCGATGCGCTGGGCAGGTCCCAGATCTCCGCGCGGATCGTCTCGAACACCTCGGGAACCGTGAGCGCGTCCTGATCGCCCGGGGTCCGGAGCTCGTTGTCCATCACCCGCGCGAGGCGCGAGGGATTCATGATCCCCGTCAGCGCCGCCGACTGGATCCCGAGCACGTTCTGCGCGACCGGCCACGCATGGGCCGTGCCGTACCCCTCGTCGTACCAGTTGTCGCTCTGGAGGTACGACAGCGTCTCTGTATCGATCCCGAACGAATCAGAGTTCAACGCGTTGTCGATCACGAACTTGAGCGCCCGGCGCTGCTGCGCCGGATCGACAGGACGGATCGGCGCGGGCGCATCCGGGTCACCCTTCATCGAACGCGTGATGTGCGCCCCACCGATCCAGTGCATCGCCATGTTCACGGCGCTGTACTGGGTCCCCATCAGCTGCTGGTGCATCTGACGCGCCCGAGCCCAGGACTCGCCGTCCTTGACGGCCTTGTCCAGGATCTCCGCACGCGCCTTGTCCACAAAGCGCATCCGCTCCTCGGCGAAGTCCACCGAGTCGCGCCCGAGATCCCAGGTCTTCGCTTGAGGGTCGGGGGAGAACTGACCGTCCTCGGCCATGTACGCGTGCTCGGGCTTCGCCGCTTCCTTCGCGACCTCCTTGGGGTCGTCGAACGTGTAGTTCCACTTGATCGCCCACATGTCGTACGCGCCGATGTCGCGCGGGACGTAATCGCCCTGCTTCAGATCACGAGGCCCACCTTCGACGATGATGTTCGACAGCGCGTAGTCCATGACCGTGGACTGGATGGGCTGGTCGAAGCCCTCCGTGTTCATCTCCTCGATGGAGTGCAGCGCGGAGCCCTTCCAGTTATGTGTGAGCCCCATCGTGTGCCCGACCTCGTGCATCACGACGTCTTTGAGCAGCGGACCCACAAACTCCTCGGGGAGACCATCAAGAAGCGTCACGTCGTCGCCGGATTCTTCCGCCGGCATGAGCGCGCCCCCGAGCCCGAGATCCATCGCGAGCCGCGCCGTCGCAACGCTCGACGAAAGCCCGGGCATCATCATGCACATCGCATGACCGTGCTCGTCGTCCCGATGGAGATGCTGATGGGGTTCCCACACATTGGGCGCGAGGGTCAGCGGCGCGTCGGTCATCAGTTCATGCGCCTGCGCGGGCTGCTCCACCATCATCTTCGTCAGCTGCGTGACGCGCTCCCGATCCGACGGATCCGCAAGGATCACGCGCGGGTCCCAGTTCGGGTTCTGCGCGAGCCAACCCGACAGCTCCGGATCGATCACGCTCATCGCCTGAGCAGCAAGCTCCGTCTGGAGGTACTGGATCGCGTACGACCCGATGAACCCCTCGTCCATCACGATGTCCGCTTCGTAGATCTCGCCCGTGTCCGGGTGCGTATGCACAGGACCGATCGCGAACCCCATCCCGGCGTTGGTCCAGCGCACGAACGAGTACCGCATATCTTCCGGGTCGATGTCCATGTACGCACCCGTCGTCGCGTCCTGCTGACGCACCTCGATCGCGTTCAGGATCCCGACCTGCTCGAACGCCTTGTTCCACGCAAGGATCCCCTCGCGCACCCAGCGCCGATAGCGCAGCGGGGTCGTGTGCTCGATGTGGTACACGATGGGCTCACGGGGAGGCGACATCTTCAGCGACGGGTCCGCCTTCTGGATGTGCCAACGGTTCGCGTAGCGCACCGTCTGGGACGTCCCATCGTTGATCGCGCGATCCGCGAACGACTCGTAGTAGATCCCCACCCGACGATCCGCGATCCTGGGCTCGAACCCCTTCGACTTCTCGGGCATCCCCAGAGAGAACCGCACCTGCGCCATCTGACCGTTCGCGCGGGGGAGCTCGAACCCGAGCTCGATGTTGTTCGGGAAGACCTTCGCCTTCGTCAGCTTCGCCAGCGACGTGTTCGCCCTCGACAGAAAGCGCCCGAGGAACTGACCCGAGTTCCCGATCAGCGCCCGATCCAGATCGATCAGAGGCCCACCCCCCGGACCCGTCGCGATGATCGGGACCGTCAGGATCACCCGATCCGTGTTCACCCGCTCAACCCCGGCCTTCGACTCCTGGTCACCCGAAGAACGGACCGACAGGTTGGGCTCGATCAGCATGAGCTGGTCGTTGCGCTTCGACCAGTACACCGTCTTCGTCGGGACCCCGACCTGATCGTTCCAGATCGAGTACACCCCGACCTGAGGGGTCCCGGCCGCGATCGTCGCGACCAGATAGAACCGCTTCCCCTCGAAGTTCTTGGGGAGCTCCGCGAGCACCTGCGCGTCCTTCTCCCGGGTATACAGGGTGTAGAACTCCCCCTGACCCGGCGCCACGGGGACCTTCTCGTACCCCTTCACAGCCGACTCAAAGTCGCCGGCCGACACCGAACCGGCCAGGGTCGCGAGGATCGCGGCGGAAACAAACTTACCCATCTTCACACTGCGCGACATGGCCGCTCCTTTGTCAATCGATCAGGGGATGCTGTCTGTGCTCAAAAAAGAGCCCCCGAAAGGGCTCTCTGGTGTACATCGGTTGTTGTGCTCAGGATGCGGAGCAAATCTGAACTTTCAGAGACGACCATTCAGATCAGGGACATCCCGCGCTGAAGTCCATCAGGTACGCGCTGATATCAAAGAAGTCGAACACCGTGTCCCCGTTGTAATCCACCATGTTCATCAGCAGGAAGCTGATGTCGAAGAAGTCCAGCGACCCGTCCATGTTCAGGTCGGGTCGGCACACCTCGCAGTTCACGGTGAGCACGGGGGTGCCCGCGATCGCCTCGATCCCGGCGTTGTTGGGCTCCTGGAGCGCGATCGGCTTCACCTGGAACGGCACACGGATGAACGACACCTCGGGGGATCTGAACTCGGTCACGCGCTCACACAGCCCGTTCCCGTTGTTCCCGGTGCGCGTCAGCAGCGCATCTTCGAAGCCTACGGGTGCAGTGGTCGGGATCCCGTACCCGGCGAAGAGGAGCCCGCCGTTCGGGTCGGGCATGACCGTGGAGGTCCTGCCGAACTGATCTTCGCGCGTGTAGTCCCACTGGAGCTGGGCCGTCAGCTCATCGAAGCTCCAGAGCGAGGCGCTCGCACTAAAGAACATCGGATCGGTCCATGCGCCCCCGGTCAGCATGTCGCCGTTTGGGAGCTGCTCGAGCGACGATGCCGCCGAAACAACGCTGTGATTCTCGATCTGAAGGCTCGAGCTCACGATCGGAGCCCCCGTGTTTCCGTCCACAACCAAGGGGACCACGAGCGATGAGGTGAGCGAGGACGAGACCGTGGATACGACAAAGGGGTTGTTCTCGCTGTTGATCGCGATGCTGTACCCGAACGCATTCGTGGTGTTCGTCCCCTGGACAACCGGCTCGTACAGGGAGAACCAGATCGGGTTCCCCACCGGATCGAACCGCGCGATCAAGATCTTCGCGAACACACTGAACTGATCGCTGTCGATCTTCGCGATCCCCACCGCGAAGATATCACCCGACTCCGGCGAAATCGCGACATCGTAAAACGCCGTGCTGAAGATCTGCTCGTCCAGGGGGAGGTATCGGTTGTGGAAGATCGGGAGCCCATCCGCGTTCCGGAACCGGAGGAGTGTGGCTTGGGTTATCCCGGGGGAGTTCAGGAGCGAAGCGGCGACAAGCCCCGTGTCCCCGTCTCGCTCCATCCCGATCGGGATCCCGGAGTCGTAGCCCGGATAACGCCATTGATACGAGAGCGCCCCCGAGAACGGATCGATCTTGAACAGCACGAGATCAGCGACATCGTTCGGGAACGACGAGATCAATCCGCCCTCGAGCACGATCAGGTTCTTGTCAACCGGATCCTCGAACGTCGCGACGAGCGGGTTCCCCTCCTTGTCCGGGTCCTCGATGATCCACGACAAGAACGGGATCCCGTTCGGACGATGGACCACGATCCACCCATCCTGCCCGGGCAACTTGAAGTCGCGCCTGAACCTGCCCACAAACGCGATGTCCTGACTCGTGAGCACCGCGAGATCGTTCGCGGCTTCATACTGGTCCCCCGGTTCGGTGATCGAATGAACAAAGGGCTGCGCCGAGGCGCAGCTCGTCAACACCGCTAGAAGAATGCACTGCGTGATTGTCATGGTTCTCTCCTGTGCGAATCTATGGTGATGGTGCTGCTCCCGAGAACACAGAGCCCAGCACAGAACGAACACGCGCCGCACACACGGCGCGTCTGCGATTCAGTTCAAGGGCAGCCCTGCTGATACGACTGGAGAAACGCGGACACATCGAAGAAGTCGAACACCGTGTCCCCGTTGAAGTCGATCATGTTCTGGAGCAGCGCCGACAGATCGAAGAAATCCAGCATCGTGTCCCCGTTCAGATCGGGGGCGCACATCGGGGCGCAGGTATTCAGGTGGATCGTGACGAAATCCCCCGGATCCCCGATATTCGCGACATCGAGCGCGCCGTCGTTGTTGAAGTCCGCCGCGATCACATCACGCCCCCCGTTCGAGCTCGAGAAATCGATCTGCGGATCCACGGTCCCGTCCCCGTTCCCCGTCATCAGCGCGACCGTATCCGCGATCTGGAGGGAAGCGACGGCGTCGTTGTTCCCGTCGGAATCGAAATCCCCGACCACCACACCCGACGGGACGATCCCGAGCGACATGCTCTGCGAGAGCGCGAACGAGCCCACCCCGCTGTTCAGATACACCGCGCCCGTCGATGAGAGCGACCCGACAGCGACGAAATCCAGATCCCCGTCGTTGTCCATGTCCCCGAGATCCAACCCGTAGACAAAGAACCCGAGGTTGATGGGCGCCGAGACAATGAAGCTCGACCCCGGACCACCCAGAAGCACAAACGCCGACCCCACGGACCGATGCCCGACGAGAAGGTCGATGTCGCTGTCGTTGTTGAGGTGCCCAGCCACGACGGAAGTGGAATCGAGCCCGAAGATGACGAGATCAACACCGACCAGGTTCCCCGCGCCGTCGCCGCTGAGCACCCGGATCTGGTTCGCGTTGGTCACGACGATGACATCGAGGTTGCTGTCCTGGTCCGTATCGACGAGGACGATCTCTTCGTGGAGCCCGCCGGACCCCGAGTTCTGCTGGGTGGGCGCGCCGAAGTTCCCCGCGCCGTCCCCCAGGAGCACCGACACGTACGTCGTCGCCGTGTGCCCGACAACCGCATCGAGGTGCCCGTCGTTGTTCATGTCCCCCAGCGCCACGCTGTACGCAAACGTGTCAACCGGGAACAGCGTGCGCGCCGAGAACGTCCCGTCCCCGTTCCCCATCAGCACCCCGATGTTCCGTTCCCCCGAGAGCGCGAACACGATGTCCATGTTCCCGTCGTTGTCGAGATCCGCGCTCTCGATGTCGCGCGGGGACTCACCCGCAAGATACTCCACCTTCGGCGCGAAGAGCGTCATCGGATCGCACGTCTGCGCGCCCGCGCTCAACGTGAGAACCGGAACAACCAATACCGTAAGACCTGTGCGCATGTCGTCTCCTCTCAGTTCTGCGCACTGTACAACCGCAGATCCAAAGTGAACAAACACGAACTTGTCTTCATATTCGGAGCGTGGAAATTTACGCTCTGCGCCGCTGATTCGAAATCACGGGCACCCCTTCGTCAACGCTTGAAGAAACGCGCTGATATCGAAGAAATCAAACGCCGTGTCCCCGTTGTAATCCACGCTGTTCCCGAGCAGCTCGCTGATGTCGAAGAAGTCCAACATCGTGTCCCCGTTCAGGTCCGGCGCGCAGTCGTTGGGGTTCGTGGGAGGATCCGGGAGGTTTGTCTCGAGCCAGTCCCGTTCGCTGTCGCTCATCTCCGCGAAACCCGGCGTGATCGCCGCGTCCAGGGTGTAGGGCTCGAACTGCCCGAGCGGGATCACGATGTTCGCCCAGTCGTTGGACCCCTCCAGGACCTGATCCGGCGAAGCCGACGCCGCACCACCAGGATAATGGCTCGGGAGCCAGTTGAGGTCCACGCTCACACTCTCCTCGACCATGCCGTCGAGGTTCCAGTTGTACACATCGACATCGAGCTGCACCCACGAGATATCGCGCGTCGTCTCGTCGACATCAAACCCGAAGAACGTGAGCACATCCGAATAGAGCTTCCCTCCCGAATACCCCGCCGTCTCGTCGAGATCAGCTTCATCCAGCGCCGGGAGCGCCACGCGCGAGTAATCCAGAGGAACCGGGTCCTCGTTCTCCAGCGTGATCCTGTCGAAGTTGTAGTTCATACAGCTGACGTAGTTGGGCTTGTAGTTGATATCGTCGTGACCCCCGTGCCGGAGCCCGAGGTTGTGCCCAAGCTCGTGCATGAACGTGCTCGCAAAGATCCGACGATTGTCGTTGTTCCCGTCGATCCCGATCATCATCTGATTCCCGAGGAGCTCCGCGATCCCGAGCGCCCCGCTCACCTTGTTCACCACGGCGCAGTACCGGAACGACTTCTGACGGGCGGCCAGGATCTTGTCCCAGTTCGGAGAAGCACGCTCGTCCGGATCCCCGATGTACAGCGGCGTGATCGAGTTGAACTCGCTGAAGTCCGGGTTCCACTCCTGCGCGAACGGGATGTTCGTGTCCGACACGACGAAGTGCGCCGTGATCCCCGTGGACCCGTCCGGGTTCATGACCGGCGCGTTCGCAAAGCTCTGCGCCACATCATCGAGCGCGCCCTGATAGAACGGCACGTTCGTCATCACATCGATCTCGACAAGAATGTCCTTCCGATCCGGATCGACACCCTCGGGGAGGATGAAGTCGATCTCGCCGTCACGGTCCACATCGATCCCGTCCATCTCCCACGAATCCAGGAGCCCGTCCCCGTCCGTATCCTGATCCACGGGCTTGAGGACCACCATGACACGCTCCCCGTTCCGCCGACCCTCCCCGATGATCCAGTTCGTGTTGCTGATCGCAAAGGCATCCCACACCGTCACGTTCGCCGGGAGATCCGTGATCAGGGTGTCGAGCACGAAGGGCTCGTCGTTCACCCAGATCACCCCGCGCCGGTCGTCCGCGTCCTCGTCGTAATACCACCCCACGATGTTGTCGAGGTCGTTGATATCACGCGCCACGGAAAACAGCGTCCCCGGATCGATGCTCGTGATCTCCCAGGTCCCCCCCACGTTCTCCCACTTGACGGCGTAGTTGAACAGGTCCCCGTTCGGCCACGCTTCACCCACGAGGATCCCGTTGTTGTTCATCCCGTACGCGCTATCGAAACTCCCGTCCAGACCCGTCAGAGGCGTGATCGTCTGACCGTTGAGCTTCACATACGCAACCGTGTTGAACGTCCCCGCGATCGACGCTTCGCCGCACAGATCACCCGAGTCATTGACATCATGCGCAAAGCTCGGCGCGGCCGTCAGTGTCCCCCCCGCGCTCGCGCCCCCGACAGTCCCGACAAACGGCTCAGCATCAAAGAAGAGACTCCCGCACCCACCGCCCATCGCGTTGTTCGCGAACTCTCCACAGAACCACCCCCCCGCGCTCATCGCCTGCATCTGCGACGAGCACCCCGACCACGGATGATGCTCCGACCAGACCCCCGTGTTCGTGTTGTACGTGCTCGCGCGCGCGACGTTGAAGTCGTACTGCGCGTAGTCCCGAGTCGCCGTCGCCGCGATCACCCCCGAGTCGTCGATCCCCTCCGGGAACACATTGAGCGCCGGAGACTCGGGGGACCCGATCAGCACGAACCCCGTGCTCTCGCTCCACACAAACCCCCTCGCGCGAGGATCCCCGCCGTCGATGTCGAACGACCCCACAACCTGCCCGAGGTTGTTGACCCCCTTGAGCCGGATCTCGTCCCCGAGCGGGTGCGGATCGTTCGCGTCAAGGATGATGATCTCGAACGCATACGGATCCGCGAACGCAGAACCCGATATCAGGACACAGACAGCGACAGCCATTCGATTCATGGAAACAACCCCTCACGTGGACCGGATCGGTCCGCGTCAGCGTACCACGGATCGATCCGGATCGGTAGGGGTTTCCACGGATCATCGCTTCGAGCGGGAGGGCTGCCTAGCCCGAAGCAACTCCGGACTCAAGGGCACCCCAGCGCGAGATCCTGGAGGAACGCGCTGATATCGAAGAAGTCGAACTGGGTGTCCCCGTTGTAGTCCACGCCGCTCTGGAGCAGCTCGTTGATATCGAAGAAATCCAGGTTCCCGTCCATGTTCAGATCAGGAGCGCAGGGAAGCTCGTAGCTGTAGATGCTCACCGATCCCGCGCCGAACCCCCCGGGGTAGTCGTCCCCGGGTGTCCCGATCGCGATCGTGGACCCCGAGATCCCGACCCCCGATCCGTTCCGATCCCCGAGCGTCGCGCCCACGGGCTCGAACCGCGCGAGCAAGCCGCCGCTGCTCGTGTCGAAAAGGAACCCCGCACCATTGTTGAACGTCTCGCTCGTCCCCTGGAAGTCCCATTCCGGAGCCCCGAGCAGCGCCACCCCATCCCCGAGCTTCGCGGAAAACCCCAGCATGTTGAACTGGGTCGGTGAAGGCGAATCATCGATCAGGAACGTCCGGAGGAGCGCGCCGCTCGCGCTGTCGAAGAGATACCCCGCGCCCGTATCGGACAGGAAGTCGGGTGCTTTGGGCGCGCCGACGAGGACAAGAGAGTCGCGGATATCCACGCACGCGCCGAACTCCGACGATCGATCCAGCGGCGGAGTCAGGGTGCGCAGGTGCGCCCCGTTCGAGAGATCGAACAGATGCACCGCCCCGATCCGCGCATCGACCCCCGGGATGAACTCTCCGGGCGCGCCCACACACGCGATCCCGGCGCTGTCGTCGATCGAAACCCCGTGCCCGAACTCGTCGAACCCGAACGCGCTCTGGACCGGGAGGGTGAAGAGCAACGAACCCGACATCGCGTTGTACAGATACGCTTCGCCTCCGGAACCCTGCTCCCGTGCCCCGATGATCGCGATGGAGCCGTCGATATCAACGTCGTACCCGAACTCGGATGTCGGGTTCCCCCGGATCGTGTGGAGCAGCGTTCCGCTCGGGACCTCGAAGATGTACACCGCCCCGTTCTCGAACCCGAGATCCCGATCGAACGGCGCACCGACGATCGCGTAGTCCGAACCGATCGCGACACTGAACCCGAACTGATCGCCCCCATCCACGTCGATCGGGTTGAGCTTGATCTGAGTCCCGCTGACGAGATCAACAAGGTACGCAGCGCCCGCGAGCACATCGTTCTCGTTGTCGCTCGGCGCCCCCACGATCATGAAGTCCCCAAACACATCGACCGTCGTCCCGTACGCGCCCTGGAGCGTGGGTGCCGGGAAGTAGGTCGTGTCCTCGTTGATCGGCTGCGCGCCCGCAACAGACGCGCACCACGATGCGAGCAACAGCGTTGTGACGGATGTGAAACGTGCCATGATGTCCCTCCCATGTGCTGGGCCGGGATCCGCGGACCCCGACAATTCGGGATATTCTAGTCCCGAATACCAGCGGCATCACGGGCAACCAGCGCTCAGATCAGCGAGAAACGCGGAGATATCGAAGAAATCAAACGACGCGTCCCCAGTGTAATCCACGCTGTTCTGGAGCAGAAGCGAGATATCGAAGAAGTCGAGCCCCCCGTCCCCGTTGAGATCAGGCGCACACACGGGCACACCGCCGAGCTCGTTGTTCCGATTCACGCGCTGCGCGAGAAGCACATCATCGAGCCCCTTGTTGTCCCGTTGCCAAGCAACCACGAGCCCGTCGAGCGAGCGGGTCGCCTTGACGAAACTCGACGTCGAACCCTCGGAGACCAGCACGGGCTCCGGGTTCACAACGCCGTCGGCGCTGACCCGGATCATCGAGACGGAATCCGGCGCGCCGACAACAGACTTGAGCTCGGATCCGACCCAGACCCCGTCGTAGCTCCCCGTGGTCGGATCCAGCGCCGAGACCTCGACCCCCTCGTCCCCCCAGAGCCGAGCACCGTTCACCCGCATCCGCTGCGCAAAGACCCGCTGCTGATCCAGCAGCCCGTCGCGCCAGACCACGAAGAGATCATGGGTCAAAGGATCATGCTCCAGATCGACACCGAACTGCCGTGTGAACCGGGTCGAGACGCGCACCCCGGGCTTGGGAAACCCGAGCGAACCGTCCGGGTTGATGCGCTGCATCAACAACCCGGCGGGGGACGTGGGTTGCTCGAAACCCTCGGTGTACACCACGATCGCGCCCCCCGCGCCATCCGGCGCCATCCGCGCATGGGTATGCCGGGACGCGCCCCGATCCGGAGGAAGCACATCCACGAGACTGACGGGCTCGGACCACGCGAGCGTCCCGTCCCCGTTGATCCGTGTCACGAGCATGTGGCGCACATACGTTGCCGGGGACTCCCAGAACACATACCCCCCACCCGCATCGTCGGGGACATACCCCGTGATATCAAAGTTCGCGCTCCGATGGTTGTGGAACGAGAGCGTCGAGCCCCAGACCTCGTTCCCCGATGGATCGAGCCGATCGATATAGATCGTGTCCCATTCATACCCGATGACAAGCGCATCCGAACCCCCGATCGGCTCGATCAACTCCACCACCCGGCTCTCCGTCGAAACGAACGGGGACGACCAGAGCGAAGCCCCCTCCGGGCTGTACCGCTGGATCGGCGTGTCGATCAACGACGACAACCGGCGCGTCGCGATCACATCACCACCCACGACCGCCATCGAAGGCTCAAGGTGAAACCCGCACGTCGGATCGGCCTGGAACGCGATCCCCTCCGGCGCAAGCAGCTCCCCGATCACGTCGATGTGCTGGAGCCGCACATCCCCCACGCAATACGCTTCCTGCCAAGCGATCCACACCGACCCGTCCGTGCCCGATCGGAGCGCCGCCCGCTCATCGAACCCGTTGTTGATCGGTCCGACCACGAGCGGAGAACCCGGATCCGTCGGCCACCCCGCAACCACCGAACCGGATCCCACAAGAAACACACCCGCGCACACGATCCATGATGAAGCCGACATGGGTTCCCCTTTCGATCATCCAATCTACACGGATCGGGCGCAAAGCAAACCCCACCGATGAGTGGGGTCCGCCGGAACGCAAAGAATCGATCCACCCGGATCAGGGGCAACCAGCGTTCAACGCCTGAAGGAACGAGCTGATGTCGAAGAAGTCGAACGCCGTATCCCCGTTGAAATCCACGCTGTTCTGGAGCAGGAAACTGATATCGAAGAAGTCGAGCTCCCCGTCCATGTTCAGATCGGGAGCGCACACATCGCTCACCCCGTCATCGATCACGAGCGTGACCGCGTCCCAGGTCCCGTCACCCTGGATCACACCCAGGTCGTTCGCGCTCCCGTTCCCCGGGTTGATCGTGTACAGGTGAGACGAGATCTCGACGAAGATGTCGGGCGCGACCTCGTCGAACCCCTGGATGATCGCGTAGAGCGTGCCGTCGGACGAGAAGTCCAGACCCGTCTCGAACTGCGGGTCGAACCCGATCCCGATCACCGATGTAGACGACACGATCGAGTCCGTCCCCAGATCGATGTGCACCAAACGCAGAGATCCGAACCCCGTCAACGCGAGCCCGTACAGGTCCCCCGGGTTCAGGGTCGGATGCCCCTCCGGAACGACGGCCAGCGACGACACCGAGTCCGTGATGATGTTGTGCTGCGCCATCACCTCCGCCGTATCCGCGTTCACCTCGAGGATGCGCACGAACGCGCCCACCGTGGTCGTGAGATACACGATCGACCCGTCGTTCGAATACGCCATCCCGGCCACGCCCGAATCCATGAACCCCACCGAATCGATCAGCGCGTTCCCGTCGTTCATCGGATCGACACCCCGGAGCCCGTTCGTCGTGTTCTCGAACGCGCTCAGCCCACCCGTCCCCGGCCGGATGTCCGCGCCCCCGAAACGGAGATCGTCAGCGAGGCGCGACAAGGTCGCGACGTCGCTCGGATCGCTCAGGTTCACGAGCCCGAGCCGACCGAAGTCAACGCCCGGCGCCCCGAAAAACCCGGACCCCTCGATGATGTACGCATGGGTCGGGGTTCCCGCAAGCACAGGCACGCTCGCGCACATCATCGCGAATGTCGTCATCAAGGCCTTCATGACCCGGCTCCTTCCTGGATATCCAAACCGAGCTCGTCGGCGATGATCTCGTCACGATCCCTCGGGTCCGGATCGGGAACCTCAAGAGCGCTCCGTTTCGCCGGGGCGCGCCGCTCGAACCCCGCAGGCGCATCGACGCGCGTGATGTAGCGAAAATCGCTCCCCACCGCCTCCGTCTCGACCACAATCCCCGTGCGCGTCACCTCGAACACACCCGTCGTCGTCGTCACGAGCAGGTTCCCGTTGTCCAGCTCGTGGATCCCCCGATACAGATCCAGCGTCCCCGGGTCGTACTGACCGATCAGGACCCCCGTCGTATCGAACTCAAGAATGAACCCCGCGCTGAACGAACACACGAGCAGCGTGTTCGAGCCCGTCACGCTCATCTGCTGAGGGAAGTCCAGCTGGGGGTAGTCGAACGCGCTCGTGAAACGCTCGTTGAACTTCCCCTCCGGGGTGTACCGAACGATCTTGTCCTGACCCTCGTCAGCAACAAGCACCTCCCCGTTGAACTCGCACACATCGAACGGCCCACGGATCCCGCCGTACCGATTGAACGCAAAGTCCTCGAGCTCCGACCCATCGATCGGGTCGAGCCGCTTGACGTTCTTCTGAGAGATCACCAGATCGTTGAGCGCACCCGAGTTGGTCACGACCACGTCCCCGGCGTCCGGACCCAGCGTGAGCACGTGACCCCCACGGATGTTGTCCATGATCGTGGTGTTGCGCACCCCCCCGAGCGACATCACCCCGACAAACGTCCCATCGTTCGTGAACTCGGAAACGACATCAGCAAACTGGTCTGAGACGAACAGCTGACCCGACGCGCCAACGAGCACCTCGAGCGGCCGATTGAACACATCGATCCCCCCCGAAGACCCCGGGTCCGCGATGAACGAGTCATCAACGAGCGACCCATCCAACGCAGAAAACGCCCACACCCGATCGGAGGACGAGTCCGGGATCAGGAGGAGGTCCTGCGCGAGGATCGTGGGGGTCATCGCCGCGAGCGCGAGCACGCATGGAACAGATCGGATCGGGATGGTCATGGGTTCTCTCTCGGTCGTTCGTGTGAGCACCCCATGCTACAAGGGCTCGGTCACGGATCCAACGAAAAAGCCGGGCGATCCTGGGATCGCCCGGCCCGAATAGGTGAAAATCACGACCCCTCAGGTCCGATCAGGGACATCCCATCTGCAGGTCCTGGAGGAACGCGCTGATGTCGAAGAAGTCGAACGAGGTATCCCCGTTGTAATCGACATCGTTCTGGAGCAGGACATTCATATCGAAGAAGTCCAGACTCCCGTCGTTGTTCAGGTCCGCGGGGCAATCCACGATCGTGACCTGAGCCGGATCGTGCGCCGTGTTGTTCGTCGTCACGTTCTCGAAGTCACCCGGATCGACGATGATCCCGATGTAGTAATCCCCGAGCGCGATCCCGAACGGGACCGTGACGTTCGCCGTCCCGGAAACAATCGCGCCCGGCGCAACCGACCCGAAGTTGATCGTCCCCAGGAGCTCGTCGCTCGTGGAGATGAACGTGTTCGTCGAGGCGCGGACCTCCATGCTCACCGGACCCGAAGCGCCGAGCCCGATGTTGGTGAAGGAGTAATCCACGGGCATCACCATCCCGCGCGAGTGCGACCCATCCTCCGCATCAACCGTACGGCCGGCCATGTCCGCGCGAGCGTTCACCGTGTACGCGCTCGACGCGATCGTGTTGTTCGTCGAGTTCACGTCGTCCGAAGACGTCGCGATGATCCCGATGTACCGGGTCCCGACCCCCACCGAAGCGGGAAGCGTGACCGTGACATTCCGGGTCGTGGACCCACCGCCCGAGAGACCCGTGTACGAGAACGAACCCAGGAGCGTGTCGAACGTTGTGATCGTCGTGTTCGTCGAAGCGTACACCTCAACGCTCAGCGCGTTGGACGGATCGCCGCCGAGGTTGTCGATGTCGAACGTGACATTCACCGTCTCACCGAGGAACCCGGACGAGCCGTTCGTCGCGATGCTCGACGGATCGATATCCGCCACACCGAACACCTGGATCTCCTGACAGTCCCACTGATCACCGTCGTTGTTGCCCGTGTTCGCGTCCGTTGTGTTCAGGATCGCACCCACGTAGTACGTCCCGCTCGGGGTGTCGAGCGGGATCGTGTAGTTCACGCCCGTGTTGTTCACGTTCGCGTTCTGCACCGGCGCGTAGTCGAGCGTGTACGACTCCGTCCCGATCAGCGTGTCCGCCGTTGAGATGTTCGCGTTCGTCGAGAGGTAGTGCGACACCGAGTACGTCGCGCTCGCGGGATCGTTGTTCGTCGGGTTCGGAACCGCGTAATCATCGCCCTCGATCGTGTCGCCGGCCGTCACCGAGCTCTCCACATACCGCACACGGAGCATCTGGAGATCCAGATTCGTCCCGCGAGAAGTGTTCTCGAAGTCGAGCATGAAGTCCTTGAAGTTCGTCCACATCCGAGTGTGGTTCGCGAACGTCGCGTTGTTCGAGTTCGACACCACCGCATGGACCACGCGCACGTCGTTGTCGTTGAAGTAGTACGAACCGCCACCGCTCATCCCGCCCCACTGCGCCGTAAAGCACCCCGGGGTCGTGTTGAAGAAGAGCTGCTGGTCGTCATCGTTGCAGTCGTCGTACCCACCGAACCAGTAGTACTGATCCGCGCCGTTGTGCAAACCCGGAGAACCACAACCCTCCGCCGGGTAGCTCCCCAGGTTGTAGCTCCGACCCATGATCGTGTCGCACGACTGACCCCAAGCGTACCCGTACCACCCCGTCAGGTGACCGACGGCCCGGGTGATCCGGATGAGCCCCATGTCCCACTTGAAGTTCGCATCGTCCGTCCACCCCGTGAACGCGCCAGCGATCGTCCCGTGACCGATCCCGTGGGTCTGGATGATCTGCGCCTCGTCACCCGTGATCCCGTTCCCGTCCCACCCGGGGTAGATCCAGAACTCCTCAGCCCAGTCGTTGATGTCCAATCCGTTCGGGGTGTGCGCGTACACACAGTGGCCGGCCGTCAGCACCGTCTCCGGATCCGCCATCGTCCCGGAACACACAAAGAACCGGCTCGTCCCCCCCGAATCGAGAAAGCGCATCACGATCTTCACGTTCCGCCGCCACGGATCAACGCCGTCGTTCGCGACCTCCGTCATGGTCCCGAACCCGAGCGTGTTGAACGCTTCGTGATCGAGATGCCCGTACGGCGCGGTGTACCCCCCGTGGTCCCCCTTGTCCGGACCGAACGGGATGTACATCGGATACTCGATCAGCTCGTTCGTCGCCCCGTCGTGCGAGACGGGGACACCCATCGGCGCATCGTTCAGGCGCTGCTGAGCCGTCGGCTCCGGCAGCGGCATCGCCGGGATCAGGTGCAGCGGGGGATGTCCCAGCTCGAACTTCTCCTCCTGCGCACTCCCGTCAACAAACCGAGCGGGCGCGTTCAGCGGGATCGGCTGCACCGTCACCGTCGCCTCCGGGCTCGGATCGATCTGACGATCGGGTGTCTCCGCGATCGCGCTCAGCGAAGCCGCGCCGATCATGGTCGTGAGGATCATGGTTCGTCTCATTCCTGTGTTCTCCTGTGCTTCATCCCGTGCACGGATCCGGAACGATCCGCGCATCGTCTTCATGTGCTGGGATGTGTCTTTCTTCCCACGGATGGATACGCCGACGAATGTCGGATTCGGGCGGGAGCATACCCACCACCCGGGAGCGCGTGAAGGAACCCGATCGGAAAAACACCCTGCAAAAACAGGGTGTTTGTAAGCGTTCACTCGGTTCACGGTCCCGCCGGACGAAAAGAATTACGCACGCCGATCCGCGCCCGCGATCCCCAAGATCTCCGAGTGTCCTGTCCCCGGGAGGGTTGTGAATCGACCCGCCCGCCCTCCCGCGCGGGATGTGAAGTCATCGCAAAGTTTCAGAGAAATCACGGGCACCCGGCGTTGTAGTTCTGAAGGAACCCGCTGATATCAAAGAAATCAAACCCACCGTCCCCGTTGTAGTCCGGACGACTGTTCAAGAGCACCGAGATATCAAAGAAGTCGAGCGACCCCGACCCGTCCAGATCCGCCGGACACTCCACAGCGTTCAACCGTTCGCTCGTCTCAACCATGAGATCCGTCAACGCGCTGTTCAACAGATCGCTGTTCCAGACCTCCATGTACCGAACCCCCGAGTCGATCGCAAGATCAACCACACCCTCGTACCCACCCTCACCGAACCGTTCCGGGGTGTTCGTGTAGCTGTTCGCGACCTGAACCTCAGCATGACTCACCTCGGCCGCATCCTGAAGGATCTCGAACATCCCCGGGTAGATCTCCTGCGCATTGTGCACCATCCACCACGCAGCGAGCACCCCCACCCGGCCCCCGTACCCGTTCTGCGCATGCGCGAACACATCCAGCGCGACTTGGTCGCTCCCGAAAACCGGGTGCACCTCGTGCGCGATGTCGTGCTCCGGGAAAGCACCAGCAAACCAATCCACCGAGTTGATCCACGACTGCGCATACACCCCGTCCGTGTACCCGAGCCCGATCAGGTTCGACTCATCCGCCGGGGAAGTCGGGAGCTGCATCTCGAACCCGTTGTGACTCGAGTTCGTCACATACACCAACGAGATCGTGTCCTCGTCGTGATACCTGCTCCCCAACTCCTGGATGAACGACGACCACCGGGACTGGAACGTGCTGTCCCACGGGATCGGGAACGAACGAGGATTCCCGCTGAAGTCGCTGTAGCTGTAGATCGGGACCCCGAGCGACGACAACCACACCGGCGCTGCATTCCCGTTCACGATCGCGAGCGAGACCTTCTTCCCGTACATCTCCGCACGCGCGATCTGCTCATCGAGCAACGAGAAGTCGTACACCCCCGGAGCGGGCTCCACCGTGCTCCACGAGAGCCGGACCAGAATCCCGTCCACATGCGCCAGCTGCGCCACAGCTGAGAGCACCGACCCCTCCCCGTTCCCATGGCTCGGCGGACAGCTGCAGTACAGCCCCGTCGGAGTCGCAAACGCGCTCGAAGCGCCAAAAAGTGCCGTCAGGATGAGCGGGGTCCGTGCGTTCATGGGCGTTCAACGGACGTATCGGCCCAGTATTGCACAAGCTCAAGCCCTCAAGGACACTCCATGCTCAGATCCACCAGGAACGCGCTGATGTCGAAGAAGTTGAAGATCGTGTCCCCGTTGTAATCGATCATGTTCATCAGGAAGAACGACAGATCGAAGAAGTCCAGCGACCCGTCCCCGTTCAGATCACCCTCACAATCCAGCGCCACCGTCACCGTCGCCCCCGCGCGGATCCGGTCCTCCCCAGCCACCGCCGACTCGTTCAACGTCAGCACATTCACGGTATCGTCCAGCATCACACACGACAGCTCGAGCCCACCCCGAGCCGTGATCTCCATGGGCACCGCCGTCAGATCCAAAGGCACCCCATCGAGCATCGCCGACTTCACGACCAGATTCAGCGTCACCCCCGATCCGTCCCCAGTCGGCCGACCGAGCCGGAACTCGCCACCGATCAACCCACCCTCGATGTTGAGCGTCCCGTCGAACGCGCGGAACCGATCCCCGATCGCGCCCGAGTACATATTGAGCACCGGGTCCACCCCCGACGAGTTCAGCAGCGCCGAGTTCTCCCCGAGGGTCCCCCCATCGATATTGAGGATCCCCTTCTCGACGACAAACGCATCACCCGTCACCCCACCATCGAGATCGAACACGTTCCCGATCCCCTTCATGAATCCATCAGCCCCAAACGACCCCCCGTACATCGTCGCCGAAGCATCATCGTTGAGCTGCAGCGCCCCCGAGATCGTCCCATCAATCAATGAGAACGAAGACTCGTCGTTGAACGACACGAACGTATCGATCGTCCCCCCGTGCATCTCGAAGTCGGACTCGTCCTCCCCGATCAACGCCGCCTGACCACCGGCCACCACCCCGATCGACCCATCGAACTGATCCATGATCGTGTCACCCATCAACCACACCCCGTTCTCGCACGATCCCGAGATCAGATAGCACAACGTCGTCCCCTCACTCGATCCGACGAACTTCGTCCTCCGGAGCACCCCACCATCGATCATCACGAACACATCCTCGATGAACTGATCGATCGTCGAGAACCCCGCTTCCCCATCCTCGAACACATGCACCGTCGCGCCGTTGAACCCGAACGGGTCCCCCATCTCCCCGGCCAGAATCGATCCCCCGGCGTTGATGTTCACCTCCGTCCCAGGGTTCGCCGCAAAGAACGACTCATCCGGGAGCGAGCTCGGAGGGATGTTGATCGGGAACCCAGCAAACACCGTCCCGGACACACACACCATCGAAAGCGCAGCAAGCATCGAGTATCGCACAGCGGATCCCTCCAGATTGAGCGCCCGTCCCGGGCGCAGGACATCATCTCTGGGTGTATTCCACCAGATCACACGAGCCAATGCCAGCAAGAACCCGAGATCAGATCCCCGATCAGCGTTTCCGAGCCCCCAGCGACGATGAAGATCCCGTGATCACGGACACCCAACGCTCAGATCCTGAAGGAACGCGCTGATGTCGAAGAAGTCGAACGACGTATCCCCGTTGTAATCGACCTCATCCATCAACAGCACCGAGATGTCGAAGAAGTCCGCCGCGCCGTCCCCGTTGAGATCCGCATCGCACGCAAGCGTGAGCGTCGCGACCATCTCCGCCGTCTGCGCACTGTTCGTCGCGAGCGCCCTCGTGTGCGAATCGACGTAGAACCGATACCGCTTCCCGGCCTCGAGCGTCACCTCGACCTCGACCTCGTTCGGACCGTCGGGAAACCCCCCGAGCAAGAACAAGTCATCCAGGATCACCGGATCAGACCCCGGACCAACCTCCCGGAGCTGGAGCCCCACGCGCGAATCACCCACGTTGGTGTCCCCGAGATAGACAGCGTTCAGCGTCGCCGTCGTTGTCTCGTCCACATGGAACGTGAAGAACATGTCGTTGTCGATCGTGCACAACGGGCTCGCATCCCCACCGACATCCGAGTGCGCATAGAAATCGAACACCAGCTTCCCGGGCTCGATCGTCACATCCTGATACGTCTCGAACTCCCCCGAGTTGATGCGCCCGAACGAGTCCGGCCCGTAGTACATGATGTCGCTCGACATCATGTCGTCGTCCGAGGTCAGCCCGTTCTCCATGAAGTCGATCGGGGGTTCGCCGTCCCCGTCGTACCCCTCCGTGAACCCAAGATTCGCGAACGTCACCATGAGCTGCGAATCCCGAGACTCGGGAACAATCTCCGCACCCGGCGCGAACGACGTGGTGAGCACAAAGGCACCGAGAGCACCAATCCGAATACCATTCATGATTCTGTTCCCCTACGAGTCCAACCCACCCGGACACCGCGCCCCGACGAGCCGCCATCCAACCTAGTGGTTCACCCCCAACGGATCAACAGAAAACCACCGCGATGAGCCGCAGCACCGATCCACGCTCAGGAGCAGGGTTTTCACGGGCAACCAGCAGCCAAATCCTGCAGGAAGGCGCTGATATCGAAGAAGTCGAACGACGTGTCACCGTTGTAATCCACGCTCTGGGTCAGCAGCGCGCTCACATCAAAGAAGTCCACGCTCCCATCCTCATTCAGATCCGCCGCACACATCTCACTCCCGACCCCGAACCCAAGAATCGTGTCCTCACCCTCGAGCTCGACCCGGATCACCCCGACCCCCTGGTCGTTGAGCGCACCCGCTCCACCATACCCCGTCGCAAGATCAAAGATCCGGGTCACCTCGCGCCCTTCAACAACATCTCCCACAGCCACCAACCGCTCGGTCCCCGACCCCGGGGTGTACAGGTACAACGCTGTAAAGTACGGCCCAGACCCCGTCGGTGTGTACGACGCCGTAAACAGAACCTGGTCGTGGCTGTTGATGATCCAGTCCGATCCGCCCCCGATCGGTCCGATGAAATCGCCCTCGGAATCGACATCATCACGACGCGCAATCGAAACCAATGAATCCCCCGTATACAGAAAGAGACCCTCACCCGAATCGGTCGTGTCCGCCGAGAAGCACACCGTTCCCGTGTCCGTGATGTCGATGTAACTCGAGACCGGAGTACGGAAGAACCCATCCGTGCTCCCATCCGTCGCCGGCGCGGGACCATCGAGCGCGATCGAGCTGAGCACCCCACCCCGATCGATCAGGATCGAGTCGAGCGAAGAGTTCCCGACCGCGTCCGTCGGGAACACCACATCGCCCTGAGCATTGATCCTCGCAACACCGATCCCCTGGACATCCCCACCGAAGGGCGCGGGATCGCCGTAGCGGATGATGGCCCGTTCTCCCGAACCATCATGAAAGAACAGCCCACCCTCCGCGCGGAACACCGCGTTCCCATCGTCGTTGAGCTCTGGGGTACAGAAGTAGTTCTGAGAGTTGCCGCAGTCACCCTCGTATGTCCCCCCACCCGGCTGCGCCGCACCCTCGCGCGCAAGAAGCCGATCCGTCATCGATCTCACAAAGAGCGCCCGATCATCCGACGTCCCCCCGTTCGTCGCGCCGAGAGCGACGGGAATCGCGACTTCGCCGCTGTTGTTCACCGCAAGCCCCGTCGTGCTCTGGATGAACATGGTCCCGTTGTCGAAGGGGAACGGATCCCCATCGTGATGGACCGAAACGATCCCGAGATCGGTGACCCGGACCACCGCTTCGGTGTTCGTGTTGGGGGGGAGTGCATCGGTGTTAATCCACACCCCGACTCCGATCCCCTGGGGCGCAACCTGATACGAGTTGATGTCCTCGACCTCGAAACCCAGCCCCGGGATCGCCGTCGCTTCTTGCACCAACAACTCCAGCGCCCCGCTGTCCAGTCTCCAGAGCCCCTTGCTATCACTGACGATCCCCCAGGATCCATAGAAGTACACCGCCCCCGTCTCATCGATGACCGGCGTCCCGAACCCATCAAAGAACTCGCCCGCCATCCCGGGCACGGGATCCCCCTCCGTGAAGAGCACGATCGGCTCCGCAAAGGAACATGCCGAAAGCATCGCCGCCGCGAGTGTGACGATCCGGGTCGCTTCTTTCTTCATATCGAACCCCCTCTGCGTGTGAATGTGCCCAATCAGAGTACACGATGATCACCCCGATGGATACAAAAAAAGGACACCGAATGGTGTCCATTGCATATGCATGTCCGAACTCGGGTTACGAGTTGATCACCCGACCCTCGCTCGCAAGCGCCGCCTCGTGCACCGCTTCGTGCATCGTCGGGTGCGCGTGCACCGTCGCGATCAGCTCCTCGCTCGTCGCCTCCAAACGACGACCAAGCGAAAGCTCCGCGATCAGCTCCGTCGCTTGATCCCCGATGATGTGCGCCCCGAGGATCTCGCCGCGCGGGAGCCCACGGATGAGCTTCACGAACCCGTCCGTGTGACGTGTCGCGATCGCTTTGCCCAGCGCCCCGAACGAGAACTTCCCGACCTCGTAGTCCTCGCCCTTCTTGAGCCCCTGCGCCTTCAGCGCCTGCTCCGTGTACCCGACCGAACCGATCTGCGGGTGACAGTACGTGCACCCCGGGATGACCGTGTAGTCCATCGGGATCGGATCGTGATCCGCTTTCTTGTCCTTGTACGCAAACCGCTCCACACACAGGATCGCTTCTTCGCCGGCCACGTGCGCCAGCGCCGGGGGACCGATCACGTCCCCGATCGCGTACACACCCGGGAGGTTCGTCTTGTACTCGAGCGTCGGCGCCGTATCCGAAGGCGCCGTCATATCGATCGGGACATAGTCCGTCTTGATGTGACCCCTCACCGTCTCGAGCCCGAGCGACTCGTCGAACAACCCGTCGTACCGACCCACGACCCCGATCGAGAGCAGCACCTTGTCCGCCTCGAGCACTTCCTTCTTGGACTCGTCCGTCTTCCCGTCCTTGACCGGAGCGACCGTGACCTTCACGCCCTTGCCCTTGGTGTCGATGTCGAGCACCCCCGTGGAGGTCTTGATGTTGAAGCCGTGCTTCTTGTAGACCTTCCCGAGCTCCTTGCCGACCTCTTCGTCCTCGATCGGCGCGAGCCGATCCATCATCTCGACGATCGTCACATCCGTCCCGAACTGCTTGTACACGTACCCGAACTCGAGCCCGATCGCGCCAGCGCCGACGATGATGAGCGACTCCGGGCGCTCCTTGTTGTTCATCGCTTCACGCGCGCCCCACACCTTGTCCCCGTCGAACTTCGCGAAGGGAAGGTCCCGAGCCACCGCGCCCGTCGCGATGATCACCCGATCACACGTGATCGTCTCCTTCGCCTTCTTCACCTCGACCGGAGAAGGCGTGAACTCCTCGTTGAGCCCGCAGTCCCGGACCTCGATCTCGATCCCCTTGGTCCCGGGTCCACCCTTCGCCTTGGTGATCTTCGCGTGCGCGTTGAAGAACTCGATCTTGTTCTTCTTCATCAGGAACTCAACGCCCTTGTTGAGCTTGGATGCCACATCGCGCGACCGACCGATGACCTTGTCCCAATCGACCTTCACCTCACCCGTCTCGATCCCCCATTCCTGCTTCTCAGCAAGCTTCTCCATCAGCGCCGCGTTCTCGATCAGCGCCTTCGACGGGATACACCCCCAGTTCAGACACACCCCACCGAGCTTCGCGCGCTCGATGATCGCCGTCTTGTACCCGAGCTGCGCCGCACGGATCGCCCCGACATACCCCCCAGGACCGCCGCCGATGACCACCACGTCGAAGTGCTTGTTCGCCACGTTTGACCTCGTTTTCTTGATCGCCAAGGGCTCAATCGGCCCCCGGGCTTGCTCGGAAGAGTGCGAATCGGATCCTAGGACGCGCGTGCCCATCCGTCGCTTCATCGGCGCCGACCCATACCCACACCAGGGGGCGCACAGACTGCCGATCTGGCAGAACCGTATATCCAAATGCGGACCCGCGCTCCCCAACGCGCCCAAACACACGATTCCCAAGGGCTTGGCGCGATCTCAACCCCAATTTGCCCCCAAACCACCAACAGATCCAACTGGCACGCCCAATGCAGCCGATACAGGGACGTGCGCACGGTGTTTGACGGATCATGATCCGACACACCGATTCGTGCGAACAACACCATGCGGAGCGCCGTTCGGAAGAACGGGTTCACGATTCACAACCGTCCGTTGGAGAACGGATGACAAAAGCCCCGGATCCCCCGGAGCACGGAGAGTCAGCGATGTTTGAACGCTTTACCGATCGCGCCCGCAAGGTCATGGCCCTCGCAAACCAAGAGGCCCAGCGCTTCAACCACGAATACATCGGGACCGAGCACATCCTCCTCGGACTCGTCAAAGAAGGCTCCGGCGTCGGCGCCAACGTCCTCAAAAACCTCGAAGTTGACCTCCGAAAGGTCCGCCTCGAAGTCGAGCGACTCGTCCGCGCCGGTCCCGAAATGGTCACCATGGGCAAACTCCCCCAGACCCCCCGCGCCAAGAAGGTCATCGAATACGCCATCGAAGAAGCGCGAAACCTCAACCACAACTACGTCGGGACCGAGCACCTCCTCCTCGGGCTCCTCCGCGAGCACGACGGCGTCGCCGCCCAGGTCCTCATGAACCTCAACCTCAAACTCGAAGAAGTCCGCGAAGAGGTCCTCAACCTCCTCGGCGCTGGCGCCGAGTCCGAAGCCGAATCCATCGGAGGCCCCGACACCGATTCGAGCTCCCCCGTCGGAAAATCCAAGGGCAAATCCAAAACCCCCGCCCTCGACTCCTTCGGCCGCGACCTCACCGAACTCGCCAAGGAAGGCCAGCTCGACCCCGTCATCGGACGAGCCCACGAGATCGAACGTCTCACCCAGATCCTCTGCCGCCGCACCAAGAACAACCCCGTTCTCCTCGGCGAAGCAGGTGTCGGGAAGACCGCCATCGTCGAAGGCCTCGCCCAGCGCATCGTCTCACAGGAAGTCCCCGACATCCTCTTCGAGAAACGCCTCGTCGTCCTCGACCTCGCCATGATGGTCGCCGGCACCAAATACCGCGGCCAGTTCGAAGAGCGCATCAAAGCCGTCATGAACGAAGTCCGCCGCGCGGGCAACGTCATCCTCTTCATCGACGAACTCCACACCCTCGTCGGCGCCGGCGGCGCCGAAGGCGCCATCGACGCGTCCAACGTCCTCAAGCCCGCACTCGCACGCGGCGAGATCCAGTGCGTCGGCGCCACCACCTTCGATGAGTACCGCAAATACATCGAGAAGGACGCAGCACTCGACCGCCGCTTCCAGTCCATCCCCGTCGATCCCCCCTCGAACGACCAAGCCGTCGAAATCCTCAAGGGCGTGCGCGACAAGTACGAAGAGCACCACCGGGTCAAGATCACCGACGCCGCCATCCGCGCCGCCGTCGAGCTCTCCGGCCGCTACATCACCGGACGGGTCCAACCAGACAAGTCCATCGACGTCATCGACGAAGCGGGCGCGCGCGTGCGCATCAAGAGCATGAGCAAGCCCCCGAACCTCGCCGACATCGAAGCGGACATCGAGAAGCTCTCCGTCGCCAAGGACGACGCCGTCAAGAACGCCGACTACGAGAAGGCGGCCGAACTGCGCGACAACGCCGAGCAGCTCCGCAAGAAGAAGGAAGAAATCCAGACCCAGTGGCGCGCCGAACAGCTCGAAGCCGCCGGGGTCGTGGACGAAGACATCATCGCCGAAGTCGTCTCCAAGATGACCGGTGTCCCCCTCCAGAAACTCGAGAAGGAAGAAGCCCAGCGCCTCCTCAAGCTCGAGGACGAACTCCACAAGAAGGTCATCTCCCAGCACGACGCGATCAAGGCGATCTCCAAAGCGATCCGCCGCGCCCGCGCCGGGCTCAAAGACCCGAAGCGCCCCATGGGCTCCTTCATCTTCGTGGGTCCCTCAGGTGTGGGTAAGACCCTGCTCTCCAAGGCCCTCGCCGAGTTCATGTTCGGCGACTCCGACGCGCTCGTGCACCTCGACATGTCCGAGTACATGGAGAAGCACACCGTCTCGCGTCTCGTCGGCGCCCCTCCCGGATACGTCGGGTACGAAGAAGGCGGCCAGCTCACCGAGCAGATCCGCCGCCGTCCCTACTCCGTCGTCCTCCTCGACGAAGTCGAAAAGGCACACCCCGACGTCTTCAACATGCTCCTCCAGATCATGGAAGAAGGACGTCTCACCGACTCCTTCGGGCGTCACGTGGACTTCCGCAACACCATCCTCATCATGACGTCGAACATCGGCGCCGACCTCATCAAGGGCGGCGGCGGGTTCGGGTTCGCCAAGCACGCGCCCGACAACCAGTTCGAATCCATCAAGTCCGTCCTGATGAAGGAAATCGAACGCTTCTTCCGTCCCGAGTTCATCAACCGACTCGACGACGTCATCGTGTTCAAGCCCCTCACCAAGGAAGACCTCGTCCAGATCGTCGAGTTCGAAGTCAGCAAGGTCGCCGAGCGCCTCAGAATGCAAGGCCTCAACCTGACCCTCGACCAAAGCGCCAAGGACTTCCTCATCGAGAAGGGCTACAACCCCGACTTCGGCGCCCGCCCCCTCCGCAGAGCCATCGGGACCTACATCGAGGACCCCCTCTCAGAACAACTCCTCTCCGGCGATCTCCACGAGAAGAACACACTCATGGCGACCAAGGACCCCAACGAGGAAGCGCTCAAGTTCGAAACCTCCTGGGTCGAGCCCCCGGAATCCGAGGACTCGAAGGGCTCCGACGATGATTCCGAGAAGCCCGAAGCGGCCGGAACCCAGTCCACCTGATCCCAGATCCGAACCCAAACCCTCCCGAAGCCCCGGACCCAGTCCGGGGTTCTTTCATATCCCCCACAGATCAACACACCCCAAAAAGAACACCGCTCCCCCGAAGGAGAGCGGTGTCAGCATTCAAGCTATCGAAGTCAATCGCGGATTAGCGACGACGACGACCGGCGACCAGACCACCGAGGCCGAGGAGGGCCATCGCGGAGGGCGCGGGGATGCCGGAGACGTTCAGGTCGTAGCTGTTGGAAGCGCCGAACCAGCCGTCAACCGAGACCCAGTAGGTACCAGCGGCAAGGCCGGCCACGAAGATCTGCTCGTTGTCATCGACGGAGAGCGCGTCCTCGACGAGACCGCCACCGAGCCCGTCGGGGGTGTTGCTGTCGAAGAGGAAGAGGTCGAGGTCGCCGTTGGCGTTGGTGAAGAGGAGGTCGATGGTGATGTCGCCGCCGCCCCAGACGAGGGTGTAGACGTCGTCGCCACCGGACCAGGAACCGCCGCCACCGATGCCATCGGCATCCATGTCGTCGGACGAACCAGCGGTGTTGCCGGAAACCATCGAGCCACCCATGAGGGTACCGATGGAGAGGTCATCGAGGGTCACGCCCGCGTTCGCGGCGGAGGCAAGACCGAGGACGCCAAGAATAGTCGCAGCCTTCTTCATTTGAAATACCCTTTCTCTGTGCACAAATCGAGAGAGGTATCACCTGAAAACACGAGTTTTGGCTTACCCTCTCAGTTCTCTCAACAAGGCGGCATAGGAATGCCACCCTTCTCTGATGTTAATCTAGCCGATCTCCCCAACCGAATTCAAGGCAAAGGTTTACGACAAGAGAAATTTTCTGCACCACCCCATTGCTTGGGCTTTATTTGCGTTCAATGAGCGATTTTTGCGGATAAGCTGGGGTCATGCCCGTCTTCCTCCGCTGGATCTTGCGCCTCGGCCCCCTCAACCCCATCGCGGTCCGTCTGGTTCAGAACGCGTCCCGACGCGCCAAACACAACTACGTCCGCTCCGCCTACCTCGCAGTCCTCTCCCTCGCCATGCTCTGGGGACTCCTCGGAAACACCCGCACCGGCGACATGTCCTACCGAGAACTCGCCGCCTCCGGCGCCACCCTCTTCGCCTGGATCGCCTACCTCCAGGTCGCCCTCATCTGCATCCTCGCCCCCGTCTTCATGGCCGGCGCCATCGCCCACGAAGCCAACCCCCGAACCTGGGACATCCTCCTCACCACCCCCATGTCCAAACTCGAGCTCGTCCTCGGGAACCTCCTCGGCCGACTCTTCTTCGTCCTCGCCCTCCTCTTCGCCTCACTCCCCCTCTTCGCGCTCACCCAGTTCTTCGGAGGCGTCCCCGGCCGCGCCATCATCGCCGCCTACATGGTCTCCGCCGGCGCCGCCACCCTCGTCGGCGCCGCAGCCATCGCCCTCTCCGTCTCCAGACTCGTCGGCCAACGCGCCGTCTTCACCTTCTACGTCTCCGTCGTCACCTACATCGCCGCCACCATCGCCATCGACGCATGGCTCCGATCCCGAGGACTCGGGGTCCAGGGCTTCGGAGTCACCTGGGTCAGCGCCCTCAACCCCTTCCTCGCGCTCCGATCACTCCTCTCCCCGGCCTCCTACCCCAGCGCCATCGACGGCACCTACTCCGGGCTCGCCGCCCTCATGCTCGAAACCCCAGCACGCGCCTGGACCCTGGGCTCCCTCGGGCTCTCCGGGATCCTCGTCCTCTTCTCCACACTCACCGTCCGCGCGGGGGGACTCCGACAAGTCACAAGCCGAGCCGCGCGCGTCCCCTGGTACCGAAAGATGATGGGCCTCGGCGCCGAAGGCGAAGAACACCGGCCCCCCAGAACCGTCTGGAACAACCCCATCGCCTGGCGCGAAGCCTCCTCACGCAACGCCACCTTCTGGCGCATCATGGCGCGATGGTCCTTCGTCGCCCTCGGCGCGATCAGCGCCGTCGTCATCGTCGTCCTCTACCACACCGACGTCCTCAGCGCCCCCGACCTCCGCTTCATCATCCGCTCCGTCGTCTTCACCGAAGTCTTCCTCATCGCACTCGTCGCCATGAACATGGCCGCAACCGCCGTCGCAGGAGAACGAGAAGACGGCACCCTCGACCTCATCCTCACCACACCCATCACCCCGCGCCTCTACCTCATGGGCAAACTCCGAGGCCTCGTCAGCTACCTCCTCCCCCTCATCGCCGTCCCCATCTTCACCATCGCCCTCCCCGGGCTCTACGCCCTCACCGGAGCCCTCGGACGACCCGAACGCGCCACACTCACCGAATCCACCATCCAGGGCGCCTCCATCGACGTTCCCGTGGTCCTCCCCGAAGCAGGGCTCATCGCCGCCCTCGTCCTCATCCCCTTCATCGCCTTCTGCGTCATGATCGGTTTGCAGTGGTCCCTCAAAAGCAAGGGCACCCTCTCCGCCGTCGTCGGAACAGTCGCCGTCGTCTTCATCGTCTCCGGGATCTTGGGCATGTGCGGCTGGGCCTCCGGATCCGACATGCCCGTCGTCGGCCCCGTCCTCGCCGCCCTCTCCCCAGCAAGCGTCCTTGACGCCCTCGTCGTCCCCGTCCAACGACTCGCAGAAACCGCCATCGACCCAGCAGGACTCAACGCCGCACGGCTCTCACTCGCCATCGGCGCCATCATCAGCGCCCTCGTCTACCTCGGCATCGTCTACGCCGTCATCACCGCACTCGTCCGCAACTTCGACTTCACCGTCCGCAAACTCGCCGGCACAAACTAATCCCCGATCTTACGAAACCCGGGGCCAAACACCCCCGTATCGACCCCCGACACGCGCGGGGATTCCACACACACAGACCGCGCCCAGGGGAACGAGGTCCACCATGAAGATCCGGAGTCTCCGCGCACTCACATGCGCCGCCGTCGCATCCATCGCCACCACCTCCGCATCCGCTCAGGTCGTGCTACCAAACCACGCCATCCTCTCGTACAACCCCGACTCCCTCGACCAGTTCGCCCTCTACCAAACGATCCACAACGCCCGCGCCCTCCTCAGCGCCCCCGCGCGATACACAGGCAACCCCCCCAAGGTCTACCTCGTCGATCTCTCCAACGCCTCCCTCATCCACGAGTTCGACTACTTCGCCGACGATCTCGAAATGAACGACGACTGCATCGCGATCGCGTTCCTCGAGAACGGCACCGCAAGCGTCGCCATCCACGACCCCACAACCTTCGACCTCATCCGCACCATCGAGATCGGGGACAGCTCCCCCATGAACTCCGGGCTGAGCATCGCCCTCCACGGAACCACCCTCGTCGTCGGCGCCGAGAACCTCAGCGCAAACGACCAGGACCGCAGCGGCATCGTCAGGGTCTACAACGCCATCACCGGCCAGATGCTCTTCGACCCCACCCCCGCCGACCTCGAAGAACGAGCGGGCTTCGGATACAAAGTCGAGATCGACACGGACCGGATCTACGCCGTCAAAGCCGGAAGCTTCACCAAGATGACCGCCCCCTCCATCTTCGTCTTCAACGCATCAACCGGAACCCTGGAACGAGAAATCGAAATCGACTACACAACGGACCAGCCACCGTACGTCGATGGATTCGCCGCCGAGAACGGCATCATCGGACTCGGCATCAGAAGCTTCGGAGACAACGGATTCCAGAACACCGTCTCCCTCATCAACGCGAGCAACGCCGAAACAAACATCATCGACGCGCCCGACGTCAACTACGAACTCCTCGGATTCGGGAGCGAGATCGGGCTCTACAACGACACCTTCGTCATCACCGGGTTCGGATACGCGCCCGGAGACTTCTTCGGACGCGCCCGCACCTACGTCTACGACCGAAGCTCACTCGACCACGTCTCCACCCTCAAAGGCACGATCGACGACACCATGCGCGAATCCTTCTCCCTCCCCGACTCGCTCGACGGCTCAATCCTCCACATCGGCGCCGTCGAACTCGGAATCGAAGGCCCCGTCGGCGACGGACGACTCCTCTCCTTCGATCTCGACCGCTGCCCCACAGACATCGACGGCACCCAAACAATCGACTTCCGAGATATCAGCGCACTCCTCTCCAACCGATTCGATTGGAACGACGACCTCGTCTTCGACTTCTTTGATATCCAGGGATACCTCACGGACTATCCGCAAGGATGCACCGAATAAGGCGCACTCAGCTCAAGAAACGGATCGTCATCGGGTACCGATAGAACTCACCCCGATTGGCGGCCATCGCCGCCTGGATCATCCCGACCAGCGCCAGCACGTACAGCGGAATATACAAAAAGAACCCGGCGCTGCACGTCAAGATCCCGATCGGAATCAACAGCAACGAAAGCACGATCAGCGACAGCTGGAAGTTGATCGCCTCCCGACCGTGGTCGTCCACGAACGGCGACTCGTCCTTCTTCATCAACCACATAACCAGCGGCACAATGATCGCGAACCCGCTCAGCACCAGATGCGCCAAGAGCGACAAGTGCAACAGCATCGCGTACGTCCGCTCCGAATCCGGCGCATCCGGGTCATACACCCGCCCCCGCTCATTCATCGGCGCGTCATGCGAAACAGACTGATTCCGTGGGTCCTGTGCGTTCATACAGCCATCATTCCCGATCGGGACCATCCCCGCAACCCGCTCATTGGGAGAACCCGACCCGGGATTTCAGACCGATGAACCCGCCCTCACCGCCGCCGACGACCCACCAGCAGCCCACCGCCCATCAGCAGCGCCAGCGAACCCGGCGCCGGAACCACGCGCAGCGATGCCTCGAACGCGCCGGAAAGACTCTCGGGATCGATCTCCCCGAACCCACCAGCACGAAGATCCATCGACACCTGGAACGCATAGTGACCCGGACCCAGCGTGAACACCTCGCTCGACGAGATCGCCGCGCCGTCCACACCCGTGCTCACCACGTGATTCAGCCCGGCCATATCCATCCGGCGCAGCACCGCTTCCGAGTTCGAGTTCGCGCCCAGCTCCGCGCTGAACAGCACATCCACCGACTCCACGATCGTGAAGTCCATGTAGAACTCCTGGAACCCAACCGCCTCGTACTGCTCGTAGAACGCATCCCCCGGATCCGTGTCGATCGACATCGAACCCATCGCCTCCAGCAGCGTCTCCGAACCCGACGAGCGATGGGTGATCCCGTACTCGACCGTCGGGAACATCCGAGACGTATCCACGTCCCACACCGAACTATCGATCGGCCCGTTCGTCGTCTCGTAGATCGCATGATCGATCGCGCCCGAATCCCCGTACGCCAAAAAATCAGTCGTGTAATACCGATCGAAGTTGTCCAACGACCACCCCCCCGTCATCCCCCCGGAAGCACCGGATACAACGAGACCAAGACCGAACGGAAGCAAGCCAGTGCGCATGTTAAAAAATCCTCCTCCATCCAACATACGCATAGCGCACACCCCAATGCAAACCAATTCTCCGATCCGATGAGCCATATCCTCCCCCAGTGATCCGCGCACAGGACGAATCCGAGGGGGACAGGTCGAAGCAGTGGGGGAGAGACATCCTCGCCGCGCTCGCGCTCGCCTTCGCCGGCGCGTCCATCACCGGATACCGCTTCGGACGAGACGACCAGATCCAGTACCTCGCGCACCTCACCGCGCTCCGGGATCCCACCCCCTTCACGAGCGACCCCTACACCGAATCCTTCGGGTCCCTCGGCTCCGTCTTCTGGAAACCCTTCGCCCTCCTCTCCACACCCGCCCTCGACCCCTGGGTCATGCTCATCGCCACCCTCCTCATCGGCGCGTGCTCCGCCCTCGTCCTCATCAAACTCGCGCGCACCATGGGCGCACCTGGCGCCACCGCCTACGTCCTCCCCGCGCTCCTCATCACACCCAAGGAAGAAAACTACTTCGGACTCGTCACCCTCATCGACGTCGAGCTGACGGCCACCTTCGCCGTCCTCCCCCTCTGCCTCGGCGCACTCAGCGCCTGGACCACCCGGCGCGTCTGGCTCGCGCTCATCCTCAGCGCCCTCGTCGTCCCCCTCCACCCCCAAACCGGCGCCGCCCTCCTCGCGCTCTGGTGCGCGTCCACCGCGCTCGAACACCACCCGCGCCGATGGTTCGCCGTCGCCCTCGGGTTCATCGGGCTCGCCGGCGCATGGACCGTCCGAAACTTCGCCCCCGTCTCCCCCGACCAGCTCGACACCTACGAATCCCTCGGCCGCGCCCTCTACGCGCCACTCATCGACCTCTGGAGCGTCCCCTGGAGATCCTGGGCCGCCCTCGCCCTCCTCCTCATCATGGGAGTCTCCTCCATCCCAAGAGTCCTCGCGCGAGCCAACGTCCTCCAAAGCCATCAATCCGACGCGCGCTCCCGACTCACCCTCCTCCTCATCGCCTCGCTCGTCTACCCCACCCTCGGAGGCCTTCTCCTCGCGCTCGATCCCTCCGAACCCCTCCTCTGGAGACTGATGATCCCCAGGTCCCTCATGTTCACCCAGCTCATCGCCCTCATCTTCGCCGGGCTCTGGATCGCCGACCGATTCACCATGGGACGAACCAAAGTCGGATCACTCGTCCTCCTCAGCATCGGGTGCTGGCCCCTCACCCCCCTCACCCCCCTCACCCACATCGCCTCCGGCCTCCTCGCCCTCCTCGTCGTCATCACCATCGCCCTCGAATCCAAACGCTCCCGATACATCTCCACCCCCGACTCCGGACCCCTCCCCGTCCTCCTCACCTGGACCACCCTCGCGCTCATCGCGCTCGTCGGATTCCTCACCCGTCCCTACCCCTGGACCAAACCCCACCAACCCGACGATTGGCTCGCCCTCCAACAATGGGCGCGCGAACACACCCAACCCGACGACCTCTTCATCACCCCCCCATACCTCGCCGGATGGCGCGTCGGATCCCACCGCGCCACCTACGCCGAACTCCGCGACGGCGGCCTCCTCTTCTACGCCGGAGACCCCGTCATCGAATGGTGGAACCGCATGTCCCTCCTCGGAATGCACAACCCCCGACGATGGGCCCTCCGCGCCGAACACGCAACCGACTGGGCGCTGGGCCAGCACATGATCCGCGAATACCACGACGCGCTGGAAGACCGAGCAACCCCCATCCTCCGCGCATCACAAGCGCACTACATCATCGTCGATCCCGACCTCGCGCAGTCCATCCCGGGAGAACCCGTCTTCACATCAGGCCGCTACCAGATCCGATCAATCAACCGCGCCGACAACTGATCACTGCCCGAAAAGGTTCCGCTCCGCAAACATCCCCTTCTCCTCGAAGTACGTCAGCGCCTCCTCCGTCGAGGTAAACACCTTCGTAGCCGTCTCCGTGATGAACGGGCTCGGGGGCTTGCTGGGCTTCCACACCACATAGACCTCCTTCGCGTGCTCCCAAGCATGCTGAAGCTCACGCTCCACCCCGCTCGAAAGCCCCGGGATGATCTTCCCCGACTCCGACTTCAGCTCCGGAACATACGACACGATCATGTCCGCCTGATCGATCAGCTTGAAGTCCCGCATGTAGATCTGACCATCGATATCACCCGCGATATCCAGCACCTCGCGCGTCCGCATCCGGATCGGCTCCGCACCCTTATCAAGCCCCCCAAGCTGGAGCGGCTTGTGATCAAAGAAGTCCTTCCCCTCCCGCGCCGCTTCAAGCGCCCGATCGAGCAGCAGCTTCTCGTCCACGTCCCCCGGATCGAACGTCACAAAGTGCTCCGCGAGCTCCATCCGGAACGCATCGATCTCCGCCATCACATCGGGCATGTCCACCACGTGCGACATCGGGAAACTCGGGTACACCTTCTTCATCTCGGGACGACACAACAACCGGAACATCGTCCGCTCCGTCGAAGCGAACCGACCACGAGACACGATGTAGAACTTCGACCCCGGGATCGCCTGACTCATGATCTCCGTCGCGAGGATCTCCTCCTCGCGCCACACCATGCAGTCCTTCAGCGTCGCATCGATATCGTGCTCCGCATGAAGCCGCTGGTGCACCACCTCGATGTTGTCCACCAGACAGATGAACAGATCCGGGTTCAGCTTCGCGATCTGATCGAAATCGAACGCGCTGAACAGCCCATGCCGCCAACGGAACGTCGCGTGCGTGTTCACGATCATGTTGGGCTCGTCCGAAGACTCCGCGATGATGTCCTTGAACGCCGCCCGCCGAAGCGAGTGCAAGCGAGAGATCGGGAGATCCAGGATCCGCCCCGGACGAACATCCGGCGCCTCGTCGTACATCATGTTCCCGACGTTGTAGATCGGAACCGAATCCCCCTGTGTCCCAGCAAACCGCGCCACCGAGTCCAGGTAGCTCTTCTTCTCCATCCCGACCTGACCCGTCACGATCGCGCGCATCGCTGTGCTCCTTCATCCCCAGCCCATCCGGGGCGGAGATCATAGCCGACCTGATCAGGTGGCTTCGCGCGCAAGATCAGTCCACAACGAATCTTGCATTTGCCCCAACAGCTTCCGAGAACCACCCGCATCACCCGCTCCCTCCGCTATCATCAACGCACGACCAACGAACGACACGGAGCACCACATGTCCATCCTCATCGACAAAGACACCAAGGTCATCTGCCAAGGCATCACAGGCACCGCCGGAGCGCTCCACACCAAAGGCTGCTTCGACTACGGCACCAAAATGGTCGGAGGCGTCACCCCGGGCAAAGGCGGCCAAACCGACCCCAACGGGCTCCCCATCTTCAACACCGTCAAAGACGCCGCCGATAAAACCGGCGCCGACGCCACCATGATCTTCGTCCCCCCCGCCTTCTGCGCCGACGCCGTCCTCGAAGCCATGCACGCCGGCATCCGACTCATCTGCTGCATCACCGAAGGCGTCCCCGTCAACGACATGATCAAAGTCCGCGCCGTCATGGACGAACGAAACGCCGCCGCACGAGGCGCCGACTCCGCGCACGCGCAAGAACTCTTCACCCTCGTCGGCCCCAACTGCCCGGGTGTCATCACCCCCGGACCCAAAACCGGCGAAGGCACCCCCGAATCCCGCTACACCAACGCCGGTTGCAAAATCGGCATCATGCCCGGATACATCCACACCCACATCTCCGAAGCCAAAACAGGCAAAGCCGTAGGCATCGTCTCCCGCTCCGGAACCCTCACCTACGAAGCCGTCTGGCAAACCTCCGCCCTCGGCCTCGCCCAGTCCACCTGCGTCGGGATCGGAGGAGACCCCGTCCGTGGACTCAACCACACCGACTGCATCCGTCTCTTCGAAGAAGACCCCGACACCCACGGCATCCTCATGATCGGGGAAATCGGAGGCGAAGACGAAGAAGCCGCCGCCGAGTACATCAAGCACCACGTCACCAAACCCGTCGCCGCCTTCATCGCCGGCCGCACCGCCCCCCCCGGAAAGCGCATGGGACACGCCGGCGCCATCATCTCCGCCGGCGCAGGCGGAAAGCCCACAGGCACCGCCGACACCAAAATCGAAGCCCTCAAAGAAGCCGGCGCCGTCGTCGCCCTCAACCCCTCCGAAATGGGCAAAGCCATGGTCCAAGCCATGAAGCTCGAAACAGTCTCGGCCTAAACCTCAGCACGTTCTCGGACCTCCCGCACGACGAACCCCCCAACCCCCTGGCATTGGGGTGGGGTGTTTTGCCGGGATCGGGCTGTTCTTCCAAACGACGTCCGGCGAACACCCGATACATGGGTACGGATTTGCAGTCGCGAATCCGCCGTCAGGACCCTGTTCCGGGACACGCTCCTCGTGCTGAATCTCCTCCCGCAACGCGACGCAAAGATCCAACTCACCTCATGGTGGGCGCCAATCATCGTCGCCGTCGTCAGCCTCGGAGCGACACTCATCAGTTCCATGTCGATGGAACGACTCGCCACCGAAGACCGCGCAGCCCAGCAACGCCAATCCGTCCAAAGGATCTACGCGCAGGTCAACGAACTCTTCCAGGAATACACCAACGCGCTCCACACCATCGTCGGGTTCGTCCGTGCCTCGGAGGATGTGACCCTCAACGATTGGAAGACATACGTTAACGACTCAGGCCTCAAACGCCAGCACCCGGGCGTCTGGGGCTTCGGATACGTCGAACGCATCGACCCCGACCAAGCCGAATCGTTCGTCAAGTCCATGCACGAACAAGGGATCCAAGACTTCGAGATCAAGTCGCATCCAGACTCAGCGGACGAACCCCTGGATACCCCGCTCTACATCGTCAAGTACGAAGAACCCGAATCCCGCAACCGGACCGCCTGGGGCCTCAACGCCGCATCCAACCCGTCCAACAAAGCCGTCTACGACATCGCCGCCGAGTCGGGACAGCCCAAGCTCTCTCGTCCCTTCCGCCTCATCCAGAACAACGGCGACGTCCACCTCGGCGCCGTCATGGCCGCACCCATCTACCGAAAAAATTCAGACCTCTCCACCCCACAACGCCGCAAACAACACCTCACCGGCTGGTGTGTCGTCGTCATCGACTTCCAACACTTCTTCTCGTACGAGACCAACCCCTCGTGGAAAGGCGCCTTGATCGATCTGAAGATGACCGATCACCTCCACCAACCCATCGACGTCTACACCTCCGCCCCCGACGGATCCCCGACCACAGCAAGCCCCGAACAACACGTCAGCTTCCCAATCGAAATCGCAGGCCAAGAAGTCGTGCTCGGGATCTCCGTCGATCCGGAACGCTTCGGTTCCAGATACTCCTCGCACGCACGCGCCACGCTCCTCTTCGGAACAATCGCCTCGATCCTCATGACCACCATCGTCTGGCTCGTCACCCGATCCAGAGCCCACGCATGCAAAATCGCAGAACACATGACCCGCGTGCTCCGCGAACGCGAATCCGCGCACCGCGCACTCGCGTCACGCGCCCAAGCCGCAAACCTCGCGAAATCCAGATTCCTCGCCAACATGAGCCACGAGATCCGCACCCCCATGAGCGCGATCCTGGGCTACGCCGACATGCTCGACGACACCACACGATCGACGCAAACCGGCGCAGACATCCGTGAGCCCATCAAGCACATCAGACGCGCAGGATACCACCTCCTCTCCGTTATCAACGACATCCTCGATCTCTCCAAAATCGAATCCGGGAAGTGCGAGATCCACCCCACACCCTGCGTCCTCAGCGATCTCGCCACCCAGGCCGTCTCCACACTCAAAGTCCGCGCCGACGAAAAACGACTCGACCTGACCTGGCACGTCGATGACCGAACCCCCGAGTACGTCATGCTCGACGAGCACCGGGTCAGCCAGATCCTCATGAACCTCATCAGCAACGCGATCAAGTTCACCAACCAAGGCTCCGTCCGACTCGAAATCTCCTCCTCCGATTCGTCCATCCTCTTCAGCGTGATCGATACCGGCGTCGGCATCAGCAAAGACGAGATCGCCACAATCTTCAACCCCTTCGAACAAGCCGACGCCTCCATGACCCGCGAACACCAAGGCACAGGACTCGGACTCAGCATCTCCAAATCCCTCGCCCAACAGATGGGCGGCGACGTCGAAGCACACTCCGTCCCCGCCGAAGGATCCACCTTCACCCTCAAAATCCCCCTCCACATCGCGCAACAACCCGAGCGCGACAACCAAACATCCATCCAGGACGCCGTCATCCACCACCTCGATCGACCCGCATCGAGCAACAACCGCCGCACCGCCCGGGTCCTCGTCGTCGAAGACGGCGAAGACAACCGACACCTCATCGAACACTACCTCACACGCGCCGGACACAGCGTCGTCTTCGCCTCCAACGGCCGAGAAGCCATCGAGATCACCGAACGCGACCCCAAACTCGACCTCATCATCATGGACATGCAAATGCCCGTCCTCGACGGCTACGTCGCAACCCCCGAACTCCGCACAAGGGGCTGCGCCCTCCCCATCATCGCGCTCACCGCACACGCCATGGAACACGACCGACAACGCTGCCTCGACTGCGGCTGCGACGAATACCTCTCCAAACCCATCGACCGAGCCGCCCTCCTCCGCACCATCGACAAACTCCTCGACCGCTCCACCCGTCACGCGGCCTAATCAACCCCGACACACGCGCGACCAGCGATCATCCCCCCGGCCCAAGCCCACTGAAAGTTGAACCCCCCGATGCGCCCATCGACATCGAGGATCTCACCGATCAGATAAAGCCCAGCGCGCACCCTCGACCCCATCGTCGATGGATCCACCTCGCGCATCGGAACCCCGCCCATCGTCACCTCCGCATGGGTGTACCCCCGATCCCGCGCCACCGGAACCCGGAGCCCCGTCAGCGCCAACACAAGCGCCCTCCGCGCCTCGCGCTTCAGCTCCGCACCCTTCGTTGACGGATCCACCCCAACGTCCACACACAACGCATCCGCAAGCCGTTCCGGGAGCAGCTCACGCACGAACCGACCCACCGTCCGCTTCCCAAGCCCGGACAACGCCGCATCAAGCTCGTCCTCCCCCCGATCGTGCACAAACCCGATCGTGAGATACGCGCCCTCGTCCTCCACCCGCGCCCAAGTCAAATGCCTCGAAATATCCAAAATCGCCGGCCCAGACAACCCGAAGTGCGTGCACAACAGCGCACCCGTCGTCGATGCAAGCCGCTTCCCCGTCGAAGCCCGCACCTCCACCCGTGCATCATGCGCGATCCCCGACAACCCCTTCACGAAGTGCTCCCCCTCGATCACCAAAGGCACCAACGCCGGCGCAATCACCCCCGTCACCGTGTGCCCCAGCGCCTCCACAATCGGATACCCCGACCCGTCCGACCCCGACTTCGGAAGCGCTTTCCCACCCGTCGCAAGCACCACTTTCCCCGCGCGGATCTCCCCCCAATCCCCGCGCACCACAAACCCACCCTCCCCATCATCCTCAACAGCACGCACCTTGCACGGATGATGGATCGTCGCGCCCGCATCCCGCACCGCGCCCAAAAGCGCATCGAGCACCGTGTGCGCATCGTCCGTCACCGGGAACAGCTTCCCCGTCTCCTCGCGCTTGAGCTCCACCCCCAGCTCCCGAAAGAACCGAACCGTGTCCTCCACCCCGAACCTCGACAACACCTTCTTGATCGACCCCGCGCTCGATCCGTTGTAATCCTTCGGGATCACCCGCTCATGCGTCACATTGCACCGACCCCCACCCGCAACCAGAATCTTCACCCCCACCTTCCCCGCGCCATCCAGCACCACAATCCGCTTCCGGACCCCCATCACCTCCGCCGCGCGCCCCGCGCTGATCGCGCACATCAACCCCGCCGCCCCCGCGCCCACGATCACCACATCCGCACACCCCGGCACCGCAATGTCTCGATCAGCACGCACAGCACGGATCATTGGATCCATCCACCACCAAAGCTCACTCCCCCTTGAACACCACCCCCCCCTTCATCACAAACCACACCTCCTGATACGCACCCACATCCCCCATCGGATCCCGTTCCATCGCGATCAGATCCGCATACTTCCCAACCTCGATCGTCCCGAGATCATCGCTCACCCCGATCAGATCCGCCGCATTCACCGTCGCGCTCTTCAAACAATCAACCGGTGTCATCCCCGCCTCGTGCATGTACACAAACTCCAGCGCGTTCGTCCCGTGCTCCCCAACCCCCACATCCGTCCCGAACGCGATCTTCACCCCACCCTTGTAAGCCCGTCCAAAAGCATCCTGAATCAGAGGCCCAACCGCCTCCGCCTTCGCACGGATCGCCTCCGGATAAAACCCGGGCTCCTCCGCCTTCCCCGCAACATACTTCCCCGCATGGATCGTCGGGACCAGATACGCCCCCGTCTCCACGAACAGCTCGATCGCCTCGTCATCCAGATAACTCCCGTGCTCGATCGAGTCCACCCCCGCGCGCAGCGCCGCCTTGATCCCCCCAGCCCCGTGCGCATGCGCCGCAACCTTCCGCCCCATCATGTTCGCCGCTTCCACGATCGACTCGAGCTCGTCATCAAAGAACTGCTGCTCCACCCCAGCAGCAGTCATCGACAACACCCCACCCGTCGCCGTGATCTTGATCAGATCCACCCCCTCGCGCACCCGAGCACGCACCGCTTTCCGCACCTCCGCCACCCCGTCCGAAGGCGCCGTCTCCGCACCCTGCGCCGGCCGCAACACCGGCGAAAACGCGTTCGTCCGATCCCCGTGCCCGCCCGTCACACTCACCGCAGGACCCGACACATACATCCGCGGCCCCTCGATCATCCCCGAGTTGATCCGATCCCGAAGCGCCAGCGCCGTCTGACCCCCGGATCCCACATTCCGCACCGACGTGAACCCCGCCATCAGCGTCCGCCGCGCATACACCGTCCCATCAATCGCCGCATACGCCTCCGTCTCCTGAAGCGCCCGCCGCATCCGCTCCGCCGAAGGAAGCGACTGCCCCGTCAGATGCGTGTGACAATCGATCAACCCCGGAGTCACAAACGACCCCTTCAGATCGATCACCCGGGTGTCCGGGCTCATGTCCAGATCCTCAAGCGATCGGTATGCGCTCACCACCTTCGCGATCCGACCATCCACGACGATCACCGTCGCCTCCTTGATGGGCTCCTCCCCCGGAACCGCATACAGCGTCCCCACATGAAGCACCACCGACTGCGCAGCAGCACCCGGGACCAGCACGAACAACGCAAGAACAACAGCAATCAGCGATCGACACATGATCCAGCTCCTCATACGGGTCCACCACGATACCACAAACACCCGATTTCCCGGATCCCGCGCCCGAAAGCCAGGGAACCGTGGAATTGTTGTTCCAACAGACATATTCTCCGGGTAATGCCCAAAACCCTCAAGGAACAAATCAACAAACGCTCCCCCTTCGCAAGCCCCGAAGAAGAAGCCTACCTCAACCTCATGCGCACCGCCGCCGAACTCTCCGGCGCAGAGTCCATCTTCTTCCGCTCCCTGAATCCCCGTCTCTCACCGGCCTCCTACAACGTCCTCCGCATCCTGAGGGGCCGCCAATCCCGAGGCGAATCCAAAGGCGTCCGCGCCTCCGAAATCGGATCCGACATGGTCGTCCGCATGCCCGACGTCACAAGACTCGTGGACCGACTCGAAACCCAAGCCCTCGTCAAACGCACCCGAGACACCCACGACAAACGCGTCGTCTGGGTCGCCATCACCAAAAAAGGACTCGCCCTCCTCGACCGAATCGAGGGAGACGTCCACGACACCGTGCGCACCCTCCTCAAGCACATGTCCAAAGACGAACTCGACACCCTGAGCCGACTCCTCGAGAAAGCCCGGGACCCAAGCGAAGGAAAGCCCCGATCATGACCAAAGTCGTTGTCGCATACCACTCCGGGTTCGGACACACCAAAGCCATCGCCGAATCCATCCTCAAAGGCGTCGCCCGCGTCGAAGGCATCGAACCCACACTCGTCAACGTGGACGATCTCGGCGCACCCGATCAAGAGTTCAAACTCGGACCCGAATGGGACGTCCTCCACCAAGCCGACGGGATCATCATGGGATCACCCACATACATGGGAACCGTCAGCGCCGGGTTCAAACGCTTCATGGACTCCTGCGGCGCCATCTGGCTCACCCAAGCATGGCGCGACAAAGTCGCCGCGGGCTTCACCAACGGCGGCGCACTCTCCGGAGACAAACTCAACACCCTCACCTCCCTCAGCATCTTCGCCTCGCAACTCTCCATGATCTGGATCTCCCAGGGGGTCCACATGGACTCCGAGAACGGCCTCAACCGCATGGGCTCCTACCACGGATTCATGGCCCAGTCCGAAGAAGCCGCCCCAGACCAAACCCCCCCCAAGGAAGACCACGCCACCGCCGAACTCTTCGGAGAACGAGTCGCGCGAGCCACCCTCCAATGGGTCACCGGCCGCCCCTCCTAACCCCCCGCGCACCCAATCACCCGGATCCAACCAAACACCCGATCCGACCGATTACCCGATCCAATCAACACCCAATCCGCCAGATCCCCAGCCCCGGGAATGTTCCGCCCTCCCAAAGTGTTGTTTGTTGTAACAAATATGTTCCACGTGGAACATCCACCCCCGAACCACACAAAGGAACCACCATGATCACCATCCGAAAGAGCACCGACCGAGGCGCCTTCGACCACGGCTGGCTCCGCGCACGACACACCTTCTCCTTCGCAAGATACATCGACCGAGACTGGACCCACTTCCGACAGCTCCGAGTCATCAACGAAGACATCGTCGCCCCGCGCCGGGGTTTCTCCGAACACCCCCACAAGGACATGGAGATCATCACCTACCCCATCTCCGGAACCCTGCGCCACAAGGACTCCCTCGGGAATGTGGAAGACATCACCCGAGGGATGATCCAGCGCATGAGCGCCGGGTCCGGGATCGTCCACGCGGAGCTGAACCCCACAGACCAACCCGTCCATCTGCTCCAGATCTGGATCCACCCGCGCGAGCCCGGGCTCGCGCCATCGCACGAGAGCGCGCGCACCAAGGTCCACACCGAACCCGGGCGCTTCCACACCCTCGTGAGCGAGGACGGGCGCGACGGGTCGATGATCATCCAGCAGGACGCGCGCATGCTCGCCGGGCTGTTCGTCCCGGGGGACCGCGCGAGCTACGTGCTGAGCGACGGGCGCCACGCTTGGATCCAGATTGTGTCCGGTTCCGTGCGCGTCAACGGCGCGCAGCTCGCCCAAGGCGACGGCGCGGCGATCTCCGACGAATCCGCACTCGATTTCGAGTTCGACGACGACACCGAACTGCTCGTCTTCGACCTTGCGTGATTAGCCGATCCCGATCGAGTCCGCGCCCTGTCGGTTGCTCGTCGCGCTCGGGTCGAGCTGTTCGTCGAGGTCGGCCGGGAGGATGATCCGGAAGATTGATCCCTGACCCGGGGTGCTCTCGACGCGCATCCGTCCCTTGTGCTCGTAGACGATCCGCTTGGTCACCGCGAGCCCGAGCCCCGTGCCCTTGAGGCCCTTGGTGGTGTTGAAGGGCTCGAAGATCCACGCGAGTTTGTCCTCGGGGATCCCCGGGCCGTTGTCGATCACGGAGATCGTGACGGCCGGGCGCGTCTTCGCGCCCGGGGTGTTCGTGTTGGGGCGCGACTCGTGGAAGGAGACGCGCACGGTGACCGCGCCCGTGTCGTTGGGGGCCGCTTCGATCGCGTTGGACAGCAGGTTCATCAGCGCCTGATGGATCAGGGACGGATCGACGGCGATGGGGGGCATCTCCGGGTCCGCATCGACGATGAGCGCGATGTGTCGCTCCGCGCACGGCTGCTCGAAGAGCTCGGCGCAGTCCTGGGCGATTTTGTTGAGCTGGGTGAGCTCGAGCTCAAGCTGGAGCTTGCGCCCGAACGCGAGCATGTTCATCGTGAGCGCGGAGACCCGGTCGAGGTTCCGGCGCAGGATCCCCCACCCGTTGCGCGCCGTGTCGAGGTCCGATTTGGTGAGCCCGATCTCGACAACGTCCGCGCCCCCGCGCAGCCCTTGGAGGATGTTCTTGATCGAGTGCGACAACGACGCGACGGTCTCCCCGATCGCGGCCATTCTTTCGGAGGTCACACGTTTGAGGTGCTCGTCGGCGTTCGCGAGCGCGAGCCCGGTGTGCTGCCCGATCGCGTTGAGGAGCGCGAGCTGTTCCCGGTTGAACGCGTGGTGCACGGTGGACGAGTCGATGTAGATCGCGCCGAAGGTCTGGTCCCCGAAGGTGATGGGGGAGCAGATGGCGCTGCGGATCTGGTAACGCTGGACCGAATCGCCGGCGGCGAAGCGCGGGTCCTGCATGGCGTTGGTGGAGAGCACCCCTTCGCCTTGCATGGCCGCGTGGAGGATCGTCGTCGAGACGTGGATCTTGCTCGCTTCTTCCGACTGCGGCGGCGTCGCGTAGTGGATGAGACCCGGGACCATGGGTGATTCGGGGGTGGGTCCCGGGATCATGATGACCCCGCGCTCGGGCTTGAACTCGTTGAACACGAGGAGCATGACCTGCTCGAGGAGCTCGCGCTTGTTCATGAGGCGCGCGGTGATCGAGGTCAGGGTGTAGATGACGCGCAGGTGGTCCATCGCGACGAGCGCGGGATCGACACCCTCCCCGATGTAGGAATCCCCCGAGCTCGGGAGGACGGCTTCGACATCGACTTCCTGCTCTTCCTCGTCCGTGAGCATGACGGCGGAGCGGTTGCGTTCCTGGTCCCCCGTGAACAGCAGGGTGGTCGTCCCGACGGTGATCTCGTCGCCGTCTTCGAGTCGGATCCGGTCGTGGATCTGGACCCGGTTGACGTGGGTCCCGTTGTTGGAGTCGAGGTCGCGGACGTACCAGACGTCGCCGTCGGGGGTGAGCTCGGCGTGTCGTCTGGAGACGGTGTTGTCCGTGATGGGGAGGGCTTCGGAGGATCGTCCGATGAGCTGGGGCTCCCCGGTGGGGAGTTGGTATTCGCGTCCCTCGTCGGGGCCGTAGATGACCGTGAGCATCGGCATGGACCCACGATATCCGTGATCGTGGTCGTATACCATAATTCCGTGGCGAAGCGCACATCTTCAGCACCGACCCAGCCCAGCCCGGCGCACCGGGTGGTTGTCCTTGCGGGGAAGGAGCTGTTCCTCCGGTCGCACTACACGACGGCGCTCCGGAACGCGCTGGAGAAAGAGCACGGGGAGATCGAGACGTTCCAGTACGATGGGAACTCGTGCGCGGCCGCGGAGGTGTTGGACGAGTGCCGATCGTTCGGGCTGATGTCCACGCACAAGATGATCGTGGTGGACGATGCGGACAGCTTCGTGAACGCGGACACCCGTCCGATGCTCACGAAGTACGCGGAAGCGCCGAACGAGCAGTCCACGCTGGTGCTGCGCGCTTCGACGTGGCGCGCGGGGAACCTGGACAAAGCGATCGGGAAGGTGGGGGTGGTCATCAAGTGCGATGCGGTCGATGAGGGGACGGCCGGCAAGTGGATCATCGGGCGCGCGAAGCGCCAGTACGGGGTGGATGTGTCGATGCGTGTTGCGGCGATGCTCGTCGAGCGGCTCGGGACGGATCTGGGTCGGATCGACGGGGAGCTGGGGAAGCTCGCGACGGCGGCGGGGGAGTCGGGGTCGATCACGGAGCAGCATGTCACGGAGCTGGTGGGGCTGACGCGCGAGGAGGAGGTGTGGGCGCTGCAGTCGTATCTGTTGTCGGGGAATCTGGAGCAGACGATCCGGGAGCTGCGCGTGATTCTGGGGAACGGGGCGAAGGACACCCATGTCCCGGCGGTGTTTGCGTGTTCGGACCTGGCGCGGAAGCTGGTGGGCGCGAGCGAGGGGATGGCGCGTGGGGTGAACGCGAACACGATCGCGAAGGAGCTGCGGCTGTGGGGGCCGAGCCGGGACGTGATTCTGCACGCGGCGCGTCGGGCGGGGGCTCCGAGGTCGCGGAAGCTGTTCGATCACTGTGTCGAGGCGGATATGACGATCAAGTCGTCGTCGGTGGACCCGAGGGTGCTGCTGGAGCGTTTGGCGGTCGAGTTCGCGATGCTGACCCGATGAATCGGGGTGGGGGATCGGGGGGTGTGATGTCGCGCAAACCCGATCGTGGTATGATTTTGTCCGAGTGGCCGATGATCACTCCGGGACGCAGAGCAGGAGGCTCGATATGACCCGCCGCGATGGATCGCGCACTTTCCCGATCGTGATGACCACGGCTGTCCTTGTGTTGACGGGGTGTGGGGGGCATCTCGGGATTCTCAAGCCCAAACCGAGTGCGCAGCCCGAGGATGACGGGGGGGTGGATACGTCGTTGTCCGCGCTGCGCCGTGACCAGGACCCGGTCGCGGCGGATCCCGGGGAGTTCGAGCGGATCCCGGAGGACACGAGCACGCGCGCGCGGGTGGAGGAGTCGGCGCGGCTGATGGAGGGGTACTTCCGTGAGCTGGACGCGGCGGCGCAGGGAAGGGCGGATGCGCCGGCGCTGGAGCCCGAGCGGGTGTCGATCAACGCGGATCCGGTGGAGCGCCCGGCGGAGACGACGATCCGGACTCCGGAACCGGTTGTTCGGGACACGACCCCGGAGCTCGATGCGCGGCCGGATCCGGAGAATGCGGGGATCGGCGACACCTTCTCGCTGAGCGCGGCGATGAACGAACGGGAGGGGGGCGGGTCCGAGGGGGGCGGTGCTGAGACGGAGGCGCCGGTCGATGCGCCGATCGAGACGGCGGTGGAGGTTGCGGTTGAGCCCGAGCCGGATCCGGTTCCGGTGGATCCGGAGGCGCGGAAGAAGCAGCTCGTGACGGAGCTTGTGGACGTGCTGACCCAGGTGGCGCGGGAGTCGGAGGATCCGAGCGCGGCGGCGATTGATCTTGCGGCGCTGGAGTCGATGGGTGCGGGGACGCTCGAGCAGCTGCACGAGCAGGGGGTGTTGTCGAACTCGGAGATGGCGACGCTCGGCGCGGCGCGGGATGTGTTGCGTTCGATCTCGAGCTCGGGGTCGATCGCTTCGCCGGCGGAGGTTTCGGAGGTGCTGGCGCGGGTGAAGTCGGAGCTGGATGAGCGCGCGGGGCTTCGGATTACGCGCGCGGCGTTGTGCACGAGTGTGGCGGGGTTCGGGCGGTATGAGCCGTTCGCGAAGAACGAGTTTGTTGCGGGGTCGGCGCAGCAAGCAATCGTGTACACGGAGGTTGATCGGTTCGGGTATCGGGAGTTTGCGGGGGCGGACGGTGAGCCCAGGTACGAGGTGGAGTTGTCTCAGCGGCTCGAGCTGTACCACGTTGCGGATGATCTGAACACGTGGAACCGCGCGGCGGAGGTGATCTCGGAGACGAGTCGGAACAAGGTTCGGGACTTCTATCTGATCAATCAGATCACGCTCCCGAGGACGCTTGGGCCGGGGAGCTATCACTTGAAGGTGGTGATGCGTGATCTGGTGCGGCAGACGACGAGCGAGATGATTATCCCGATCCGGATTCTGGCGCGTTGAGTGGGTGAAGGTCCGAGAACCCGGGGTGGTGGGTTCAAAAGCAGAAACTGGCAGCCCTGGGACGTACCTCTCTCCACGAGTCCCAAAGCTGCCAGTCCTGAGGGTGAAAGCGTACCGAATCGGGGTGGGTCATGCAACCTATGGGTGCGTTGAATCGTCCCGGTTTTGCGTTGAATTCGTTTCGTCGTGGGAGGTGTCGGGGAGCCGGACGATGGCGAAGCTGAAGTCGTGGACGCGGCCTTCGAACAAGGTGTGTGTTGACAGGGCTTTGGGGGTTTCGTCCCCGGTGGAATCGGTCCGGATGAGGGCGAGGGTGTCGGGGGCGGGGTCGAGGATCCATCCACGATCCCAGAGCCCGGTGACCCTGAGTTCGGGGGTGTTGAGCGTGTGTTCGAGGGTGAGGAGGAGCTCGGGTCGGGCTTCGATCATGGCGTCGGCGAGGATGGTGTAGGAGCCGGGGGGGAGTTGGTCTCGGAGGGCTTGGGCGGCTTCGAGCCCGGGTTCTCGGCCGGACTGGTCGCGCATGGTGGGGGCGAGGGTGGTGGAGAAGAGGAGGGCCATTGTGGTGAGGAGTGCGCCGAGGACGAGGGGGCTCCCGAGGGTCATGGCGCGGAGGATGCGGATGCGGTGGGGGCGCATGACGGCGTTGGTCCGGGTTCGCCAGGTTTGGGTGGTGAGCCCGGCGAGGGTGAAGACGCAGGCGACACTTGGGCCGAGGGTTGCGACGACGGGCTGCGCGTATCGGTCGTTGGAGATGCCCATGCACATCATGGATCCGAGCGCGAGGAGCGCGCCGAGGGCGATGATGGATCCGGTGTCGTAGAGGAGTCGGGTTTGGTTGTCGGCGCTGGCGCGCTCGTTGCGCGCGTCGGGGCCGAAGTAGAAGGGGATGGAGAGGGACATGGGGAGCGCGGTGAGGAGCGCGACGGGGATGAACCCGGCGAGTTTCAACAGGGTTCCGGATTCGAAGAGGAAGGCGCTGGGGGTTTGGAGGACGACGTTGTCGGATGCGCGGGCGAGGGCGAAGGTCCAGAACCAGACGAATGTTGCGGAGGCGATCAGGAACGCACACCAGACGCGCCAGGAGGTGAAGGCGCGGATGGACTTGGTGATGAGGGTGGCGCTGAGGAGGAGCCCGAGGAGCGCGGGGAGTCCGGCGGGGCCTTTGGTGAGGAGCATGGCTCCGATAGCGAGGGCGAGCGCGAGGGTCCAGGTCCAGGAGAGGGGTTTGCGCGTGATGGTTGCGCGGAGGTGTTCGACGACGAGCCATGCGCCGAGGGCGGTGGTGAGGTTGTGGAGGGATTCGATCTCGGCGGCGCGCGCGGGGAGCCAGAGCGCGGGGGTGAGGAGGGTTGCGAGGGCGGCGATGCGCCCGGCGCTGCGATTGAACCATCGAGTGGAGAAGGCGTAGGCGCCCAGCGCGAGGAGGGCGAAGGCGATGGCGGAGACGAGACGGGGTGCGAGTTCGACGCCGTGGGTGGTGGGGTCGAGGAGTTGGTAGGCGAGGGCGAAGGCCCAGAAGATGCCCTGGGGTTTGCGCATGTAGTCGAGCCCGAAGAGTTCGGGGACGATCCAGTCTCCGGAGTTGAGCATGGTGAGGGCGGGGACGGCGCGGTGGGCTTCGGAGCTGGTGAGGCCGACGGTGGTGAGGTTGGGGAGCGTGACGATGGCCGCGATGAGGAGGAGGATCGTGATGTCGATCAGGGCGCGGCGCACGGGGAAGCGTAGGATTGGGGTGCATGTCCCGAGGCGACGAGAAATCTCAGCGGATGCAGGGCACGTCGAGCGCGTACCCCGCGCCGGTGCGCGAGCTGATCGAGCGGTTGGCTCGGCTTCCCGGGATCGGGTCACGGTCGGCGGAGCGGTTGGCGTTTCATATTCTGAAGTCGGCGCCCGATGAGGCGCTGGCGCTGGCGCAGGCGATCCGGTCGGTGAAGGAGCACGTGCGGCACTGCAAGGTGTGCTTCAACCTGTCGGATTCGGATGTGTGCGCGGTGTGCGCGGATCCGAGGCGGGATCGGTCCACGGTTTTGGTGGTGGAGCAGCCCAAGGACCTGATCGCGCTGGAGCAGACGGGGATGTATCGGGGGCTGTACCATGTGCTGATGGGGCGGTTGTCGGCGCTGGACGGGGTGGAGCCCGGGGATCTGACGATCGGGGGGCTGATCGGTCGGGTGAAGCGGTCGAGCGAATCGACGGACGAGGGTCGGGTGAAGATCGAGGAGATCGTGCTCGGGCTCAACCCGACGCTCGAGGGGGACGGGACGGCGTTGTACCTGGCGCAGGAGCTGGGGGCGCTGGGGGTGCGGGTGTCGAGGTTGGCGCGGGGGGTCCCGACGGGGTCGTCTTTGGAGTTTGCGTCGAAGGCGGTTTTGGCGGATGCGATCCAGGGCCGGCAGAATATGTGAATGATGTCCCCTGGGGGGCGTATTCTCGGACCTTCTTTTTCGTCGGAATCCGGCGGGTTCGCCGATGAGTTGGATAGCACACTGTCGTATGGCACGAATGTTGCAGATGATGTGTTGTCCGGTGTACTGAGCGAGATCCATGCGTTTCGAGACGTCCCAGCAGATGAAGCTTGGCCAGCAGATGAAGCTGGCGCCCAGGATGATCCAGTCGATGGAGATCCTGCAGATGCCGCTGGCGGAGCTGGCGGAGCGGTTGGAGCAGGAGCTGGAGTCGAACCCGACGATGGAGATCGCGGAGCGGGATGGGGGGGAGGGGGTTGCGACGCGCGAGGACGATTCCCGCGCGAGCGATGGGGAGATGACGATCGACTCGAGCGGGGAGTCGGACTTCGCGCGGCTCGACGAGTACGAGCACACGAACCCGGAGGCGACGGACAACCTGTACGAGCGGTCCTGGAAGGGGGAGGAGTATCAGGGTCGGGTGAGCTCGGGTGGGGGGAGCGCGGGGGATGCGGATTCGAAGATGGAGGCGATGGCGCAGGCGCCCGCGCGGGGGGAGTCGTTGGGGGAGTCGCTCGAGCACCAGTGGGCGCTGGTGGATGTGGATGAGCGCACGCGGGCGCTGGGGGAGACGATCATTTCCGCGCTGGAGGAGGACGGGTATCTGAGGACGGACTTCGAGACGATCCTGGATACCGCGCCTCAGGGGATCAAGGCGCTGGAGCCCACGGAGTCGGACTGGGAGTCGGCGCTGCAGGCGCTGCAGTTGACGTTGGAACCGGTGGGGGTTGCGGCGCGTGATGCGCGGGAGTGTTTGTTGATCCAGATCGATATGAAGCTGGATCGGGTGGTGTCGCCGGAGCGCTCGGAGGAGTTCAAGGACGAGGGGGAGGATCTGCTTGCGGCGCGGCGATTGGTGGCGGAGTTCTTCGAGGAGCTGATGAAGAACCGGCTGCCGAAGATCGCGGCGAAGTCGGGGATGGATCTGGAGCAGATCAATCGCGCGATCGAGATTCTAAGGCGGTTGTCGCTTGCGCCCGCGCGGGTGGAGCACATGAGCGATGCGGCGGCGATCTTCCCGGATGCGATCGTGGAGTACGACGAGGAGGGGGATCGGTATATCGCGCGGCTGACGAGCGGGCGGCTCCCGGATGTGCGGATCAATCAGGAGTACGCGCGGATGGTCGCGGATCAGGGGGTGGAGTCGGGGGATCGGGAGTTCTTGCGGAAGAACCTGTCGAACGCGCAGTGGTTGATCGATGCGATCGGTCAGCGGCGGCACACGCTTTTGCGGGTGGTGAGCGCGGTGGTGGACGAGCAGCGGGAGTACTTCGACTATGGGCCGGAGTCGCTCAAGCCGCTGCCGATGAAGACGATCGCGGATCGGCTCGGGATCCATGTGGCGACGGTGTCGCGCGCGGTGAGCGAGAAGTACATCATGACGCCGCGGGGTGTGGTGGCGCTTCGTTCGTTCTTTTCGGGTGGGCTTTCGACGGACGGCGGGGAGGACGTGAGCGCGAACGCGGTGAAGGCGATGATCGAGGAGCTCGTGGAGAACGAGGACAAGGCGAAGCCCATGAGCGATGAGGCGATGGTGAAGGTGCTCCAGGGGCGCGGGGTGGATATCGCTCGGCGTACGGTGGCGAAGTACCGGGATCAGCTCGGGATCCCGACGGCGCGGATGCGGAAGCAGTTCGCGAACTGATCGCTCGGGGGGCGCGTGTTATCGGCGGGTGTGGGTGAAAACGCCTGAGATGTGGGCGGATCTTCTTATTCCGGATATCATTGACCGTTATACTTTGGGGAGCTTTGTCGTCTTTGGAAGGGAGTGATTCGATGAACGCGCGAGTGAGATCCGGGATCGTGTTGGGTGGGGTGTGTGGTCTTGTTTCGGTGTCGGCGCTGGGTGGGGATGTGCCTTGTATCTTCCCGGAGCTTGCGGGGTCGTACGACACGGCGGGGACGGCGCGGGCTTCGGTGATCGACGGGGGGTATGTGTATATCGCGGACGGGAATGCGGGGATCACGGTGCTGGATATCAGCGATCTGTCGGTCCCGGTGTTGTCGGATTCATTTGATACGTCGGGGAACGGGCTCGATCTCCGGATGTCGGGGGATCGGATCTATCTTGCGGATGACACGGCGGGGTTGGTGGTGTTCGATGCGAGTGTTCCGGGGACGCTGGGTGTGCTGGGGGGCTTCGACACGGCGGGGCGTGCGTTCGGGATCGATGTGGTGGGGACGACGGTGTATCTCGCGGATCGTGAGAACGGGTTGGTGGTGCTCGATGCGAGCGATCCGGGTTCGATTGTTCAGATCGGTCACTATCCGGTGTCGGGGGGCGCGTTCGTGCTTGATGTGGTGGTTGGTGGGGGGCTTGCGTATCTGGCGAAGGACAACGGGGGTGGGTTCGAGATCGTGGATGTGAGCGATCCGGGGTCGATGAGCGCGGTTGGTGGGTTGTCCGGGCTGGGGGGTCTTGGGATCGATCGGAACGGGGACACGGTGTGTTCGGTGGGATCGACGAGCGGATTGAGCACGATCGATGTGTCGGACCCGTCGAACCCGGTGTTGCTGCAGACGTTGACGCTGGGGAGTTGTCGATCGGTGACGATGGACGGGGCTTTGGTGTTTGTGGGGAACAACAGCGATGGGATGTCGATCGTGGATGTGAGCGATCCGGGTTCGGCGGTGATCCTCGGGGAATACGACACGCCGGGGAACGGGTACGGGGTGGGGGTGTCGGGTTCGGTTGCGTGTATCGGGGATTTCTTCTCGGGGGTGCAGCTCGTGGATCTGAACTCGAGTGTGTGCGAGGCGGATCTGACGGGTGACTGTGTCCTGGATTTCTTCGATGTGTCGTTGTTCCTGATGCTGTTGTCGGAGAACGATCCGCGCGCGGATTTGAGCGGGGACGGGATGTACGACTTCTTCGATGTGAGCGCGTTCCTGATGGCGTTGGGCTCGGGTTGCCCGTGATCCGGGTGGGAGGATGGCCGGGTCCGGCGTGCTAAACTCCGTCCATGGCGCTGCTCGAAGCGATCAATATGCGGAAAGCGTACAACGGGCGGACCGTGGTGGACGGGGTGTCGCTCGAGGTGGAGCACGCGGAGATCGTGGGGTTGCTCGGGCGGAACGGGGCGGGGAAGACGACGACGTTCCGGATGACGATCGGGATGATCGAGCGGGATGACGGGCGCGTGATCTTCAACGGGACCGAGGTGACGGGGCTCCCGATGTATCGTCATGCGAAGCTGGGGATGGGGTATCTGTCTCAGGAGCCCAGCGTGTTCGGTCGGCTCACGTGTGAGCAGAACCTGCTGGCGATCCTGGAGACGCTGAAGCTTTCGAGGTCTCAGCGGAAGAAGCGCGCGGCGGAGCTTCTGGCGCAGTTCGGTCTGACCCACAAAGCGAACGATCCGGCGCGGACGTGCTCGGGGGGTGAGCGGCGGAAGCTGGAGATCGCGCGGGCGCTGGTGACGAACCCGAAGCTGATTCTTCTTGATGAGCCTTTCTCGGGGGTGGATCCGATCGCGGTGGAGGATCTGCAGGACGAGATCCGGCGATTGACGGAGCGGGGGATCTCGATTCTGATCACGGATCACAATGTGCAGCAGACGCTGAAGGTGTGTGATCGCGCGTACATCCTGGATGGGGGGAAGGTGCTCGCGGAGGGGACCCCGAGATCGCTCATCAACTCGGATCTGGTTCGGCGCGCGTATCTGGGGTCGATGTTCCGTGGGGACGAGTTCGACGAGCGGGAGATCGGGGCTCCGGGTGTCGAGACGAAGCGTGCGGAGACGAGCGATGCGTAAGGGTGTGTGCGCGGTTGTGGGGGTGTGTGGGTTGCTCGCGCTGTCGGGGTGTATCGAGCGGCGGATCCGGGTGACGAGCGAGCCCAGCGGGGCGCGGGTGTTTTTGAATGATGAGCCGATCGGGACGACGCCTTGCGAGGCGCGGTTTACGTTCTACGGGACGTACGACGTTCGGCTCGAGCTCGATGGGTACGAGTCGATCCACGAGGCGCGGACGGCGCGTGCGCCGCTGCATGAGTATCCGGGGATCGATCTGGTGGCGACGGCGCTCCCGGTGGATTTCGAGAACATCATCGAGTGGGACTTCGCGATGGTTCCGGTCGAGGAGACGACGGATCCGGAGGGGGCGCGGGATCGGTTGATCGAGCGCGCGGACGAGCTGCGCGGGCGCGCGATCTCGGGGGAGTGAGCGGATTAGAAGGTGGTGGTCCCGAGGATCCTTGCTGGGGATCCGACGGCGGTGGTGTTGTCGGGGACGTTGTCCACGACGGTGGATCCTGCGCCGATGGTGGTGTGGGATCCGATGGTGATTTCGGGGATGACGGTTGCGTTGGTGCCGACGAGGGTGTGGGGTCCGACGGTGACATGGCCGCAGAGGACGGCTCCGGGGGCGACGTGGGTGTTGGTGTCGATGGTGCAGTCGTGTTCGATGATGGCGCCGGAGTTGATGATGGCGTGTGCTTTGATGCGGGCGCTGGCGTGGATGATGGCGCCGGGTCCGATGTAGACGCCTTCGCTGATTTCGGCGTCGGGTGCGACGGTGGCGCTGGGGTGGATGAGTGGGGGCGCGGCGCGTTGGGCGCCTTGGTCGAGGATGGCGCGTCGGGTTTCGAGGTTCCCGAGCGCGAGGATCCAGTGTTCGGGTTGGGTGTTGACGAAGTCGGCGATGGAGCCCAGGTGTTGTGGTGCTTCGGGTCGTGAGAGGAGTCGTGCGTTGGGGTCGTCGTCGTAGACACCGAGGATGGGGGTGTCGGTGAGCTGGGCGCACTGGGCGACGACGGTGGCGTGGCCTCCGGCGCCGATGAGGATGACGGGGTGAATGCCCATGTCATCAGTATCGTCGAAGGGTGTGGGTGTGCTCAAGGGGGTTGGGTGGATGTATGAAAGAACCACCCCGGATAGGGGTGGTTCTCGTGGAATCGACGCCGGGCTGTAGCGCAACCCGACGCCGGGTGGGTAGGAAAGCATCGCTTCCGCGTTCGTGTGGACACATGGTGTCCGTGGCTCTTCTCAACTCCCACCAGGACGAACGCGACTACCCAAGATGTGTGTCTCGGTCCGGGTGCAAGAGAGAGGTGGGCCGAGACTTTTCGCAAAAACCCGCGTTGGGTGCGGGATATGCGGTCATTCGGAATGTACATCGGTGGTCGAAATCGGCCACCGAATCAGGGCTTTCGATCGGACAATTTCGCATTCTTTGCCCAGTTTCACGCGAAGAATGGGGTATGAGCGTCCCAGTCACGATTGCTGCGGTTGGATATTTGAATACGGCGCCTCTGGTGGAGGGGCTTGATGCGCATCGGGATGTGGTCCTGATCCGGGCTGTGCCTTCGAGGATTGCGCCGATGGTGGGGTCGGGGGAGGCGGACATCGGGCTGATCAGTGTGGTGGACGGTGCGCGTCCCGATCCGGACCTGGTGCTGATCCCGGGTGGGATGATCGGGTGTGATGGTCCGACGCTGACGGTGCGGTTGTTCTCGAGGGTTCCGATCGATCGGATCACGCGGGTCCATGCGGATACGGACTCTCATACGTCGGTGGCGCTGTGCGATGTGGTGCTCCGGGATGCGCACGGGGTCACGGCGGAGTTTGTGGATTACGACGTTCGGGAGCAGCGGTCGGAGGACGACTGGCCGGAGGCGGTGCTGATGATCGGGGACAAGGTGGTGACGGGGTCGCCTCCGGCGGTGCGGTATCCGTATCAGATCGATCTGGGGTTGGCTTGGAAGGAGCTGACGGGGTTGCCTTTTGTGTATGCGGCTTGGATGTGTCGTCGGGGGGATATGGACGAGGCGAAGATCCATGATGCGGCGCGGCTTTTGGAGCGGGTGCGTTTGCGGAATCGGGAGCGGCTCGATTGGATCGTGAGTCATCATGCGCAGCGGCTGGGGTGGCCGGGGGATCTGGCGCGGGAGTACATCGGGGAGTTGTTGCGCTTTCATGTGGATGATCGGGCGCGGGAGGGGCTGGACGAGTTCATCCGTCGTGCGCACGGTCACGGGTTGGTGGAGCGGGGGGCGCTGGAGTGGGTGTCGCTTGAGTCGGGGTGTGTGTGCCCGCGCTGACGCGCATCCGGACGGAGTCGATCAAGCGCCTCGGGGACGAGCTGCGCTTTTCGGGTCGGGATACGTTGCGTCGTCATGTGGAGCGGATCGAGCAGCTCGCGGCGTTGATCGATGTGGAGGGGGTGTATCCGGAGGACTTCGTGGTGTTCCGGGTGACGGGGTATCGGCCGGAGATGGGGGATCCGGAGTTGATCCCGGGGGAGGCGCTGCTGGGGGATCTGTCGGCGCTCGCGGAGCGTTTGTCGGAGGAGGCGAAGTGGACCCCGGAGGAGCTGGGTGGGGGGTATCTGGGGATCGATGCGGTGGCGCAGCGGTGGGGGGTGAGTCGGAAGACGATCGAACGGATGCGGCGGCGGGGGTTGGTTGGGACGCGCGCGGATCTGGGGTCGGGGAGGCGGGCGGTGTTGTTCTCGACGAATGCGGTGGAGCATGTGGAGGCGCGGGATCCGGATCGGCTTGCGCGTGCGGCGAAGTTTTCGAGGTTGAGTGAGGACGAGCTGGGACGCGCGGTGCGGTGGGCGCGGGGGTATGCGGCGCGGCTCGGGTGGCGGTCGTCGCGGTGCGCGGAGCGGATCGCGCAGCGGTTGGGCCGGAGTCGGGAGAGTGTTCGGCGGGCGCTGCTCAAGCACGACGAGGGGTCGGGGGATCCGATCTTCCAGCGGGCGGGGTCTCCGGATGATTCGGATCGGCGGGTGATGCTGAAACTCGCGCTGGAGGGGAAGCGGAGCGGTGCGATTGGGGCGCGGTTCGGGGTGAGCAGCGCTTCGGTGAATCGCGCGGTGAACCAGGAGCGGTTGTCGCTGATCGCGCGGTCGGTGTCGGTGTCGGACGGGTCGGGGGTGGTTGATGCGGGGGTGCTGGAGGAGGCGATCGTTCGGGAGGGGTTGTTGGTTGAAGCGCCGACGACGCTCGGGGGGTTGATCGAATCGATGCGCGCGCAGGAGACGGCGGTGGTGTATGAGCAGAACGCGCGGGCTCGCGCGTGTGTGGCGCTGGGGGGGATGATCGCGCGGGGGCTGG
>JALUWX010000047.1 GCA_027019265.1 Phycisphaerales bacterium
CGCTCGCGGGTCAGTGTGTGAACGAAGCGGTGGTGATCGATGTGTCGGGTCGGTGTACCCGGATCGTGTCGGTGGACGCGGGGGCGCGTCGGTGTGTGGTCGAGCCCGGGGTGACGGTGGATGATCTGAACGATGCGATCCGGGGGGAGGGAGTGTTCTTTGCGCCTGATCCGTCCACGGCGCGTCAAGCGACGATCGGGGGGTGTATCGGGAACAACGCTGCTGGGGTGCACTCGATCCTGTACGGGCGGACGTCGGATAACGTGTCGTCGATCGATGCGTGTCTGTGGGACGGGGAACGGGTGACGTTCGGGGCGGGGTCGGCGCTGCGCGATGAACGGGTGATGGGGATCACACGCGAGGTGATGTCGATCGTGCGCGCGAATGCGGGGCTCATCCGGGAACGGTTCCCGAAGACGAAGCGGCGGAGCGCGGGGTATCAGCTCGATGTGATTTTGGAACAGTGCGAATCGTCGGGGTGGGATCCGGGGGGTGTGAATCTGGCGCATCTGCTGTGCGGGTCCGAGGGGACTTTGGCGATGACGCTCGGTGCGGAGCTGATCTTGCACGAGATCCCGAGGTGCAAGGGGCTTGCGGTGATCGCTTGCGCGAGTGTGGATGAGGCGATCGCGCTCGTCGAGCCCATGCTCGGGCTCGGTCCTGCTGGGGTGGAGCTTCTGGATGATTTGATTCTGCGTTTGGCTCGGCAGAACACGGAGTACCGGCGGTATGTGGATCTGCTCCCGCAGAAGGAGGGTGGGGCGCGGGGGGGGGATCCGGAGGCGGTGCTGTATGTGGAGTTCTTTGGTCGGGATCTCGGGGCGATCGAGTCGAAGCTGAGCGCGGCGGAGGGGGTGGCTCTGGGGAGCGCGATCGAGACGTATACGGATCCGGATTCGATGGCGCGGGCTTGGAAGCTGAGGAAGGCCGGGGAGCCATTGCTTCATGCGGTGGAGGGGGAACGGAAGCCTTTGGGGTTCATCGAGGACGGTGCGATCCCGGTGGAGAACCTGGGGGAGTATGTGCGTCGGCTGCGCGCGGTGGTGGAGGGGGAGGGGACGATTGCTTCGTACTACGCGCATGCGAGTGTGGGGGTGCTCCATGTGCGGCCGCTGCTGGATCTGAGGGATGCGCGGGACGAGGGGGCGATGCATCGGATCGCGAGCGCGGCGGCGGATCTCGCGAAGGAGCTCGGGGGGGTGGCTTCGGGTGAGCACGGGGATGGTCGGGCGCGGGGTCCTGTGCTTGAGCGGTTCCTGGGTCCGGAGCTGATGGAGGCGCTCAGGCAGGTGAAGCGGGTGTTTGACCCTCATGGGCTGATGAACCCGGGGAACATTGTGAGCCCGGGGGCGCTGGAGTCGATCTCGCTGAACACGCGCGTGCGGCCGGGCTCGGTGAACCTGACGATCGATCGGGTGGAGACGGGGTTCCGGTACGACGACGAGCACGGGTTCGGTCATGCGATCGAGATGTGCAACGGGGCTGGGGTGTGCAGAAAGAAGGCGGAGGGGACGATGTGTCCGTCTTACCAGGGATCGCTCGAGGAGCGGCACTCGACGCGCGGTCGGGGGAACGCGCTCCGGCTCGCGATCACGGGGCAGTCGAGGTTCGGCGCGGATGGTGGGAGCCCGGACTTCGATGATCCCGGGACGATGGAGACGCTGAAGATGTGTCTCGGGTGCAAGGCGTGCAAGACGGAGTGCCCGAGCAATGTCGATATGGCGAAGCTCAAGAGCGAGTATCTGTACCAGAACCACACGCTCAACGGGATGAGCTTCAGGACGCGCGTGTATTCGCACGTGGATCTGCTGAACCGGATCGGTTCGGTGTCGGCGGGGCTCGCGAACTTCGCGAACGGGCTGGCGCCGGTGCGATCGGTCGTGAATCACGTGATGGGGATCCACCCGGAGCGGTCGCTCCCGAGGTTCCATTCGTCGCTCAAGCGGATCCCGATCCCGGCTGGTGATGGGGACGCGGTGGTGGTCGTGTCGGACACGATGGTGACGCACACGGAGCCCTGGATCGGGCTCGCGGCGGTGGATGTGCTGACGGCGCTGGGATACCGGGCGGGGCTGATCACGTGCTCGGACTTCGGTCGATCGGCGATCTCTCAGGGGGACCTGGATCACGCGAAGAAGGATGGGACGAAGCAGCTCGCGCGGATCGCGGGGTTTGTGGGGGATCGGGAGGTGGGCGCGTATCTGTTCCTGGAGCCCTCGTTCCTGTCGGTGGTGCTCGATGACTGGAAGGATCTGCTTGAGGATCCTGAGTCGCGGTGGGCGCGGGAACTCCGGACGAAGAGTGCGCTGGTGGAGACGTTCGTGGGGGCGCGGGAGCACCCGAACCGGATGGAGGCGATCGGCGGGGAGCAGCGGATGAAGGTGCACACGCACTGTCATCAGAAGTCGCTTTGGGGGAGCGCGACGACGATGGACGCGATGTCGGAGGTAGCGCCCGGGCGGGCGGAGCTGATCGATGCGGGGTGCTGCGGGATGTGCGGGTCGTTCGGGTACGGGGAGGAGATGTTTGAGTTGTCGAGGACGATCGGGGAGCAGCGATTGATGCCCGCGGTGCGATCACGGGGCGATGGGGAGTGGGTGGTTGCGAACGGGACGTCGTGCCGGCATCAGATTCTGGATGCGACGGGGGTGCGCGCGATCCATCCGATCGAGGCGATCGGGGCGCTGATGGGGGTGGTGGATCTGGATGCGCGGCCGGTTCACTGACCTTGTGCGGTCAGGTGGGGACTTTGATGCTCTGCGCGAGTTCGGTGAGGAGTTCGGCGGCGCGAGCCCATTGGACCCCGGTGGAGGGGCCTCCGATGACGAGACGGTGGGCGCAGACGGGGACGAGGAGGTCGTAGACGTCGTCGGGTTCGACGTAGTCTCGTCCCATGATCCATGCGCGGGAGCGGGATGCGTGCGCGAGCGCGAGGGACCCTCTGGGGGAGAGCCCGACATCGATTTGGTCGGAGTCGCGCGTGGTGCGGGCGATGTTGACGATGTAGTGTCGGACGGGTTCGCTGAGGTGGACCTGATCGACTTGTTTCTGGATGTTGACGACGTCTTCGGCGTGGATGACGGGGGCGAGGGATTCGAGGATGGTCTGCGCGGGTCGGATCTCGAGGAGGTCCTGCTCGGCTTCGGCGCTGGGGTAGCCCAGTGAGATGCGCATGAGGAATCGGTCGAGTTGGTTCTCGGGGAGGGGGTAGGTCCCGATGAAGTCGTTGGGGTTCTGGGTCGCGACGACCATGAAGGGATGGGGGAGTTCGTGGCGCTGGCCATCGATGGAGACGAAGCCCTCGCTCATGGCTTCGAGGAGGGCGGATTGGGTGCGCGGGGTGGTTCGGTTGATTTCGTCGGCGAGGACGATGGAGGCGAAGATGGGGCCGCGCTGGAAGCGGGTTTCGTGGGTGTCGGGGGAGATGATGGAGACCCCGAGGAGGTCTGCGGGGAGCATGTCGGGGGTGAGCTGGATTCTGGAGAAGGGGGTATCGACGGACTTTGCGAGGGAGGATGCGAGGAGGGTTTTCCCTACGCCGGGGACGTCTTCGAGGAGGGCGTGTCCTCGGGCGAAGAGGGTGCAGAGGAGCATGTCGATGGGTTCGGGTGATCCGAGGTAGACACGTTGGATCTGGTCGCGGAGTTGGTCGAGTTGTTCGCGCATGGTCGTCCCTGAATCTGCGTGGTTGTCGGGTGAGGATACGCGATGGGAGGGGTTTCGGGTCCCTCGGGTTGGGAATTGGTGGTATGCTGGCGTTCCGATTGGAGATTCTTGGGGTCGTATGCACGGGTCTGAACAGGAGCAAAGGGAAGCCAGGGCGGGGGCTCGTGAAGCGGCGATGGCGCGTCGTTTGACGGGTGAGCTGCGCTGTGTGTCGTGTGGGTATGAGCTGCGGGGGTTGTCGATCCGGGAGGCGTGTCCGGAGTGCGGGGTTCCGGTGCGAGCGACGCTCTTGGGGGTGGTGGATCCGAGGGCGGAGGAGCTTGAGCCGCTGATCGCGCCTGGGGTGGTGGCGCACGGGTTGAAGCTGTGGAGTGTGGGGGCGTTGGTTGCGTGTCTGTGTGTGTGGGGGCTGCGCATCGACGAGACGGTGACATTCGTGACGGGGCACGGTCTGAAGCTGGACGTGTTTGGTTTGATCGGGGCGGGGGCGCTCGCGCTTTCGGGGGTGGGGGCGTTGGTGCTGCTCCGGCCGCACCGGTTGGTGACGAGGTGGTCGGCGATGCGGGCGGCGTTGGGGGTGTCTGCGTATGTCCCGATGGTGTTGATCTACTGGGCGATCTATCGGGGGTTCGATGTGGCTTCGCCGGCGCCGTTGATCAGCCCTGGGGCGCAGCGGCTCGATCGGTCCTTGCTCCGATTGGCGATGCTTGCGTGTGTGGCGATCGCGATCTGGGGGCTGCGCCCGCACGCGATCATGCTCGCGATGCGGAGTGTGATCGTGCGGACGGGTCGGGTGGATCGTCAGTCGATGTACGCGTTGTTGGCGGTGTTTCTGGTTGCGGGCGTCGGGGATGCGCTGAACGTCGGGGGGGTCCTGATGGGGGGCTTGCTGGGGGATCTGTTGACCCAGCTCCATGTGGTGCTGGTGGCGCTGGGGTCGGTGCTGGTCACGCTCGGGATGGTCAATATCGTGATCGACACGGTCCGGCTCGGGCCGGTGTTGCGACATCGGGGGGTGGGGCTCTCGGATGTTTTTGAGACGAACCGTGCTCGGGAGCGCCGGAGCGGGGTGTGAAACCCGGGGGCGTGGATCCCACTACACTGGTACGTACGGATATTGGGTTCTCTGCAGAAGGAGCTGTGAGTATGCGCATGGTGCACGCTTTGATCGGGTCATTTGTGGGGGTCGGGACGGTTGTTGGGAGTGCCGGCGCTGCTGAAGCGCGGGTGGTCGAGACGGAGGGTGTCGTCGCGGCGAGGTCGCTCGCGGTGCTCGTGCTCGAGGGGACCCCGGCGGAGTATCAGCACGGGTTCAACTGGATCGGGGAGGGCTCGGACACCCTGCTGGGTCTGATTACGACGATCGATACCCTCGCGTTTGATCCGGAGTTCGGGGGGCTCGTGATCCGGCTCAAAGGGGCTTCGCTGTCCTCGACCCAGATCGAGGAGCTCGGTGCGGCGATGGAGCGGTATCGGGACGAGGGGAAGAAGATCCATCTTTTCTCGGAGTATTACGACCCGGGGGCGCTGCTGCTCGGGAGCTACGCGGATGAGGTGATCCTCCAGGAAGGTGGGTTCGTGTCGTTCCCGGGGATCCACATGGAGGAGATGTACCTGGCTTCGATGCTCGAGTGGGTCGGGGTGAAGGCGCAGCTCGTCCAGGTTGGGGACTACAAGGGCGCGAACGAGACGATGACCCGGAGCGAGCCCAGCGAAGCGTGGGATCGGAATATCTCGTCGCTCCTGGATGCGATGTACGGCGAGATGCGTGCGAAGCTCAAGGACGGTCGTCGGATGACGGATCGGGAGCTGGATCGCGCGATGGAGGAGGCGTGGTCCGCGAGCGGTGAGGAGGCGATGGAGGTCGGGCTGATCGATTCGGTCGTGGATCTCCCGGAGCTCAAGGCGCACCTGTCGGACGAGTACAACACGGAGATCTCGTGGGTGACGGATCCGTACGACGTGGGCGGCTCGAGTGCGCCGGACTTCTCAAACCCGTTCGCGCTGTTCACCCAGATGTCGAAGCCCAGAACGGTGTCGATCGATCACCCGACGATCGCGGTGCTGCACATCTTCGGGACGATCGTGGACGGGGACTCGTCCGAGGGCGGGATGTTCGGTGGGGGGACCCAGACGGGGTCGCGGACGATCCGGAACGCGATCGAGGACATCATCAAGGAAGACGAGATCGAGGGGGTGGTCATCCGGATCAACTCCCCGGGTGGATCGGCGATCGCTTCGGAGGTGATGTGGCAGGGTGTGGAGCGGTTGCGTGAGCACAAGCCCGTGTGGGTGAGTGTGGGGAATATGGCCGCTTCCGGTGGGTACTACGTGCTCTCCGGGGGTGAGAAGGTGTACGTGAATCCGTCGAGCGTGGTTGGGTCGATCGGTGTGGTCGGCGGGAAGTACGCGATGGGGGATGTGTACGAGAAGCTGAAGATCAACGTGGTGGAGCGTTCGCGCGGGCCGGTGAGCGAGCTGATGAGTTCGTCGTCGCCTTGGGATGCTCGGCAGGTCGCGTTGGTTCGTGAGGAGATGACGGAGACGTACGACCTGTTTACGTCGCGCGTGAAAGCTGGACGCCGTGGGATCGATCTCAGCAAGACGGCGGAGGGTCGGTTGTTCCTGGGCGAGCGCGCGATCGAGCTGAAGATGGCGGACGAGATCGGCGGGATCGATGACGCGATCAACGATCTTGCTGATGAGCTGGACATGGGTGACTACGACGTGGTGCACTATCCCGAACCCCCGACGTTCGATAAGGTGCTCCGTGAGATGCTCGGCGGATTCATGGAAGCGCCGGTCGTGTCGGTGAATCCCGTCGAGGCGACCCTCCGCGCGGTGCTCGGTGAGGATCGGTACGCGGCGATCGTGGATCAGCTCAACGCGATGATGCTGCTCCGTGACGAGAAGGTGCTGCTGGTGAGCCCGCACGTGTTCATCGTGCGTTGAGATCGGATTGGATCCTGAATGACAAGCGGCTCGGTCCGAGGACCGAGCCGCTTTGGTTTTTGAGATGTCGGGGGAGGATCAGATGTCGTTGATCTCTTCGGACTTCTTCTGGATCATGGTGTCGATCTTGTTTTCGTAGCTCTTGAGGAGTTCCTGGATCTCGTCCTTGAGGGTTTTGACCTCGTCTTCGGAGATGTGGACATCGGCGTTTTTGGTGAGCGCGTCGGCGTGCTTGTTTGCGTCGCGGCGGGCGTTGCGCATGACGACCTTTTGCTCTTCGCCGACCTTTTTGGCTTGGGCGATGAGCTGCTTGCGCCGGTCCGCGGTGAGGGTGGGGAGGTTGATGCGGATCTGCTTGTCTTCGACCTGGGGGTTGACGCCCAGGTTGGCGTCTTCGATGGCTTGGCGGATGGAGTTGATGATGGAGGCGTCGTAGGGCTTGATGAGGAGCTGGGTGGGCTCGGGGACGGAGACGGCGGCGATGCCCTTGAGGTCGGTGTGGGAGCCGTAGCACTCGACTTTGATGTACTCGACCATGGCGGGGGAGGCGCGGCCGGCGCGGATCCCGCGGAGTTCGTCGCCGAGGTAGGTCTCGGCTTTCTTCATGGATTCTTCGGCTTCGAGGAGGATGGTGTCGGGGTCGGTGCTCATGGTCGTTCTCCGCGCGCCCTGCTTATTCTGGGCGTGGGTGGATGGTAGGCGTTTGGTGTGGTTCGGGGGGTTATTCGGCGGTGAGGAGGGTGCCGATGGGTTCGCCTTCGATGACCCGTCGGATGTTGCCCTTGATTTTGAAATCGAAGACGAGGACGGGGATTTTCTGTTCCTGGCACATGCTGAGGGCGGTCATGTCCATGACGCGCAGGTCTTTGCTGATGGCTTCCTTGAAGGAAAGGGCTTCGTAGCGGGTGGCGCTGGGGTCTTTGTTGGGGTCCGCGGAGTAGACGCCGTCCACTTTGGTGGCTTTGAGAAGGATGTCGCAGTCGAGTTCGGTGGCGCGGAGGGAGGCGCAGGTGTCGGTGGTGAAGAAGGGGTTGCCTGTTCCTGCGGCGAGGATGACAACGCGGCCTTTTTCGAGATGGCGGATGGCGCGGCCTCGGATGAAGGGTTCGGCGACGGAGCGGATGTCGAGGGCGGACATGACCCGGGAGGAAACCCCGAGGGTGACAAGTTTTTCTTTGAGGGCGAGGGCGTTGATGACGGTTCCGAGCATGCCCATGTAGTCGGCGGTGGCTTGCTGGATGTCGCCGGCTTTGGCGAGTTCGGCGCCCCGGATGATGTTTCCGCCTCCGACGACGACGGCGACCTGGGCTCCGGCGCTTGCTGCGTCTTTGACTTCTTCGGCGATGGTGGAGAGTTCTTGTGTGGAGATCCCGAAGGAGCCCGGGGCGCAGAAGGCTTCGCCGGAGAGTTTGAGGAGGACGCGGTCGGGTTTGGCGCGGTTGGGCTTCGGGTCGTTGGTCATTCGGTTCTCCATGTGCTCGGGATTGAACACAGGGGGGAGGGGAGGGTCAACCTGCGGGGCTGATGTGGGAGGAAATGGGGTGGATCCGGAGGGGGATCGAACCGGACGGCGGATCGCACGAATGGGATGATCGGACCGAGCGGGGATCGCGTGGGCGCGGTACTGTGGGGAGAACGGATTCGGGACACGGAAGGGACGGATCGGCGCGATGGACGAGCGCGAAGCGGGACCACACATGATCGAAGCGGAGTATGTTTCGCCTCATCGGCGGATCATCGAACGCGCGACCCTGGGGGGGCTCGGGATCTCGGTGATCGTGCACATTGTGCTGCTGGTGATCGCGCTGCTGGTTCGGATCGACTATTCGATCGGGGATGCTGGGGGTGGTGATTCGCTCCCGGTGGAGTTCGCGGTGCTCCCGGAGTCGGCGCTGGACGAGCAGACGGCGATCGATGTTCAGGAGGTGCAGTTCGAGCAGATCCAGACGGAGTCCATCGTGGATCTGGATCTGTTGTCGGATTCGGGATCGAACCAGAGCGTGAGCGATCTCGCGGATGAGCTGGCTCCGGAGCTGGACATGGGTGGGGGGGCGATATCGAGTGTGGATGTCAGCACGGGGAGCTCGGGCGCGGGGACGGGGGAGGGCGCGAGTTTCTTCGGGCTCGAAGCATCGGGGAAGCGGTTCGGGTACATCGTGGACCACTCGGGATCGATGAACAGTCTGCTCGGGTCGGGGGAGATGACGCGCTGGGAGCTGACCCAGGTGGAGCTGATCCGCTCGGTGCACGCGCTGACGGGGGGGGCGGAGTTCTCGATCGTTCTCTATTCGACGATGGCGGAACCTCTGTTCGGGACCTCGAACTGGGTGAAAGCGACGAGCGCGAACAAGGCTTCGACGGGTGTGGCGGTGATGAGCGAGAGCGCGAACGGGGACACGAGGCCGGAGGAAGCGTTCGAGATGATGTACGGGCTCGTGCCCAAAGCGGACGCGATCTATTTCATGACGGACGGGGAGTTCAAGCCCGAGGTGGTTGGGTTGATCTCGCAGCTCAATCGGAGACGGCGGATCCCGGTGCACTGTATTTTGTTCGGGGAGGTCGGGAACCCGACGGCGCAGCAGCGGGTGGAGTCGATGATGCGGAACATCGCGAAGAACACGGGGGGGCGCTATGTGCACATCAGCGATAGCGGGAGCAATCCGGGGGTGACGCCTTGAGGTTGCTGGGTCTGCTTGTGGGGTTGGTGGTGGGGGTGTACTCCGCGAGCGCGGCGGATGTTGTGGTGGGGGTGATCGAGGACGGGGTGGTTTCGGAGTTGAACGGGGAGTTGCTGGGTCAGGGGGTCGATGGGGTTTGGGTCAAGATTGATGGGGAGACAGAGAAAGTGCCTTGGTTCGAGGTGGTTCATGTGGGGGTGGACCAGGGTTTCCGCGCGGCTCCTGGGTATGACGAGATGCATGAACGGTCCCGGGTGGGATTTGTGCGCGCGGGGGTGGGCGATTGGCGCGGGGCGGCGGAGTCCGTTCGGACGCTCGCGCCGGGATTGCTGGGATCGGAGTCGCGGCAGGCGCGTTGGGTGTTCTCGGTGCTCCTGAAGGATGCGGGGCTCCGGGGGGACACGAGCGATGCGTGTGTCGCGATGCTCGCGCTCCGGATGAGCGGGGAGCGGAAGGGGTTCGATCCGAGGCATTCGCTTCATCCGGATGCGCCGATGGTGGGCGGGGTTGCGGGTGGGGGCGCGTTGTTCAAACTGCTGCGCGATCATGAAGCGTGGGGTGATGTGGAGCGGGCGATGATCGCGCTGCGCGGGGCGATTGACGATCGGCCGGGGTACGGGGGCGCGATGGAACAGGCGCGTGGCGCGGGTGGGGGGATCGGGATGGAGCTGTGTGTGCGGATGTGCACGGCGCAGCTGGATCCGGATTCGGAGGAGCGTGAGCGTGCCCGCGCGTGGCTCCGGTCGCGCGCGACGTCGATGGATTCGACGTGGATCGATGGGTGGGCGCGGCTCGCGCTCGCGGAGTCGCTCGCGCTGGAGGGGGATGAAGAATCGGTGTCTCGCGCGATGATCGAGCTGTCCCATGTGGTGGTCCGGTTCGGGGGCGAGCTCCCGATCGCGCGGGTCGGGATCGAGATGGCTCGTCGGATCGCGATCGAGCACGATCGCGGCGCGGCGCTCGAGGCGCTGGATCGCACATATCACGGAGCAATGGAGTCCGGCGCGAGGTCGCGCACGGATTGAGACTGGGCGATGCGCCCCGGGGAGTTGTATGGACACGCTATTGGCGATGGAACCGGTGTTGATCACGCTCGCGCAGGACGAGGGTGTTGATCGTTCGTTGCTGGATTATGTGGTGTCGGGTGGGCCGATCGGTGCGATCATCCTGATCCTGTCGCTTGTCGCGATCGGGATGATTTCGGCGCAGATCTTCCGGATCCGGCGCGAGAAGTTGTCCCCCGAGGCGCTGGTGGAGGAACTCCGCCCGGCGCTTGCGGAGTCGGATGTGGAGCGTGCGATCGAGCTGTGCTCGGATGAGGAGAATGCGAGCTATTTGGCGCGTGTGGTGGGGTCGTCGCTGACCCGTTCGGCGCGGTCTCCGTTCGGGATGCTCGAGCTCCGTTCGACGGTCGAGGAGACGGGGCAGCTCGAGATCGATCGGTTGTACCGGCTCACGGATGGGATCGGGCTGATCGCTTCGATCGCGCCGATGTTGGGGCTTCTTGGGACGGTGGTGGGGATGGTGGGCGCGTTCGATGCGATCACGATGGCTGAGGGTCCGGCGCGTCCTGATCAGCTTGCGGGGAGCATCTCGACGGCGCTGATCACGACGGTGCTCGGGCTGATCGTCGCGATCCCGTGCACGAGCGCGTACACGTATCTCCGGAACCGGATCGATCATCTGACGACGGAGATCAATGAGCTGATCGATGAGCTGATCGCGCCGCTCGAGCAGGCGAGCGCGTCGCAAGGGCAGGGGAGCTGAAACGTTGCGGCGACGTGATCGAGAGTCCGGGCACCAGAAGCAGGTCGATCTGACGCCGATGATCGACGTGGTGTTTCAGCTCATCATCTTTTTCATGCTGACCTCGCACCTGGGGGATCTCCGGAGGACGGAGATCGATCTTCCTCGTGAGGAGGGGACGGAGCAGCGCGAGGATCGTCAGGCGGCGATGGTGATCGATATCGGGTTCAACGGGGATTACTACGTCGAGTCCCGGGTGACGGCGCTGAGCGAGATCCATCGGTTGGCCGTCTCGGGGCTCGCGACGGAGGGGCGCGGCCAGGTGTTCGATGTGCTGATCCGTCCCGATCGGAATGCGCCCGCGGTGTATCTGGATCGCTTGCTGACATCGTTGACGGAGGCGGGGGTGACGCGCTGGAAGATGGGGACGTATGCGCCCGTGGGGGGTGGATGATGGGCGCGAAACGGAGACGTCGTCGGGGGTCCCATCTCGGGGCGCTCCCGTTGACGAGCATGATCGATGTGGTGTTCCTGCTCTTGGTGTACTTCTTGGTGACCTCGAGTTTCAAGGAGCCCGAGCGGGATCTGTCGTCGTCGGTGCAGGGCGAGGGTGGTGGGGTGAGCGCGAGTGAGCTGCAGCCGCAGATTGTGGATGTGGTGCGGACAGCGGATGGTGTGGAGTATCGGATCGGGTCGAGGGTGGCTCGGTCGCGCGAGGAGCTCCGCGCGGTGCTGGCCGCGCTCCCGAGGGATGCTGGGGTTGCGATCCGGGCGCGTCGGGATGCGCCGATCGGGGCGATCGCGACGGCGATGCAGGTGGCGCAGGACGAGGGGTACGTGAAGCGGAGCTATGTCCCACGCGATGAGTGATCGTTGGTTCCAGGTCGGGTTGGTGTGCGCGTTGCTCGGGTGCGCCGGGGGCGCGGTAGCTTCTCCTGAGGACGAGACGGTGACGGGGTTCTTGCGCGAGGAGGGGCTCGGGGAGCTTCTGGAGATCCAGCTGTTTGATCGGATTCTTGCTGAGGACGACGAGTCGGATCGTCGGGTGCTCGCGGAACGATTGGGGTCGTTGTATCTGTCGATGATCCGGGAGGGGGCGCTGGATCCGGATTCGATGGATCGTTCGATGGCGCGGGCTCGGGTGCTTTGCGAGCTGATGGCCGACGATGTGCTTCTGGATCTTCGGCTCGAGCTGATCGTGCGGGTGTATCAGGCGCATGAACGGGCGGCATCGCTCGCGCGGATCGATCTGCTCGACGGCGATCGTCGGGCGCGTGCGATCGAGGCGTTGTCGGGGATCGAGCCCGAGCTTGAGCGGATCGCTTCGTACGCGTTTGTGTCGATCGATCGGCTGAACAAGGCCGCCGCTCGGAGTGTGGGGGAGAAGCAGCTCGCGTTTGATCAGGAGCTCGGGGATGTGCGTGCGACCCATTCCAGGGCGCGGTTCATTTTGGGGTGGGTGGGGTATTCGCTCGCGGTGCTCGAGCGCCGGGTGGTGCCCGAAACGGTGCTGCAGAGTTTCGGTTGGATTCTGGGGTTTGAGGGGAAGTCGTTGGTGCTCGATCGGGTCGATACGGACCTGTTCGAGTACGAGCATGTGGCGCGTTCGATGCTGGGTGTGGCGATGTGCCGATCGCAGAACGCGGAGATCCGGGGGGGGCACGATTACACGGAAGCGCGGTTGTGGCTCGAGAAGCTGACGGAAGCGCCGGGGACGGCGGATGATGTCCGGGAGCTCGGGGAGCAGCGGTTGTTGGGGGTGGTGGCGAGGGAGCGGGATTGGCGGGAAGCAACTCGTCGGGCGTTGTATCTGCGGGATGTCGAGCCGGAGACGCTTTTGACGACGGCGGTGGCGCGGGATCTTGCGATCCAGGGGCTGCTCGGGATGGGGGAGCGGAATCAGGTGAGCGGGGGTGTGGAGGGGGCGCAGGAGTGTGCGCGGATCGCGCTCGAGCAGCTCGTGTCGCTCGGGGAGATCGGTCATGTGCTGGAGTTGTCTCGGAGGTTCGGTTCGCTCCCGATGCTCCGTTCGGGGTTCATTGCTGCGTATACCCGGGCGCTGGATGCGTTAAGTCGTGCGGATTCGGAGCGGAGCGCGAACGCGTATGCGGTGGCTTCGGATGAGTTGCGGCGGGCGATCGGGTCGGATGATGCGGATTCGTACCGGGAGTACGTGCGAGAGTGCGCGTTGTCGCTCGCGTATTGCGAGATCCGCGCGGAGCGGCCGTTGCGTGCGATCGAGGCGATCGATTCGATTCTGGATGAACTGATCGATCCGGCGCAGATCGAGCAGGCGCGGTGGCTCGATATCCTCGCGCACGATGGCGCGATCCAGGGCGGGGCTCCGGGGCTCGGGGAGGCGCTCCGGACGAAGCTCGGCTCGTATCTGCGGGACTACGCGAACACGGATCGGGCGAACACGCTGGTGGTGCGTTTCGCGCTCGGGGAGCACCTGGATCCTCGCGATGCGATCGATGCGCTGCTGATCGATGATCCGGATGATCCGCTTGCGCTGACGGCCCGGCGGAAGCTGGTGCAGTTGTTGTACGAGCATCCGGAGCTTGGGGGGCTCGATGGTTCGGGGGG
>JALUWX010000048.1 GCA_027019265.1 Phycisphaerales bacterium
CACCCCCTGTGATGCCCTCGACGAAACCCCCGACCACGTCCACACCTTTACCGACGCCCTCGGGCAAACCCGCCGAGTCATCACCCCCGAAGGCTTCACCCCCATCACCCAGCTCGAATCCGCGCGCCTCGGGATCATCACCCCCGAGATGACCCGTGTCGCCGAGCGCGAACCCCACCTCACCGCGCAGCAAGTCCGCGACGAAGTCGCCGCCGGGCGCATGGTCATCCCCGCCAACATCCACCACCTCAAAAAGAACCTCGACCCCATGTGCATCGGTCGGGCCTCCAAAACCAAAGTCAACGCCAACATGGGCGCGAGCCCCGTCAGCTCGGGCACCGACGAAGAAGTCGAAAAACTCCAATGGGCCGAGCAGTGGGGCGCGGACACCGTCATGGACCTGAGCACCGGAGGCGACCTCGACCTCACCCGAAGCGCCATCCTCGATGCAGCACGGGTCCCCATCGGGACCGTCCCCATCTACTCCATGATCATCGGGACCAAGCTCGAAGACCTCAACGAACAGATCGTCCTCGAAACCCTCGAGCACCAAGCCAAACAAGGCGTCGACTACTTCACCATCCACGCAGGAGTCCGCTTCGCCCACCTCAAATACGTCAAAGAACGACTCATCGGCATCGTGAGCCGCGGAGGCTCCCTCCTCGCCAAATGGATGCTCACCCACAACAAAGACAACCTCATGTACACCATGTGGGACGACATCTGCGACCTCATGCGCCAGCACGACATCACCTTCTCCATCGGCGACGGCCTCCGCCCCGGAGGACTCGCCGACGCAACCGACGCCGCCCAGCTCTCCGAACTCGAAACCATCGGCGAACTCACCGAACGCGCCTGGCGCAAGGGCGTCCAGGTCATGGTCGAAGGCCCCGGCCACGTCCCCTTCGACCAGATCGAGTTCAACGCCAAACTCCAGCGCCGCCTCTGCCACGGCGCCCCCTTCTACGTCCTCGGACCCCTCGTCACCGACGTCTTCCCCGGATACGACCACATCACAAGCTGCATCGGCGCCACCTCCATCGCCTACCACGGCGCATCCATGCTCTGCTACGTCACCCCCAAGGAACACCTCGGGCTCCCCAAGCGCTCCGATGTGAAGGAAGGCTGCATCGCCTACAAAATCGCCGCCCACAGCGCCGACGTCGCCCTCGGCATCCCCGGAACCCGAGACTGGGACGACGAACTCACCAAAGCCCGCGCCGCCCTCAACTGGAACAAACACTTCGAACTCAGCTACGACGAAGACACCGCCCGCGCCTACCACGACGAAGATCTCGACGTCGACACCGACTTCTGCGCCATGTGCGGCCACGACTGGTGCTCCGTCCGCATCTCCAAGGAAATCCAAGAGTTCGCCTCAGGCAAAGCCGACGGCTTCGAACGGGGCAAACCCATGAAGTCCGACGCGCTCACCCCCGAGCAACAACAAATCCTCGAACAACGCGGCTACCTCAAACCCGAGGAAATCCACAAGCTCGCGAGTAAAGCGAAGAAAGCCCTCGACAAAGCCGGAGCCGTCGACGAGGACGGAAAGGCCGCGTGTCACTCGGATTACGTCGACCCCGACGAAGCCAAACGCGTCCAGGGCGAAGTCATGGTCCAACTCAACACCGCCCCCGCCCACGGCATCGCGAGCGAGGATCGGTTAATCTGACACCCTTCATGATGGCAACTGTAGAGCAAATCGATACCTGGCTGGCAGCTCCATCTGAGACTGCTCAGCTGGAATTTAAAGAAGCAAAGGTTCAATTCTCCCTAGATAAACTCTTCGAGTATTGTGTGGCAATTGCCAACGAGGGCGGCGGACATCTACTGCTAGGGATCACAGATAAACAACCCCGTCGAGTAGTTGGATCTGAAGCATTCCAGAATCCTGAAGCTGTCACAACTCAGGTCCTCAATAAAGTGGGATTCCATGTTGGGATAAGCGTCGTTCACCATCCTGATGGTCGAGTAGTGGTTGTGGAGATTCCGAGCCGCGCCTTGGGGACGGCTTTCGCCCTTGACGGGCGGTACCTGATGAGATCTGGCGAATCACTTGTTGCGATGACAGAGGATCGACTCAGATCAATCTTTCAGGAAGGCCAACCAGAGTGGCTCGCTGAACCTGCGCTCATCGACGTGTCTGGCCAACAGGTCATCGATCGCCTGGATACGCAGTCGTTCTTCGAGTTGATGCGTGAGCCGTTCCCAACTAGTTCAGCCGCAATTTTGGACCGTCTAGTGAGAGAGCGATTGCTCGTGCGTAAGGGATCTAATTTTGATTTACTTCGCATTGCGGCGATTCTTTTTGCGAGAGATCTGTGCGACTTTCATGATCTGCGTCGGAAAGCCGCAAGGGTAGTGGTCTATGAAGAGTTGTCGAAGGCAAATACACGGCTAGATGAAACCGTGTACAGGGGCTATGCATCCGGGTTTCGTGATCTTGTTCGTCTAGTGGTCTCTCAACTGCCACAACGCGAGATATTTGAGGGTTCTATACGTCAGGGAATCAAGCTTCTTCCAGATGTTTCCGTACGAGAATTGATTGCAAATGCCTTAGTGCACCAAGATTTTTCAATGACTGGCACATCTGTATTGGTTGAAATCTACCCAAACCGTATTGAGATTTCCAACCCTGGCATTCCTATCGTTGATGTCGGTCGATTCATAGACAGTTATCAGTCAAGAAATGAACAGCTCGCTGATTTAATGCGCAGAATGGGGATTTGTGAAGAGCTAGGTAGTGGCGTGGACAAGGTTGTGCGCGAAGCCGAGTTTGCTCAGCTTCCAGCTCCTGATTTCCGTCAAGGAGATCGCCGTACCTCCGTAATCCTCTATGGACCAAAGTCGTTTGATGATATGGATCGAAATGACCGTATAAGAGCATGCTATCAGCACGCTGCTTTAAAATTCATATCGAACGAATATATGACTAATCAAACTTTGAGAGAAAGATTTGGCTTGCCCAACGAATCTAGTAAAACTGTAATGGTGTCACAGATTATCAAATATGCCACTGAAGCTGGGCTCATTAAGCGGGATCCATCGGCGGGTACTGGTGCACGTGACCGCCGATATCTCCCATTCTGGGCTTGATGCTTTGCTAAGGGAGCCTGATTTTTTGCTCAAGAAACACGATTTTACACGACTTCTGACGACTTTTTACTAACGCACACGGTTTTTCCCCTAGTGCATGCTCCCGCGTCACCAAGGCAAGTTAGTGCTGCTAACAAAAAATTTTGCATCGACAAGCAGCATTGTAAGAGTATTAATTCAGGGTCTAGTTCTTGTCTTTGTGCGCAAATCTCCCCGCACCCACCAACCACCCCCTTGAGCCGCCCCCGCCGCCCGTCTTCAATTCCCCATGATGAAGACGAACCAGACGACGAACACACACCAGCGAGACCTCAACAACCCCGACACCATCCGCAACCTCGCCAGCGCCCTCCTCCTCGACCTCCTCCGCCCCGACTTCTCCACCCTCGACCTCTGCGACATCCACCACCTCACCCTCGAACAACTCGCCGTCGTCCTCGAGTCCGAGACCTTCCAGCGCGCCCTGACCAACTTCGAGCGCATCAACACCGCACGATCCGCGCTCATCGAGCACGAATCCCGATCCCTCGCGCGAGCCCGTCTCACCGACCTCTGCCGCCAGTACGACGACACCCCAGCCCGCGCCGAAACCATCCGAAAAGCAGCGTCCCAGCTCCTCCGAACCGAGCAACCCACCCCTGAGCGAAATAATCCGACCCCCAAGCGCCTTCAATCCCCCACATGGAAGACACCCACACAAAGCCAGCCCCCCCAGCAATCACCACCGTCACCCTCGGACGCGCCACATACGCGACCACCATCCAATCCTCCAACCACACCTTCAACGCCGACGAACCCGGCGAACTCGGAGGCACCGACACCGCCCCGAGCCCCTACGACTACCTCCTCAGCGCCCTCGGCGCGTGCAAAGCCATCACCGTCCGGATGTACGCCGACCGGAAGGAATGGGACCTCGACGAGATCCGCCTGGACCTCGCCCATTCCCGTCCCGAAGGACGTGGAGGCCCCGAGCGCATCGACGTCTCCCTCACCCTCACCGGAAACCTCGACGACACCCAACGCGCCCGACTCAAAGAGATCGCGAGCAAATGCCCCGTCGAGAAAACCATCTCCGGCGATCTCACCATCGAGACCTACCTCGAGTAATCAGTCCTCGACGGAACACGCCCCGTCCGGACAATCGCTCGTCCTGAACCAGCGCAACCGGTTCCGCGCGAACCACCCATAGAACCGATCCACCACCCACCGGATCCCCGGCAGCGCCGTCCACGAGATCATCCACCCCCGTCCCACGACCCGAGCCGTCGCGCGCACCGCGTCCATCCCCTTCACCACATCGCCGTCCGAAGTGATCGCGCACATCACCCGACGCGCCTCCCCCGGATCGATCCCGTGCGCCTCCATCAGCTCCGGATGGGTCCGCAGATCCCGCAGCGCCAGCTTCTCCGGATGCGCCCGCTCAAACGGCGTCAACCGACGCGCCCCCCGGGTGCACACCGAGCACCACCCGTCATACAGCACAATGAACGCGCGATCGCTCATAGCTGATGCTATCCGATCCGATCACCCACCCAGATCCGTGATCAGATCATCCGTCACCTTCTCGATCGTCTCCCCCGTCCCCTTGAACGTCCGATCCCCGGCCGTGTGATCGGGCTCGATCGCGCCCGATGCTTTGTCGTACCGCCACCCGTGCGTGTCCGCCCCCGCGGCCGCGCCCCCGAGCCGGATCGCGGCCTTCCCGTTGATGGGGTTCACGGGGATCCCGTTGATGTACGGCCCGTAGATCCCGGAGCTGTTGAGGGTCCCGTCCAGGTCGGACGTCTGGAGGAGTCGGAAGTAGAAGGTCTTGAGGGTCCCCGCGCCCTCGTGGGGGAGGGCGCCGTGGTGCTCGATGGTGTAGAGATCCACGGCTTTCTGGAGCGAGTCGCGTGAACCGATCATCGCGCCCTGGGCGGCGTTCTCCGCGCCGGAGCTCATGCGCGGGACCGCGATCCCGGCGAGGATCGCGATGATGACCACGACGATGACCAGCTCAACCAGTGAGAAGGCGTGTCGGGTGTGGGATGGGCGCGCGGGGCTCACGGGATCGGGATCGGGCGGACCCGGCGCGGGGTTCGGTCCGGGTCACCCGATCGGGTGGGATCGTGCGATGTGGGGTGTCGTGCGCGGATCGGGATGTCCGAGAACCGTTACCAGACCCGGTGCGCGATGTAGGGGAGGGCCCAGAGCGCGATGAGGGTCGCGATGATGGATTTGAGGATCATCCCGGGGACGAAGACGGTGAACCCGTAGTGGATCGCGCTCGCGATGGAGATGGGGTCGGTGTCGGGGTCGAGGTTCCGGACGGCGAAGAGCCAGGGGACCCCGATCGCGAAGATGACCAGGTGGACAACGATAGATGCTGTGAGGATCGCGCCCCAACCACGGATGGTTTTGTCTCGTCTTCTTATGATAAGATGCGCGGCGGGTTGGGCGATGAGGAAGCCGAGGATGTAGCCCCCGGTTTGTCCCAGGATGGTGGCGATTCCGGATTGGCCTTCTCCGAAGACGGCGACACCCATCGCGCCGGTGATGATGTAGAGGAGCATGGAGGCCGCGCCGAGTTTGGGTCCGAGCGCGAGGGCGCAGAGGACGACGGCGAGGGATTGGAGGGTGATGGGGACCCCGAGGGGCTGGGTGGGGATCGCGATCTGGGAGGCGATTGCGGTGAAGAGGGTGAAGGTGGGGACGAGGAGCCAGCGGAGCGCGGCGCGCTGCTGGGCGCTGGTGTCGGTGATGGATTCGGTGGTGGTGGGCATTGCGGATGAGGATACGGCGCGGGTGTGGTGGGGTGAAGGGGTGGTGAACGGTGGTGGGGGCTTGCGAATGACGCAGGAATGCTCGATAGTTTGGGTGGATCGGTGTGAATGACGATGCTTGTGTCGTGGTGAGCACCCACCCCATCACTCGGAGGCCCCCATGCGTTCCAATGCACCCCTCGCCGTCCTCGGCGCAACCCTCGGCGCGTCAATCACCTACGCCGACATCCCACCCGACTACGGCTTCGACTGGGCGACCATCGGGGACCCGGGCAACCGCGCCACGAACGACGACGAGGTGTTCAAGTTCTTTGGAAACCAGCACCTCGGCGCGGTGGACTACACCTACCGGATCTCAACCACCGAGGTCACCGTCGGGCAGTACTTCGAGTTTGTTGAGGCCTACCTCCCCTACTACGAAGCCAACACCGGCAACATCTTCGGATCCTCCGATTTCACTGGTGGGCTCATCCGCACTGCATCCGGGCATGCGCACATCCGCGACGGGATCTCCGAGAACCGCGCCGCGGAGATGAGCTGGGAATACGCCGCCCGCTACGTCAACTGGCTCCACAACGGCAAAGCCACCAACGAAGCCGCGTTCGAGACAGGGGTGTACGACACGTCCACCTTCACCCAGAACGACGACGGCTCGTGGAACCACCAGCTCACCCACAACCCGGGCGCGTCCTTCTGGATCCCGACACGCGATGAAATGACAAAGGCGGCCTATTGGGATCCCAGCAAGAACAATGGCGAGGGGGGCTACTGGCTCTTCCCCGGATCCTCGGACGACGAGCTCATCCCCGGGCTCGAACGCAACGCGGGGGACCGAGATAGCTACCCGCTCGATGTCGGATCCTTCCCCGACATCCAGAGCCCGTGGGGGCTCCTCGATGTCGCCGGCGGCGTGAGCGAATGGTTGGAAACGATCGACACGGGTCCCTTTGTTCGATTCGCTCACGGCTCGGACTGGTCCGACATCACCTACGGGGATCTTCTGCCGCTGGACACAATCGGATACGGAACGCCATCCGGCGCGACGAATGGATCGTTCGGTCTGAGACTCGCGTCTGTGCCAGCACCCGGAACCCTCGCCATCATTGGACTCACAACCGCTCTTGCCATCAGGAGAAGACGATGAACGCGCCCCGATCGACAATCGCCGCCCTCGCCCTCGGCGCGTCAATCGCCTCCGCGGATATCCCCCCGGACTACGGCTTCGACTGGGCCGTCATTGGGGACCCGGGAAACCGGGGCACCAACGACGACGAGCTGGGGTTCGCGACTCCCAACAACCACTACGGGGCCGTCGATTACACGTACCGGATGGCCACCACCGAGGTCACCGTCGCCCAGTACTTCGAGTTCGTCGAGGCGTATCTCCCCTACTACGAAGCCAACACGGGCAACATCTTCGGCCATTCCGACTTCACCGGGGGCGATATCCGCACTGCTTCGGGTCAAGCGTCCATCCGAGAAGGGGTCAATCCCGACAAACCCATCGACATGGGCTGGGAATACGCCGCCCGATTCGTGAACTGGCTCCACAACGGGAAAGCGACGAACGAGGAAGCTTTCGAGACGGGGGTGTACGACACGTCCACCTTCACCCAGAACGACGACGGCTCGTGGAACCACCAGGTCACCCACAACCCCAACGCGACCTTCTGGCTCCCGACGCGCGACGAATGGACCAAGGCGGCGTACTGGGACCCCGAACTCAACGATGGCGAAGGGGGGTATCACATGTACCCCAACTCGTCGAGCGAGCAGTCGCTCCCCGAGACCGAACGCAACGCCGGAGACAGCGACGACGGATTCCCCATGAGTGTGGGGTCGTTCCCCGACACGCAGAGCCCGTGGGGGATCCTCGACATGGAGGGCGGCGTCTCCGAATGGGGCAGCGAGGCCTTCGGGGAGTCTCAGCACATCCGCTACATCATGGGGTCGCCATGGTATAACGATGACTACGGCGAACTCATCCATATCGACCAGGTAGCTCGCACTGGTGCGAACAGTTTGTTCTTCACAAATGGCGGGATCAGACTGGTTTCCATTGTTCCATCACCTTCGTCGAGCGTCGTGCTTGCTGTCGGCGTGTTGGCGAACAGGAGGAGGCGAGTGGGGTGAGGGGGAGAGGGATCTGGGGTTGGGGTGTTTGGTCCTGGACTTGTTGCGCAGCGCCATGTCATTGGGTACCGGGCAACTTGTTCATGGCCCTGCTGCGCAGCACCATGGCACCGGGCACCGAAGATGTTGGTGTTTGGGGATTCGCGCGGATCAGGATACGGCGCGGTTGTCGTTGGGGTGGTTCTGGTTCGGGACCCGGATGGTGGCGCGGGGGCCTTTGGGTCCCGGGATGATGCGCGCGGCGACGGCGGGTTCGCTGAGGAGGGTGGTGACGAGGGGTTTGAGTTCGAGCTGCGCGGCGGGGCCTTTGCCCGGGGCGGAGCGCATGGCTTGATCGACGTCGATGGCGCCGAGGGCTTTGGATTTGGTTTCGATGAGGCAGCCCTTGATGCGCGCGCCGGTTTTGAGGTCGAGGGATTGGGCGCGGACGCCGCCTTCGAGTTCGGCGGTGGGTGCGATGGTGGCGCGGCCTCCGGCGATGCACATGGCGCGGACGCGGCCTTCGATGATGAGGTCGCCGGAGCAGATGATGAGGTTGGCGAGGACCTGGGCGCGTTCACCGATGTGGACGGAGCCCGTGGTCTGGATGGAGGTTCCCCAGTGCCCGGTCTCGATGTGGTGGTCGAGGAAGTGGAGTTGTCTGGCGCAGTGGGGGCACGACCCGGTTTCGGCGAGGGTGTTTTGTTCTGAGTGTTTGGCGCATCGGTAGCAGACGACTTCGCGCTTGGGGGGTGGGGTGGCGCGTGGCGCGGCTCGGTCGCGCATGAGGAAGCGGGGTGGACGGAAGAAGGAGGCCATATGGAAGTGGCCGGCCCGGCGTGAGTGCCATGACCGGCCAGGGATGGGTGGTCTGGTGGGCGTTTCCGCCCTTGTTTTGTGGCGTGATTGGTGTTACGCGACTTCGTGGGTCTGGTTGGCCCAGGGGGGGGTGAGCTCGACGTGGGTCGCGATGTTGCGCTTGGGTTCGGTGGTGGTGTTTGCCTGGGGGCGGGACATGTTGGTGTTGTTGGGGGTCCCGGTCATGTCTTGGGCGTGGGGGCCGACGTTGCAGTGGCCGACGAAGGAGGCGCCTTCGGCGACGACGAGGGTTCCGGCGGTGAGGTCGCCCTGGACTCGTGCGTTGGCGGTGAGGGTGAGTTGGTCGTGCGCGGTGATGGGGCCGGAGACTTGGCCGTCCACGATGACGCGGTTGGCTTCGACGGCGGCGTTGCAGTTGGCGCCGTTTCCGATCTGGACTTCGCCTTGTGCGGCGATTTTGCCTTCGAAGTTGCCCAGGATGCGTGCGGACTTTTCGAAGAACATCTCACCCTTGATGGTGGTGTCGGGTCCGATGACGGTCATCTCGGGCGCGTGGGTGTTGGTGGGGGTTTGCGGCGGTTGGTTGTTGGACATGGTGATGCTCCCGATCACTGCTCTGGGGGTTTCGGTGCGCGGTTGTTGCGCGAGCACGGAGATTGCCGCGGGCCCATCCCGTGGTGTTGTGCTGCGCGGTGCGCGGTTTTGGGTTGTGTTGGTGGCTCCGCCCGTGTGTCGCCTTCCTGGCGTTGATGGGGTACATCGGCGGAGTGCGGGTTGTGACTGAAGTATGGGTTGTGCGGATTGGGCGAAATTTGTGGGTTTTGTGGGTTGGGAAAGATGTTTGGGAGGAGGGGGCGTTTCTGGTAGACTGGGGGTCTTGAGGGTCTCCCAAATACTGAACGGGGATACATATGGGACAGATGATGAAGATCGGGGGCGTCGTATTGGCGGTGGTGATGGTGTGGGCTTCGGGTGTGGCTCGGGCGCAGTCGTTCAATATCGAGTGGGGGAGCGCGGGGAGTGCGCCCTCGTCGTCGTACGGGGCGCGGGGGGTTGCTGGGGTGTGGAACACGCTCGACTCGATGCCCAACTTCGAGCGGTTCTCGCTCGTGGGGCTCGATGGGGCGCCGATCGGCGCGACGATCATGAACATCGGGTTCGATGCGGTGGAGGGGGCGGATATCCCGGGGACATCGGGGGACGATGAGGCGATGCTGGACGATTGTCTGGTGTCGTACAACGACCCGATCGATGGGTGTTTGTTTATCGACAACATGGAGCCCGGGACGTATCGGGTGGTGATGTATGGGCTTGCGCCGGATGATGCGGGGTTGTTGTCTCGATTGCGGATCGATCAGAACTCGGAGGACCCGGTGCATGTCGGGGGGGCGTGGTCGGGGGCGCACGAGCTGGGTGTGACGTATATGGAGCAGCTCGCGTTTGTGGGCGCGGACGGGAATCTGGATGTGCACTCGGGGCTTCAGGGCGCGAATGTTCGTTCGGTGCTGAACGCGATGCAGGTGGTGGCGGAGGCCGACGATTGCATGGCGGATCTGGACGGGAGCGGGGATCTGGATTTCTTCGATCTGTCGGCGCTGCTCAACGGCGAGGTGGATTACAACGGGGATACGTCGTTTGATTTCTTTGATATCAGTTCGTATCTGATGGATTACTCGGCGGGGTGTCCGTAAGGGCTGGTTCTTGATGAGGTTGTGGATATGGAGCACGCGCCTTCGGGCGCATTTTTTTTAAGTGTTGAGGGATTGTTTGGTTGGGGGTGGTGGGTGTGGTAGATTGGGGGTGCTCGGTGTGAGCGTTTGTCCGTCTCGTGGGCGAACACAGGAGGGTGTGCGATGAGAACGTCGGCGATGGTTCTTGGGGTTGTCGGTCTCGCGTTGGGTGTTGAGTGTGCTTGGGGGATGGGCGGGTTTCCTGGGGCGAGGACGGCGCTGGTGGGGGATCAGAGGGAGGATGAGCGTACGTTTGATCAGGGGGATGTTGACGGTGATGGAGATCTGGATGTGGTGGTCACGGTCTTCCGGGTGGAGGGTGATCTGACTCGGCGCTCATTGATCTTGCTCAGGAATGACGGGAACGGTGTATTCGAGACGGAGTCGTGGGTGACCGATGGGGAGCGGCCTGGGCCAGTGAAGCTTGGGGATGTGGACGGTGATGGGGATCTGGATGCGGTGATCGGTCAGACTGCTGTATCGACCTTGTGGGGCGAGGTGCGTTGGAATGATGGGTCGGGTGATTTTTCGACGTCGATGACGTTCGAGGGGGGTGGGCTTTCTTTTGCGCGGGGGCTCGATCTGGCGGATGCTGACGGTGATGGGGATCTGGACATGGTGGTGATGGCCCAGGGCTACAGGCTGTGGTACTTCGAGAACTCGGGGGACGGGTCGTTTGTCGATATGGGATGGCACCAGACGAACTTCGGTTCGGAGGGGGCCTTTTTCGGGGATGTCGATGGGGATGGTTTGATGGATATGGTCACGTTTTCCCCGGCCTTTCCTGGTGTGCCGGTCTTTCGAGGGATGGGGGATGGGGATTTCATGCCCGCGCAGCTTGTCGATGTTGATGAGGGGGCTTACAGCGGGGACTTAATCGATGTGGATGGGGATGGCGATCCTGATCTTGTGATGCGTTTGAGACAGTCTGAGATGATCGGGGTGATGTTGAATGATGGGGGTGGATCGTTCGGTGAACTGACGAAGTACGGGGTCCCGGATGAGCTGTTTTCTCAGGTCGAGTTGTCGGATCAGAATGGTGACGGCGTTCTCGATTTGATCTGCTCGTGGCGTGGCTTTGTGCAGGCTTATCCCGGTGTCGGAGACGGGACGTTTGGTGAGAGGACGGATCTCTTCTTCAGATCGAGTGTGGGGTCGGAGATCGGGGACTTCATCCCCGGGGACTTCGATGGGGACGGGCTAGAAGGGATGTTGGTGTACGACGATGACGTGATCGTTTCGATCGTGCAGAACTCGAGCAGCGGGTATGACGCTCCGGATTATTATTTGGTCGGTGATGACGAGCCGCTGGACTTGATGCTCGTCGATCTGGATGGAAACGGGAGTCCGGATCTTGTCGGCGCGACTCTGGCTCAAGGGCTCCCGGGGCTTCGAGTGATGCTCAACAACGGAGACGGGACGTTCGCTGGAGTTGAATCGTATGAGATCGCGGACCATTCCCTTCTCGTTCTGGAGGTCCAGGTCGGTGATCTGGACGGCGATGGGGATCCGGATGTGGTCGTGCTGATGGACTCTGATTGGGATGTGCCGAGTCGTGTGGTTGTGTATTTGAATGATGGTTCGGGTGGGTTGTTCGAACCTTCGGGGGCGTTGCTCACTGGAGATTTTGAGCATATGGCTGTCGGTGACATGAACGAGGATGGTGTTCTTGATCTTGTGCTTTCGAGGTATGTAACACGTCCTTGGGGTGCGGTTGAGTACTACACGTCGATTTATGCTGGGGATGGGGAGGGCGGGTATTCGTTCGTATCGGAGATTTCGCGGGATGAGCCGATCCGGTATGGGTTCCAGGTCGTGGATCTTGACGGGGACGGTCATCTTGATGTGGTGGGGAGCCGGTCCCATGAGCCTGTGTGGTACAGCTATGGGGACGGGCTCGGGGGGCTTGATCGTGCTGGGTTGCATCCGATCCCAACGTCCCAGGACTCATTGGTGGTGGTCGATCTTGATGGCGATGGTTTGAAGGATCTGGTTTCGCGCGGGTATGTTGCTTGGGGAGATCCGGCGGGAGGGTTCTATCCCGAACAGTTGATCGATAACCGGTTCGGTCCACAGACCCGGGTGGTTGATCTCGATGGGGATGGAGAACTGGATCTGGTATACCCGGGCTCCAGCAACTTTGGCGGGATTCGTGTAGCGCTCGGATCGGGTGTGGAGCGGACGTTTGATGTGCCTGAGCGGACGTGGTGGGTTGCCGATTCGCCCAGTTGGTTTGTGGCTGGTGATGTGGATGGAGACGGGCGGGGAGATCTGATCATGAGTCAGCGTGCCTTCCGATTTTTTGAGGGGCCGACGGTACTTGAAGCATCGGTCATGGTCTTTCAGAGTGAGGGTGATTTCTTCCCTCCGTGTCCGGCGGATTTGAACGGGGATCGGGATCTGGATTTCTTCGATCTGTCGGCGCTGCTGATGGGCGCGGTGGATTACAACGGGGATACGGCGTTCGATTTCTTTGATATCAGCGCGTATCTGACGGATTACTCGGAAGGGTGTCCGTAAGGGCTGATCTGGAGTTGGTTTGGGAGGGGTGTCGATCCGGGTGATCCGGGCTCCTTTGGGGGGTCGGGTCGCTCGGATTGTCCCAATTGTGCTGGGGATCGGGGTGGTTTGCCGATCTCGGGGAGATGGCCGCAAAGTCGAAATCGAAGCGATCGTCGCGCCCGTATCGGGTGAAGGATGGGTCTGAGGCGCCTTCGGAGGGGGTGGTGCTGGCGCGGAGGGTGGGGTGGTTGGTGCTGGGGGCGGTGTGGTTGTTTCTGGTGGTGGGGCTCGTGAGCTTCGATGGGGGCGATGCGCCGACTCATGCGGTGTACCCGGTGAACGAGACGACGGCGAACTGGACGGGGCCGATCGGGGCGCATGTCAGTTATGGTTTGCTGCGCGTGATGGGGCTTGGGATCGTGGTTCCGATGCTGTTCACGGGGGTGATGCTGGGGCTGAAGATCGCTGGTCGGCCGATGACGCAGCCCGGGGTGCGGGCGCTGGGGGCGCTGGTGCTGACGGCGTCGTTGTGCACGCTTTTGGGGGTGCTGG
>JALUWX010000049.1 GCA_027019265.1 Phycisphaerales bacterium
CGGGGGGGGCGGGTGTGTACAGCGTGATCCTGGCTCATGCGCAATGGGTGTGGGCGAATGAAGCGGGGGCGGTGGAGAGCGTGCGTGAGGCGCGGGAGCGGCTCGCTGTCGCGCGGATCGTGCTCGAGACGGGGATCCGCGCGAGGGACGCGGCGGATCCGGAGGTGCTGCTCGGGGTGGTGGAGCGTGCGGAATCGATCATCGCGGAATCCCCGGAGCTGATCGGGAGTTCGGGGGAGATCACGTATCGGCGCGTGGAACTGCTCGTCAGGCTCGGGATGGTGGATCAAGCGAGCACGATCGTGATGGATCCGTCATCGATGGAACCGAGGTTGTTGAGCTCGGCGCGGCTTCTGGTGTTCGTGGAGCTGGCGCGTCGGTTCGACGAGTCGGGGCGTGTGGATGATGCGCAGCGGGTGGTGCGCGTCGGTGATCGGATCCGGGAGGGGATCGGTCAGGGGTCGCTGAGCGATCGGGACTCCTCGATCCTGTCCACACTCGCTCGCGCGACCCGGGTGATCGGGGAGGAGACGAAGGACAGCGCGACGATGGGTGTTGCTGCGGGGCTTGCGCGTCGGGTGATCGAGTACGGGGTCGCGGATGTCCGGACGACGATAATGGGGGCGGAGCTCGCTGAGGAGGTGGGGGATTCCGGGTTTGCGTATCGGTGCTGGAGCACGCTCGTGTCGTCGATGAGCACGAGTGATGATCGATGGTGGAGGGCTCGGTACGAGTCGCTCCGCTTGCTCAAGGAACGGGATCCGGATGGGTTCACGTCGGCGATGGCGCAGTACCGGGCGTTGTATCCGGAGGGGGCGCCCGATGCGTGGGGTGAGAAGATCGAGGCGCTCGATGGTGGTGGGGGTGTGCCTTGACGGAGCAGGATCAGATCCGGGTGTTTCTGGGTGAGGACGCGGCGCGGGGTGGGCCGTTCGCGCTCTTGGATGTGAAGTACGCGCCGATCGATGAGGCGATTGTGCGTCGCGCGGTCCGGAGGGCGTTGGCGCGGATCAACGATCATCCCCGTTCGAATACCCCCGGGGCGGCGGAGGTGCGGCTCGCGGTGCACGCGGCGGCTTCGCAGCTGCTGGATCCGGGGATCAGGACGAAGCTGGCCGCTCGGTGCCCGGAGGGGTCCGGGCTTGATGGTCCTGCGGCGTGGCGTGCGGGGGCGCGGCGTGCGATCGATCCGAGGTTGATCGCGCGGGCGCGGGCGATCCTTGGTGCGAGCGGGGGATGGAACGCGCGGTCCCGGAAACGGCTGGGTCAGTTCGCGCGGTTTCATCGGATCAACGCGTTGAGGTTGATCGGGGCGCTGGCGCCGACGGGGGCTGGGAAGCGTGTGGTGTCGGATCGGGATGGACGGGGACAGGGGGGGCTTGGTTCGGTGTTCAAGCCGATCGATCTGGGGTGGCTCGATCGTGCGGATCGGTTGTGGTGGATCGCGCCGGTGGTGTTTGGAGTGCTGGGGTTGGCGCTGGTGGGGGTGTTCGTCGGGACGCGCGGGATGGAGGAATCGGGGGCTGATCCGGGTGGGGTTGGGCTCGTTGATTCGGTTGGGGAGAACGAGAGTGCGGAGCCCGTTGTCGATAATCGGGTGAGAGACGGGGAGACGGCGCGGGGTTCTGGGCGGACCCATTACAGCGCGATCGTGCACGAGCTCGGGGTCGCTTCGCGCGTGCCCGAGGGTCAGGGGAATCCGGAGGCGGTGCTGTCGCTCGGGGAGCGGTTCGTGACGCGATGGCGCGAGTTCGATCGGGACAGTCTCGCGATTTCGGTGGGCTCGCTCGGGACAGCGCTCAAACGGCTCGACGACGAGGGGTTCAAACGCGCGAGTGGGTTTCTCGAAGCCCGGGACGGGGAGCCCGGGGTGATGCGCGCGTCGTTGCGGATCCTGTGGTTCGGCGCGCCCGAGGCGTTCCTGGAGCGTGCGTCGATGGAAGCGACGATGGATCTGGGGGATGCGATCGTGAAGGGTGGGGCGCATGTTGCGGGTCTCTCGAGCGATGATCCGGAGTGGTGGGGGTCTTGGATCCGCGCGTGCGAAGCGATCGAGATGCTCAAGCGGGACGAGGGGGTCGGGCTGCTGAGGTCGAGTGTGGCGCAGCGGATGCGATCCCAGCTCCAGGATGAATCGGGATGGAACTCGAGCGCGGAGCGGATCGTGGGCGCGATGGATTGGGGACGCGGGAAGGGATCACGGATCTGGTTGCTGACCCAGATCGCGGATTCGAAGGTTCGATCGGATCGGCTTTCGGGCTTTATGAATGCGATGATCACGCACTCGTCGGCCGGGGGGGTGTCGTTGGAAACAGCGCTCGGGACCGAGGCGACGATGGAGGAGCGGGAGTGGGTGTTGGCGCGATTGAGGGAAGCGTGGATTCTTGCGCCGGACGGGAGCGATGCGGATGATCCCCGGTTGAATCTGATCAAGCGGATCGAGGAGCTGGCTCGGTTGAGCGCCTCCCCGAGCAACGAGCGGAGCAGCGCGATCCGCGCGATCGAGTTGGCGCAGCTGAATCGGGTGTGCGATCGTTGGGATGTGGGTGATGAGGGGGCGATGTTCCGTGGGATCGATCTGTTCGCGGATTCGTTCTCGCTGGACGAATCGGAGCCCGTTCGAGTGGATCTTGCGTCATCACGAGCGGATGAGGCGTGGGCGAATGCGGCGCGGAATACGGAGGATCCGGGTGAGCTGGCGCGATTGATCGACCAGGTCGGGTCCACGGTTGATGTGGGTCCCTGGACGGCGCACGGATTGGTGTACCTCGCGATGCAGGCGCCGGATCTGGGGATCCGGGATCAAGCGGCGGGGGTGGTGCTGCGGCTTCAGGACTCGGCGGTGGTGCTCGTGGCGTTGGATCGGGTGTTGGTGACGTCCCGTCCGAGCCGACGGATGCTGTCGATCGTGGACGCGTATCTCCGTGGGTCGGTTGATCTGGAGAGCGATCGGGATCGGGAGGAGGCGGAGCTGCGGCGCGAGATCGTGCAGCGGTTGTCGGCGATGGTCGGGAACGGTGGTGATTCGGTGCTCGCGGATCTTGAGCGAACGCTCCGGAGGGGATACGGCTCCCAAGATCCGATCGGGGTGGCTGAGGGGGTGGTTCGGAGGATGGAGCGTGGGTTGATCGATCGTGGGGAGGGAGGGTCTGATCGGCGGGCGGCGGTTCGTGCGATGCTGATGGCTCGCGCGGGGAGCGATGCGGATCGGTACGTGGTGGTGCTGGACTCGCTTGTCCGGGTCCTCGCGGATCGGGCGCGGTTCGAGCACCCGGGTGTGGGGACGGGGGTTGATGCGATTGTGGAGGAATACGAGGCGATGATGCGCCGGGAAACGTCGAGCGCGGGTCGGATCAAGGGCGCCCATCGGGCGCAGGCGATGCTCTGGAGGGTGATGATCGAAGCGGAGATTGCGTCATGAGGTGTGCGCGGGTCATCGGGATGGTGGTGCTGGCTCTGGTGATGCTCGGGTCGGGGGTATCTGAACCGGAGCTCTCGAGGTTGCGCCCTGAGGACCCCCGTGGGTATGTGGAGCTCGGGGTCCGTTCCTATGCGATGGGGTCGGATACGAAGTCGGCGGTGCTCGCGAAGGAGCTGCTGGTCCGGGGGGCGTATTACGCGGCGAAGGAGGGGGATGATGCGCTCGCTTCTTCGGCGTGTATGGCGCTGCTCGCGATGCTGGAGGGGGAGGAAAGGGAACTCGTCCGGGATCTGGCGCTCGTGCTCGATCCGTCGAGGCTGGTCGAGTGGGCCGCGCGTGGGGTGGTGGGATCGGAGCGGGGGCTGGATCAACGGGCGCTCCAATGTGTGTCCTCGATCCGGTATCACGATGTGTCCGATGCGCGGGAGGTCTGGGAGCAGCGCGAGATCAAAGCGCGCGTCCGGGAGGCGGCGGAACGTGCGGGGTTCGATCCGGGCGAAGTGATCCGTGTGCTCGATCAGGAGCTCCAGCGCGCGATCGACGATCCGTGCCGGGGACGGTTGTATGTGGTGGATCGGGAGAACCGGGGTCAGCATCGGGTGTGCCCGAATCACCTGCGGGGGGTGGGGCTCAGCGCGAACGATGATCGGTTGTCGATGATGATCGAGATCGAGGCGCAGCTCGCTGGGGCTCGATCCGGCGGATGGGGGGAAGACGGAGGAGGCGCTGATCTGACGATTCCGAGGATCGAGGATCTGCTGCGGATGACGGGTGTCGATGTGTCCCGTCCGTTCTATCGTGGTGGGGTCTGGGCGGAGTGAGCCCGGGTGAGATCAGCACGGATTGTGAGGAACGCACGATGAGCGAGACGGCGAACGAGACGAAATCGATGTTCAAACCTGAGATCACGTTCGATGATTTCGCGAAGGTCGATCTGCGCGTCGCGAAGATCCTTGTTGCGGAGCCCCACCCGAACGCGGACAAGCTGCTCCGTCTCCAGCTCGACGACGGGTCGGGGACGAACCGTCAGATCTGCGCGGGGATCAAGGGGCACTACGAGCCCGAGGATCTGGTCGGGAAGTCGATCGTGATCGTTGCGAACCTCGCGCCGCGCGAGCTCCGGGGTGAGGTGTCCCACGGGATGCTGCTGGCCGGGAGCGAGGGTGCGAAGGGTGATGCGGATCGGAAGGTGGTGCTGATGTCGCCGATGAGCGATGTCGCGCCCGGTTCGGTCGTGTCCTGAGTCGATCAGTCGTCGTTGTCGGTGGGGATGTCGTCCGGGCCGACGGGTCGGTTGAGGCGCGCCCCGGGGGTCCGGCTCGCGTTCTCGACCTGTTGTTGGATCTGCTCATCGCGCTGCGCGACGAGTTCGTCGAGCGAGGTCCGGAGCTGCTGGACACGGTTGTTGAGCGTTTCGATCTCGTGGGTCTTGATCCGGACGAGGATATCGAACCGTGCTGATGCGGCGGACTCGACCTGGGCTTTGAGCGATTCGCGTTCTTCGCTCGGGGCGCCGGTCCGGATCGAGACCCGGTAGAGACGGACGGCTTCGACATAGCTGAGCCCGGCGCGGAACTCCTCGAGTTTGAGTCTCGAGAGCTCCGGGTCGATGCGCCGGAGTTCGATGATCTCGATGATGGGGGGGGTGAGCCGTCCCATGATCGAGCGGGTTGCGTTGGGTCCGAGCGCTTCGATCTGCGCGAGCTGGTCCTCGAGTTCGGGGACATGCTCGGAGATGAAGATCCGGACCCGTTCGGTGTCGGATTCGGCGATGGGCTTCGATTGGGGTTGGGATTGGCGCGGATCCCGATCGGAGCGGAAGGCGTTGCGGCGTTCGCGCATGGAGCGTTGGAGATCGGCGCCTCGCATGGCGCGGAGGACCTCGCGCGGGTCTTCGCCGTTGTTGAGCTGTTCGAGGGCTTGCTTGTTCTTCTCGATGATGCGCTCGGAGAACTCGATGGTTCGTTCCAAGCGTTCGGTGAGGGATTCCCGATCGATCGTGGGGGCGCCTTCGCGTTGCTCCGGTTCTCTGGGCGGGGGCGCATGGTCCGGTTGCTGCTCGGGTTGGGCCGATGCAGCGGACGAGAGCGCGAGGATCGCGGCGAGGATGAGCGGTCGGGTTCGCATGCGCGTCCTTTCCATCAGAGGGATCCGCTCGTCGAGGGATTGGCGTTGAACTCGACGAAGACGCTCGGGTGGGTGAGCTCGGTGTCCATAGTCTCGGTCAGGAAGTCGAGCTCGGCGATGGAGAGGTCGAGGGAGTCCGAGAGGGACGCGAGCTCCTCGAAGGCGCTGAGGTCTTCTTCGAGCGCGACGAGGGTCTGGTTGGCGTTGGGCTGACCCGTCTGGGCGCTGGTGGGGGCGAAGATGACGGCCGCGGCGGTGACGAGGACCATGCACGCGGCGACGGCGGCGACGGGGATCCAGCTGAAGGGCTTGGGCGCGGACTCGATGGGGATCGGGATCGGCGCGAGCGCCGGGGTGAGCGCGTCCATGAGGCGATGCTCGAACCCGTCGTCGGGCGCGGATCGGTTGGACTCTCCGAGCGCGTCGAGGGCGCGGAGGACCTGGTGGTCTTCGTTGGTGTAGGGCTCGTTGTGGTGTTCGTTGGTCATGACGTCGCTCCTGGATCGTCTTGTGTGGATTCTTGGGGTTCGAGCATGGTGCGGAGTTTCTTGAGCGCTCGGTGGTGTCTTGCGAGGAGGGTCCCGACGGGTTCGTCGAGGAGGGCGCTGATCTGCTTGAAGCTCATCTGCCCTTGGTGTCTGAGGTCGATGATGGTCCGGTCCGACTCGTTGAGCTGTTCGAGGGCTTCTCGGAGTCGGGATTGTTCGAGGGGGGTGTGGTCGTCAACGGGTGTGTCGTGGACGGCTAGGGTGTCCCCGAGGTGCGAGGGATCTGTGGAGTGCGCGTGTCGCTTGCGCCTCCGGAACTCGTCTCGGACCCGGTTCATGGTGATCCGGAAAAGCCAGGGCTCGAAGCGCCCTTGTTCGGCGTAGCCGTCTCGGGTCAGTTTGGTCGCGACTGTGACGAACACGGACTGGGTGATCTCCTCGGCAAGGTCATCGTCGTGGACCCGGGATCGCGCCATCGCGAAGACCCGGCGGCCGTAGAGGGTGGTCAGCTCGCGCCATGCGGACTCGGACCCGTCGGCGGCGTCGCGCACCACGCGCGTCAGCGCCTCGTCGCTGATCGACGATTGGGGTTCGTTTCCGCTCAAGCTGACACCATCCTCTGGGTTGCTCAACGCGTTTGGCGGCGTTGGATTGCGATCCCCGATAGAGTATCAGAACAGATTTCGGGGCTTGTTCTCTCTCACAATCGGCGATCCTGGGCCCCGGACCCCACGTACTCAGACGACCCGAGCTTTGCAGGAGCGGCGTGGACGAGCAATCAGCACAGAAATCGAGTCATGACAAGGCCTTGGCGTTCCGGGAACAGTCGGACGAGGAGGTCTTTGTTGCGTTCCGAGACGGGGATCCGGTTGCTTATCGGGTGCTGATCGAACGCTACCACGACGATCTGCTCCGGTTTTTGACCCGTTTGGTCGGGGATCGGGCCGCCGCTGAGGACCTGTTCCAAGAGACGTTCCTCCAGGTGCATTTATCGGCCGACACGTTCGATGAGGCCCGGCGATTTCGTCCCTGGCTTTTTACGATTGCGGCGAACAAAGGGCGGGATCTGCTTCGTAAGCGGAAGCGGAGACGGACGGTCGAACTCTCGGCCCCGATCCGTGGATCGGACCGTGGCTCCTCGATGGTGGATCTGTTGGAGGTCGATGTGCCCAGCCCGGATGCCCAGATGGACCTCGCTGAACGGGACTCGCTCGTTCAGCAGGCGCTGGAGGATCTGGGGCCGGCGCTTCGAGAGGTGCTCCTCTTGGGGTACTTCCAGCGTTTGAGCTACCAGCAGATCGCGGAGGATCTCGGGATCCCGCTCGGGACGGTGAAGTCCCGGATGCACGCGGCGGTCGCCGCGTTTGCGCGGAGTTGGCAGCGGGTTTCGAGGGAGTCGGTTGATGCTGAGTGAGCGTGTGTTTCGCGCTCGGTCGGATTGATGAGAGAGAGGGGACGCGCTGGGAGGCGCGCCACCACAGCAAAACGGGACGGTGTGGATGCACGACGAGATGTTCGAGTCTGATGATCGGATCAACGAGCTCGGTTCCTCGCTCAGCGAATCGGACAAGCGCGCGATCGATGCGTTGTTCGAGGACGGGGTCGATGCGGACGAGACCCGTGCGACGCGCGTCGAGGCGCTGATGTCGCTGCTCTCGAGCCCTGTCAACGAAGAGCGAGAACGTGACACCCGGATCGCGATCGCGCAGCTCGCGACCCGGCGTGAGCACGCGTTGACCCCGACGAGCGCGGGCGCGGTGGATCGGTACATCGAGGGGGAAACGGGGTCGTCGTCGGCCGATGAACGGCACACATTCATGGCTGAGATGGTCACGGGCGGAGCGCCGTACGACAGCGCGTCGCGAGAGACGCTCATCGAGCGAACCTTGGGCGCGATCCAGCGTGAGATCGATGTCAGCGAGAAGCGCCACATCATGGACACCCCGATCACCCCGAGCGGGAGGTTCCGTCTCGCGGACCTGGTGTCGATGGCGGCGATGATCCTGATCGCGGCGAGTGTGGTGATCCCGGTGATGGGGGGGATGCGTTCGCGCGAGCTCAAGTCGATCTGCAACAACAACCTCGCCGGGGTGGCGCAGGGGTTTGGGCTGTACACGGGCGCGAACCGGGACACGCTCCCGGTCGCGACGGCCGGGTTCGGTGGGTCGTGGATGGATGTGGGGACGACCCCGGATCGGTCCAACTCGTCGAACCTGTTCGTGTTGGTTCGGAACGACTATGCGTCACTTCAGGATCTTGCGTGCCCGACGAACCCGAATGCGCTCGTGGACGGCGATGTCCACGCGATGACGGACTGGCGCTCGCTCGATGAGATCTCGTACAGCTACCGGGTGATGGCCGACGGCGGGCTCAAGGCGACGAGTGTGGACCAGCCCGATCGGGTGGTGCTGCTCGCGGATCGGTCCCCGGTGGTGCTCCGAATCGTGGCGGGTCAGCCCGTCCGTCCCGAGGAGAACACCCCGAACCACGATTCCCGTGGGCAGCACATCCTGGGTCTGGACGGCGCATCGATGTGGACGGTCACCCCCCGGCTCGGTCAGGGGGACAACCTCTGGCTCCCCCGGACGGTGGAGCAGTTCATCTACGAGGCGCGGGATCAGCTAGGGATCATCAAGGGGAACGAGGCCCCGTCCGGGCCGACGGACGCGTTCGTGGCGCCCTGAACGGTGCTGATCCCGAACAGGATCCGGGTGTCTGGATGGCTGATGAGCCCGATCCGGGTCCCAAATGTTGACTGAAACTGGCTTTGACCGATAGAGAGGCCTATTCTCCTCTCCCGCCTCGTGGAGTCACGCGGCGGCTTTGTGATGGAATCCCGTGCTCGTCGAGGAATGAACGAGCACGATCGCTTGGAGCGGAAGACCTATGCCGAAGAACAAGATCCACAAGGGACTGTCGAAGCGGATCCGAGTCTCGAAGACCGGGAAGGTCCGTCACCGCTCCGCGTACCACAAGCACTTGTCGTCGCACAAGAGCGGGAAGCGTCTGCGTCAGCTGCGCAAGGACCGTCGGGTGTCGAGCTCGGAAGCGAAGCGCTTCGAGAAGCTGCTGTACCGTCGTCTCCGTGGGCGCAACCAGCCCCGCGCGTCGTTCAAGCGGAGCCCGTCGCCGGAAGAGCGTCGCGCGGCCCGTGAAGCGGCGAAGAGCAACGACTAATCAACTGAACAGATCGGGATCGGCGCTGTGCCGGTCCGGGTTATCCACCCCGTCTGCCGGGAATGCAAGAACCGGTTGAATCCGGCTCCGTCAGACAAACCAGGAGTTTGAGCCATGCCTCGAGTTCGTAAGGGCGCCGCCCGTACCCAAGCGCGTAAGCGTATTCTCCGTCAGGCCCGTGGTTACTACGGCACGAAGTCACGCCACAAGTATCAGGCGAAGATCGCCGTCCGTCGCGCGGGTTGCTACGCGTACCGTGACCGTCGTGCGCGCAAGCGGGACATGCGTCAGCTCTGGATCACCCGTATCACTGCGGCGTGCAAGATGCGCGGGACCCGGTACTCGCTGTTCATCAACGGGCTCAAGATGGCCGGGATCAACCTGAACCGCAAGATGCTTTCGCAGATCGCGATCGAGGATCCCAAGCTCTTCGACACGCTCGTCGAGAAGGCGGTTGCTTCGAGCACGGCGCAGCCCGCCGCGGCGAAGTAATCACGGTTCCAGTATCCATTTCTGAGTTATCCGGCTGCCGAGGGGACGCTCGATGAGCGGGTGGTGGATTGCTGATCTCTGGTCTACGACGAACGGGCCTGTGCTCGTGGTGTCGTGGCTCGTCTGGGTGATCGGTTCCATCACGCTCCATGAGCTCGCTCACGGGTGGACGGCGCTCTATTTCGGCGATGAAACCCCGCGGGTTTCGGGCCACATGACCTGGAACCCGTTGGTTCATATGGGGCCGTACTCGCTGTTCGCGCTCGCGCTGGTTGGGATCGCGTGGGGCGCGATGCCCGTGGATCCGTCGAGACTGCGCGGGAAGCACGCGGATACGTTGGTGACGCTGGCCGGGCCGATGATGAACCTGGCGCTGGCGATCATCGCGACGCTGGTGTACGCGCTGTGGGAACCGATAGGGACAGGGGGGTTGAACCCGTCGTTCACGGTCCAGGAGCCCTTGTTCACGAACATGCGGATCTTCCTGCTCAGCGGGGCTTGGCTAAACGTGGCGCTGATGCTGTTCAACCTGCTCCCGATCCCCCCGCTCGATGGGGGGCGGATCCTGATGAACCTGTCACGCGGGTTCCGGGAGATGATGCGATCGGAGAACGGGCAGTGGGTGGCGCTTGGGATGTTCGTGATCGTGTTCGTGTTCGGCGCGGAGTACCTGTTCAGCGCGGCGATGATCTCGGTGGATGTTGCGACGGGGTTCATCCGGGGTGTGCTCTTCCCCAACTGGTGATGCTCTAGGATCCGGTGTGAAAGCATGTGTGGTGATCCTGTGCGCCGGCGCGGACGTCGGGTGTGACGAACTGGACGGGCTGACCCCGCTCCAGAGCGCGGCGATGGATTCGGCCCGAGAGCTGGCGCGTTCGGGACGGGTGGGGTTGGTGCGATCGGTCCCGGGGGGCGCGATGGTCGGCGCTGGGGTGTGCGCGTTGACGCTTCTGGGGCGGGATCCGAACGAGGCGCGGGTTGGGGAGGCGGTGCTTGTTGCGTTGGGATCTGGGGTAGGGATCGAGCCCGGGGAATGGGTGTTCGTGCTGGATCTGGTGTGTGTGCAGCGCGAGGATGAGTGCGGGGGCGTAGGGGGGGAGCGGATCCGGGATGCGTGGGTCGGGGAGCTCCCGGATGATGAGGGGAAGGCGCTGATCGGGGCGCTGATGAAGCACTGGAGCGAGCAGGCCCCGGAGCTCGTGGAGCGGATGGGGTACGTCCATGTGGGCGCGGGACGCGCGGTCGTGTTCGATCGCTCGGGGATGGACTGGTCGAGTGTGGAGACGATCGATCCGGGGGAGCTGCATGATCTGTCCTGGGGCTCGGCGCTCCCGAAGGGAGCATGGGCGGAAGCGAAGGCGCTGCGGACCCTGACCGAGCTGGGGCGCGAGTTCTTGGAGTCCTGTGAGATCAATCTCGCTCGGGAGGAGCAGGGGCTCCGTCGCGCGGATCTGGGGTGGTTGTGGGGTCAGGGACGTCTGGGGGGTCGGAGCACGACGTGGCAGACCCACGGGGTGGGTGGGGCGATGATTTGTGACTCGGCGCTGGGGTCGGGGATCGGGTCGGTGCTGGGGCTCGAACCCGTGCTGGTGGAGCGGGGCGATGAGGCTTCGGATGCGCATCATGCGCGGATGGGGTCTCGGGTGGTCGGGTCGATCCGAGCGAACGCGCTGACGTGTGTGCATGCCAGCGCCCCGGCGCACTCGTCGATGCGCGGCGATGCGCTCGGGAAAGCCCGGGCGCTGGAGTCGATCGATCGGGGGATCGTGAAACCCGCGCTCGAGGCGCTCCGCTCGAGTGGCGAGCCCTGGCGCATGCTCATCGTCCCGGACCGGGTCCATGCGAGTGTTCATCGGCGGAGCGTGGACGCGCTGGTCCCGTTCGCGATGGGGGGGACGGACGTGGTGCACGTGGTCGAGCGGGAACTCTCCGAGATCGACGGCGCGGATTCGGATCTGCGCGTCGAGCACGGGGACGAGCTGCTGGAGTTCGTGCTCCGTTCCGGGTTGTCTGGGGCGCGGGACGCTTAACCGACCCCGGTGCCCTCGGCTTCGGATTCCGCTTCCGCGATGTCGTCGTCTTCGCCCTGGATGTAGGTCTTGCCCTTATAGAACTGGGTGTAGACGACGTAGACGACGAGCGTTGCGACCATCAGCCCGGAGAAGAACCAGTAGTAGTTCGCGCCGTCGAGGGGGGTGTTGCCCGCTTCGTCCCGGGTCTTGTCCATGAAGAAGTTGACGCCGGCGACGTAGAGGTTCCCGAGCGAGATCCCGAGCATGTAGATCCCCATGATGAAGGACTTCATCTTCTTCGGGCTCTGGGTGTACGCGAACTCGAGACAGACGATCGAGACCATGATCTCGCCGGCGGTCAGGATGAGATACGCGAGGAGCTGCCAGGAGATGTGGGGCATGTCCGCGAGGAAGGGCGCGGTGTCCGTCGGGGTCCACCCGAGTTCCTTGACGATGCGGATCGCATCGGTCATCTTGGTCGGCATGGGGTGGGCGGCGAGCTGCTCGGGGGTGAAGGTGGCCCACATGGAGCTGATGACATTGGAGGTCTGGTTGGTGATCCGGGTCTCGATGATGGCGGAGAGCGCGAAGGCGGCCGCCGTGAAGATGAACCCGATCCCGACCTTGCGGAGGGGGGTGAGCTTCCAGATCTTGTCACCCAGCGGGTAGATGACGTAGGTGAAGACGGGGATCCCGATGAGGATGAGCACGGGGTTGACGGCTTGGACCTGTGAGGGGAGGACGACGTGGGTCCCGAGGTAGGGGTTCATCTGCTCCGCTTGGAGGACCCACGCGGATCCGGTCTGGTCGAAGATCGCCCAGAACACGGGGACGAAGATCATGAAGAGGGGGATGAGGTTGAGGATCGCGCGGAGCCCGTCTCGGCTGAAGGTTTCCTTCATGAAGGCGTCGAGCCCGGCGGCCGGCACGTGGACGAAGACGTTTCGTCCCATCCAGAAGAGGAAGGTCGCGATGGCCATTAGGACCCCGGGGACCCCGAAGGCGAGCCATGGGCCACCGAACATGATCGGGTCACCCGTCGCTTGGTCGGTCCCGATCTTGATTCCTTGGAGGAAGATGGGAGTGAGGATCATGGAGCTCGCGGCGCCGATGTTGATGGAGAAGTAGAACCAGTTGAAGATTTTGGTGAGCATGTGCTTGTTGCCGGTCCCGAACTGGTCACCGACGTGCGCGGACACACAGGGCTTGATCGCGCCCGATCCCATCGCGATGAGCGCGAGCCCGGCGAAGAGGAAGGGCTTCATCCCGATCCCGAAGTGGTGCGGCGCGATGTCCATGAGTGCGAGGGACCCGTGACCGACGCAGTAGAGGAGGGAGAGCCAGAGGATGGTGCGGTACTTCCCGAGGAAGATGTCGGCGATGAGGGCGCCGAGCATGGGGAAGAAGTAGGCGCTCATGGTGAAGAGGTGGTAGACGGTGAGGGCTTCCTCACGGTTCATGGTCGCGAGCTCGCCGTCGGGGCCGAGGAGGTAGGTGGTCATGAAGATGACAAGGATCCCCTTCATCCCGTAGAAGCTGAAGCGTTCGGCGAGTTCGTTGCCGATGATGAAGGGGACACCCCGGGGGAAGCGTGTTTCTTTGGGGTCCGGGGCGGTCAGGTAGGTCTTCTCGGCCATGATGGTCCTCGGGATCAGCGCACAGTCCGGGCGCATTCGTGTGTGGTCGTACAACCTATGCGAAATCCCCGCTCTCCACAAGCTGGAGAGCCCTATTTGTCGTGTGGGATCGCATTTCCTGCGCTTGGGGGGCAAGAATCAAGGGCCCATTTCCCCCTGAGCGATCGGAGCGTGTGATGCACCCCAATATGAGCCAGACCATCCAAGGCGAAGGGACCCGTTTGATCGGGATGGTCCATGTGGGGGCGCTTCCAGGGACTCCTCGTTCGAGCCAGCGGGTGGATTCACTGGTGGACCAGGCCGTCCATGAAGCGAAGCAGCTCGAGGACGCGGGGTTCGATGCGGTGATCATCGAGAACATGCACGACACCCCGTATGTGCACGGCGAGGCGCTCGGACCTGAGATCGTTGCGGCGATGACGAAGGTCGTGGGCGCTGTGGTATGGACCTTGGATATTCCCGTGGGGGTGCAGATCCTGTCGGGGGGGAACAAGCACGCGATCGCGGTGGCGCACGCATGCGGGGCGGCGTTCATCCGGTGCGAGAACTTCGCGTTTGCGCATGTCGCGGACGAGGGGTTGCTCGCTGAAGCGGAAGCGGGGGGGCTGCTGCGGTATCGGAGGGCGATCGGCGCGGATCATGTGAAGGTGTTCTGTGATATCAAGAAGAAGCACGCTTCCCACGCGCTGACTGGGGATCTGTCGATCGAGGATGTGGCGCACGGCGCGGACTTCTTCGGCGCGGACGGGCTGATCGTGACGGGGACCTCGACGGGGAAACCGACGGATCTCGGGGATGTCCGCGCGGTGCGCGATGCGACGACGCTCCCCGTCTTGGTTGGTTCGGGGGTGACCCCGGACTCGGTGCGTTCGCTGAGCGAGTTCGCGGATGCGCTCATCGTCGGTTCGTGGATCAAGCGCGACGGGCACTGGATGAACCCGGTGGATCCGGATCGCGCGAAGGCGCTTGTTGATTCGAAGCATGGGTGATCGGGAGGAGACGATCCAAGCGCTCCTGAAGGACGCGCCCCGTTCGGTGCGCGGGTTGTTCCGTGCGCGTCTGCGCGGGGTGGAGAAGCTCCGCTCCAAGGGGAAGAAGACCGGACCCGTGCTCGAGACGATCGAGCGGGATCTGGTCAACGCGATCGATTCGTACGAACGGCGCAAGCGGAGTGTGCCGGAGATCACCTATCCCGAGGATCTCCCGGTCAGTGCGCGCCGCGACGAGATCAAGAACGCGATCCGGGATCATCAGGTCGTCATCGTCTGCGGCGAAACCGGGTCGGGGAAGACGACCCAGCTCCCGAAGATCTGTCTGGAGCTCGGTCGTGGGGTCGATGGGATGATCGCGCACACCCAGCCCCGAAGGATCGCGGCGCGGAGTGTTGCGGCTCGTGTCGCTGAGGAACTCGGGGTCGGGCTCGGGAGCGCGGTGGGGTACAAGATCCGGTTCGGGGATCAGACCACCGATGACACGCTCGTGAAGGTCATGACCGACGGGATCCTGCTCGCGGAGACCCGCTCGGATCGGGAGCTCCGGTCGTACGACACGATCATCGTGGACGAGGCGCACGAGCGATCGCTGAACATCGACTTCCTGCTCGGCTCGCTGCGCCGGTTGATCGAGCGTCGCCCGGACTTGAAGCTCATCATCACGTCCGCGACGCTCGATGCGGGGCGCTTCGCGGAGCACTTCGCGAACGGGGACGAGCCCGCACCGGTGATCGAGGTGCAGGGACGGACGTATCCCGTCGAGACGCGGTATCGCCCTGAGGAGGTGCTGAACGGGATGCCGGTTCCCGAAGCGGCGTCCCACGCGGCGAGCGAGCTGGTGCTTGAGGGGCACGACGACGTGCTCGTGTTTATGCCCGGGGAGCGGGAGATCCGGGAGACGGCGCACGAGCTCCGGAAGCGGGAGTATCTGCCCGACAATGTGGACATCGTGCCGTTGTATGCACGGTTGTCGCCGCAGGAGCAGCAGCGTGTGTTCAAGCCCGGTCATGCGCCGCGGATCGTGATCGCGACGAATGTCGCGGAGACGTCGATCACGGTGCCGCGGATCCGCTCGGTTGTCGACCCGGGTCTGGCGCGGATGAACCGGTACAACCCGAGGACGAAGCTCCACGGGCTGATGATTGAACCGATCTCGCAGGCTTCGAGCGCGCAGCGCGCGGGTCGGTGCGGTCGTATCGCCCCGGGGGTCTGTGTGCGGTTGTTCGATCGGGACGACTTCGATCGGCGCGACGAGTACACCCAGCCCGAGCTGCTCCGCTCGAATCTTGCGAGCGTGATCCTTCAGATGATCGATCTGAAGCTTGGGGAGCCAGAGGACTTCCCGTTCGTGGATCGTCCGGACCATCGACAGTGGCGCGACGGGTTCGAGACGTTGCACGAGCTCGGCGCGATCGACGACGCGCACGCGCTGACGGACATCGGGCGCAAGATGGCACGGCTTCCCGTGGACCCGCGCATCGCTCGGATGATCCTGGCTGCGCACGACGAGGGGTGTCTGCACGACGTGCTGATCATCGCCGCGGCGCTCTCGACACAGGACCCCCGGGTCCGTCCCCACGATAAGCAGGATGCGGCCGACCAGGCGCACGAGATCTTCCGGGTCGAGGGGTCCGACTTCCTGTCCTTCCTCCGGATCTGGGATTGGTACCACGATTCCCACGAGAAGCTGACGAGGCGCAAGCTCCAGCGCGCGTGCGAGAAGCAGTTCCTTGCTCCGAGGCGCATCGATGAATGGCGCGAGGTGTACAGACAGCTCCGGGGGCTGTGCCAGGAGATCAAGCTCGAGGTCAAACCCCGTCACACGGAGGACCCGGACTCGGTCCACAGGGCACTGCTTGCGGGTCTGCTGACGAACATCGGGACAAAGGGGGAGCGTCACGAGTACAAGGGGACGAGGAACACCGCGTTCATGATCAACCCGGGGTCGGTTGTATTCGAGGACAAACCCGCGTGGGTGATCGCTGGAGAGATCGTCCGGACGACGAAGGTGTACGCGCGGACGGTTGCGCGGGTGAATCCGAAGTGGATCGAAGACGCCGCCAAGCACCTCATCTCCAAGACGTACTCGAACCCGCGGTACGAGGAGAAGACGGGGCGGGTCGTCGCGGATGAACGGGTGACCCTGTACGGACTCGATCTCATCCCGAGGCGCACGGTGCACTTCGGGCCGATCGACCCGAAATCGTCGCGCGAACTGTTTATTCATCATGCGCTCGTCGAGGGGGAACTCAAGACGCGGAGCGTGGCGATGAAGCGGAACAAGTCGCTCCTTTCGAATCTCCGGAACATGGAAGCAAAGGCGCGTCGGGGTGACCTGATCGCGGACAACCAAGCGATCTTCAACTTCTACGACGCGCGGCTCCCCGAGGATGTGTACTCAGGGAAGTCCTTCGAACGGTTCGCGGCGAAGCACGAGGGAGAACTCACGATGCGCGAGGAGGACCTCGTCCTCGCGCAGGACGCAAAGGTCACGCATGAGACGCACCCGGACTTCGTGCGCGTCGGGGCGCGTGATGCGGGGCTGAGCTATACATTCATGCCCGGGGATCTGCTCGATGGGGTGACGGTGCGGGTCCGGGTCGAGGATCTGCCGCATGTGACGCGCGAGACGCTCGAGTGGTCGGTGCCCGGGTTTCATCGGGAGATGGTGGAGTTCCTGATCAAGTCGCTCCCGAAGAGCATCCGCCGTCAGTTCGATGCGCCGGCGCTGGCGCAGGAGCTGACACCGAGGTTGTCGCGGGGTGAGGGCTCGGTCGGGGCGCAGCTTGCGCAGATGCTCTCGAACAAAGCGGGGGTGACGATCCGTCCCGAGCAGTTCCAGAGCGAGCAGCTCCCGGAGCACCTGTCGCCGCGGATCAGTGTGCTCGATGAGCACGGGAAGGAGATCGCTTCGGGGCGTGATCTCAAGGCGATGAAGGAGCGATTCCGGGACGCGGCGCACAAAGCCGTGGACGAAGCGGCGGAGGGCTTCAACCGGGACGGGTTGACGGATTGGGATCTTGATGAGTTCCCGGAGAAGGTCGAGTTCGAGGATCAGGGACGCAAGGTGTCCGGGTTCGCGGCGATGGTTGTTGACGGCTCTGCTGTCAATTTGCGTGTCCGGACCTCGAAGTGGGTCGCGGAACGACAGACCCGCGCGGCGCAGGGGCTGCTGATCGGGCTCGGGGTGGCGCGGGAGCTGAAACTGCGCCCGCAGCAGATGCCCGGGTATTCGCCGCTGAGTGTTGCTGGAGCGGCGTGCGGATTCTCTCGGGACGTCATCAAGGCGGCGATGCTCGCGCGGACGGGGATGGCGCTGACGATCGATGAGCACGGGATCGTGCGGGATCGGGGCGAGTTCGATGCGCGACTGACCCGCGCATGGGACAACGGGAACAAAGTGATGCTCGACACGATCGCGAAACTGTCGAGTGTTGTGGGGAGTATCTCGAAGGCGAAGGGGATGGTGGAATCCGAGCACCCTCAAGCGTGGCGAGGTGCGATCCTGGATATCACATCCCAGATCGAGGTGCTCACCCAGGGCGATTGGCTGTTCGACACCCCGACGAGATGGCTGCTGTGCTTCCCGCGATATGTCCGCGCGATGGAGGTGCGTCTCGAGCGGCTCCGAAACATCGGTCCCGAGCGCGATAGCGTGATGATTCGACAAGTCGAGCCCTGGGCTCGCTGTGTGAAGGAACTCCGGGATCAGGGCGCGCATACGGACGATCAGGTCGCGGAGAACTTCGAGACCCTGTTCTGGATGGTCCAGGAGTGGCGCGTCGCGACGTTTGCGCAGGAGCTCCGGACCTCGGTCCCCGTGTCCGACAAGCGCCTCCGGGCGCAGCTCGATACGATTATCCATGCCGGGTAAAAGAGGAACGAGCGGGCGCACGATGCGCGCCGCTCGTCCAAGAGGGGGCTCGGAGGTCTACTGACTCAGCTGTCGCTCATCGTGTCTTTGACGATGTCGAGGATCTCTGAGGTCTTCGCGCGCTTGGTGTAGTCTTCGTCGTCGAAGACGAACCGGACGACCCCTTCGGAGTCGATCACATAGGTTGCGGGGACAGGGAGCTCCCAAGATCCGGTCCCGTTGGCTTTGCCGACATGGATCCCGTACTCGCGGTAGCGTTTGATGGTCTTCCCGTCGAGCTTGAACATGAGCCCGAGCTGGTCGGCGAGCTTGTTGTCCTCGTCGTGCGCGATGATGAACTCGGTCCCGAGTTCCTCGGAGAGCTCAACGCTCTTCTCATCGACCTCGGGGGAGATCGCGATCACGGTCGCGCCGAGATCGTTGAACTTCACGATGTTGTCCTGGATCTCGGAGAGCTCGGTCCTGCAGTACGGGCACCAGCTCCCACGGAAGAAGGTGACGACGACAGGGCCGTTCGCGAGCGCGTCCTGGAGGTTGAACTCGTCAGCGCCGCTTGGGTTGATCGGGGTCGGGATCGTGAAATCTGGAAAGCTGTCCCCGACGGCGAGCCGTTCGTTCCCGTGATCCGGGGCGTTGATCGTCGTCTCGGTCATGGTGGTGCTGGTGGTGGGGAGACCCGCGAAGAGGAGCGGGACGCTGGCGATGAGTGCGCTGGTGATGGTCATGCACGAATAAACCGCGCCAGTGGCGCGGCCTATTCCTTGAATCGTGTCTTGATCTGTCGAATCGTGTCTTCGGATCAGCCCGGTTTGCGGCCGCCGGACTGTTCGCCTTCGCTGATCGGCCCGAGATCAGGGCTCACGGACGCGTTCGGGGGGGTCATGTTGCCCTTGCGCCCGCCGGATTGCTCGCCGGCGATCGCGGAGCTGGGGGTGAGCGCGATGGATCCGGCGATGAACATCGCGATCAGTGCGATCGGGAGTTTCGATGATTCGCGCAGGACTTCCTGGGCGCGTTTGCGGGCTCTGGAGCGCATTTGCTGGATGGTGTTTTCCTTGATCGCACCGCCGTTGGCTTTGGTGATCATCGAATCGTCCTCACGGCGCGTCGCGCCGAGCACGAGCGCGATCCGTCGGCGCTCGCTCGGGTCCGAGTAGGACGCGGCCAGTTTCTGTTTGTCGGTGGCGCTCAGGGCGCTCTTGAGTTTGGCGAGCTTTTCGTCCATATCAGAACGGTTCTCGAGCTTGGTGTCCACGCTCGAGACCATCGAGAGACGCTCGGCGCGGGACATGGTATACATGTACTCGTTGCGCCGGTTGATCCGCTTGAAGTGCTTGCGGCACAACGCGAGGTAGGCCCAGCGCGCCAGCGTCTGCGCGTATGTGGTCAGTCGATCGATCGCGATATCGACGCTCGGATCGTCGTGGAAGGTGGGGGAAGCATCGTTCTCGAGCATGCGCCAGACCTTGGTGTCGATCCAAGCGACCATGTCGTCGATGTCCATCGTGGAGTCAGAGAGCGAGCGGGACGCGCCGGCGCAGGTCCGTTCCAAGATCGGGCGGACCTCACGGTCGTAGCGGGACCAGAACTGTTCGTGGTCGCGGGGGTTCATGATGCGCCCCCTTCAAGACTGATCGAGTCCCAGGTGTCGAGGAGGGCGCGTCCGGATTCGCAGCCCATGGCCGCGGTGCGGGTGCGCCGGTCGAAGGTGAGGTACGCGCCGAGCTCGGAGCTGGGCGCGAGGAGCGCGGGGTTCATCGCGATCGTCTCGAAGATCGCTTCCGCTTGTTCGTCGTACCCCGCTTCGTGGAGCGCGACCGCGCCCGTGAGGAGGATCGGGATCGAGTCGGGGGACTGCTCGTGCGCGTCGAGGAAGAACTCGATCGCGCCCTGGGGATCTCCTGAACGGATCAGACGATCCGCGATGTTCCCCGACGAGATCTCACGACGGCGGGGGGTGTCGGCGTATTTGATCGCGGCGAGTTCGAGCGCGATCGCTTTGTCGAGTTCGCCCATCGCGGAGAGCGCGAGGGCGCGTTGGTTCGGACGAGCCCAAGCGGGGTTCGGGTGGTCTTCGCCGTCGGTCGAGTCGTAGCGATCGAGGAGATCGAAGAGGACAGCTCGGAGGGATCCGCTGGTGTCCGTGTCGTTCCGGTCCCGCGCTTCGTGGAGCGCGTTGCACGAGTCCATGATCGCGCGTTCGATCGGGGAGAGGTCGTCCTTCCCCGAGGTCGTCACGATCGTGGTTGTCGTTGTAGTCTGCAAGCTCGTCATCGCGTGCTCCTTCCCGAAGGCCCGTTGATTGGGACTTCCCTCTCTTCTGTACCGCGACCGTGGGGGAGCGGCTGACAGCACATCCGCAAAATGTTTGCGCAACCGCGTTTATTGCACGGAAACGGGGGTGCGAGGGCGAATTCGTCGCGATTCTGTCGGCTTTCTCGGTCGTGCCCGGTCTGTCCGTGGATGAGACATGTCACAAGCAGAAAGGAGCATGGCATGAACGCTTTCACCAAATCCAGCTCGATCCTCTCGATCGCGGCCGCCGCGTTGTTCATGGGACCCACGTCCCAAGCGAACGCGAGCGATGTGTACTTCTCCGTCGGTGGATCGGGCACGAGCTGTGTGTCGTACTCGTCGTACAAGGCCGGGGTCCTGTACATCGACGGGTACCGGTACACGATCCGTTCGAGCTCGGACATCGGGTCCCAGATCGTCCGCGCGTTCAAGCGGCGCGGGTACGACGCGTCGTGTGTGAACGGGAAGGTCGTCGTGTGCTACGACCCGTACTGCCCACCGAGGGTGTCGTGGTCGCGCAGCGGGTATTCGCTGTCCCAGTGCGCCTCGCACGGGCGACTCGAACTCTCATGGTGCCGGATCGGATCATCGGGTCATGGATGGTCGTACGGGTGGGATTCCCATCGGAGCAACTCCGGATGGGGTCATGATCGGCACCGGGATCGCGGTTGGGATCGAGGACGTGATCGGGGTCGTGGACATTCTGGATCGCATTGGACGAAACCCCGCAAGCGTCCTTTCCGGCGGCGCTGCGACTGAATCCGGAGCCGGAATGTGAACCCGGGCAAGGCCGACGATCGTCGGCCTTGTTTGCATAGGATCCCGGAACCGGTCACGCAGGACCGAATGAAAGGGACACCATGAGCGATTCGATCCGTGTCGGCGTCATCTGGGGCTCGCTCCGCAAGGACTCGTACAACAAGAAGCTCGCGCTGTTCGCGACGTCCGGGCTCGATGGGGTCGAGGTCGATCACATCGATCTGGCGCAGCTCGATCTCCCGATGTTCTCAGAGGACCTCGAAGCACAGGGGATCCCGGCGAACGTGAACGATCTGAAGGATCGGATGATCAAGTGCGATGTCGTGATCGTCGCGAGCCCGGAGTACAACGGATCATTCTCGGGCGCGCTCAAGAACGCGATCGACTGGGCGTCGCGACCACGCGAAGGGGATGCGCCGCTCGCCTGTTTCGGCGGGAAGGTTGCGGGGCTCCTGGCCGCCTCACCCGGAGCGATCGGGGGGCTCCGCGGGATGCGTCATGTCCGACAGGTGCTCACCCAGCTCCAGATGATCGTCGTTCCCAAAGAGTTCGCGCTCGGGAAGGCGCACGAAGCATTCGATGAGTCCGGTACGATCAAGGACGAGAACGCGGCCGGGATGGCGCGCGGGGTCGTCGAGCAAGCGATCAACGTCGCTCGCGCCCTGAAAGCACACGGAGCCTGAGATGCCCAAAGCAGCGGTTGTTCTGAGTGGGTGCGGGTTTCTCGACGGTGCGGAGATCACGGAAGCGGTCTCCGTGCTGATCGCGCTGTCGCAGCGCGGGATCGAGTACCGGTGCTTCGCGCCCGATGTGTCGTACGAGGTCGTCGATCACACCACGTGCGAGCCCAGCGGCGAATCCCGCAATGCCCTGACCGAGTCCGCGCGGATCGCGCGGGGAGTGGTCGAAGCGCTCCGTCATCTGAAAGCCGAGGACTTCGATACCGTGATCTTCCCCGGCGGATTCGGCGCGGCCAAGCACCTGTGCACGTTCGCGAGCAAAGGCCCGGACTGCGACGTCCATCGCGAAGCCAAGCGTGTGCTGGAGGGGTTCTACGAGGCCGGCAAACCGATCGGGCTTGCGTGCATCGCGCCGGCGGTGGGCGCGAAGGTGCTCGGGAGCAAGGGGATCAACATCACGATCGGGAACGATAAGGGTACAGCGGACGCGATCCGTGCAACCGGCGCGACCCACACGGATTGCGATGTGACCTCGATCGTCGTTGACGAGACAAACAACGTCGTCACGACCCCGGCCTACATGTACGGGGACGCGACCCCCGCGCAGGTCTTCGAGGGGATCAGCAAAATGATCGAATGGATCGTGGGTCGTCTGGGTTGATCACACGAAATCGACGACGATCTCGCCGTTGACCATGACGAGGTCGCAGTGGGACCCACCGAACTCGTAGCCGAGCTGGCGTTCGTCTTGGTGGCGGAGCATCACGAGATCCGCACGTTTGCCGGGTTCGAGCGATCCCACATCATCGTACCCGAGCAACGCGGCGCTATTGGCGGTGCACGCGACGATCGCTTCGTGGGCTGTGATCCCGAGGTGGCGCGTCGCGAGCGCGATGCTCATGGGAACGCTCAGGCACGGCGCCGAGCCCGGGTTGGTGTTCGTCGCGATGACGAGTGCGCCGCCGTGGTCGATGAAGGACCGTCCATCCCCGTAGCGTCCATCGACGTGGAATCCCGAGCACGGGAGCATGACCCCCATCGTCTCCGAATGCGCGAGCTGTTCGAGGGATCCGGGGTTGGTCGCTTCGAGGTGATCGACGGACAAAGCACCGAGATCGATCGCGCGTTCGAGCATCCCGAGCGCGTTGAACTGGTCCGCGTGGATCCGGAGCGGGTGCCCGATGGCTTTGGCGGCTTCGAAGAGCCGGACGGTTTCGTCCACGGACCATGCGCCCTGCTCGCAGTAGCCGTCGATGGTGATCCCGGGGAATCGTTCATGGATCGCGGGGAGGGTCTCGTTGATCGTGTATCCGACAAAGTCCGCACGCTCGGGGTCTTTCGCGTGCCCGATGCAGGCGGTGGGGGAGACACGCCCCTTCCACTGGTGCGCCGCCCTCTCGATCGCGCCGAGCATCTTGAGCTCGTCTTCGGTCGAGAGCCCGTACCCGGATTTGACCTCGACACTCGTCGTCCCTTCGCGGAGCATGGCGTTGAGCCGATCGAGGAGTGAAGCGGCGAGTTCGTCCTCGCTCGCGTTGCGGACACTCCGGACCGTGGACATGATCCCGCCCCCGGATTCGAGGATCTCGAGGTATGTCGCGCCCCGTTGTTTGAGCTCCCACTCATCGAGCCGATCGCCGGCCCAGCATGCATGGGTGTGCGCATCGACAAACCCGGGCATCACCACGCGCCCCCGCGCGTCGATGACCCGAGCTCCGGGGACCTCGAGCGCCCCGTGCTCGACGGCGACGATCCGTCCGTCCTGGACGTGCACGGATCCGTTCTCGATCGCGCCGATATCGGATGCCGTCGGTCCGCGTTTGGGACGATCGCCGCCCAGGATTAGGATCCGAGCGTTCGTAATGACAATTGATCCACTCATGAGGGGCGCTCGCTGAAGGCTTTGAGGAACGTGAGGAGCATCCGGGCCGCCAATCGTGAAGTGCGGCCTTGGGTGTCGTGGGGAGGTGAGCATTCCATGATGTCGAAGGACCGGATCTTCGAATTCGCTCCGGCCGCAGCGACCCAACGTGATGCAAGCTCCGGCGACCACCCCTGCGCATTGAGCGCGCTCACCCCGGGCGCGTACGCGCTATCGAAGACATCCATATCGAGCGACACGAACGTATCACCCTCAGGGAATGGATCTTCCGGAGTCGAGAGGTCGTCGATCCGCCCCCCATTCGCTTGGAACCAACGGACATGCTCGCGCGAGTTGGACATGGGGTCGAAGCCGTGGATCCGGAGCGTACGTGCGGACCCGGTTTCGATGAGCTTGCGGAAGGGCATCCCGGACCCGTCGTGCTCCCGGACATCGAGGTGGGGATCGAAGTACACCCCGTTCATCGCGCCGAACTTCTGCGCGACGGCCCGAACAAAGGGGAAGGTCAGGTCGTGCCCTCCACCCAGGGCGATCGGGAAGAGCCCGAGGTCGAGCAGGTGCGAGGTCGTAGCTGTCACCCGATCGTGTGTTGCGTGCAGATCCCCCGGGACGACCTCCACATCCCCCGCATCAAAAACCCGAGCCCATCCCCACCCCTCGGGATCCACCACCCCCATCTTCGCGAGGGCGGCGCGGATCGCCGTAGGTCCTTCGCTCGCGCCGGGTCGGCCGTTGTTCAGCTTCACTCCCGTGTCGTCGGGGATCCCGATGAGCGCGATCGCGCACCCGCTCGGATCAACGCGCGAGATCGTCGATGCGAACCGGGAGCCCGCGATCGGGTCGGGGTATGTGGGTGGTGTGGTGTGCGGGGTCCTGGGCATACCCGATCATTGCCCCGATCCGTCGAGTTCGCGCAGCGCGTCCATGATCTCAGGGAGCACCAGCCCGGACGGGCCGAGCACGGTCAGATCAACCTCATCCGTGATCGGGGTCGGATCTCGGTTGATCTCGACGGTTCTCGCGCCGTTCTCCCGAGCGACCTCGATGAAACTGGCCGCGGGTTGGACCGTGGCGCTGGTCCCGATCGACATGAAGAGGTCGCAGTCCGATAGCGCCTCAAAGCTCGCACGGATCGCGCTCTCCGGGAGTTGCTCCCCGAACCAGACCACGCACGGGCGCATCAAGCCCCCCGTGTCCGAGGGGATCGGGAACTGATCGAACTCGATCTCCGAGAGCGGGCGTTCCGCGCCGGTCTTCGTGCAGCGCCAGGTCAGGATCGTTCCGTGGATCTCGACGACGTTGGACGAGCCCCCACGCTGGTGGAGCCCGTCGATGTTCTGGGTGATGAGTGTGAATCCCGAATCGTGCTGGTGCTTCAGTCTTTCGATCTGCGCGAGCGCATGGTGCCCCGGATTGGGTTCGACGTCGATCGCTCGGGTGAATCGCCAGTGGTACCAGCGCGTCACGAGCTCCGGGTTCGCGTTGAACGCATCGATCGTCGCGAGCTCCATCGGGTCGTACTTGGACCACAGCCCCTCCTCGGGGTCCCGGAATGTTGAAAGCCCGCTCTCCGCGCTCACCCCCGCGCCCGTGAGCACGACGATCGACCGTGCGTCACGGATCCACGCCGCGATCTCTCGGACAGCTTGCTCGCTCGTCGTCATGTATGACGGTACGCTTGTCCGATGCCCAAGGTTTTCCTCTCAGCTCAGTGGCGTGATCTGATCCTCGCGAACTACAGCGTGGACCCGGGTTTGCTGACGTCCCGTCTCCCCGATGGGCTTGAGCTGGATTTGTTTGAAGGGCAGGCCGTCTGTAGTCTCGTGGGGTTCATGTTCCTCAAGACCCGGGTCAAGGGGATCCGATGGCCGGGCTACACGGACTTCCCCGAGATCAATCTCCGCTTCTATGTCCGGGAGAAGGGCTCCGATCGACGAGGGGTTGTCTTTGTGCGCGAGCTGGTTCGTCATCGGTTCGTCGCGTTCGTTGCACGATCGCTCTACAACGAGCCCTACGTGCACGCTCAGATCAAAGAATCGATCGGCGAATCCAACACGGAGCGCCGGGTTGGATACGAGTTTGCGTGCAACGAGGGCGCCGGGCGGATGGGCGTGATCGCGGATCCATCGACGACGCACCCCGACGACGACTCACCCGAGCACTGGTTCAAGGAACACCAGTGGGGCTACGGCACCACTAAGCGTGGACGCACCCTCCGCTACGAAGTCCAGCACCCTGTCTGGAACTGCCATACGGTCCGTTCCCACGAGATCGATGTCGATTGGTTCCGGATCTACGGTCCGGAATGGTCGCGCATGCGCGATGCGCAACCCCTGAGTGTCATTCTCGCGCAGGGCTCACCGATCACCGTCCACGGCGCGGAGCCGCTCACGAACCCGAGATCGTGATCCGCGCCCAGACGGGGAAATGGTCCGAGGGGTAGCGCCCGTCCTCGTTCGTCCGATCGATGTCCGCATCGAGGGTCCGGATCATGGTGTTCGCGAAGATGTGATCGATCTTGTCACCCTCGGAATCGCCCTTGAAGCTGTTGAAGGTCCCGACATTGGTTTCGTCGGGATGAAGATCCCGGTAGGTATCGACGAGCTTCGGTCCCCCTCGGTGGGAGGTCAGATACAGCATGGCCTGGTTGTCTTCCCCGGCGTTGAAATCCCCCATCAGGAGCACCGGCTCATCGCGGATGTCTTTGAGTTCGCGACCGATCAGCGCGGCGCTATTCAAGCGTGAGGTCTGGGACTGGTGGTCGAAATGGGTGTTGTAGACGTTGATGGCTTCGCCGCTGGCGCGGTCGATCAAACGAGCCCAAGTGCAGATGCGCGTGATCGAGTTCCCCCAGCCCGTCGATCCGACGACCTCGGGTGTGTCGGAGAGCCAGAACGTTCCCGAAGATTCGACGTAGAACCGATCGAGCTTGTAGAGGATCGGAGAGAACTCGCCTTGTGTTGCGCCGTCGTCGCGTCCGACCCCTATGACGCCGTAGCCCTCGATGTGTTCGGTGATCGACTCGAGCTGGAAGCTCAGCGCTTCCTGGAGCCCGACGATGTCCGCATCCCGTGCCTCGATGACGTCGTAGACGAGCGCTTCCCGGTTCGCCCAGCGGTTGTCGCCGTCATTCGCGGTGCCGTAGCGGATATTGAACGTCATCACGGTCCACTCGGGTTCCGCGGCGACAACTGCCGAACACCCAATCCCGAGGAGGAGTGAAAGGATCGCGGCGAACTGAAGCATGGTCGGTCTCCGAGTGAGTACGGCTCGTGGGTCAGGAATCCATCGGGATATCGACCTGCTGATCGCGCCCGCATTGGATCGCGTCGTCGTACCCCGCATCCGCGTGGCGGAAGATCCCCATCATCGGGTCGTTGCGGAGCACCCGCGCAAGCCGATCGTGCGCCTGATCGGTGCCGTCGGCGACGATGACCTGCCCAGCATGCTGCGAGAACCCGATCCCGACCCCACCCCCGTGGTGAAAGCTCGTCCAGCTCGCGCCCGACGCGATGTTCACCCCGAAGTTCAAGATCGCCCAGTCCGAGACGGCGTCCGTCCCGTCCTTCATGGACTCGGTCTCACGGTTCGGTGAAGCGACGGACCCGCAATCGAGGTGGTCGCGCCCGATGACGATCGGCGCGGAGACCTCGCCGGACTTCACCATCGCGTTGAACATCAGCCCTGCTTTGTCCCGCTCCCCGAGCCCGAACCAGCAGATCCGGGACGGGAGCCCCTGGAACGCGAACCGGGGTTCGCACTTCTCGTACTCCCCGGCCAGCAGCGCCTCGGGGTTCTTGTGACACCCGAGGAGCCACTTGTGCAAACGCTCGTTGTATCCTCCGCCGTCTTTGGGGAACGCTTTGAGGAGCGCGTGATCTGTCTTGTAGATGTCGATCGGATCTCCTGAGAGCGCGACCCAGCGGAACGGGCCACGCCCCAGACAAAACTGCGGACGGATATACGCCGGGACAAACCCGGGGAACGCGAACGCGTCCTGGAAACCCTCGTCGAGCGCGCGTTGACGGATGTTGTTCCCGTAGTCGAACGTCTTCGCGCCGCGTTTCTGGAGCTCGACCATCGCTTCGACATGACGGCGCATGGATTTGAGCGCGAGCTTCTGGTACCCGCTCGGGTCTTCGTCCCGCGCTTCACACGCCTGCGCGTAGGTGTACTCGATCGGGGTGTAGCCCTGGAGCGGGTCGTGGGCGCTCGTTTGGTCCGTGAGGACGTCCGGGGTGATCCCGCGTTCGATCAATCGTTCGAGGAGCGTGATCGCGTTCCCCTCCCACCCGACACTCGTCGCGGATTTCTGCGCCTTGAGCTCGAGCGCCCGGTCGATCGCGCCGTCGAGATCATCAACAAGCTCGTCGAGGTAGTGGTCCTGGAGACGGCGTTCCAATCGCGAGCGATCGACATCCGCGATCAAGCACGTCCCCCCGCACAGCGTCACCGAGAGCGGCTGCGCGCCCCCCATCCCGCCGCAGCCCCCCGTGACACTCAGCGTCCCCGCAAGCGTGCCCCCGAAGTGCATCGCGCCGCACTCCGCGAACGTCTCGTAGGTCCCCTGGAGAATCCCCTGGGTCCCGATGTAGATCCACGAACCGGCCGTCATCTGCCCGTACATCATCAAGCCCTTCGCCGCGAGCTCGTCGAAGTGCTCTTGTGTCGCCCAGTGGGGGACCAGGTTCGAGTTCGCGATCATCACGCGTGGCGCGTCCTCGTGGGTCTCGATGACCCCGACGGGCTTCCCGGATTGGACGAGCAGGGTCTGGGTCGGGGAGAGCCGTTTCAGTGTCGCGATGATCGCGTCGTACGCTTCCCACGAACGGGCGGCCTGCCCACGTCCCCCGTAGACGATCAGCGACTCGGGGTGCTCCGCGACCTCGGGATCGAGGTTGTTCATGAGCATCCGCATCGCCGCTTCCGCTTGCCAGGTCTTGCACACCAGATCCGTCCCACGGGGGGCACGGATCACACGGTCCTGGGGCTCGGGGATGTACCGGGGTTTGCTGCTCGCTGTCGTCATGGGGCGCTCCTTCTCATCATTCTACCGCGAGCACCAACGCGCCCGAATCAATCAATCGTTCGATCAGCTCGATGTCCGGCGATGGGGATCGGTCCGTCTCCAACGTTGGAACCGCTTCGCGGATCACCCGGATCGCGTGCTCGACACGATCCCCGGAGACATAGGGACGATGCGCGTCCACACCCTCCGCGCTCGTCAGCAGTTCGCAAGCAATGACCGAACGGGTCAGCTGAACGACCCGAGCGAGCTTCGCCGCGGAGCGCGGACCGAAGGAGTTGTAATCCTCCATCCCCGCGCAGGTCGAGAGGTTCGACACACTCGCCGGGGTGCACAGCCCGATGAGCTCGTTGCACATCGCGGCGGCCGCGTACTGCACGATCATGAATCCGGACATCACACCCGGTTTCGGGCTCATGAACGCGCGGAGATTCGATTCCGGATCGAACGCGGAGAGGATGTGGTACATCCGTCGCTCCGAGATCCCGGCCATATGCGACACGGCGATCGCGCACGCGTCCATCGGGAGCGCCACGGGCATCCCGTGGAAACACCCCGCGCTCACGATGTCGGGCATATCCGCGCCTATATCGAAGATGAGCGGGTTGTCCGTGACCGCGCCGAGTTCGTTCGTGAGCCGCGCCATGCACGATTCGATCATGTCGAGCGCCGATCCGAGCACGAGGGGCGCCGCGCGGAAGGAGTAGGGGTCCTGCACGCGCGGGTCGTTCTCCGCGTGAGACCCGACGATCGTGGATCCCGACAGGAGCGAGCGCAGGGTCGAAGCGACGCGCGACGCGCCGGGCTGGTTCCGGACTTCGTAGACGCGCGGGTCGAGGAACCCGTGCGAGGTCCGGGCCGCGTCCATCGACATCGCGTTCGCGATGAGCGCCGCATCGATCACGCGGGACAGATCCCGCTCGATAAGCGCGAAGCGCCCGCACATCAGGTGGGTCCCGTTGATGAGCGCGAGCCCTTCCTTCGCTTCGAGCTCGATGGGTTCGAGCTGCGCCATCCGGAGCGCGTCCCCGCCCGGGATCCGTGCTCCATCAACGATCGCTTCCCCTTCACCCATCAGCACAAGGGTGACATGTGCGAGCGGTGCGAGGTCCCCCGAAGCGCCCACGGACCCGGACTCGGGAACCACAGGTGTGATCCCGTTATTGAGGAGCGCGATGATCTGCTCGATCACCAAGGGGCGGATACCCGACTTCGCGCGGGTGAGCGAGGTTGCGAGGATGAGCATCATCGCGCGGACCACGTCCACATCGAGCGGCGAACCGACCCCGGCCGCGTGTGATCGGATCAGGTTCCGCTGGAGGGTCTGGAGGTCCTCCCGCGCGATCCGTTCCCGCGCGAGCGATCCGAACCCCGTGTTGATCCCGTAGTGCGGGTTCCCCGTATCGAGCACCCGCTCGAGCAGCCCCCGGCACGCATCAACCCTCGCCGCGGATTCCGCGTCGAGCGACACCCGAGCCCCCCGACGCGCGACATCCTCGACAAGGGTGGGGGTGAGCTCCAGATCGGTCGTGAGGATGAGTTCGTGCATGGTCGATTCTGCCCCCCGGACCACCCGGAATCCACCCTCGATCCCCACGATCCCGTGTGTACCATGCGCGTGATGACGAAACTGTTCCCAGACGTATCGCACTGCTCCGATCGGGTCCTCATGGTGCGCCCGAGCCGGTTCGGGTACCACAAGGCCGCCGCCGAATCCAATGCTTTCATGCGCGAGCCCGTGATGGACGAAGCGCCCATCGCGCTCCGGGGTGTCGAGGAGTTCGATGTCCTCCACCAGGTGCTCGACGAAGCGGGTGTCCGGGTCCTTGTCTACCAGGACACCGACAACCTTCCGGATTGTCTCTTCCCCAACAACTGGTTCTCCTGGCACCAACCTGTTGGTCAGTCCCCGACCCTGATCACCTACCCGATGCGCAATGCGTTGCGACGCGCGGAACGACGCGCGAGCGTGCTCAAATCCATCGAAGAGTTCACGGGGGTTACCCCGAATCGTATTGAGCTCGAATCGCTCGAAGATGACGATGAGATCCTCGAGGGGACCGGGTCGCTCGTGCTCGATCGGACCAACGGGATCGCGTTTGCGTGTCTCTCCGAACGGACAACCCCCAGAGCGCTCGAAATCTGGTGGGAGCATACGGGGTATCAAACCGTTTCATTCGACTGCACCGACTGGGAAGGCAACGCCGTCTACCACACGAACGTTGTTCTTTCCATCGGGAGGAAGGTCGCGATCATTGCTTCGGAGATGATCCGGGACGAGAAGGAGCGGGATCGGGTCCTCGGGAAGCTCCGGGACACGGGACGGGACATCGTCGAGATCTCCGAGATCCAGGTCACCCAGATGGCCGGGAACGCGCTCGAACTCAGAACGAAGTCCGGAGACCATGTCTACGCGATGTCATCCGCGGCCTTTTCCATCCTCGAACCCGAGCAGCGCGACACGATCGAATCCCACTCTCGCATCGTCCACGCGCCCATCCCCACGATCGAGCGGATCGGGGGCGGATCCGTGCGTTGCATGATCGCTGAACTCGGGTCGGATTCCGTCCCCGATTGACGGATCTGGATACCCGGATCCGTTCACGATCCGCTATATTCGTGAACGCAGACCCATGATATGTTTCCACGACATCAGAGGATTCTCCCTATGACCCGAAGCGCGTCCCGAGTGTGTTCCGTTCTCACCCTTTCCCTCGTCGGCACCGCTCATGCCGCGACGAACGGGCTTATCCAGTATCCATGCGCCGCGCCGGACAACCAGACGATCGTCTTCAGCGCGCAGGGCGATCTCTGGGCTTCGAACCCCGACGGCGGGATCCCCACACGACTCACCACCCACGCCGCGATCGAATCGCGCTCGTGCTTCAGCCCGGACGGGACGAAGCTCGCGTTCGAATCGAACCGGGACGGGACCGACAACCTCTATGTCGCTGATGTCACGGGATCCGGGTCGGATATGACGATCACCAACATCCGCCGGGTCACGGTTTCCGATCGATCCCACTGGCTCGGGTCCTTCGACGAGTCGGGGAAGGCGCTGCTGTTCTCCGCGTACATGAACCCGGACATCTATCGCCAGCCCGAGATGTACAGGGTCCCCCTCGACGGCGGCCCGATCGAGCGGTTCACCGAGGCCTACGGGCGAGGCCCGACCCTTGGGGACAATGAACTCGTCTACTTCGTCCGGGGCTACTACTACCCCCATCGCTCCGTGTACCGGGGCCCCGGGAACATCGACATCTGGTCCCTCGATCGGAGCACGAGCGAGTTTAAGCAGGTCACGACCTTCGCCGGGAACGATCTCGATCCCGCGCCCCTCCCCGATGGATCCCTCCTCTACCTCTCCTCTCGCGACGGCACGTACAACGTTTATCGACTCGATCCCAACAAAACCGATCGGAAGGGAAGATCCGGGGATCAGCTCACCCACTTCGCACCCGGCGATGACACCACCCTCGCGCACGGGGTCCGGGACCTCCGGGTCAGCCCGGACGGGACCACGGCCTACTTCGTGTGCTGGAACACGCTGTACTCCCTCGACCTCACGGAACGCAAGCCCGAGCCCAGAGCGATCGAGCTGACCCTCAATGCGGATCACGACCGAGACAGGACCGTCATGATGGACCTGTCACGGAAGGTCAACGAAGCCGCGATTCATCCGAGCGGCGAAGCGGTCGTCGTCCAAGCCCGCAACGAGCTCTTCATCCGTTCGACCAAGGAGGGCTACCCCACCCGGCGCATCACCAATACCCCGACGCGCGAGCGTGATCTCGTCTGGTCCCCCGACGGATCCGTGCTCTACTTCACCTCCGACGACGAGGATTCCCTCGGGTCCATCTTCGCCGCCCGGGTCACCCTGAGCACCGAGGACCTCAAGCCCAAGGAGCCCGAAGAGGACAAGGAAGCAAAGGAATCCGAAGAGGACCCCAAGGACGAATCCGCAGACTCGCCCGAGACCGGAGAACTCCCGGCGGAGGACGCGACAGACGAGGTCGATCCGACTTCCGATGACGATTCCGAATCAGAAAGCGAAGCAGCCGACGAAGCGAAGGAAGACGAGGAAGAGAAGATCGACCACGGCGCCCGTTGGGCCGGGGCGCTCCGTTTCGAGATCGATCCCGTCGTGGTCAACGCCGACAACTGCTACGCGCCCAACCCCTCACCCGACGGCACCAAACTCATCTACAAGAAAACCCGTGGTGACGTGATCCTCCGGGATCTCGATACCGGGGACGAGCGAGTCCTCGTGGAAGCGTGGTCCGACCCCGAAGTTCTGTGGGCCGCGGATTCCGTGCACATCGTGTTCGCCGACACGGACCTCGACTTCAACTCCGATATCTTCATCCTCGACACACGGCTCAACGAGGACGGGTCATCCAACGAGCCCGTCAACATCACCCAACACCCCGATGTCGATCACTCCCCGAGACTCTCCGCCGACGGGAAGGTTCTGACCTTCCTCTCCGATCGGGATTCGGACAACTGGTCGTGGGATGTCTACACCGTCGCGCTCGATCGCGCCCTCGAAGGGATGCCCAAATACGAGCTCGAGCAGTACTACAAGGACGCCGCGGCCGCCGCAAAGAAGCGCGAGGTCCTCGATCCCAAAGACCCACCCGAGATCGAACCCTTCGAGTTCGACACGGACGATGCGTATCTCCGCATCAACCGTCTCACCCGGACCCCGGGCTCCGAGGGGAACCTCGCGATGAGCGCCGGCGGCGAGCGGATCGCCTTCACCCAGGACGGGAAGTTCGTCTCCGTCGATCCCTGGGGGAAGGAAGAGAAGACCATCAACGGGTCCGGCGTGTCCGATCCCCGGGTCGGTCTGAACGGATCGTCGATCTCATTCATCTCCGGAGGACAGGCCCATTCGTCCACAATCTCCGGGGGGAAGTCCGAGACCCTCTCCATCGACGCGCGGGTCGAGATCGACCGAGCCAAGGAGCTCGCACAGAAGTTCGAAGAGGCCTCCGCTCGCTTCGGGCTCAACTTCTACCACCCGACCCTCAAAGGGCTCGATTGGGAAGCGATGACCGAGCGGTACCGAGAGCTCGCACTCCAAACCAAAACCAACGAAGCGTTCCAGCGCGTCATGAACTTCATGTTCGGCGAACTCGACGGCTCTCACACCGGGATCTGGGGCGGCGATGGCTTCAGCGCCTCGTCGAGCCGGACCGGGTATCTCGGGATCGATGTCGCTTCGAACCCCGCCGGCTACGAGGTCACCCGGATCTACTCGGGAGGCCCCATCGATCGCATGAAGGACGGGATCCAGGTCGGCGACACCATCATCGCCGTCGGGGATACCGATCTCGTCAACGAGAACGGGAAGCTCATCGACTTCTACACCGCGCTCGCAAATACCAGCGGCTCCGAGGTCCTCATCGAATACACCCGTCCCAGTGATAGCGCGATTCAGGCCGACGACGGAACCGAGGACGAAACCATCGACGGCTCTCGCTTCGCGCTCGTGAATCCGATCAGCTACGGCGCGCACAGCGTAATGCGTTACAACCAGGAGGTCCTCGATCGGCGCGAGCAGGTCGAGCAGCTCTCGAACGGAAAGCTCGGATACCTCCATATCCGTTCGATGGGTGCAGCTTCGGTCCGGGATTTCGAGCGAGACCTCTTCGCGGCCGCGAACGGCAAGGACGGGCTCGTCATCGATGTCCGCGACAACGGTGGGGGATGGACCACGGATATTCTCCTCGCGTCCTTGACCGCGCCGGCTCACGCGTACACCATCCCGCGCGGCGCGAACCCCGACGATGTCCGTCCCGATTCCTACCCCCGGGATCGCCGTCTCATCTATGGGTACTCCCGACCCATCGTCGTCCTCATCAACGAGAACTCCTTCTCCAACGCAGAGATCTTCGCCCACTCGATCCGCACCGCGAAGCGTGGGCGTCTCGTCGGGAAGCAGACCTTCGGAGGCGTCATCTCCACGGGCTCCTTCTCCCTCATCGACGGCACAACCGTCCGTGAGCCCTTCCGCGGGTGGTACCTCCCCGACGGCACCGATATGGAGAACAACGGCGCCAAGCCCGATGTCGAAGTCGAGCAAACACCAGAGGACGAAGCCAACGGACAGGATCCCCAGCTCGAAGCGGCCGTGAAGGATCTCCTGAGAACGATCAAGTAACAGCTAGTCTGTATCACGAACCCAAAGAAAGAGCCCGGCGCGTCAGCGCCGGGCTCTTCTCATATCACAAACGCTTCAGCCGAGAGGGCTTACTTGTCCTCTTCCGCGATCCCGATCCCCGTACGAACCGGGGGCTTCGGAGGCGTCGGGGCCTTGTACCCGCTGGTCTTGATCTCCTCGAGGAGCTGATCGATCGCAACGTTGAGCTGGGGATCGTTCCCGTCGAGCATCTTGGACGGATCCGCGATGACCTCGATATCCGGGTCAACGCCGTGACCCTCGATACCCCAGGTCCCGTCCGTCTCGTAGAACCCGAAGTTCGGGACGGCCGTGTACCCGCCGTCGATCAGACCCGGGACCGTGGAGATCCCGACGAGACCGCCCCAGGTGCGTGTCCCGATGAGCTTCCCGAGCCCGTTGTGCTTGAAGAGCCACGGGAACATGTCGCCACCGGAACCCGCGTTGCCGTTGATCAGCATCGCCTTGGGTCCCTGGTGCGAGTCGTACGGCCAGGGCCAGTCCTTCCCGTCACGACGGAAGAAGTAGTTCGTGCGGGGACGGTTGAGGAGCTCGATGAAGCGGGTCGGGATCTGACCACCGCCGTTCCAACGCTCGTCGATGATCAGGGCTTCCTTCCCGATCTGCCCGTAGAACCCACGGAACAGCTCGTTCTGACCCTGGACACCCGTGTTCGGGACGTAGATGTACCCGATCTTCCCGTCGGACTTCTCTTCGACATACTTCCGGTTGTGCTCAACCCACGCGCGGTAGCGCAGGTTCGTCTCCGAACCGATGGGCTTGATCAGGATCGTCCGCTCGGCGCTCGCGTCCTCATCGTCGGCGTTCTCCTCCGCGTCCGGATCGAAGTCAGGATCCACGAGGGTCAGGCTCGTCTCCTTGCCCGCAAGCCCGATGAACGAAGCCCACGGATCGAGAGCTGTATCGACCTCGATCCCGTTGATGTGGGTGATGATCTCGCCTTCCTTGACGTTGAGCCCGTGCGCCTTGAGGGGGTTCCGAGCATCGGTGTCCCACGGAGCGCCCTCGTAGATCTTCTCGATCTTGAAGCCCTCGTAGGACGCGCCGTCGATCTCCGCTTCAGCGACGGAGAAATCAACACCGAGAAGACCGACATTGAGCGAGGGCTGCCCCTCGACATCGCCGCCGTAGTAGTACGCGTGCCCCACGTTGAGCTCACCGATCATCTCGCCGATGATGTACGAAACATCCTCGCGTGAAACAGCATCGTCAACCATCGGGAGGTAGTGGTTCAGCACCCCTTCCCAGTCAACGCCGTGCATGTTCTCCACGTAGAAGAAGTCACGGTGGCGACGCCACGCGTCCGTCACGAGTTGCTTCCACTCTTCACGGAGGTTGATGCTCTTCATGAGCGTCGGGTTGATCGGCTTCACGCTCTGACCCGGAGACGCGCTCGCGAAACCGAATCCCACCGGGCTCCCGGCGATGATCTTCTTCCCATCAGCGCTGATGTCGTACCCGAAACACAACGCGAGCACCGTCTTCTCGCTGGGCTCGTCGTCGTTGACGTCGTAGAGCTTCAGCGAGGGCGCGCTGCCCGAGGTACGCAGATACAGCAGCTGACCCTTGTCATTGCTGCTGAGCGCACCGAAGTTGCCCGGAGCGATGCTCAGCTCGAACCCACGCGCCTCGAACCCGTCGAGATCGATCTCAACCGTCTCGCTCGCGTCCTCGTCGGCCTCAGCGATCTCCTTCACTTCGTCCTCGGAAATCTCGGTCCCGGTTCGCTCAGCGGTCCAGGTCCCGCTGATCCCGATCCCCTTGATCTCCCAGGTCCCGTCCATTTTCCCGTCGCTGACCGTGCATTTCTGGACGATGGTCATCCCCATCTCCGTGGACTCCATCGTGAACGTGCTCGTCGCTTCGTCCCAGGTGACCAGATCACCCAGGTCGTCGGTCTCGCCCATGGTCTCGGACTGCCCCGTGATGTTCCCCTCGTCATCGACGAGGATGATCATCGAGAAGCTGATCTCGTCCGTCGGCATCCCGAGCGCCGAGAAGCCCGCCGCAGCGCCGCTCCACTTGCCCCAGAGCGCGTGCTCCGTGTCGTACCCGACGAGATACTCGGGGACATCATCGGAAGCCGAGTCGTCCGACTCCGCTTCGTCGTCGCCCGCTTCATCATCGGAGGATTCAGAGTCTTCCGCGGTCTCTTCGTCCGTGTCCTCGTCCTCTTCCCAGGTCTCGTCATCGGACTCGAGGAGCTGCTTGTTCTCCACATCGTCGTTCAGGGGAACCGCGATGATCCGCCCCGTGTCGTTGTACACGAAGGTCGAGCCCACATCCTCATACGTCGGGGATGTGAAGTTCCGGTTCGACGTGTAGTACAGGTAATCGCCCTTCATCGAGAACTCGGGGTTCCCGTCGTTGAAGTACCCGCTCGTCAGCTGATGATGTTCATCGTTCTCGGTGTCGTATACCCAGATCGAGCTCGTCATGGAATCTTCGCCCGTCTTGGTGTACGCGAGCCAACGCGAGTCGTGCGACCATGACACGTTCTGCTGGTTCGCCCACGGGTCCTGGAGCAGCAACTCCATCTCCCCGCTCTCGACATCGACGAGGTACATCTTCGTCGCCTTGTCGATCAACAGGATCGTTTCAGAATCGGGGGACCAGACGACATTCATCCAGTACGTCTTGTTCCCGTCCGTCAGCTGACGTGTCTCGCCCTTCCCGTCCGACTGGGTGATGTACAGCTCGTACTCCCCGTCCTCATCCGAGACATACGCGATCCATCGCCCGTCCGGGCTCCACGCCGGGGAACGCTCCGCAGCGCCCGAGGTGTCCGTTAGGTGGCGCACCGGACCGTTCTCAGCAGGAACAGTGAAGATGTCCCCGCGCGCTTCAACGACCGCTCGCTTCCCCGTCGATGAAATCGAACCCGTGTTCATGAAGTTCATCGCGTTGAGTCGCTTGTCACGGAGCGTCTCCCGAGCGCCAGGGATCTCGATCTCGACCGCTTTCGACTTCTTGTTCCGGAGATCGAGTAGGTGGATCTGGGACCCGAGCTGGAACACGATCTCGCCCTTCCCCGACGAGCCCGGCCCGATCGAGGGGAACTTCACATCGTTCTCGTCGAAACTCGTGATCTGCTCACGATTCCCGCTCTTGAACTCGTACCGCCAGATGTTCAGCCGGTTCTGCCCGCCCGCATCCGACAGGTAGTAGACGTAATCGCCCCAGATCATCGGAGCCGTATCCGTCCCCTCCCAGTCCGTGATCTGCTTGGCATCATTCGTTTTCAGGTTATAGAGCCAGACGTCATCCGCAAGACCGCCCCGGTACCGCTTCCAGGTCCGGAAGTCGCGCGAGTTCGGGGTGTACGCAAGCCATTCCCCGTCCTCGCTGATCGACCCGACCGCGCCGTAGGGAATCGGGAGCACCTCGGGCATCCCGCCGTCGGGGGACACCGTGAACAACTGCTGCTGCGCCGGGTTGCCGGCCATCGCGTTGAACGAGAACAGAAGCCCCTCGCTCGTCCAGTCGTTGAGCCGTTCATTCCCGGGGTGGTGCGTGACCCGGTACGGCACGCCGCCGCTGACCGAAACCGTGTACAGGTCACGATCACCCTCGTAGTTCCCGATGAACGCGACCGTCGAGCCGTCCTCGTTGAACTTGGGGAACGTCTCCTGCCCGGGAGGGCTCGCGAGCGGCCGAGCCATGCCCCCCTTCTTGTCCACGATCCAGAGATCGTTCGCATACACAAAAACGATCGAATCCTTCGAGACATCGGGGTATCGGAACATCCCCGGATGCGGGTCGTCCTGAGCCATCGAGCCCGAGCCGATCGCACCCAGAATCGACGTCGCGAGAACAGCGGCGTGTCGTTGCTTCATGTGTGGTATCCGTTTGTGCGTGAAAGAAAGAAACTCCGCGCCGACGCCATCGCCGCCGCGGCTTTCATTCTATGGATTCACCGCTCCACGGTTTCAGAATCACACGGGACATGAACAGATCGAGCCACATCCCCCCGAACTGCTTGACTCCGAGCAATCCCGCGCCAATCATCCTCACCACAGATTGCGGGGTAGAGCAGTCTGGTAGCTCGTCGGGCTCATAACCCGGAGGTCGTCGGTTCAAATCCGGCCCCCGCTATTGAATGAAACAACGGCTCGCATCGAATGCGAGCCGTTGTTCCCTTTTCTGCCCTCCACTCCCTCCCAGGCCCCCAGATTCTCCCGATTCTCCGCGAGTCAGACGTTCTCTAGTCGAGCGTAACTGTTACAATGCGAGCTCCTGAACCCACCAGGATCGCACGAATCAGCGAAAATCGAGGTCGAATCATGAACCGTATCCACCAACTGTTTCTCATCGTCGTCTTCGCGCTCTCAGCCATCGCCTCCTCTGTGTTCGCGCAGTCGAGGGGCAAGCCCGACCTCACGGACGAGCAATGGAAGTTCGTTGACGACCTCATCGCCAAGATGACCCTCGAGGAGAAAGCCGGACAGATGGTCCAGCTCACCCTCGAAACCGTTACCGCCCAAATCTCCGACGCTGACAACAAGCACGCGCTCGACCCCCAGAAAGTCCACGACGTCATCGTCGAGCACAAGGTCGGCTCCATCCTCAACGCCGCCAACGTCGCGATGACATCCGACGAGTGGGCCAACGTCATCGAGACACTCCAGGACACCGCGCTCAACGACACCCGTCTCGGGATCCCCCTCCTCTACGGCATCGACTCCGTCCACGGCACCAACTACATCACCGGCGCCACCCTCTTCCCCCACAACCTCACCCTCGCCGCGACTTGGAACCCCGAGCTCGCGCGTCAAGCCGGGCATGTGACGGCCGTCGAATCCCGCGCCGTCGGGATGAACTGGAACTTCTCCCCCGTCTGCGATATCGCGCGCATGCCCACCTGGTCGCGCGTCTTCGAAACCTTCGGCGAAGACCCGGAGCTCGCATCGCGCATGGTCGAAGCCAACGTCGAAGGGATGCAGGGCGCCGACCTCACCAGCCCCGACACCATCGCCGCAACAGCCAAGCACTTCCTCGGATACTCCGTCCCCCACACCGGTCGTGACCGGACCCCGGCCTACATCTCCAAGCCCGAGCTCTACGACACCTTCGTCCCCCCATTCGACGCCGCCTTCGACGCCGGCGCCCGCACCATCATGATCAACTCCGGTGAGATCAACGGCGTCCCCGTCCACGCCGACTCCCGCATCCTCCGCGATCTCCTCCGAGACGAGCTCGACTACGCCGGGATCGCCGTCACCGACTGGGCCGACGTGGACAAGCTCTTCAACTACCACCATGTCGCGCACGACCTCCGCGAAGCTACCGAGCTCGCCGTCAATGCCGGGATCGACATGGCCATGACCCCCATGTCCCCCGAGTTCGCCGACCACGTCGTCGCGCTCGTCAAGGAAGGCAAGATCGCCGAGTCGCGCATCGACGAGAGCGTTCGGCGCATCCTCGCGCTCAAGGTCGAGATGGGGCTCTTCGAAGACGCAGTCCCAAGCCAAGCCGCGCGTGACCGGATCGGTTCGGACGAGTTCGCCGAGGTGAGTCTCGAAGCGGCGCGTGAAGGGATCGTCCTCCTCCGAAATACCGAGGACGTGCTCCCCCTCAAAGAGAACAGCACGATCCTCGTCACCGGCCCCGCCGCCAATGACCTCGTCCCCCTCCATGGGTCATGGACCTACTCATGGCAGGGCACCGACCCCGCGCTCTACCCCGAGTCCCCGACCATCGTGGATGCGCTCACCGAGCGTTTCGGGACGACCAATGTTGTCTACCACGAAGGATCCACCTGGGGCGAGCTCCGCGACATCGACAACGTCGTCCGGATCGCCGAGATGGCCGACGCCGTCGTCCTCTGCTTGGGCGAGTTCCCCGCCACCGAGATCCCCGGCGATATCTCCGACCTCCGGATCAGCCAGCCCCAGATCGACCTCGCGAACGCGCTCGCTGAAACAGAGACCCCCGTGATCCTTGTTATGGTCACCAACCGTGCCCGGATCATCACCGACCTCGAGGCCGGGATGAACGCCATCCTCTGGGCCGGGCACCCCGGACCCCTTGGTCCCCAAGCCCTCGCCGAGATCCTCGCCGGCGACATCAACCCCAGTGCCCGTCTCCCCTTCACCTACCCGCGCCAACCCAACGCGCTCCTCATGTACGATCATAAGTTCACCGAGACCAACACCCCGCGCGACGCCAACGCCGGGTACGACCCCCTCTTCCCCTTCGGCGCAGGTCAGGGCTACAGCACCTTCACCTACTCCGACATCGACATCGAGCTCCCCGAGTTCGACAGGTCCGGTCTCAAGGGACCCATGATGGTCACCACCACCATCACCAACACCTCGGACCGCGCCGGGTCCGAAGTCGTCCAGCTCTACGTCACCGACCAGGTCGCGAGCGTGACCCCGCGCGTCAAGCGACTCGCCGCGTTCGACAAGGTCGAAATCGCACCGGGTGAGTCCATGACCGTGACCCTTGAAGTCCCCGCAAAGGCTTTCACCATGATCGATCGTGACGGGAAGCGCATCTTCGAGCCCGGGACCTTCACGATCCAGGTCGCGAACCACTCCAGCGCCGTCACCCTCCGTCCGAAGGACTGAGCGCCCGGTTCTCCCAGCGCAGCGCCTCGTCCTCGCGTCCCCACGCCCGGTACATCCGCACGATATCGTGGCGCATGATCGCCACATACCGATGGTCCGCGCCCAGGATGTCTACGAACCCGCCGATGTGCCCGAGGAAGATCGCCTCCGCCTCCTCGTAGTTGCCTTGCTTCGACAGTGCCCGCCCGATCATGAAGCGTGTGAGATATGTCTTCACGTGCTCGTCCCCGAAGATCCGCTCCCGGATCTCAAGCACATCACGCAGAATCTCGAGCGCCTCGTCGTACCGCTCGATCTGGATGTAGAACACCCCGAGATTGTCGAGCGACACCAGCGTGTCCGGGTGCTCCTTCCCGCGCGTCTCGATACTCCGCTCGATCGAACGCTGATGCAGTTCGAGCGCCTCGTCATACCGTTTGAGCCGTGTGTAGACAATCGCGAGGGATGATTCCGCGTTCTCCAGACTATCCGAATCGGGGAGCTCCTGCAGACCGATCGCAACGGCTTGCTCGAACAAGGGAGCGCATTCATCCACACGTTGCATGTGGTACAGAATGCTCGCGAGCGACACCCGCGTGTCGATCCGCATCGACGGATCATCGATCCCCGACTCGTCGAAATCACGGATCGTCCGTTCCCCAAGCTCAAGCCCGACCTCAAGCTCGTTGAGATCCGAGTAGAGCTTCGTCAGCATGATCCGCCGTCCAGCGAGCACCAGCGGATCCACCCCGCGCTCCTCACTCAGCCCAACGCTCCGCTCCAGGTTCTCCCGAGCCAGGTCGTAGCGATTGAGCAAGCGGAACTGCTCACCCATCGTCGCGCGGATCTCCGCCTCCGCCTCCGGCGCACCCTCGAAACGCTCACCCAACCCCTCCGAAGCTTCGAGCATCGCATCGAGCATCGAGATCTCCGGATCCCCCCCGAAGTCCGGATTCGCCGCCGCAAACAGATCTTCGCTCAGGAACGAGTTCACCCGCGCCTTCACCCCCCGATCATGCTCCGCGATCAATCGCTGCTCTCGCGCCTCGCGCAGCGCGTTCCCCACAACCCCGAGCGCCCCAACAAGCACCACGAACACCATCACCACAGCACCCACAAGCACCGGGTTCCGCTGCGCGAACTTCCGCGCCTGATACCACGTGCTCGGCGCCCGCGCCTCGATCGGACGAGACGACAGGAACCGCTCAAGATCGTCCCCCAGCTTCCCCGCATCCGCGTACCGACGATCCCGGTCCCGCGCCAGCGCCTTCCCGACGATCGTCTCCAGATCCCCCTTGAGCGCCTTGCTGTGCGACCCCAGCGTGGTGATCTCGTCGTCCCGGATCGAACGGATCAGCTCATACACGCTCGTCTCGTGCCCGTCGTGCGGATGCGCCCCCGTCAGCAGCTCGTACCCGATCAGCCCCAACGCATACACATCCGTCCGCGCATTCACCGCCCCCCTCGACGAATCCACCTGCTCCGGAGCCATCGCATGCAGCGTCCCCATCAGCTGACCCGATTGCGTCAGCTGGGTCCGCGCCTCCGCGCCAAGATCAATCGCGATCCCGAAATCCAGCACCTTCACCCGTCCCCGCGCATCCACCAGCACATTGCCCGGCTTCAGATCCCGATGCACAATCCCCTGGTCATGCGCACTCTCCACCGCCCGGCACACATCACGGAGCAACCCCACCCGCGCCTCGATCCCGAGCCCGTGCGACTCGGCATATCGCGTGATGGACTCACCACGAACCAGCTCCATCGCGACATACGGGATCGACGCGCCATCGTCCTCCGCAACCCCCGACTCATAAATCGCCGCGATCCCCGGGTGATTCAGCTTCGCGAGGATGTCCGCCTCCATCGTGAACCTTCGCTTGATCTGCTCATGCGCCGAGCGACGATGGATCACCTTCAACGCCACGCGCCGATTCGGGGACCGCTGCACCGCTTCGTACACGATCCCCATCCCCCCGTGTCCGAGCACCCCGTGGATCACAAACCCCCCGATCCGTTCCGGGATCCGCTCGTCGTGTTCAACAGTGGGGGACCCATCGATCGCGCCGAGATCCGCCGCGTCCGCATCAAGCAGCGAACGCACCATCGACATCAGCTGTGCATCCCCATCGCACAACCGCTCCAGCTCGCGCTCCCGATCCACTTCCTCCAGATCGCACACAGCATGGAACACCGACTCCGCGCGTTGGAACAGCCCCGCCTCAGTCATCCCGCGCCCGATCCGACAGCCGATCCATCAACCACGCTCGTGCAAAGCGCCAATCACTCGAAGCCGTCGAACGAGCAACCCCCAGCACCCGCGCCGAAGTCTCCTCGTCCAAACCCCCGAAGAATCGAAGCTCCACGAGCCGCGCCTTCCGTTCGTCGAGGGTCCGCAGATGCTCGAGCGCTTCATCAATCGCCAAAAGCTCGCTCGGTTCCAACCCCAGATCGATCCCGGCCTCCGACACCGTCATCCGGATCCGCTCACGATCCCCGCCCCGCTTGAGCCGGTTCACCCCCCGAGCATGGTCGATCAGAATCCGGCGCATCACCCGAGCGGCCAGCATAAAGAAATGGTCCCTCGACGAAATATCCAGCGATTCCGCATTCACGATCCGCAGATACGCCTCGTTTACCAACGCCGTTGGGTCCAATGTGTGCCCAGCCCGTTCATGAGCCATCAACTGAGCGGCCAGCGCCCGCATCTCCCCATACATGATCGCCGCAAGCTCACCCGGGTCCCGGGTGTCGTCCTCCGCCAACGCCCCCAGAAGGGTCGTCGCATGATCTCGTGTCGGCGCATCCAGAGTCATCGGAACCCATTGTAAAGCAATGCTTTGGGAGCCCCGAGCCCCCCTGTGCCCACCCGGAGCACATTTTTTGCTCAAACAAGCATATCGCTCGGGCGCGCCATCCTCCCCCATCGCGTCTCAGAGTGCCGGAATCCGTACTCGACCACCCCGAACCACCCCATCTCCGCCCGGAGCCCACCATGAGCATCTCGAAAGCCGCCCTTCTGGTCCTCAGCGCCACCGCGTCCCTCACAAACGCCGCCACCATCACCGTCGGCCCGAACCTGATGGACTACGACTTCATCACCATCACCGCCGCCATCGTCAACGCCGCCTCCGGCGACGAAATCCTCATCGCCCCCGGGCTCTACGCCGAGAACCTCACCGTCAGCGGCAAGGACCTCGTCCTCCGCAACGCCGGGGGCGGAACCGTCACCGTCTTCGGCCAAGGGCTCAACAAATGCTTCCGTTCCACCGGAACCACCACCGACGTCGTCCTCGAGGGCATCATCTTCACCAACGGGTTCTCCACAAGCGCCGGAGCCGGGGTCTCCATCGAGGGCGGATCCAGCGCCGACATCATCGACTGCATTATCGAGAACAACGAATCCACGACAACCGGAGGGGGGCTCTACATGTCCGGAGGGGGAACCGTCACCGACACCATCATCCGCAACAACACCGCTGGCGGTGACGGCGGCGGAGCCGACCTCCGGGGCACCCTCACGAAGTCCTTCACCAACGTCACCTTCGAAAACAACACCGGTGTCGAGGGAGGCGGGCTCTCCTACGCCGCCGCAGGGGACATCGCGGATATCACCAACTGCACCTTCCGGAACAACACAGCCACAAGCAGAGGGGGGGCCATCGCCGTACTCGGGACCGCGAGCGTGGGAATCGTCGATGTCCAGGACTGCGTCTTCGAGTTCAACGACGCCGCCACCGGAGGCGGCGCGATCTGGATCTCCGATCAGGACGTCTTCCGTGCCGTGAACTCCGTCTTCCGTGAGAACACCGCCGGGGACGACGGCGGCGCGATCCGAAACGAGCAGATCACCAACGCCGTCAACTGCACTTTCTACAACAACAACGTCACCGCCGACGGCCCCGCGGATACATTCCATTCCGACCGCCCCGACGCATCCACCGCCCTCCTCAACTGCATCGTCATCAACCAATCCGCGACCTCCGAGGACGGCCCGGGCACACTCAGCGCGACTTTTTCACTCCTCCCCGAAGGACCCATGGGCGCACCCAACGCCAGCGGCAACTTCAACGCGAACCCGATGTTCACCGATCCGATGATGGGCGACTTCACGTTCATGGCAAACTCACCCGCGATCGACGCGGGCAACTCGCGCGGCAACTTCTCCTGGATCAATGTCCTCGACATCTCGACCGACCTCGCGGGGAACATCCGCAATCTCGACGATCCCGAAACCGCCAACTCGGGCATCTCCACATGGGAACTCTGCATCGATCTCGGCGCATACGAGTTCCAGCCTTCCGCAAACGATTGCCGGGTCGATTTCACCGAAGACGGGGAGCTCGACTTCTTCGACATCTCCTCCTTCCTCACCGAGTTCCAGATGGGTTGCGACTAACCCCTCCGTCATACTGAACAAGCCATCCATCGAGACCCACCCATGAACGCCGCACTGCTCACCATCCCGTTCCTCATCGCATCCGCCACACTCGCGCAGCCCCACACGCACACCTGCGGCGTGGACTGCACGCAACGTGAGTCAACCGCACTCGACACATCGCGCCCCCTCGACCGCGCCGCGATGACAAGCCCGATCCAGCAACGCGGCGCGGGACCCTCCCTGGAAGACGGCTCCCTCATCGACATCCTCGTCCTCTACACCCCCCAAGCCACCACCTTCGCCGGAGGCCAAGCCCAGATCGAGTCCCTCATCATGGACGGGCTCGACGAACTCAACACAGCAACCCTCGACTCCAACATCCCGACCAGTTTCAGGATCGTCCATACTCAGGAGGTGACATACAACCAGTCCGGATCCATGAGCACCATGCTCACCAGACTCCGCACACCCTCCGACGGCGTGCTCGATGAAGCCCACGACCTCCGCGACCTCTACAAAGCCGACCTCGTCATGCTCGTCATCTCCGCCGGGGATGTGTGCGGGATCGCGAACATCGGGGTCGGACCCGGGAACACACCCACCCCCCAGTTCGGGTTCAGCGTCGTCGCCGCCACATGCATGACCGCGCCGGTCAGCGCCTTCGCCCACGAGATCGGGCACAACATGGGGCTCCTCCACGGGTACGAGGAGAACCCCTGCACCAACGGCGGGTCCCGCTTCGCGAAGGGCTACATGGCCCCCGACGAATCCTTCCAAACCCTCATGGGTGTCGGACCCGCGCCGCGCCAGGTCCGCTTCTCCAACCCCAATGTCGATTTCAACGACCAGCCCACCGGATTCCCCGTGGGTGATCCGAGCGCCGCCGACGCCGCGAGCGCCTTCGCCCAAGCAGCACCCGTCGTCGCGAACTACCGATCGCGCGATATGAACAACAACGGGATCCTCGACGACGACGAGATCACGATGGGCACCCTGAGCGACTGCGATGGAAACGGCTATCCCGACTTCGCCGACCAGGACTACAACAACAACGGACTCCCCGACGCGTGCGACATCGCGATGGGCACGAGCGCCGACCTCGATTTCGACGGGATCCCCGACGAAGCCGAACCCAGCATCATCCGCATCGATCCCGGCGCCACGGGGACAGGAGTGGGGGACTCCTGGGCCAACGCGCGGACCGACCTCCAGACCGCACTCAGCCTCGCACGCGCCTCCGGAGACATCGACGAGATCTGGATCAAGCACGGCACTTACCTCCCCTCCGACCAAGGCCACCGCGCCCGCTTCTTCGACATCCCCGGTGGTGTATCTCTATTCGGAGGATTCGACGCCACCGAATCCACCCCCGACGACCGCTCCCCCGAAACCCCGCGCACCATCCTCTCCGGAGACCAGTTCCAAGACGACAACGGGCTCCTGAACCGAGAAGACAACGCACTCCACGTCGTCTACATCCACGACGAATCCGAGCCCGTCACACTCGACAACCTCGTCATCGAGCACGGAAACGCCGAGTCCGAAGTCAACTGCGGCGCCCTCATGGAGTTCGCCGGAGGGGTCCTCGTCTATAACACCGACACCATCATCACCAACTCCGAGATCCGCAACAACACCGCGCTCAACAGCGCGGGCATGGTCCTCATCAACGACTCCAAGACCCACATCGCGAACAACCACATCCACCACAACACCGCCATCGACGGCACCTTCTACGGCACAACCGGCGCAATCGAATACGGCGGTTACATCGGAGCCGTCCGGATCAACACCTTCCACGACGGCCCGGACAACGTCTTCGCAAACAACCTCGTCGAGTTCAACCAGGACACCGACTCCGTCTCCGGGGTCAGCGTCAACTCGTGCGCACCCTACTTCGTCAACAACATCATCGCGAGCAACACCTCCATGTCGCTCTACTCCGGTGCAGGACTCTCCTCCGTCCTGTGCGAGGGCTTCGAGGTCATCAACTGCACCATCACCGACAACCGCGCCCCCAACAACGCCTTCGGAACCCGCGCCGGAGGTTTCACTTCGAACCGATCCCAGGTCTCCATCATCAACTCCATCCTCTGGGGCAACCATCCCCACCTCCCTTCGGGTGACGAAACCGCGCAGTTCTCCGAGTCCGGAGTCGGAGTCGAGCACACCTTTACGAACTCCATCGTCGAAGGATGGACCGGGCTCTACACCGGCTCCGCCATGAACGCCGACCCCATGTTCGCCGATACCGCCTCCGGCGATTTCGCGATCACAGCCATGTCCCCCGCAATCGATGCAAGCGACAACACCCTCATCCCCACAGACACCCCCGACTTCGACAACGACTCGGACACCTCCGAACCCCTCCCCATCGATCACCTCGGGAACCCGCGCGCCATCGACGACCCGGACATCGCAGACACCGGGAACGGATTAGCCCCCATCGCCGACATCGGCGCGATCGAGTTCCAACCCGTCTCGAATCCCTGTCTCCCCGACTTCACCCAGGACGGCCAACTCGACTTCTTCGATCTCAGCGCCTTCCTCATGGCGCTCGGAGCCGAGAACCCCATCGCCGATCTCACAGGAGACGGGCAGTTCGACTTCTTCGACGTCTCCACCTTCCTCCAACTCTTCAGCGCGGGGTGCCCATAAAATCGCACGATACCACCCGAGCGGATAAACTTGCTCGATGAGTTCGAGCGACACCCCCCCCCGTATCGGATGGCGTGAACGCGTGGACCTCCCCGACTGGGGGCTCCGCGGGGTTCGCGCAAAGATCGACACCGGCGCACGAACCAGCGCCATCGATGTCGCCCAGATCGAGGAACTCCCCGACGGCCGGATCCGATTCGAAGTCGTCGGGAAGACCAAGCCCACCCGCAAAACCAAGTGGGTTGAAGCGCGTCCCGTCCGGACGAGCGTGGTCAAACCCTCCCACGGCGAACCCCAGACCCGCTACGTCTGCCTCACCACCCTCAAAATCGGTGAGCACACCCACGAAGTCGAGATCAGTCTCGTCTGCCGACGCAAAATGCTCTGCCGGATGCTCATCGGGCGCACCGCGCTCGCCGAGCACTTCCTCGTTGACGCATCCCAAATGTACCTGCTCACCAAGCCGAAATCATCGAAACAACCCGAGGCAAACGGATGAAGCTCGCGATCCTCTCCACAGCCCCAAAGTCCTACTCCACCCAACGCCTCCGCCAAGCCGCGATCGAGCGAGGGCACAACGTCAAGGTCCTCAACACCCTCCGCTTCTCCATCGAGCTCCGCGAAGGCGAGCCCGACCTCTTCTTCCGCTCCAAACAGCTCTCCGAATACGACGCAGTCATGCCCCGGATCGGCGCGTCCATCACCTACTACGGCACAGCCGTCGTCCGTCAGTTCGAACAGATGGACGTCTACACCCCCAACACCGCCGCCGGGATCTCCAACTCCCGAGACAAGCTCCGCTCCCTCCAGATCCTCTCCCGCCACGACATCGGGATCCCCCACACCACCTTCGTCCGAGACCGGAAAGACGTCCTCCCGGCCATCAAGCGTATCGGAGGCGCCCCCGTCATCATCAAGATCCTCGAAGGCACCCAGGGCATCGGGGTCATCCTCGCAGAAACCACCAAGGTCGCCGAAGCCATCATCGAGACGCTCCAGACGGCCAAACAAAACGTCCTCATCCAGCGCTTCATCGCAGAATCCAAAGGCCGGGACATCCGCGCCTTCGTCGTCGGGGACCACGTCGTCGCCGCGATGCGCCGGGTCGCGCAGGGCGACGAGTTCCGCTCCAACGTCCACCGTGGGGGACGCGCCGAGCCCGTCACCCTCACCCCCGAGTACGAACAGGCCGCCGTCCGCGCCGCGCAGATCATGGGGCTCCGTGTCGCCGGGGTGGACATGCTCGAAGCCGACGACGGCCCCATGATCATGGAGGTCAACTCCTCCCCGGGGCTCGAAGGAATTGAAACCGCAACCGAACTCGACGTCGCAGGCGCCATCATCGAATACATGGAGCAACGCCTCAAGTTCACCGAGATCGACATCCGCCAGCGACTCACCGTCTCCAAGGGCTACGGGGTCGCCGACCTCATGATCCCCGAGGGCTCCGACCTCGTCGGGAAACCCATCAACGAATCCGGCCTCTACGACAAAGACATCGCGATCCTCAACCTCCATCGAGGAACTTCCATCATCTCGAACCCCAAAGGCACCCGGGTTCTCGAAGCCAACGACAAGCTCCTCTGCTACGGCCGTCTCGACTCCATGCGAGACATGGTCCCCAAGAAACAACGCAAACGCCGCCGTATCACCGCCGCAGCACTCGACCCCCACCTGATCGACGAACTGGAACCCCGCCCGTGACCGATCCCATCGATCCCTCCACCTGGTTCGGTTCACGGGTCGAGCCCGGCCAATACACCTCCCTCGATATGCCCGCCTCCGAGAGCTACTCCGGAGCGGACATCACCATCCCCGTGCACATCTGGCGCGCCCCCAAACCGGGTCCCACCGTCTGCATCACCGCCGCAGTCCACGGCGACGAAATCAACGGGACAGGCGCTATCCGCCGCATCATCCGTGAGCACCCCTTCAAACTCGCGAAGGGCACCCTCGTCCTCGTCCCCGTGGTCAATATCCTCGCCTTCGAACGCCACTCCCGATACCTCCCCGACAGACGCGACCTCAACCGTTCCTTCCCCGGGTCCCACACGGGTTCCCTCGCATCGCGCATCGCCGCGTCCTTCTTCGAGCAGATCACCAAACGCTGCGACTACGGCATCGACCTCCACACCGCCGCCGTCCGGCGCACCAACTTCCCCAACGTCCGCGCCGACATGAGCAACCCCAAGCTCGCCGAGTTCGCACGCGCTTTCGGAGCCGAGTTCATCGTGGACTCCAAAGGACCCAAAGGCGCGCTCCGATCCTCAGCAGTCAAAGCAGGGTGCCTCACCATCATCATGGAAGCGGGGGAGGTCTGGAAAGTGCAGCCCGGGGTCGTCGAATACGCAGTCCGTGGGATCTCCAACTGCCTCAAGCACCTCAAGATGATCCAGGGCAGCCCCGCAAAGCCCCCCTACAGGGTCGAGACCGACCGAACGAAATGGGTCCGAGCAACCCACGGGGGATTTCTTGAGTTCCACGTCGCGCCCGGGACCATCGTCGAAGAAGGCGAACCCCTCGCAACCAACGCCGACCTCACGGGTGAAGACCGGAACGTCATCCGTGCCCCCCAAGCGGGCGTCGTCATCGGGATGACCACCATGCCCTCCGTCGCGCCCGGAGACCCCGTCTGCCACCTCGCCTTCACCAAATCCGGCGCGCTCACCAAGATCGAACGCACCATCGACCAGCTCGAGGACGATTCCCTCCACGAACGGGTCCGCGAAGACCTCTCAACCTCCGTCCACCTCATCGAATACGACCAGCCCAACTCCTGATCCAAAGCGTCGATAAGGCACCAACCCACCAGACACAAATAAAGAAGGGACCCGCATCGCGGATCCCCTCGTGTGAAACACTGTTCGATGTACCGATCAGATCGGTCGGGTCACCGGGTTGTTGTCATCCACATCAGTGCGGCCCGGGGTCGGACGGTTCCCGACGAACGGGCGGTTCGAACCACCGATCGTGCAGAACCCAGGCTGGTACAAGCCGCTCACCCAGAACGTCAGATCGAGGAAGTCCACGGAACCCGAATCGTTGAGGTCCGCACGCGCATCGCCGTTGAGGTACCAGGAGATGTACGTGTTCATATCCGCCGTGTTCACAATCCCGTCACCGTTCAGGTCACCCGGGCAGTTCGTCTCACGCGGATCACACGCATCGAAGATAAGCTCACCCGTATCCGTCCCGTAGATCTGGATCCGGTACGCCGACACCATCTTCCCACCACGGAACGAGCTCCCGGGAACACCGAACGGGCCAAGCGTCGTCGTGAACGGCGAGCCCATCATGTCCGACATCCCGTCGCCTTCTTCCATCGCCTCGTCCGGCCCGTAGTCGTAGAAGTTCACCTGCCAACGCCCGCCGGACAACTCGCCCCAGTGCTTGAACGAAGTCAGCTTGTGACGGTACAGCGCGTAGTTCGTGCCGCCGAAGGCGATCCCCCGATACCCGTTGTCGGCTTCGTCGTCCGTGAGGTCCATATCGAACGTGGTCCCGCTCGGGTTGTCGGAGACCGGGATGAGCAGGTTCGAACGAGTCCCGTTCGGGCTCACAAGCTCGATCCACAGATCGTTGTGCGAATCGCCCTCGATCGTCAGCTCGACAACCACCGTCTCAACCTGGATGTTGTCACGAACACAGATATTGATCTGGTTTGTCGCATCAACAAAGGCACCGCCGGGGTTCACGAACCCGCTGTTATCCCCGGTGATGAACTCCGCATCCGTGATGTCGAAGCCCTCAAACCCGGTATCGTCACCCATGCCGCCGCCGGCATCGAGCCCGATGCTCCCCACCAAGCCCGAGTCGAGCAGGAACAAGCGCCCCGAGCCGCCCCAGTTCGCCGCCTTGCTGATCGCGAGCTCAGCATCGATGATCCCGAACCCGAAGTAGTCCGAGTGACGAACAGCGCGAGGCCCGGAAGGCGAGTCCAACAACGCCGCGTTCGCCTGCCAGTGCGACTGCTCAGTCCCATCGCCCGAGTACCCCAGCGGTGGGGGGATCATGTACCCCTGGTTCACCGTGTCCAAGCCCGGGTAGGTGATCGATTCAGAACGCGTGCTCTCGAAGGTGCTCTCGAACAGGATGTGCTGGATATCACGGATCGTGAGGTTCGGGTTCGCCTCGAGCATCAGCGCGATAATCCCAGCCCCAACCGCGCCCGAAGACTGAGACGCAAAGAACCAGTCCGGATCCGCCGGAGTCATCCCGTCCGTCTGACCCGGGTACGTCGCGATCCCCGCAAGCGTGAAGTACGCATCACCCGGGATCGGTCCCGTGATCCCGTCAGCGATGTTCCCCGCCGGAGGCGTCGCCACATCATCCCAGAACGCCGAAAGGTTCGACGTCGAAGAAATCACAGAAGCAAACACCGCAGGCCCAAACGCCTGGTTGATGTCCGGAACCAGGTTCTCGTCCACCGCGTTGATCAAGAACGTCCGACGATCCGCCGCCGGCTGGTACAGGTTCGACTGAGCACGGATGTAGTGCGGCCCAGTCGTCGTGTCCCACATCCCCCCGCCGTCATCCTGCGTGAAGATGACCACTTCGTTCGTCGCCGTGTACAGATCCCCGATCCCGCCTTCGTTGTAGAAGTCAGGAGTCTGAGGCGGGAACGCAGCATCATCCGCATCCATGTTCCCCGTGTACACACCGCCGTTGAAGACGAAGATCTGCCCCTTGCGCTGACGACCGAACCGCAACGCGTTCTCGAAACCGTCGTTCAGGTAGTCCGAGACACCGCCCTCGATGAAGCGACGATCGGTATCAAGGAAGTCACCGAAGAGAGGCACGAACTTGACGTCGATCGCATTGTTCATGTACGTCAGCATGTTGTAGACCTGAAGGTCCGTGCCGTACCCGAGCCCCGCGATCCCAGCCGAAGGCGCAACCCCGTGCGCCCCAAGCCCGTTGTTCCGCTCCGCCGCGATAATCCCCGACAGGAACGTCAGGTAGTAGTTGTCGGGTTCCAGCGTCAGATCCACGGGCATCGAGAGCACCGCATCAAAGTTGTTCTGCGTGTCCTCGTGCGTGCGATCGATATGGTTCGTGAACTGGTACCGAGCGATCCCGACATTCACCCCGCTCCCCGTGTACCCCATCGTGTCGTACACCGTTGCCGGGATGTTGTTGTCGTTCCGGAACGTCGCGATCGCCGTATTCGTGTGATAGAACAGCGTCGCCGCAAGCGGGTCAGGCCCACCCGCCGGCTGCTGCACCCCGTCAAGCGACACCGCGTCCCCGCGCGACACGCGATGGGCATCGCGGAGTTCACGGAGATCCTCGATCGAGATATCGCTCCCGGGCTCGAACCCGTACAGCGTCGCAAAGTCGGGAACGATCCCCTGATCGATGTTCGCCGCCCGGACCCAGCCCTGGCTCGAAATCTCTTGGGTAAACCGGACCGCGCTCCGCACATCCCCGAGCACCACCACCCACGCGTCCGATTCTCCAAGACGACCCTCGATCTCGATCCCCTTGAAGGAACGAGCCATCGAATCGACATATCCACGGAGCGCCTCAGGGTTCTCAGTCCGAACCACAACCTTGTTCGAGAACAGAAGCCGGGTTCCCTTCTTCAGGGTGTCCCCGTACCCGTAGCTCATCGCCGAACCGGGGGTTTGAAGCTCCACAAACGCGGGCTTCCCCTCGAGCGTCATCGCGACCCGTTCACGTTGCGTCACGCGTACCGCATCCTGGGCCGACGAAACACTCGCCGCAAGACCAGAAAGGGCGACCACCGCGCCGATCGTCATCGTTCCAGTGCGGCTCAGCAGGGTTCGACTCTTGCTCATCAGTCACTCCAGTTCTTCAGTGATCGAGGTTCCAAACAGAACCAGTTCGGGCTGGGTTGCAGTGTATCGCGTCAGGACACCAATTTCGGCCCAGACGACGAGAAAGGGGGCGATTCCGACCTGTATCGCACCCGAGCGCGATCCGACGAATCACCCGTTCTCCGCTCGACAGGGGGTATCGAGCACGTCCGAATATTCGACCCGACACCAACCAAGGTTCCGCCCGACTCCAATCAGATTTCCGCACAGAAACCCAACCGGAGCCCGTGCTTACTCCGAAGGCGCCGTCATCGAGCGAGGATCCAGCAGTTCCGAAAGCCGATCCGCATCCACAAGCCCTTGATCAATCGCCACTTGCCGCACCGTCTTCCCCTGCTCATACGCGGTATACGCAAGCTTCGCACTCGCGTCATACCCGATCTCAGGGACCAGACTCGTGCACATCGCGAGGGATCCCTCGATCAACGCCGTGCACCGATCCTCATCCGCTTCAAGCCCGTCGAGCAAGCGCTCACGGAACATTGTGCACGAGTTCGAGATCAGCTCGATCGATTCCAGCACACACGCCGCCATCATCGGCATCGCCACATTCAGGTCCATCACCGAGCCAACCCCGCCGAGCCCGCCCATCGTCACCGCCGTGTCGTTCCCGATCACCCGACAGCACACCATGATCACAGACTCGCAGATCACCGGGTTCACCTTCCCCGGCATAATGCTCGATCCGGGCTGCACCGGAGGAAGCTTGAGCTCCCCGATCCCGCACCTCGGACCCGACCCGAACCACCGCACATCGTTCGCGATCTTGCTCAAAGACACCGCGATCGTGCGCAAAAGCCCCGACACCTCGACGAACGCGTCCTTCGCGTGCTGCGCCTCGAAGTGATTCTCCGCTTCGACAAACGCAAGCCCCGTCTGCTTGGAAAGGTCCGCACACACCAGCTTCGAGAACTCCGGGTGGGTGTTGATCCCCGTCCCCACAGCCGTCCCCCCGATCGCGAGCTCCCGGAGCGACCCGAGCGCCCGATCGAGCCGATCCTCCGCATGACGCATCTGGGAAGCGAACCCGGAGAACTCCTGACCGAGCCGGATCGGGGTCGCGTCCTGAAGGTGGGTCCTCCCGATCTTCACCACCGAATCCCACTGCTCCGCCTTCTTCTCCAGCGCCTCCGCAAGCTTCGAAACGCTGGGCTTCAGGTCCTCCGCGATCGCCACCGCCGCCGCGACATGCATCGCCGTCGGGAACGTGTCATTGCTCGACTGACCCATGTTCACATGATCGTTCGGGTGGATCGCCCCATCCTGCGCCAGGTACTCCGGGTTCTTGCTCGACCCGATCGGAGCCCCGTTCGCGAGACACGACAGGTTTGCCACCACCTCGTTCACATTCATGTTCGTCGAGGTCCCCGACCCCGTCTGGTAGATATCGATCGGGAAGTGCCGAGCGAGCCCCCCCTTGTCCTCAAGCCCAGCCCCGATCAGCCCACACGCGTCCACGATCCGATCATGCTTCGCCTGAGACAGCTTCCCCAACTCCAGATTCGCATGCGCCGCCGCCGCCTTGAGCATCGCATACGCACGGATCAACGCGTCCGGGACCGCCCGACCCGAGATCGGGAAGTTGATCACCGCGCGCTGGGTCGAAGCCCCGTACAGCACGTCCGCCGGGACATGCATCTCGCCCATCGAGTCCTTCTCGATCCGTGTTTCGCCGCCGCTCATCGTCGTGCTTGTCATGGGTGTCTCCAAGTGTGCGGTCCATCATAGAGACACGATCCCAACCCTTCACCCCGACGCACGGAACACCGACCACTTCCGCCCGTATCGTCCCCCACACACCGGAGCCACCATGCCACACACCCGACTCCTCGCCACCATCCTCCTCCTCACGACCACCTCCCTCGCGGCCAACGCCCAGGTGGACTCCCACCCCGAAGCCCAGTCCCCCCTCAAACCCAACCCCTACCTCAAACACCAATACCCCTGGCGCTGGGACCTCCGAGCCCAGACCTTCATCCGATCGGGCTCGCACTTCCGCTTCGTCAACGTCCGACGCGACAACGAAACCGAAGCCGTCCGAGAGGAACGAACCATCCGGAGAAACATCGAAACCTTCGAGTTCATCTACCCCCTCATGCGCTCCGGCGGCTTCTACTGGTCCCCCAACGAAGAAGTCACCTCCATCGTCCGTATCAACGACGCCGAGTTCGAACCAACCCCCGACATCCTCCAGACACCCGACACCAAGGTCAAATACACCCGCCTCCTCGGGGACTTCAAGAACATCGACCGAGACGGCACCTGGAGCGTCAACCAGTTCCACTACAAACAACTCTCCCACATCGTTGTCGCCGACACCGTCTTCAACGAGAAACTCGCCAAGCAACTCCCCTGGCCCGACACCTGGCCCGACGAAGCCGAGCGCTTCCTCTCCCCCCTCATCGATCAGATCGACCACCCCATCGACCCCGAAGCCCAGGACGACCTCTGCCGACTCGTCAACGTCTGGATCGACAACAACGATCCCAAGTCCATCGACGAAGTCACCCTCGTCAAATACCTCACCGGGAAAGTCCTCGAATACATCCGCGTCGTCCGAGGCCGCCGCGAGTTCGCCCCCATCGTCACCTCACTCGCCGTCGAGGACCTCATCGACGCAGGCTTCCCCGCCGTCTCCGAATCCCGCTGGTCCGGGCTCTATGTCCGCTCCGCCGACGACATCGTCAGGGATCCCCGGGGAACCGAGCTCGATTACTCCACCATGCTCACCGCCGTCCTCCGCATCGTCGGCGTCCCCGCGCGCGTCGTCGTCGGATACGACGTCAACATCGAAGTGGTCGAAGAAGAACGGATCGTCGGGCTCGTCGAGTTCGCGCTCTACGACCCCGATCGCGACCAACTCATGTGGATCCCCATCGACCCCGAACGCCTCCGAGACAACGGCCGCCGCTCAGACCTCTACCAACAGCCCTGGGACGACTTCGGGACCCACGACCAACTCCACAACATCATCCCCCTCTCGTACTACTACCACCCACCCGTCAACTACGACGCCTACGGCTGGCCCGCCCTCTACGGCTTCCGCTACACCCCCGGAAACTTCGCCTGGTCACAGATCCAGCTCATCGACGCGCAGCCATCCGAAAACCGACCGCGCTCGCAGTACCCCAACCGCTTCAACAACAACCGCAATCCCTGAATCTCAGGACCCCGAGATCACCCGAGAACGGATGGGCTTGAGCACACCCTCGATCGCGCTCTGGACCTCGTCGAGCGTCCCGATCGCATCGATCTCGTGCACGACCGACGGGTCGTAGTGATCCAGCACCGGGCGTGTCTCACGCGCATACACCTCAAGCCGGTTCCGGACGACCTCTTCCTTCGCGTCGTCCGCACGCTGCTGCTCGTTCGCACGCTTCTGCAAGCGAGCCACCATCGCGTCCGGATCGTTCGCGACCAGGTGCACGACCGCGCACACATCGATCACCCCATCCATCAGCTCCGCCTGCGCCACCGTCCGGGGGATCCCGTCGAGCAACAACAGATCCTTCGAAGGGTCGTACGACCCGTTCGCGATCTGCGCATTCACATACTGGCTCCACAGCTCAAGCGTCAGCTCGTCCGGAACCAGCTCCCCCTTCTCCGAATAGCTCGCAAACGTCCGCCCCAGCTCCGATTCCTTATCGAGCGAACGGAACATGTCACCCGTCGAGAGATGGAAGTACCCCTCACGAGCCCCGAGCATCGCGCCCTGGGTCCCCTTCCCCGCGCCCGGACATCCGAACAGCAGAACCGCCTGGTACCGATCAGCCATCGACAGAGCTCCTATCCAGCACAGGGTGTGACACACACACCCGAATCGGATCATCACCATAGTCGGCCCGATCCCGTTCAGAATCCAACAAGCCCGCACACCAACCAAAAAACGGACGCGCCCCGAAGAGCGCGTCCGCTTCAGATATCAGACCAAATCAACGCCGATCAGGCGCCCGCCTCGATCACTTCCTTCTGCAGGTTCGCCGGCATCTCACGGTACGCCAGGAACTCCATCGCGTTCGCCGCGCGCCCCTGGGACATACCACGGAGATCCGTCGTGTACCCGAACATCTCGGACAGGGGAACCTCCGCCGTGATCTCCTTGATCATGCCCTTGTCCTCCGTGTCCACGATCATCCCGCGACGCGACGAAAGGTCACCCGTCACGTTCCCGAGGTAATCCTCCGGGGTCGTCACGACCACCTTCATGATCGGCTCAAGCAGCACCGAACCCGCCTTGTTGACGGCCTCGATCAGCGCCAGACGACCCGCCTGCTCGAACGCAACCTGAGACGAGTCCACGTCGTGGTACTTCCCGTCCGTCAGCGTGATCTTCACGTTGATCAGCGGGAACCCGGCGCTCACGCCGCTCTTCGCCGTCGAACGAACACCGGCCTCGACCGAGGGGATGAACTCCTTCGGGATCGCACCACCGACGATCGCGTTCTCAAACGCGATGTTGTCCGTGAAGTCCAGACCCGCTTCCTCCGCCTGCTCAGCAGTGAACGGCTCGATGTTCACGGTACAGTCACCGAACTGACCACGACCACCTGACTGCTTCTTGAACAGACCACGGCAGCCGTTCGCCGCGCCACGGATCGCCTCACGGTACGAAACCCGGGGACGACCAACGTCAACGCCGATCTTCATGTCGCGGATCAGCTTGTTCTTGATGATCTCGAGGTGAAGCTCACCCATCCCCGCGATGATCGTCTGACCCGTTTCCTCGTTGTACTCGGAACGGAACGACGGATCCTCACGACGGATCGTGACGAGCGCCTCCGAAAGCTTCCGCTTGTCGTCGGCCGTCTTGGGCTCGATCGACATCGAGATCACGGGCTCCGGGAACTCCATCCGCTCGAGGATGATCGGGTTGTCCGGATCACACAGCGTGTCACCCGTCATCGAGTTCTTGATCCCGACGACCGCCACGATGTTCCCCGCGCCGACCTCGTCGAGCGCCACACGATCCTTCGCGTTCATCTCGAAGATACGAGAAGCGATCTCACGCTTGTTGTTCCCGGGGTTGAGCGTACGGGTGCCCTTCACGAGCTTGCCCGAGTACACACGCACGTACGTCAGGTCCCCGTGCGTATCGCTCACGACCTTGAACACCAGACCCGAGAAGGGCGCGTCGTCGTTGTGGGGGCGCTTGAGCTCGACCGTCTTGTCGCGCGGGTCGGTACCCTGGACCTCGGGGACCTCTTCCGGGTTCGGGAGGAACTCGATAACCGCGTCGATCAAACGCTGGACACCGATGTTCTTCAGCGCCGAACCACAGAAGACCGGGTTGCACGCACGGGAGATCGTGCCCTTCCGGATCGCCTTCTTGATCTGCTCGACCGTCACCGAGTCCTCGTCCTCGAGGTACTGCTCCATCAGATCGTCGTCGAGCGCCGCAGCGTCCTCGATGAGCTGGTGGCGCCATTCCATCGCCTTCTCTTGCAGATCCTCGGGGATCTCCATCTCCGTCACGACCGCGCCCTGGGAGTCCGGGTCGAAGTGGTACGCCTTCATCCCGAGCAGGTCGATGATCCCCTGGAGTTCGTCGCCCTCACCCCACGGGAGCTGCATCGCGATCGGGTTCGCGCCCAGACGCTTCTTGATCGTCCCGAACGAGTACTCGAAGTTCGCGCCCAGCTTGTCCATCTTGTTGATGAAGCACATACGGGGAACCTTGTACCGATCCGCCTGACGCCACACCGTCTCCGACTGCGCCTCAACGCCTTCCTTCCCGTCGAACACCGCGACCGCGCCGTCGAGCACACGCAGCGAACGCTCCACCTCAATGGTGAAGTCCACGTGCCCCGGGGTATCGATCAGGTTGATCTTGTAGTCACGACCGTTGTACGTCCACGGGCAGGTCGTCGCCGCGGACTGGATCGTGATCCCACGCTCCTGCTCCTCTTGAAGGAAGTCCATCGTCGCCGTGCCCTCGTGGACCTCGCCGAGCTTGTAGTTCTTCCCCGTGTAGAACAGGATCCGTTCGGTCACGGTCGTCTTGCCCGCGTCGATGTGGGCGCAGATCCCGATGTTGCGAATGTTCGACAGGTCGGTCGCCATGGTGTGTCCTTTGCCGTTCTTCTCTTTAAACCGCCAAGCCCGATCGGCCCGGCTTCATGACAGTGGTTGGTAACGTGGGTGAATCGCTCATCCCCAAACTCACATCCAGGTGAGGGGGAAACTTTCGTCTGAAATGCAGTGGGGGGAATGGGGGGTGGGGGGCGAGGTCGAATGATCCCGGAATCGCGTCCAGTCAATCAAACCAACGCGTCGGCCAAGAAGCCGTCGCCTCTGTCTGATTCGCTTGACTCGTCGCTGTCCATAAGAATCAACCTCACACAATGCGTCCGACCCGCTCCCGGATCCCAAATGCTGTATTCGCACAAGGATCCGCTCCGAGACGGACTCCATCTCCACCCAGAAATTCTGGGTCATAAATCCTAGCCCCACCCCCCCGACAATCAAGCAATTTGTGCCCAATCCCCGACCCAACCCCTTGACAACCCCACACCACCCGGATTACCCCCCGAGCACCCCCCGAGCCCGATCCAGATCCCCCTCCACGAGCCCCTTGAGCGGATCCAGCGACATCCGCCCCGACCGATCAATCGCCTCCCGAGCCCAGACCTTCGCCCCCTCCTCATCCCCGAACTCCACACACAGATCCATCATCCGGAGTGCATGCGCCGGATCGTGCGGGTTGAGCCCGTCCGCACGCTCCCAGATCTCCTTCGCCCTCTCGACCCCATCCCGATCCCCCCGAGCCCGAGCCCGGACCTCCCACACCCGCCCGGCCCAGCGCAGCTCCGAGAACCCCGCGCCGTCCGAGTCCAGCGCCTCCGCGTGCGCCCCGAGCCGCTCCCAAAGCGCCGCAACCCCAGCATCGCTCCCCACACCCATCTCCAGCGCCGCGAGCCCCTGCTCGATCGCCGCGATCCGGATCTCTGGATCCCCCGTCTCCCGAGCGAGCTCCCCGAGCACCCCCGACACCCCCGCACGAACCCGCGCCTCCGCTTCGCGCACCGTATCCCGATCAAGCTGTTCGATCCGAGCCCCCGAAAGCTCCGAGAGCCCCCGCGCAATCGCGTCCCGCTCCCCCCGATCCACACGCGTCGCCGCCCCATCCCGGAGCTCCGCAAACATCGCCGCTTTTCCACCGAGCTCGATCAGCCGATCATCCACCCCAATCCGCTCCACCCCGCGCCACACCCCAATCGACCCCATCCCGACCATCGCCAGCGCCCCGATCGCCGACCCGATCATCCCCGCCTTCCCACGCCGACACGACATCCCGAGCCCGATCCCGAGCCCCCACACCGGCGCACTCACCACCCACACCGCGCCCAGATCGAACAACCCATGGAGCACCAGCACGACCATCAACCCGAACCCCCCGAGCACCGCGCTCCGCTCCCCCATCGATCTCCACAGCACCACCGACACCCCGATCCA
>JALUWX010000050.1 GCA_027019265.1 Phycisphaerales bacterium
CGTGCCGGGCGGGGATCGAGTCCACGGTGGTGGATCTGTCGGGGGATGTGGTCCGGGTGCTGCGCCCGGGGGTGATCGGGGCGGCGGAGATCGCTGGGGTGCTGGGGGAAACGGTCGAGGACGCGCACGGGGTCGGGGTGGAGGGTGAGGGGGTGGCGCGGTCCCCGGGGGTTGTGGGGGCGCATTACCAGCCCAGGACCAAGCTCCGGATTGTGGGGCTCGAGGAGGCGGAGGGCGCGGGCTCGGAGGCGTGTGTGATCACCCATGAACCCTTGGAAACGGAGGGGGCGCGGGTGATCGATCTGGGGTCGGATGCGCGGGGGTACGCGGCGGCGATGTATTCGGCGCTGCACGACGCGGACGCGATGGGGGTTCGGGAGATCCTGGTGGTGGCGCTTCCTTGCGCGGGAGACGACCCGATCTGGGGAGCATTGCGTGAAAGACTGGGGCGCGCGAGTCGCTGATCTCACGAGGCGCGTCTATCGTGCCGATCCATACTCATGAACGACGGACCCGAGGATCCGGATCGAGTTATCCGGACCGATGAGCTTGGGGTTCGTTCGGACCACGACACACCTCGAACGACGACCCTGTCGAAGGACACACGGATGGCGGACAAACTTCGGATTGCATTGGCGAGCGGTGACGGGATCGGGCCGGAGATCACGGATGCGTGCTTGAGCATTTTCGAGCGTGCGGGTGTGATGGACCATGTGGAGTTCGTCCCTGTGTCGATGGGTGAATCCGAGTTCGCGAAGGGGAACACATCGGGGATCTCGGACGACGCTTTCCGGAGTGTGGAATCGCTTGGGGTGTTGTTCAAGGGTCCGATGGGGACGCCGACGGGGGGCGGGGGGAAGTCGGTGAACGTGACGCTGCGGAAGACGTTCGGTGCGTTCGCGAATCTGAGGCACTTCCAGACCCTCCCGGGTGTGGAGACGGTGTTCTCGAAAGCGGGGTACAACATCGATTTCCATGTGGTCCGCGAGAATGTGGAGGACACGTACGGGGGGATCGAGCATCGTGTGACGACGGACGTGATGCAGAACCTGCGATTGATCTCGGGGCCGGGCTCTGACCAGGTGCATCGGTTCGCGTTTGAGACGGCGCGATCGCTCGGGCTCAAGGAGGTCTACTGCGGGCACAAGGCGAACATCATGAAGCTGACGGACGGGCTTTTCCTCAAACGCTTCCACGAGGTTGGGGAGTCCGAGTATCCGGAGATCGAACGCGGGGACGTGATCGTGGATGCCCTGTGCATGAACCTGGTGATCCACCCGAATAAATACGACATGATCGTGCTCCCGAACCTGCAGGGCGACATCGTGTCGGATCTTGCTGCGGGGCTGGTCGGGGGACTGGGGTTCGCGCCGAGCGCGAACATCGGGGACCGGATCGCGATTTTCGAAGCGGTGCACGGGACGGCTCCGGATATCGCCGGGAAGGGGATCGCGAACCCGACGAGTCTGCTGCTGTCGGGGCTCATGATGCTCCGGCACATCGGGCTCGGGTCGATCGCGGCGACGATCAACAACGCGTTGCTCGCGACGCTTGAGGAAGGTGTGCACACGGGGGATGTGCGTGGTTCGGGCGAACCCGTCGGGACCAAGGCGTTCGCGGAAGCGATCGGGGATCGTCTCGGGAAGACTCCCTCGACGTGCGAGCCCAAGGTCTGGAGCGGTGATTCGGTCACGTTCGAGCCTTTGGGGGCGCCGAGCGAGTTGGAGATGATGTGCTCGGATCGGGAAGCGGAGATCGAGCATGTGGGCTGCGATGTGTACCTCGGGTCGCGCGCGGTTCCGAACGAGATCGCGCCGGTGCTTGAGTCGCTCTGCGAGGGATCGGCGTTGAAGCTGAGTCTGATCTCGGCGCGTGGGACCCAGGTCTGGCCGACGGGATCGATGTACACGCAGTGCGTGGACCATCATCGGTGCCGCTTCGAGCGGCGGGACCCCTCGGCGGCGGTGGATCCGAGGGTGTGCCATGAGCTGATGATGAGGATCGCGGAAAAGTTCCAGGTGGTGTGCTACATCCCGCTGAAGTACTACGACGGTGAGCGTGGATATCTGCTCGCTCAGGGTCAGTGAGGCACGGATTTGGGGATTCCGGAGACTTTTGTATGGGGAAGATCCCCGAATCGTGCACCAGGAATTGACAAAGTGGTGTGCAAAGTGGGTCGAGGTGTGCTACTGTGGAATATCGGGACGGGGAACAGCGTTTCCTGTCCTGAGGGATTGAAAAACCAAGTTGCACGAATCCGTGACTGACGGGGTGCGAACTGGTATGATGAGTCCCAACAACAAGCCCCCCCCCTGAACCCCCCTTGAGTCTTTTGATTCGGGGGGTTCACCTTTTTGGACT
>JALUWX010000051.1 GCA_027019265.1 Phycisphaerales bacterium
GGGGGGGGTGGGGGGGGCGGGGGTCGGCGCGGAAGTTCGGGGCTGTGGCGACGGCGCGGGTGTCGTGTCCGCGCTCGCCGCCGTCATCCTTTTGGGCCGGCGGCTCCAACCGTCTGTTTGGGGAGCGATCCGCCCGAAGCGACAATCGCCGCGACGTCCGCGATTTTCTCCGTCATCGCGAGTCGGACCATGCACGCTTCGAGCAGCGCCCGGGGCGCGGGGGACGACTTGATCGAGCGCTGCACACTCTCGCACAGCGCGATCATGTGCACGATCCCCGGCGCATCGAAGTTCGACGCGCGAGCGAACTCCTGCTGTTTGGTCTCGTCGGGGAGCTCGACGAGCTCGGTCTTCGGCCCACACGCGCTGAGGACCATGAGGTCGCGGAGGCGCTCGATGAGGGCCGCGAGGAGCTGCTCGGGCGCGTCGCCCTTGTCGAGGAGCGATCCGATGGACCCGAGCACTTTCGCGTGGTCCCCCTGCGCGATCGCATCGACGAGCTCCCCCATCCGTTCCCGGTCCGGGAGCCCGATGAGCTCTTCGAGCAGTTTGACCGTGAGGTTCTTCTCCCCCGAAGCCATGAGCCGATCCATCAGCGAGAGCGCGTCGCGCATCGACCCGTTCCCCAGACGCGCGACCATGAACACCAAGTCGTCGTCGGCCTTGAACTTCTCGCGCCCGAGCACGTCGCGCAGGTGGTCCGCGATCCGCGCGACACTGATGTTCCGGAAATCGAAGCGCTGGCACCTCGACTGGATCGTCGGCGGGACCTTGTGGGGTTCCGTCGTGCACAGGATGAACTTCACATGCTCCGGCGGCTCCTCCATCGTCTTGAGGAGCGCGTTGAAGGCTTCCTTCGTGAGCATGTGCACTTCGTCGATGATGTAGATCTTGAAGCGCCCGCGCATGGGCTTGTAGACGGCGTTCGCGATGATCTCCCGCGCTTCGTCCACACCCCGGTTCGACGCGCCGTCGATCTCGATGACGTCCGTGTCCTGACCCGAGAAGACGGCGTTCGCGATCTCCTCGTTGTGTTCGGGATTGTTCAGCTCATTGGCGAAAATCCGCGCCATCGAGGTCTTCCCCACCCCGCGCGTCCCCGTGAAGAGATACGCATGGTGGACCCGGTCCGAATCGATCGCGGCCCCCAGGGTCCGCGCGATCGGTTCCTGGCCGATGACGGTGTCGAACGAACGAGATCGGTGCTTGCGAGCGAGCGCGGTGTAAGCCATAGCCCGATTGTAGGGATGAAAACGACCCGCCTTGGTCGGCGCCCAGGACACCGACGGCACCGGACGACGCTCGCTTATGGCTGCTGCGGTCAAGCCCTGACCAGGTTCACGGGACGCCCGTGCATCGGGCCCGGGCACCGACCAGAGCGGGTCTGAGCGGAGATTCTAGCGCCCATCTCCCCCGATCAACCCGTCCGACCCCCCGGACACCCGCTCAACCCCCCCCGAACCTAAACGTCCTGCTTAGAATCACCCATGCTCTGGAACGGGTTCAAGCGCAAGAAGATCATCGATGCAGGGGAGCGATACCGCGCCCAACACTCTGCGTTTCTGACATTTGCGCTCCGGACGACCCGTCGGATCCCCCGGATCCCGCGCAAGCGCGCGGACGAGGGGGGGTACTCCGGGCTCCTCAAACTCGAGTCGGGACAGAAGCGGGCTTCCCAGTGGTGGTCCGTCGCGATCATGAAGCTCGACGACCTCGAAACCCCGGATACGACGGAAGATCCGGGCTCTTCCAGACGCGCGGGATGAAGCGGACCACCCCGATCATCCGATGTTGAACACGAACCATGCGCTCTTGGGCGCTGTACGGACCGAGACGATCGATCGACAGGGACATCCATGAGCGAACCGAGCGAAACCCACGAGCCGACGACCGAGACCACCCAAGCCGCCGAGCCGGCCGCGGACCCGCGTCCGGCGCATCTGGACGAGAGCTGCGCCAAAGCGCCCATCAATAAGAAGTGGTTCTACAAGCTTCTCATCATCGCGATCTTCTTCGTCGGATTCGGTGGGCTCGGGGTCTACGACGCGCTCATCAAATACCCCGCGCGCGGGGAACGATTCGCCGACTGGGCGAAGTGGCAGTACCTCGAAGCGGCGAAGGCCGCGAACTCCGAGGACTTCGGGGTCTTCGAGCGAGAGTCGAGCATCATCAACCCCGTCGAAGAGCTCGCTTCCCTTGAGGAACGACGCGCCTCCGGCCGGGGGTCCTCCTCCCAGCTCCGCGCGACCATGCTCGATACCCGATACGAATGGCTGAACGGGCTCAAGACGATCGGTCAGCTGACCCCGGAACGAACCACGATCGAGATCCCCCAGGACGAGCTCGAAGCGCTCCGCGCGGAGTGGACCACCTCGACCTCGAACCCCTCCCCTCTCAAGAGCTACGACATCCCGAGCCAATGGCTCATCATGATCGTTTGCTGGTTCATCGGGGGGTGGATGCTCCTCCACATGCTCCGGGTCATGGCGCAGAAGTTCTCGTGGGACGCGCCGAGCAAATCGATCACCGTCCCGGGATCGATCACCATCTCCCCCGCGCAGGTCGAGGAGTTCGACAAACGCAAGTGGGACAAGTTCATCGTCTTCCTGAACCTCAAGGACACCCATCCAACCCACGGGGGTCAGGAGATCAAGGTCGATACCTACCAGCACGCGCTCGTCGAGGACTGGATCCTCGAGATGGAACGCGCGTCGGAATCCGGATCGGGCGCTTCCCAATAAGCACCCGATGACGGCCTGCGCGATCGATCCGATGAACCATCAGGAGCACCACCCATGATCTGGGTCGCACTGTGCGTAGCGATTGTTGTCGCCGTCCTCGGGATCGCGATGAGCGCGATCACCCTCCCGGGGATCTGGTTCATGCTGGCCTGCGCCATCGTGACCTGGCTCATCGTCCCCGAAGCGATCGGTCCCTGGCCCCTCGGGTTCATCGCGCTCCTCGGCGCGATGGGCGAGCTCGTGGATTTCCTCGCGTCCGCGCTGGGGGTCAAACGCGCGGGGGGATCCCGCGCGGGCGCATGGGGTTCCGTCATCGGGACCCTCGTCGGCGCGATCGGGTGCTCCTTCATCATCCCCATCCCGTTCGTGGGGTCCGTCATCGGAGGGGTCGTCGGCGCGGGCTCGGGCGCGTTCTTCGCGGAGCGCATGGTCTCCAAACGGACCTGGCGCGATTCCGCAAAGTCCGGACAGGGAGCGGCCATCGGTCGGCTCATCTCCATGATCGTCAAGCTCATGCTGGCCGGAGCGGCCGCCGCAACCCTCGTGAGCGTCGTCGCGTACAACGCGATCTCGACCCTCTGACCGGGTGGTCGTGCGTGGATCGCGTGCGATGTGTATCCTGTGAATGAGCACGAGCAGGGCTCCGAGCGAGAGATCCAACCCTTCGCGCCCCATCCGGCGCGTCAACCACGACGGCACCCTTGAGCGACACCACCACAACGAACGCTCCCCCGACCCCCCCGACCACGACCAAGGGCATCAAGCACTACGTGCTCGACACGAACGTCCTTCTCCACAACCCGAACGCGCTGTTCGTGTTTCAGGAGAACGACATCGTCATCCCCTACCCCGTGATCGAAGAACTCGACAAGATGAAGCGCCGGGAGGACGACATCGGGCGCAACGCGCGAAGCGCGATCCGTCACCTCGATGCGCTCCGCAGATACGGGCAGCTCACCGACGGGGTCCCCCTCTCCGAACTCGGCGCGCGCTCGGGGGGCGCGACCGGGAAGCTCCGGATCGATACGAGCGCGCACGAGCGTCCCCCCGTCATCGCGGACGAGACTCCCGACAACAAGATCATCGCGGCCGCGTGGGCGCTCCAGCAGAACGACCATGCCGCCGTCTTCGTCTCCAAGGACCTCGCCGCTCGGATCAAGTCCGACGCGCTCGGGATCCGCTCCGAGGATTTCCGGAACCAGCAGGTCGATGCGGAACGTCTCTACGAGGGGTATCTGGATCTGACCGTCGAACGATCCATTATCGATACCCTCTATGCGGATCGGATGCTCTCGATCGAAGCGCTCGAGCCCGCGCTCCGGGTCGAGCCCGAACACGAAGATCCCTACGTGCGCGAGGTCTCCCCGAACGAGTACCTCGTTCTCCATGACGCAACAGACGAAGGGCACTCCGGGCTCGCACGCAGGCTCGCCGACACCGACCACGTCATCCCCGTCTCGTCCCAGAAGAAACCGACCTTCGGGATCATGGCGCGCAACGTCCAGCAGACCATGGCGCTCGACATGCTCCTCGACGACGAGATCAAGCTCGTCACCCTCCTCGGGGGCGCGGGGACGGGCAAAACCCTCCTCGCGATCGCCGCCGGGATGGCCAAGGTCTTCCAGGAAGAACGCTACGACAAACTCCTCGTCGCGCGTCCCATCATGCCCATGGGGCGCGATATCGGGTACCTCCCCGGCGACAAGGACGAGAAGCTCGGCGCATGGATGCAGCCCATCTTCGACAACCTCTCCTACCTCCTCTCCACGCGCGGGTCCCCCAACCAGTCCCCCGATTCACGGACGACCGAGCAGCGCATCGATAAGCTCGTCGCCGACGGGCGCTTGGTCCTCGAACCCCTGACCTACATCCGCGGACGCTCCATCCCCCACCAGTTCATGATCGTGGACGAGGCCCAGAACCTCACCCCACACGAGGTCAAGACCATCGTCTCGCGCGTGGGTGAGGGGACGAAGCTCATCCTCACCGGCGACATCGGTCAGATCGACAACCCGTACCTCGATCGATCGAGCAACGGGCTCGCCTACTCCGTCGAGCGGATGCGTGGGCTCGGGCTCGTCGGGCACGTGACCCTGGCGCGGAGCGAACGCTCCGAGCTCGCGTCCCTCGCCGCGGAACGATTGTGATCGGAACCGGAGCTCCCGTTCAGCCCTCGTCTTCCATGGTCTTCTCGACCCGGAACCGCTGACGCTCGAAGTACGCGCGCCACTGGGGGTCCGATTCCCGGAGCATCGCGGAACGGATGTATTCGCGCACGACCTGGTCCCCGCGGCCGAGCATCTCGGCGCTCCGGACGATCCCGCGCAGCGCGGGGAGGTACTTCGCGTCGCGCTCGAGCGCGAGCTCGAAGTGGTTGAACGATTCGTCACCCCACCCGATCGTCTGGTACGCGAGCCCGATGTTGTACTCGGGGCGCGGATCGCTCGGCTGCAGGTCCGAAGCGACCTTGAAGGCGCTGACCGCGTCGGCGTAGTTCTTCTGATCCATCATCAGCTGGCCCATGTTGTTCCAAGCAGCGAAGAACGTATTGTCCGCATTGATCGATGACTTGTAGAGCTCCAGGGCTTTCTCGTGATCCCCGCGCTCGTGCGCACGGGACGCATCGTTGAAACGCTGGATCGCGAGCGCCCGGTCGTTCGTTCGCTCGATCGTCGGCGCGGGTTCGCGCGATTGATCCCCCGAAGACCCGCACCCCGCAAGGGTGAGCAGACAAGCGATCGAGAGCGCGCCGATGGTTCGTGTCGTCATCATCATCAATCCTTATTCGATCCGCTCGTAGCGGGAGAAGGTCACCTTCACGACCCAGCTCGTCGGCGCAGGGTTCAGCGTGATCTCACGCACCGACAAGCCCGGGATCCGCTCCGTCGCCATGTCGATCCAAGCGAGCACGCGCTCGAGCGAGACATCGCGCACCGTGTACGGATAAGTCAGCAGGCGCGCCGAACCTTCCGTTCTGGGGGTCGTGCTCCTCGGGAGCGGGACCTCGTTCTGGAGCCCGGCCTCGACCCCCATCTGGGTCAGACGGGACAGCAGGTCGGGGATCGCGACGAACGGGTCATCGCCCTTGGGCGCGGATTCCGCTTGCTGGAGCGTCTCGATCTGTGCGATCAAACGCTCGACCTCCGCCGCCGTCGATCCCGCGCGCGTGAGGGCACGAGCCGCTGCTTTCTCGGATCGCCACGCGAGCCCGAGGACGAGAAGCGAGATCATGAGCGCGATCGCGCCCATCGCCACCAGGTGCGCTGGGCGCGCCCGTCGCTCGTGCGCCGATGCGCGCGACGCGAGCTCGTACCGATCGTCGGCGCTGAGCCGTCCTGGTGTGTCCAACGTGCTCATGTCCCGGCCCCCGTGTCCCACAACGCCGTGTAGTCGGCCTGGATCTTCCCGCCCCGGTTCGTCAGGTCCGGCGAAGGCCTCCACTGCAGGGCAGAGCCGTCGATCGTGCTGAGTGCTTCGTTCACACGCTCCGCGAGCGACAGGTCATCGCAGCGGATCGTCATCTTCACGCTCGTATTCGTCATCAGGATCTGCTCGATCTCGATCCCCGGCATCCCCACCACGAACGACACCGTCTCCAGCTCTCGCATGATCGGTTTGTTCGGGGTCACACGGACCGGGCCCGCGCGGTTCTGGAGCTCCACCCGGCGCTGCTCGAGCTCCGGGATCGGATACCCGGGAGTCCGAAGCGGGGGGTTCAATCCCGTGATCGTCGCGCTCGTCGAACTCCGGATCGAACGCGCCTCGTCGTTGATCGCCCCCGCGCGAGCGTACATCCCGTACGCGCCGATCCCGACGGCGATCGCCGCCGCCGCGAGCGCCGCGCCGCCCCATCGGTACATCGATCGATGGGTCCGTCCGGGACGGTTCGTCAGCTCCGAGATGTCTTCCCCCCGTTCGACCCCGATCGCGGCGCGCATCGTGGTCAGGATCGGATCCTCGTCGTGGATCAGGTCCGTGGTCGCGCCGGCCCAGTGTTCCGAGATCGCGGACCCGATCTGCGAGCTCGTCACCCCGTCCTCGTCCCTGGGCATCACGATCACGACGCGCCTCGGCGCCACCCCGAGCTGGGAAGCCCACCCGAGCCAGTCCGTTGTCAATCGTGCGAGCGCATCGGTGCTCATCACCGGATCCCCGTGCTCGTCGTGCGCCAGGCGCATCGATCCGCACGTGATCAGCGCCCCCCCGCGCGACCAGACCCACAGCGCCCTCGATCGGTCCGGGTCCACGATCACGCTCGCGCAGATCGGATCCTCGCTCGACACGATCCTGGACGAATCGCGCGACGAACCCCGATGGGGCGCGTTCGGATCCCAAGCGATCGCGATCCGGTGCCACACGCTCTCCACCCGCGCGACACGGATCCCCAATGTATCGAGCTTGTCGATCAGCAATCGCGCCGGGACATCGGGGGTCGCGAGCACCGCGGCCCGAGCCCCGTCCGAGGCCTGCGCCGAATCGAGCGCCGTAAAATCAACCTCGAGCGGGAGGTTCGGGAACCGCTCCCCGAGCGCCGACGTTGCGGGCGCATCGAGCGCGTCCTCTTCGCCGGGCTCTTCGAGGTCCTCGATCGATGATCGGATCAACGCCGCGCTCGCGTCCTCCGGACGCGCCCACGCGCAGACGGACCCGTCCGCGTCCAGACAGAGGGTGCCGAGTTGTTTCGAAGGGCCCGCGGACGCTTTCAGGCGTGCCCGGATCCAATCCCCCGCTTCGTCGATGGTATCGAGCGCTGAATCCGGGTCCGCGCTCGACGGGGCGCTCCACCGATCATCGGTGTTCGCGCCCACCAGGCGCAGCCCCCCGAGGGAGACCCCCCGATCGATGCATTCGAGATAGCACACACGATCGCTCACGCCGCTCTCCGTGTTCCGCTGTCTCGGCGCTCCCCGCGTCGATCACTCATTGCTCTCGGACCCGCGTTCCTGCGCGTCACGACGACGCTGGTTGATGATCGTGGTCTTCCCCTCGGAGATGTTCGCGCGGGATCGCGCCATGGGCTCGGTGTCCAGTCCGCGGAGCGGCTTCCCCATCTTCTGCCGTTTGAGGATCCGCTCCTGGAGCGCGCGCTGTCTCGGGGGGAGATGCGCGATCGATTCGAGCTCCTCCGCCGTCAGCACAACGTCCTCCTCACGGGTCGGGACGTTCGAGACCTCGACCTCACCGCCCCCCGTCATCGCGATGGACGCGCCCGTCTTGCTCGCGAGCCGGATCCGGTCCTCCTGATCCCCCAGCGCCACAAGGATCGAGTTCGGGGTGACCTCACGGATCTCCAGATCCTCGAACGACTCGTCCCCGCTCCGCGCTGTCGAACCCTCACGGACGATCCGCTGGGTCCCGTCGATCCGGATGAACGCCAGCGCCGAATCCGGATCGCTGATGTACCCCAAGTACCGAACACGCTTCGCGAGCGCCCCGTCCTCCGTCGTCGGCTCGTTGATCGCGATCGGGTCCTCGTCGTCCTGCCCGTCCAGATCCGGGGTCGTCTCCGGCGGGGTCGGCGCGTTGTCCACGAGCGCCAAACGCGCCGCGATCGACATCGGATCGACCACACTCGATTCGTCGATCACGCTCGAACTGTTCGTCTCGGATCCGTTCGCCGGGGTCGTGTGGAGCGCTTTGTTCTGCTCCCGTTTCGCGGCGATCTCGCTGATCCGCGCCTCGGCGCTCGCGCCCGGGACCCCGAAGATCACGATCGCCACCGCGCCCGCCGCCGCGATCACCGCGCCCGCTTGGCACAGTGTTGCAACGCGTTTGGCTTTCGTTCGTGCGATCGTGCTTGTCATCTGGTCCTCGAGTGGGCTCGGAATCCGCTTCGTTCAAGCGTAGCGCCCGTTCCGCGCGCCGGGCTGTTCAGTACAGATCGGTCGGATCGACCGTTTCACTGTCGATCCCGAGATCTTTCCATGTGTAGAACGACCCGATCTCCATCACATTGCTCGTCGTTGTCCGTCCCGTGCTCGTCCGGATCCGTGTGATCCCCCCGTAGCGCTTGAGCAATCGACCTTTGCTGAGCCCGGATCCCCCACGCACCTCGACCACCACACCCCAGATCTGGATATCCGTCGTGATGATCCGGAGCATGGACCCGCGCTGCTCGCTCGACAGCCCCGCGCGAGTCGCGATCTGGACCAGCTCCGTCCGGGTGATCGGGTCATCGCTCCGTTGGAGCAACGAGATCTCGTCCGCGAGCCGGAGCCCGCGATCGGCGCTCACCGCGAGCCCGGCCGCTCTCAGCACCTCGATCGGCGAAGTCTTCGCGCTCACCCCGATCGGTCCGTACGGGCGGGTCAGCTTCTGATACGCCGCCGCGCTCACCGTCTCCGACAACGCCTCCAACGCCGGCTCCCCGATCGCGATCTGCGCCTCGCCCTGATTCGTAAGGTCCGACAGGAGCGTGCCTTGCGCATCGATAAGCGACACAGACACAATGGATCCGTCCTGGAGGAGGATGTCCATCGCGTGACCCGTGTCGGGATCGAGGACCTCGCTGATCTCGCGCCCGTTCTGCATGCGCAGCCACGCCCCGATCGCCTCCTGAAGCCCCCGACCGGCGTGGTGCTCCGTGTACGCATTCACCTGGCGCGTCACAAGCAGCTGCTCCGCGCTGTGACGATTCAGCACCATCCCCAGGGTCAGCCCGACGACGGCCATCAGCAGGATGACCATCGGCATCACGAACCCGGACCGAGATGATCCCGAACGGCGCGTCATTGATCGTTCCCCAGGGTGTTGCGCGTCCCGGAGTTCTGACCCCCACCACGGATCCCGCCTCCGCCACCCGAACCGCCGCCGCTCCCGGATCCGCCGCTCCCGGCGCCACCCCCGCCCGAGCCGTTGGCGCCGCCGTTCCCGTTCTCACCGTCCGCGCCGTCCCCGGATCCACCCGCGCCCCCGGATTCGCTGTCGGCGAGCTCGAGCGGGTCGTCCCCCATCGCCCAGTCGATCTCGAACATCCAGGTCGCGTATTGCCCGTTCGTCAGCGCCATCTCGAACTCGATATACGCGGGGATATCCGACACGGACAGCCCGGAAAACTCCAGCACCTTCTCGTCGCTCTTGAAGATGCGCCACTCGCACACATCGATGTTCCGGGTCAGCCGGATCGCGCCGGCCAGGCGCATCCGGATCTCGTCCTCCGTCCCGATCGTGTCCGCAACAGGGGTCCCCCCGTCCGTCAGGTACCGCGCCTCGGTCGTCAGGATCGGTCGGTACCACAGCGTCCACCCCTTCTTCGAGACCGTGTCCGCATCGACGAGCCCCTGCGCTTCCTGCTCGCGCCGTTTCGCGAGGATCGGGTCCTCGGGGATGATCCCCAGCGCGCTCATGATCGCTTCGCGCTCCCCGTCCGGGCGCAGCTCGAACACACAGCGCACGAGCCCGTCGTTGGATTCCACACCCGAGAAATCCAGCGATTCCTCGTCCCGTTCCTCCAGACGCGCCCATGTCGCCGCGCTCGACATAAAGCTCGGCGCGATCGGAGGCGTAAAGAGCACCAGCTCGAACCGCTGAGGCACAAACCCCGATGTGATCTCGTGATACGTCGGATCCGCTTCCAGGATCATCCGCGCCCGACCCAGCTCCCCCTGCTCCGCGTCACGCTCGTCCTGGCTCTCCCGACGATCCTCCCGGATCTGGAGCGAGAGCATCGCGCGACGGATCGTGCGCTGGGTGATGTTCAGCTCCGTCGAGTGCTCGAACCTCGACCCGAACACCCGTTCCACGGAACGGGCGGCCGAGAACAGCCCCATCACCCCGATGAGCACGAGACCCCCGACGATCATCGTCAGGGTCATCTCCACGAGCGTGAACCCCCGGCGCCCACCATGACGAACACGCACGCTCATTGCGACCCCCCGTTCTCGAGCTCCATAAGGCGCTCGAACAATCGCTCGAGCCCCCCGGGTTCTTCGAGCATGGTCTGGAGCGAGTCCGGGTTGTTGAAGGCCAGCGGATCGATCAGTCTCGACACAAACGCGTTGGGGACCTCCGTCGTGAACCCGCGCGACCCACCCGTGTCCTCCCCGAGCCAGACCCGGATCGAGACGAGCTTGATCCGATCGAAGTTGATCCCACCACCCACGCTCCGAGAGTCCTGAACCTCAGCGGGGTTCACCATCTCGATCCGCACGGGCTCAACCGTCATCGTCCACCGGAACTTGTCCGCGTTGTACTCCACGGGGAGCGCATCGCTGGGCATCGCGTCCTGGTTGTCGATGTACTGGAGCATCAACCGGTTCGCGAGCTCCGCCGCCGCGAGGCGCTGCTCGCTCCGGCGCTGCGACATCGTCATGAACGAAGCGGCCGCCGCAAGGGTCGCGCCGATCATCCCGAGGAGGACCGTCGCGAGGATCGCTTCGAGGATGATCGAACCGCGCCGCGCCTCAGGTCGCCGCGCGCGTCTCGGGCGCACGGCGCGAACAGGATGGGGCGCGCGCCGTGTCATAGTCCATCAGTTCCCGCTCGTGACGTCCATCGTCCACACGTTGATGTCGTCTTCCGTCCCCTGTTCCTTGTCCGGACCCTTGGAGACCAGCGTGTACTCATACGCCTGACCCGGGGTCGGGAGGTAGTAGTAGGGCTGGTCCCACGCATCGAACTCCGACCCCTGCTCCATGAAGCTCGGGATCAGGACCTGAAGGGTTGCGGGTGCTTCCCCGGCGTTCTCCGCGCGGTACGACTCGATCTGCGACTTGATCGTCTTCATCGAGGTCTTCGTCGTCTTCACACGAGCCCGCTCGATCTGCGCCGGGATCGCGACGGCCGCCGCCCCCGCGAGCAGCCCGAGAATCACGAGCACCGCCGTCAACTCAAGGAGCGAGAAGCCGGGGCGCGAAGCGGCGACGGTCATGCGGGAAGTCGTGCGGGTCGTGGTCGTCATGGGTGGGTCTCGGTTCGTCTGGACGCGTGCTCAACGCGTGGATTCACAGGGTCTTGCGTGGAAATCGGGATATCCCCGACACCTTCTTTACTGTATGGCGCTCGAGAGGTTCAGCATCGGGAGCATGATCGCGAGGATCATCGTCCCCACGATCGCGAACAGGATCACGATCAGGAGGGGTTCGAGCACCGCCATCAGCCGCGCCGTCTTTTTATCGACACTCTGCGCGTGGTCCCGCGCGAGCGCGTCAAACGCCGTTTCCAGATCCCCGGCCGCGTCCGCCGCGATCAGCAGCTTCCTCGTGGAGAGCGGGAGGGTCTCGACTTTCTCGACCAACGATCGGAACAGACCCCCCTCAACGAGGCGCTGCTGGAGTCTCGACAGGTCCTTCCGGAGCTTCGGGTGACCGATCACCTGGGACGACACCCGGATCGCATCCCCCAGGGGGATCCCGGATCGGGTCATCGACCCCATGATCGAGAAGAAGCGTGTCAGCTCCTGCTCCATCACCACATCACGGATCAGGGGCGCGAAGCGCGTTACCCGGACGAAGAACTTCATCATGTCCGAGCGCCACAGGAACGCGCACACCACCCCGATCAGGACCACCCCCCCGATCACGAGGATGTTCTCGCGCATGAACATCCCGGCCGTCAGCAGCATCTGCGTGAACCACGGGAGATCCAAGCCCGATTTCAGGAGCGAGTTCCCGATCATCGGGATCACGATCGTCAGCATGAACGCGCCGGCGATCAGCGCGATCGTCAGCACGATCGCCGGGTAGATCATCAGCGTCGCCGCTTTCCCCGCAACCTCCAACCGACGACGCGCGGAGTTCGCGAGCTGTTCGCACGCGCCGGCCAGATCCCCCGTCTTCTCCGCCGCGCGATACACCGCGATCGTCACCGTGTCGAAGCTCCCCACCTGTTTGCACGCATCCGCGAAGCTCGTCCCCTGCGCCACCAGCGCGCGGAGCCGCTCGATCCGTCCCTCGTTCTCGCTCCCCACTACACTCGCCGCGACTTCGAGCGCCTCCGTCAGGGGGACCCCCCGATCCAGGAGCTGCGCCAGCTGCGCGTCGAACTCCGCATGGTCCTTGAGCGACAGGTCCTTCTCCGTGTTGAGCCACCCCGGGAGCTTCCACGCGCGGGACAGCACCTGCTTGTCCCGGCGCAGGGTCGCCGCCAGCGCCCGCTCTGAGCGCGCCGCTTTCACACCCATCGCTTTGCCCCCCCCGGGCTTGTTCGCGAGGTAGAAGAAGGATGAGTTGGTGCTCGCTCTCGACATCGGGTCCAATACGCTGGGCGTTTCCGTCCGGAAACAGGGGGAAGGGCTCTGGTCGGGTCCAACCAACATCGACGATCCGACCCGGAGACTGTATACGATTTGTCCCCACGATCCGATCGCGCCGCGAAAGGCAAACGTTCGAGATCCCGGGATCATGCACCGATCCGTTGAGGAACTCCGCCCCCATGACCCAAGCCGCCCCGATGTCCACGACGAGCAGCGCAACCTCCGACACCCCCGGAACCATGCGCGCCCTCATCAAACACCACGCCGGACCCGGGCTCCAGCTCGTCCACGACCGACCCATCCCCGAACCCGGACCCCGCGAAATCCGCATCAAGGTCAACAAAGTCGGGATCTGCGGCACGGACCGCCACATCTGGGAATGGGACGAATGGGCCGCCGGGCGCATCCCCCCCGGGATCATCACGGGTCACGAGTTCGCCGGGGTCGTGGACAAGGTCGGGGAAGCCGTAACCAAGTTCAGCCCCGGCCGGCGCGTCAGCGCCGAAGGGCACATGACCAAAGCCCTCGACTACAACTCCCGGACCGGGAACGCGCACATCGCTTCGGATACCCGGATCTTCGGGATCGACTGCGACGGGTGCTTCGCCCAATACATCGTCGTCCCCGAGGAAAACGGCTGGCCCATCCACGACGACATCTCCGACAAACACGCCGCCGTCTTCGACCCCTTGGGCAACGCTGTCCACACCGTGATGGCCGCGAACGTGAGCGCCAAGAACGTCCTCATCTCGGGTGTCGGGATCATCGGGCTCATGGCCGTCACGGTTGCGCGAGCAGCCGGCGCGGCCCGGATCTACTGCACCGATGTGAACCCCCCCAGACTCGAGCTCGCCAAAAAGCTCGGCGCGCACGAAGCCTTCGACGCGCGCGACGAGCACTGGATCAAGCACGTCCGCGCCGAGACCCACGAGGGGGTCGATGTCCTCCTCGAGATGTCCGGCGCACCCGCGGCGATGGACCAGGGCTTCCGCGCCCTCCGCAACGGGGGAACCGCCGCCCTCCTCGGGCTCCCGGCGCGCACCGTCGATTTCGACTTCAACGCCCACATCATCTTCAAGGGCTGCACCGTGCTCGGGATCAACGGCCGGCGCATGTGGGAGACCTGGTACCAGATGGAGAAGCTCCTCCTCTCCAAGCGCCTCGAGCTCGACGACATCATCACCCACGAGTTCCCCATGTCCGAGTACGAAGAAGCCTTCCGCACCATGATGTCCGGCGACGGCATCAAGGTCCTCATGAACGTGGACGAATAAGCATGCACCGAACCCTCGCCGCACTCCTCGCGCTGGTCGCGCTCGTCACGGGCGCGCCCGCGCAGGACCCCGCAGACGAGAACGATGCCCCCCTCCGGATCGCCGTCATCGGGCTCGTCCACGGGCACGTCGAGGGGGTCCTCTGGAACGCGCGAGAGCGCGACGACCTCGAGATCGTCGGGGTCTACGACCCGAATCCCGCGCTCTTCGAGAAGTACAAAGCCAAGTACCACCTCGACGAATCGCTCTACTATGGCGACCTGGGCGCGATGCTCGACGAGACCGAGCCCGAAGCGGCCAGCGTGATGACGTCCATCAAGGACCACATGCAGGCCGTCGAAGCCTGCGCCACGCGCGGGGTCCACACCCTCGTCGAGAAACCCCTCGCGATCAGCGCCGACGACGCGCGCGAGATGAAGCGCCTCGCCGACGAGCACGACGTCCTCGTCCTCACGAACTACGAGACCTCGTGGTACACGAGTGTGCGCACCGCCAAGCGCCTCGCCGACGAAACCTCGCCCATCCGGCGCGCCGTGTTCCGCCACGGGCACAAAGGCCCCGTCGAGATCGGCTGCTCCCCCGAGTTCCTCGATTGGCTCACCGACCCCGACGAGAACGGCGGCGGCGCCGTCATCGACTTCGGGTGCTACGGCGCCAACATCATGACCTGGCTCATGAACAACAAGCGACCCAATACCGTCAGCGCCACCCTCAAGACCCTCAAGCCCGACGTCTACCCCAACGTGGACGACGACGCGACCATCGTCCTCACCTACGACGACAGCGTCGCCGTCATCCAGGGCTCCTGGGCGTGGACCCACGACAACAAGGACATGGACCTCTACACCACGGGCGCGTCCTACCACGCGCAGAAGTGGGACACCCTCGAGGAGCGCCACGAGAACCAACCCCGCGCCCAGGTCAAACCCGACCCGCGCGACCCGTGGATGACCAACGAATGGTCCTACCTCCGCAAGGTCGTGCGCGGGGAGTGCGATGTGGACCCGCTCTCCTCGATCGAGAACAACCTCATCGTGTGCGAGATCCTCGACGCCGCCCGAGAGTCCGCAAAGACCGGGCGCACCATCACGTTCGACGACTGATCACATCACCAACGAATCCAACCCACCGAGCCCCACGGGCTCCTGGGTATGGAACGCTTCCCCTGCTTCAACCCCGATCCGGGACCCGAAGTACGTCGCGCTCGCGCGCACCCACTCGACCACCTTCCGGTTCTTCTCCGGGAGCACGAACTGCGTGTGGTACGCATTGATCGAATCGATCTTCCGATCCACCACCCCCGAGATATCGAACACGAACGACGGATCCGCCACCCAGCGCAGATGGGTCGCGTAGTAGTACATCATCCACTTCGGGTAGATCGGGTCCCCGAGCTCGAACGTGCGCCCTGTCCACAGGTCCGTCGGCGCGGGCATATCCACCTTCGTTAGCTTCGCATCGAACCGCGCATCCTCGACACACCGAGTCACCGCGCGATGGTCCGGGTGCGCATCGACGGGGTACGTCGTGAACACGATCTGCGCCTGCCAAGCCCGGATCACCCCAGCGATCCGATGACGGTTCTCGATCGTGTGCTCCACCTGACGATTGGGCAGCCCAAGCAGCCACCGATCCACCGTCCCCGTCGCGCCCTCGCGCAGGATCTCCAGCGCATCCGCAGCTTCCTTCGTCCGGGTCTCGACACTCCCGTACGGGGTCGGTTCCCCGTTCGTTACATCGAGCAAAAGCACATCGTGCCCCTGCTGCGCCAGGCGCATGATCGTCCCCCCCATCCCCAGCTCCTGATCGTCCGGGTGAGGCCCAACAACCAGCACACGCGCCATCGTTCACGTCCTTCCGAGTTACTCGTACCGGTTCTCGACCACCAGGAACCCGTCGAGCACCGCGCTCTCCCCTTCGCCCGATTCGATCTGCACGAGCACCAAGGGCTCCGGAGAACGGTTCGCAAAGAACCCGCCCGCGCGGAACGTGTCCCCGTATTCATCCACGAACTCGATCAGCGGCAGCTCCACCGTCTCCCCCGGCGCAACCCCCTCGAACAACCTCGAGAACCGCTGGTTGATCCAGATCCGAGATTCCCCGAACTGGTTCGGGGTCGTGTTCGTGAAACGCATCGTCCCCACATCCCGGAACACCTGGATGTCGTGCACCTCCCCCATGGGCATCGTCATCGGATACGACGGCCCGGGGGTCGCACGGGTCTGCTCTTCGAGCGTTGAGCACGACCCCATCAGGGTCATCGGGAGCAGGGACAGAACCAACATCGGCATCAGGGGGGTGCGTCTCACGACCTATCCTCCCCCCAATGAGCTGCCAAAGCAACTCCTCCAGCCAGAACGCCACCCCCCCCAGCTTCGCCATCGCCGACGGAGCCCAGGACATCGATCCGCGCGAAGTCGCCGCAAACCTCGTCCAAACCAACGGCCCAGGAGGCATGGACCCCCGGGTCCGAGCCCTGATCCCCGGGTTCGACGCGCCCTTCTTCCAAGCCGGGCTCGCCGGATACTCCGATTCCGCGATGCGCATCATCGCCCGCAGGCACGGCTGCCCGATCTGCGTCACCGAAGCCCTCCTCGACCGAACCCTCCTCGCTGGGGGTCGAGGATTCGCCAAAGCCGACCTCGGGGACATCCACGACAACGTCCCCGGCGGCGAAGAAGACCACCCCCTCATCGGGCAGATCATGGGCTCCGACCCCCAGGAGATGGCCGCCGCCGCCATCAAAATGGTCGAACAGGGCAAACAACGCTCCACCAAGGGCTACCGCAAACTCGTCGATGAGGACGAACCCCTCAAAGCCGAACACGCCACCGATTCCTTCGCCGCCATCGACGTCAACCTCGCGTGCCCCGTCAAGAAGATCTCCAAGAAGTCCCGTGGAGGACACTGGCTCCGCGAGCCCGAAGGCGCGATCGACATCCTCAAGGCCGTCCGAGACGCGCTCCCCGAGTCCATCCCCGTCACCGTCAAGATGCGCCGCTCATACGACGACACCGACGAGATGAAACGCAACTTCCTGAGGCTCTTCGACGCCGCCTACGACCTCGGGTGCGCCTGGGTCACCGTCCACGGGCGCACCGTCGAGCAGAAATACGTCGGCCCCTCCCGTTGGGACCCCCTCAAACACCTCGTCAACCGAAACCCCGAGCGCATCATCTTCGGATCCGGAGACGTCTGGGACGTCAACCAGATCTTCCGCATGATCGCCTACACCGGAGTCAGCGGCGTGAGCGTCGCGCGCGGGTGCATCGGGAACCCCTGGATCTTCCGTCAAGCCCGCGACCTCCTCGAAGGGCGCGACCCCCGCAGCCCCACCATCCCCGAGCAGCGCGAAGTCCTCGAGCAACACTTCCAGCTCGCGCTCGCCGTCAACCAGTCCATGCGCGACCCCGAACTCCACACGGCCAAAACCATGCGCAAGTTCGGCATCAAGTTCGCCGCCCACCACCCGGAGTCCGGATCCGTGAAACGCCGATTCGTGATGTCCCGAAGCTTCGACGACTGGCGCGCCGTGCTGGATGAGCATTACACCGCGGATGCCACGGTGGAATAAACGCCGGCGAGGACTCTTCGGAGTCCATCACCACAATCGAATGGGTACGGGAAGCACGAGTGGCTTGGGATCCGAGTCTTGATGTATATTAGAATCTGTGAAGATCCAGGCGATCATATTTCTTCTGGTCGGATTCGTGCTCAGTGTTCTGGTCACATGGCTCAGCTCAATCCTCGTTATCCAGTCAAGCTACAGCACTTCTGTCAATGGACCCGAGACTTCGACTGAAGTCATCTACGCAACCGGTCCAGAATCCGATTCGCGATCCTGGAGTACGGATATCGATCGCTTCGCGTTCGGTGTCACACTGTCCAGAATGGTTTGGGCACACGAAGGCGGGTACCACTTCCCCTCGCTCGAATACGAACGTCTCGGCCCAGACTCGATCCCAAAGCGGAGCCGTGCCCACAAGCCGGTCTCGGACGATCTCAAAGAAAGCGTGATCTACGAAGTCATCGCGGGCTTCCCGTTCCCAGCAGCGCAAGGCGAATGGCGTATCGCAGAGGACGGGACCGAATCGTATTGGTACGCCACGCCGTACAAACCTTCGACGAACCTCGGATCCTCACCCCTCTACTGGTTCAAGATCCCACTCCCCCTCAAGCCAATCTTCCCAGGGATCATCCTCAACACGATCATCTGGGGTGCTGTTGCTTGGGCCTGCTGGTTCCTCCTCCGAGCCCGTATCATCGGAACCATCCGCTGGCGCAGGACCCGCCGCGCCCTCTGCCCCTCCTGCGGCTACGACCTCGGCCTCCTCCCCACCTGCCCCGAGTGCGGCCACACCTCCACGGAATCACACTCAGCACCATGACCAACACCCAATACACCACCCCCCTCCCCGACGACATGATCCAGGTCTGGCGCACCGTCTTCGAGCGCCAAAAAGCGTTCGGGGAGCACGCGTTCAACCAGCTCAGCGACACCCAGTTCTTCGCCGTCCTCGCGCCGGGGCTCAACTCCTGCGCCGTCATCGCGAACCACATCGCCGGGAACCTCACGAGCCGATTCACCGACTTCCTCACCACCGACGGCGAAAAACCCACGCGCGACCGAGACTCGGAGTTCCTCCTCTCGACCACCCACACCAAAGCCCAGCGCGACGACATCATGACGCGCTGGGAGCAGGGGTGGGGCACCCTCTTCACGACACTCGACACCCTCACCCCGAGCGACATCAGCAGGACCGTCACGATCCGATCCGTCCCCCACCCCGTCCACGCCGCCATCGCCCGCGCCCTCGACCATTACGCGTTCCACATCGGACAGATCAACATCATCGCAAGACAGCTCGTCGGCACCGACGAGTGGCAATGGTTCACCCTCCCCCCCGGCGCAACCAAAGACTTCAACGCCAAGCTCATGGGCCCCTGACGATCGCGGTTCGCTGCTTTCAGACGGCGATCGATTCATTACACTGAGCTGACATCGTTCTAAACACTGCGCATGTCCTATCGCAAACTCATCCTCACCGTGATCGCCGCCGCCGCGGTCCTGAACGTGCTCGTCGCGATCACGATCGCGTACATCGTGACTGTTCAACGACCCCACGTGTTGACGGTTGGGATGAGACAAACGGCCGCTTCACCAATGAACGAAGACGGCCGAGCATGGACCATCTACGCATGGAGTGAAGCCAACGGCGCGTTCGCCGCGATCGGCTACGGAAACGCCGACTGGGATCGCCGCCAATACCCAACCACAATGAGCGGCTGGGAACGCAACTACAACTGGCTCAAGAAAATCCCGACCTGGTCCATCGCCACCCAAGAACCCGATTCCACGAAATCGGATCTCTCAAAGGCACACGTCGCGATCCGCACCGGCTGGCCCATGCACACCCTCCAGGGCACCTTCAGCCACTCCAATCAGAGCAACTCCAACGGCACAGGCCGCTTCCTCTACGTCCTCGACAGCGCCAACCCCCGCACCGATCCCCCCGTCCTCATCCCCCTCGGGATCGTCCCCCTGGGCTTCGCCGTCAATACAGCGTTCTACAGCGTCATCGCGTTCATCATCCTCGGAACGATCGATTCCATCCTCCGGCGTATCCGCGCCGCCCGAGACCATCGCCGACGAAGCGCGAACCAATGCCCTTCCTGCGGCTACAACCTCGGCCCCCTCTCCACATGCCCCGAGTGCGGCCACAACACCGTTCCCACAGAACACAAAACCGTGTAAACTCACCGGACCATGAGCGCCCTCAGCATCATCCTCATCGCCGTCCTCGCCCTCGTCGCCGTCGGCACGATCGTGTTCTTCGTTGCCATGTTTACCGAGATGGGAACCAAGCGCGAAACCGGGAAGATGAAGGGCAACTCCCGCGCGAAATCCAAGAACCGCAAAAAGCGCTAACCCCCACACTCAACCAAACCCAACCGGTTACGCCGACTTCTCGCTCGGCGCATCCCCGTCGGATTTGGTCTCCGCTTTCGTCTCGCTCTTGGTCTCGGGCTTCGACTTCTTCGCCTGGTCCTCGTCCGTGCTCGCGTAGCGGATACGACCGTGGTAGATACTCGCCACGCTCTTGGAGATCGAATCGCAGATGAGCTTGAGCTCCTTGAACGTCATGTCGCACTCGTCGAACTGCCCGTCCATCAGGCGCTTGTTCGCAAGCGAACGCACCAGCGCATCGATCCGCGACGGGGTCGGTTCTGCCAAGGTGCGCGTCGCGCTCTCCACCGCATCCGACAGCATCACGATCGCGACCTCTTTCGTTCGGGGTTTCGGACCCGGGTACCGATAATCCATCTCCTCGGGGAGCGATTCGGAACTCTCAGCCAGGATCTGCTCGGCGCTCCGCGCCTCGTCCCCCTCGAGCGCCTGTTCCCGGGCGCGCCGGTAGAAGTACTCGACCAACGTCGTCCCGTGGTGCGCATCGATAAAGTGGTGGATCGACTTCGGGAGCCCGTACTCCCGCGCCATCTCGACCCCGTCCTTCACATGACCGATGATCACGAGCAAGGACATCGCCGGGCTCAGCTTGTCGTGCTTGTTCGGACCCCCCGACTGGTTCTCCACGAAGTAATCGGGCTTGTTCATCTTCCCGATGTCGTGGTACAGACACCCGACGTACGTCAGCAGCGCGTCCGCGCCGATCGCTTCCGCCGCGCTCTCCGCGATCGAAGCAACGTTGAGCGAGTGGTTATACGTCCCCGGCGCGCGCTGCTGGAGCTCCCGGAGCAAGGGCTGCTTCGGATCGCGCAGCTCGATCAGCGTCATCCCCGTCGTGATATCGAACGCCTTCTCAACGAACGGGAGAATAAACAGCGCGATCCCCCCAGCGAGCAACCCCGCAAGCCCGGCTTGTCCGCTCGCGCCCACAAGCGCCCGACCCAGCATCTCACCACCCACACCCACGACGGGATGCATGATGAGCGTATCGAGCGCGGCCGCGATCGCGAGCACGATCGCGATCGCGAGCGACATCCGGATCAGCGTCCGCCGCTCCCGGATCTCACTCAGCTGCGCGATCGCGCCAGCGGATCCGATCAGCATCAGCGCGAACAGCCCGATGTGCATCTTGAGCGCCAGCGCGATCAAAACCGCCGTCACCCCGCACACCGCGAGCGCCGTCCGCTGCTCATACGCGATGCACACCAGGATCGCGACAAGCATCACCGGGGTGATCGAAGCGAGCCAGATCAACCTCGGATCGAACACGCTGATAAAGCACGCGCTCCCCACACACAGCGCGACCAAGCCCGTCAACCACCCGATCCGCGCAGGGCGGTTCGCGATCTTCGGGCAATACAGCGTCACATACCCAGCGAGCACCACAGCCATCAGCCCCACAAGCCCGTACAGACTCGCAATCCGGAGCACCTTCCGGATCACCGGCCCCTGGATCGAGAACTGGTCGATCTCGCTCCGCGCGAGCTCATACGCGCCCTGCTCGAGCTCGTCCCCCCTCGAATAGATCCGCTGCCCGATCGTGATCGCGCGGCGCACGGGCTGGATCCGGTTCGCCGCATCCTCCTGAGCGGCCGCTGTCGCGCTCTCGTCGAACGTAAACGTCGGGCGCGCCTCGAGCGTCAACCGACGGATCACCACCTCGTTCACCGGCGGCTCAAACCCCGCGACCCGGACCACACGCCCGATCTCCCCCCCGAGCTGCTCCGGATTATCGATGTTGATCGCTTCCACCCGACCGATCCGCGCGGGGGGCGCGATCTGCTCCTCGTCCGGCCCGTATCTCAGCTCGATCTGGGTGCTCAACCCCTCGTTCGTCGCGCGCTGCCACGTCTGACGATCCAGCATCGGACGACGACGGAGGATCGAATCGAGCGTCTCCACCTGTTCGTTCCACTGCGCGAGCTTGGCCTCGTCGTTCGCGATCGATCGCAGCGCCGCAAACGACACCTCCTCGAGCCCGAACCGGACCCGGATCGCGCGATCGACCTCGTCGAGCGTCGAAACACCGGCGAGGGTCCTCGGGAGATTCAGAAGCGACACCCGCAGACTCTCCAGAACCGGGAGATCCGCGTTGTAGATCCGTGCCACGTTCTGACGACCGGCCTCCCTCAGCATCTGGGTCTGCTGCGCGTCCTCCGTGTTGAACTCCACCCGCGCCGTGCGCGTCTCGCGCATCACCTGACCCACGCTCGCAAGGAGCTGCCCCCGGGTCCACGCCGTCACCGTCCCGATCACGACCACAAACGCGACAATCGCGACCGCGCCCCAGAACAGATTCGGGGACGCGATCAGGTCCGCCGCCCGTTGAGACCAAGGCCGACCCGTGACGCGCACAACATTCCGCTTGGACGATCCGCCCTTGCCCCCCGACTTCGGGCCGTTCTTCACCGACGATGTCTTGGTGTCCTTGCCCATAAGGATGGGGTCCTACGAACCCCCGACCGAATCCTCCGTCGCTCCGGTATCGGCGATCCCGCCGCCCGTCTTGCCCACGATATCCGGACCACGGCCCGATCCGTTCCCCTTCCCCGAATCTCCGTACGCATCGATGATCCGCTGAACCAACGGGTGACGCACCACGTCCCGCCGATCCAACGCGCAGAACCCCACACCCTTCATCCGACCCAACCTCCGCGCCGCGTCGATCAGCCCGGAATCACGGGGATCCGGGAGATCGATCTGGGTCGTGTCCCCCGTCACCACCATCCTCGACCCATGACCCAACCGGGTCAGGAACATCTGCATCTGCCCCTTGGTCGTATTCTGCGCTTCGTCCAGGATAATGAACGACCCGTTCAGGGTCCGTCCGCGCATGAACGCAAGGGGGATCACCTCGATCACGTCCGTCTCGATGAACCGCCGGATGTCCTTGTACTCCATCATGTCATGGAGCGCATCGAGCAGAGGCCGGAGATACGGGTTCACCTTCGCCTCAAGATCCCCCGGGAGGAACCCCAGCTTCTCCCCGGCCTCCACCGCAGGGCGGCACAGGATCACCCTCGAAACCTCCCCCTGACGCAGCGCGTGCACCGCGCACGCCACCGCAAGGTACGTCTTCCCCGTCCCGGCCGGACCCACAGCGAACGTCAGGTCCATCGTCCGAACACAGTCCAGATAATGACGCTGCGCCTCCGTCCGCGCCCGGATGGGCTGACCCGCGCTGTACACCCGCAGATCCGCGCGAACAGGGTTCGTCGTCCGCGCCCGGGACGATTCCTCGCTCACGAGCGACAGGAACTGCTCCCGAGACAACGGATTCCCGCGCTGCGCCTGTCTCCCGGCCGTCTCCAGCGCCCGTTTCGCAATCGTCAGCTCGGGTTCCTTCCCCGACAGATGAACCACCCCATCCCGCGCCGTCACCGCGATCCCGAGCGACTCCCGGATGATCTTCAGGTTCCGCTGTTCATGACCAACCACCCCGTGCTGGGTCTGGTCGTCCGGGATCTGGATCGTCGTGTCCAAAGGAATCCGTCTCCATCGCCGGATCTCCTCCGGCGCGGCTGGATTCTACGCGCCATCCCCCTCACACGACGCGAACCGACAACTCACACCGCTTCGACCGCACCCACACCACCCGATGTCCCCTGATCCTCCGGCACACACCTCGGGAGATTCACCACCATCGTCGTCCCCTGTCCGTGCACACTCTCCACACCCACGCTCCCCCCGAGCGTCCGCGCCGCGTGCTTCACAATCGCGAGCCCGAGCCCCGTCCCACGCTTCGCCGACGAACCCGAGCGCGCCTCGTCCACCTGATAGAACCGCTCGAAAATCCTCGACTGGTGCGCGAGCGGGATCCCCACCCCCTTGTCCTTCACCCGGAGCGAGATCCCATCCGGATGCGCAAGACCCGCAGGCGGCGGCGCTTCGGGATCGATCCCCACCCGTTGCCGCTCGATCTGCACACGCACAGCCGTCCCGTCCCGCGCGAACTTCGTCGCGTTCTCGACCAGGTTCCTCAGGATCAACTCAAGCAAGATCGGGTCTGTCTCGATCAGCATCGCACGATCATCGATCTCCGTCCGGATCTCGAGCCCCTTCCGAGAGCACACCGGCGCGAACGGCACACACACCCGGTTCACGAACTCGTGCGCATCGATCACGCTCAGCGCCGTCGGGACCCGATCCGACTCCAGCTTCGAGAGATCCAGCAGGTCCTTCACCATCAGATCCAATCTCGTCGCGTTCGAGCCGATCATCGTGATCAGCTTGTCGCGCATCACCGGGTCGTCCTTCGCCGCGCCCCCGAGCGTCTCGATCGCGCCCTTGATCGAAGCGATCGGGGTCCGAAGCTCGTGCGAAGCATTCGCCGCAAAGTCCGCCTTCAGCTCCACGCTCTGCATCAGCTCCGTGATATCCGTGAACGTGCACACCGCGCCCCCCGTCGTGACGATCGGATCGACGGCCGCATCGAACACACGGATCGACCCCTTCACCGGGAGATCCAGGCGCGCATGCCCCGATTCCCCGTTCCGCCCGAGCCGCTCGAGCTCCTGGACCTCGCGCTGGGTAATCAGCTCATCGAAGTGATCCCCGATCAGCGTGCGCCCCGAACCCAGAATCGACTGCGCCGCGCGATTTGCTTGGACGATCACCCCCGACTCATCCGTGGACACGATGGGCACATCCGCCGCATCGATGACCGCGCCCAGGAGACGGACCAGCTCGCGCACGGACCCCAGCTCCTCCCGGAGCGCACCGTTGAACCCCACCGATTCGATCAGCTGCCCCCGCCTCCAGCGATGGATCGAAATCAACCACACCAACGCCGCGAGCGAAACCAATGCAAACACCGGCATAAACACCGACACGATCACCGATCCCGCAAGGATCGAAGCCGGGAGGGTCCACGCCCCGGGGGTCCCCAGCACCGGGGTCTCGTGGTTCATATCCGATCCGCTCGCGCCCATCGATCGCTCCCGCCACGCTCAAGCGTGTAGAACGAGCATACCACGCGCACCGCGTGATCCACAGACCCTTACTTCGGGTCGTCCGCCCGATACCCCACCCCGCGCACCGTCGAGATCAACGACGCATAGTCCCCCAGCTTCTTCCGGATCGCCGTCACGTGAACATCGATCGTGCGCTCCGTGACCGTCACCCCCGGCCCGATCGCTCTGCTGATCAACGCCGGGCGCGACAGCACCTTCCCCTTCGACCCCACCAACGTCGCCAGCAGACGGAACTCCGTGATCGTGAACGACACGGGCTTCCCCTCCACCAAGACCTGGTGCTCGTCAAGATCGATGCTCACCGGCCCGAGCGACATCCCGTCGCTCTTCGTTGTCGTCGGCTGGGACCGCTTCGCGAGCGATTTGATCCGCGCGATGAGCACCGACATCGAGAACGGCTTCGTCACATAGTCGTCCGCGCCGCTCTCGAACCCCTCGAGCTCATGAGACTCGTCCGCCTTCGCCGTCAGCATCAGGATCGGGATCCGGCTCGTCTCCGTCTGTGACCGGAGCCGCTGCGCAACCTCAACCCCGCTCATCCCCGGCATCATCACATCGAGCACGATCACATCCGGAAGACGTGCTTTCGCCGCTTCCAGCGCCCCCTGACCATCGCCCACCGAGTACACCTCGTGCCCCCCCTGCCGGAGGTTGTACTCGATCAACTCCCGAAGGTCCGGTTCGTCATCGACGACCAAGATCTGGAGCGCATCGGCGCGCGTCGTGGTCGTCGATGCGGGGTGCTGATCCTCGTGAGCCATCACTTCTGCTCCCTACAGCGTCCAAAGCGCGAGCCCATCATCCGGGCTTCACGTCAACGGGTGTACAAATGAACAGTAGTGAGCCCAACCGAGAGGACCCCCGTTCGGATACAGAGTTCGCGCAATCTGAATGCCGTCCCACCCAGCTCCGGGCGCCCCGATCACGCCTCCGGAAGATGATGTTGGTAATTCCAAACATCATTCCATCCGCTCCGGATCGTGGACAGAGATCGGGATGGGGGAAATCCCGAATCTGAACGGTTGATGTACGGGTAAGTCTGTGAATTTGTTGTCGCGAACAAAGGGCAAGAAATGCGCGTTTCGACCCCCTTCCAGGTTCAATATGCCGTTTTTTGGGAAAATCTGACCCGGACACGATGAAAAAGGATAGTTGACGCAAACAAATTGACGACTTACCGGTCGCCGGGCAGTTAGTCTGGCCTATCATCGGGTCGCTGAGCATTGGGCTCAGGACCATGAAACGAAACGCATTCCACTCACTGCCAATCGAGAAGGAGGCATTGAAATGCAAAAGACTCTGACGACCCTCGCGATCGTCGCCACGTCCGGCACCGCCCTTGCGCAGTCCGGCCTGGACATCGATCGTGCGTACGCAGCCGAGCTGCGTGCGGACGCGAACACCCGCTCGTCGCTCCTCGGCACCAACAACGCCGCGGGCATCACGGTCGACGTGTTCACCCAGTTCCGTTACTCCTACAACTCCCGTGACGCCGTCGCCCCCGACGCCGCGTTCACCAGCACCGTCAACGGCACCGCCGTCGCTGGTTCGTCCGCCGACTTCGGTGACAACGACACCACCGCCGGTTTCTCGCTGCCCCGCACCCAGATCCGTATGGCTGGCGGCGTCGAAGGCACCGACATCTCCGGTGTCCTGTCGTTCGACTTCGGTGGCGCGTTCGATCGCGGCTTCTCCGCCGGTAACGGCGGCTCCGCCGTCGCCACCGACATCGGTGACGGCGACGCGACCCTCCGTGAGGCGTACGGCGCCTGGGCCCTCGATGACAACTGGACCTTCGTGTTCGGTCTCTTCGACAACCCCATCTTCTTCGAAGATTCCATCGCCCCCGAGCGCAGCCAGGGCGTTGAAATGTCCAACACCGCCACCTTCTTCGACGTCGGCTACACCGAAGGCATCGCCCTCTCGTACGCCAACGACGAAATGAAGTTCGTCGGTGCCCTCTCCGACGGCCCGGCCCTCGGCCTCGGCCCGTCGCAGCCCGCCAACTCGTTCTACACCTCCGGTGGCGAGTCCGACATCTCCATCACCGGTCGCCTCGACTGGCTCTTCTCCGGCACCTGGGACCAGTTCTCCCAGTTCGCCTCCTGGCAGGGCTCGAACGACGGCCTCCGCGTCGGTGGTGGTATCCACTGGTCCAGCCGTGGTGACACCAACCCCAACGCCGTCACCTCCTCCGTCTTCAACGCCGCCGCTGTTGCCCTCGGCACCACGGTTGACACCGAAGACGTCTTCGTCTGGACCGTCGATGCTCAGTACGTCTCCGACGGCTGGGGCCTCTTCGCCGCGTACCAGTCCGCCAACGTTGACGCCGACTTCACCTCCGGTACCTCGGCCGACGCGACCTTCGACGGCTTCGTCCTCCAGGGTAACGCCTTCCTCTCCTCGCAGTTCGAAGCGTTCGCCCGTTACGACATCATCTTCCTCGAAGATGACGCCTCCGTCGGTCTCCCCGCTTCCTCCGAAGATAAGTACTCGACCCTCACGGTCGGTATGAACTACTACCTCGTCCCCGAGTCCTTCGCGGCGCGCTTCTCGCTCGACGTGTCGTTCGCCCTCGATGACTCCTCCGGGATCGATTACTTCTCCAACTTCGCCGGCGACGCTGGTCGCACCGGTACCCTCGGCGGTGGCGCCGACACCGGTGGTGCGGGGTCCTTCTCGCAGGCCGACGACGAGTTCATGATCCGCGCCCAAATGTCGCTCCTCTTCTGAGTCGCGACACCCATCAGGGTGTGATCATCTGATCTGAAACGCTGGGGACCCTCGGGTCCCCAGCGTTCTTTTTGAATTCCACGCATCAATCACACCACCAATCCGGGGGTGATTACACTATGTGTTAATCCGATCTTATTTTCTTCACACAACGACAACAGGATCTTAAAGGTCTATTCCTTACGCGTGATTCACGCACGCACAGCCCCCGCCGCCATCCTCGCAATCCTCCCCCTCTTTGCACCACGTGCACTCGCTTCGAATATCACTTCCGAAGCCGATCTCTACGCCGCCTACAACGCCGCGCGTACCGATTTCGCCTCCATCCAGACCGACGACAAGCCCCCCCTCGACGTCTCAGGACGCATCCAGTTCCGCTACCAATACAATGAACGAGACAGCGCTCCCCCGGCCCTCGGATCCGACAACACCACCCTCGGGTTCATGAACCGGAGAGTCAACCTCTTCGTCAACGGCAAAGTCACCGACTCCATCAGCTTCAAGTCCGATTTCACCGTCGTCGCAGGAACCGGCGACCTCTCGCTCGAATACGCCTTCGCCACCTGGAAACTCTCAGATGAACTCTCCATCGCCTTCGGTGCGCTCAGAGCCCATGTTCTCCGCGAGGAATACACCAGCGCCTCCCGGCAGCTCGGTGTCGAACGGTCACCGGCCAACGAGACCTTAAACCAGGACTTCACCAACGGGATCGAACTCACCTTCACCCAAGACCGTTGGCGCATCTTCCTCAGCATCAACGACGGCGTGAACTCCGAACTCACCTTCTTCAACTCCACCCGTGAAGCCGATTACGCCTTCAGCGCCCGTGTCGAAGCCCGCTTCTTTGACGCACCATGGTCAAGCTACAAGCAGTACACGTCCTTCCGGGGCGCGAACAACGGGCTCCTCATCGGACTCGCCGCACACCACCAATCCTCCGGCGAAACCAACATCACCGCCCTCCCCAGAACCGAACTCACCATCATCACCACCGATGCGTCCTGGGTCTCCGACGGCTGGAACGCCGCCGCCGTCCTCACCTACTGGCGCACCTCCTCCGACTCCCTCACCAAGAACCTCGACAACTTCGTCACCAACCTCCAGGGCGGATTCTTCGTCTCCGAGAAGACCGAGCTCTACACCCGCTTCAGCATGATCTTCCCCGACGACGACAACACCGCTCCCCGTACCGAAGACTTCAAAGCCCTCATGTTCGGGTTCAACCACTACCTCATCCCCGAATCACACGCGGCCAAGTTCACCTGCGAGGTCATGTTCGCACTCGACCCCACCACCACAAGCAACGTCGCGACCAACGCGGGCTTCAACCTCCTCCCCGACATGGGCGCAGGACAACTCGCGCTCACCGCGCAGATGCAGCTCCTCTTCTAAACCACAACACGATCAACGGAAGCAGCAGGGGGGGGCGCAATCGCGTCCCCCTTTCTTCTGCGCCGATCACATCCGCTCGACAGTCGGGATCCCGAGCGTCGCGCACCCGTCCTCGAGCACTCGCTTCGTCAGCACCGCGAGGCGCAAACGGGTATCGCGCGACCCCTCGTCCACCCCGTCCTTCAGGATCGGACACTTCTCGTAGAACTTCGCGAACATCGAAGCCAGGTCGTACAGGTACCCGCACAACCGGTTCGGTTCATCGTTCTCCCCGGCAGCGCGCACCATCGTCGGATACCGGAGCACGAGCAACGCCAGCGCCCGCTCCGCCGGATCATCCAGCGTCATCTCCGACGACAGCGCCGACTCCACATCCACCCCGTTGTCCCGCGCCTTCCGGACCAGGTTGTTGATCCGAGCGATCGCATACAGCACATACGGCCCCGTATCCCCCTCGAACGCCAACATCCGATCGAACGAGAACACATAGTCCTTCACCCGTTCCGTTGACAGGTCCGCGTACTTGATCGCCGCGATCGCGATGTTGTTCGCGATCGTCGCGCGTTCCTCCTCGGGGAAGTCCGCGCTCCGCGAGTCCACTTCCTGCTTCGCGCGGACCACCGCTTCATCGAGCAGGTCCTGGAGCTTCACGTTCTCACCCGAACGGGTCTTGAGGGGCTTGTTGTCCTCCCCGAGCACATTCCCAAACGCCGCATGCTCAAGGTGCGCGACCGTCCCGTCGGGCTTCGTCGCGTACCCCGCTTTGGTCGCCGCGCCGAACACCTGCTTGAAGTGCAGCGCCTGACGCGCATCCACGCAGTAGATCACCTGATCCGCGCCAAGCTCCTGAACCCTCCGCTTGATCGCGGCCATATCCGTCGTCGCGTACAAGTACCCCCCGTTCCGCTTCCGAACCAGCGTGGGCTCCTTGATCCCGTCCACCTTGACCACCAAAGCGCCGTCATCGATCTCCGCGACCCCCCTCGACTCCAGATCCGAAATCAGAGGCCCAAGCTCCTCCCGATACGTGCTCTCCCCCGCGCTGTGCTCGTCCGTGATGTTCGTCATCAATGCCGCGCACGTCGCAAGACACGCGCCCATCGTGATCTCGTACACCCGGTTCCACATCGAAACGGATCGCTCGTCCCCCGACTGGAGCTTCACCAAACGCTCCTGCGCGAGCTTGAACGCGCGCTGCGCATCCTCGATCCGCGCTTCGAGCTCCGCTTCCGCTTTCGCGTGACCCCCGACCCGCTCGATCAGATCCAGCGCTTTCTTCTCCGCTTTGCACTGCGCCTGAGCCGCGCGATAGATCGTGTTCAGCTCGTCGAGCGAGATCGTCTTCGTATCGATCGAGCCCTCATCCTCGAGCTCGATCAAACGCTGGACCACCATCGCGATGGGGAGCCCCCAGTCTCCAACGTGGGACTGACGGATCACCGTGTGACCCAAACGCTCCTTGAGCCGTGCGATCGCGTCCCCGATCACGCTCGAACGAAGGTGCCCCACGTGCATCTGCTTCGCGAGATTCACCCCGCACAGATCCACCACGATCGTCTCCGGATCAGCAGGCGCGGGAAGCCCCAGATCCTCGTCGTCCATCGCCGACAACGCGGACCCGATCGCTTCCGGGAGCAGCGAGATATTGATAAACCCCGGCCCCGCGATCGACTCATCGCTCACGGGGTTCGCGATCCCCGTCACATCCAGCTTCTCCACGATCGCGCAAGCAACGTCCCTGGGCTTCATCCCCACGCGCTTCGCCAAAGGCATCGCCGCGTTGCTCTGGAAGTCCCCCAGCTCCGGCTGGCGCGAAGGCCCGATCAACGGATCGACCTCCCCCTCCAGATCAGGAAGCGCCGCGCGGATCGCATCGACAAACCGGGTTTCGAGCACGGATTTCGGGTCTTGGATCGTGTCTGTGGTCATGGAAGCGGATCATAGATCCCGCACCCACCACAATCAGTCCCGCACGATCGGCCCATCCTCCACCGGATCCTCATCCAGCGCGTGCGCCATCCGCCGATCCACCTCCTCAGGGCTCCGCAGCGCCCCCTCCGTGCTCGCCACCACGGCGCACACCATCGCGTCCCCCGTCACGTTGCAGCTCGTCCGGCACATATCCAGGATCCGATCCACCCCCAGGATCACCGCGATCCCGCTCAGCGGGATCCCAACGCTCTGGAGCACGATCACGAGCATGATCATCCCAACGCCCGGAACCCCCGCCGTCCCGATCGAAGCCAGCGTCGCCGTCAGCACGATCTTGAGCTGGTCCATCACCGTCAGGTCCATCGCGTACAGCTGCGCGATGAACACCGCCGCCACCCCCTGGTACAGCGCCGTCCCGTCCATGTTGATCGTCGCGCCGATCGGGAGCACGAACGAGCTCACCTCCTCCTTCACCCCCAAGCGCTCCTCCGCGCACTCCATCGTCACCGGGAGCGTCGCGCTCGACGACGCGCTGGAGAACGCGAGCAGCTGCGCCGGGCTCATCGCCCTGAAGAATCGCCCGAACCCGATCGGGGTGAACAACCGGAGCACGAACGGGTACACCACGAACATCATCATCCCGAGCCCGAGCACCACCACGAGCGAGTACACCGCGAGCGAACCCAGGATGTCCAATCCAAGCTCCGCGATCTGCTCACAGATCAGCGCGAACACCGCGTAGGGCGCGAGCATCAGCACGATGTGCACGATCTTGATCACCACGTCCGTCATCGCATCAAAGAACTTGATGACGGGCTCCGCCTTCTCCCGTTCGATCAGCGTGAGCGCGATCCCCACCAGGAGCGAAGCGAACACGATCTGAAGCATGTTCCCCTCAGCGATCGCGCCGAACGGATTCGTCGGGACGATGTTGAGCAGCGTCGCCCACCCGTCCGGCGCTGCCGCCGCATCGATCTTCGCCTGCGCCTGCGCCCCGAAGCTCGACACGAACGAATCGCGCGTCTCCTCGTTCACAAAGCTCCCCGGCCGAAGCAGATTCGCGAGCACCAACCCCACCGTGATCGACACCGCCGTCGTCACCAGATAGATCCCGATCGTCTTCCCCCCGATCCTCGACAGCTTCGCGAGATCATTCAGACTCGACGCGCCCACGATGAGCGAGAAGATCACGATCGGCACAGCGATCAATCGCAACCCCCGGATGAACAGATCCCCCACGAACGAGTTCGCGTCCCGGACCCAGAGCGCCGTGTGCGCCCCGAACCCCGCACCCGCGTTCGCGCCACCCTCGCCCAGATCCACACCCCCGACAAACGCCGCCGGATCGTTCACCCCGAGCGAAGCCCACGTTTCCTGGGTCCACATCGCGTTGATCGCAAGACCCGCCACGATCCCGAGCACGAGCCCGATCAGGATCTTCCAGTGCAACGCCAGCCGTGTCCATGCGCCCATCGCGCCCCTTTCGTTCGAGTGTCCCCGAGTCTATCGGACCCTCATCCATCCCGCACGCGCCGATCGCGCCGTCTGCGCCGACAAACCCCCTCACTTCCCCTCCCCCCCGTTGGACACCACGCGCCGGGTTTCGCATCTCTCTACCGCACCCAACCCCGAGGAGCCCACATGCACCGGACCATCACCCCCATCGCCATCCTCGCGCTCTCCGCCCCCATCGCCGCCGCCGATCTCATCGCCGAGGACCCCGCGATCCTCGCGCCCTTCGAGTTCACCGAGGTCAGCGTCGAGTTCATGGGCTCCAGCGCCGGGTACACGGGAGAGCTGAACTGGATCGACCCCGACCTCCCCAACGTCTCCACCACCCTCTTCAACAACCACCAGTCCATCGTCGGCGATTCCTACACCATCCCCCGTCTCTTCACCCAGGGCGAGCGGGTCGATTTCACCTACAACATCATCGCCGGCGCGGACGACAGGTTCTCCACCTCGAACCCTGACGACTGGAACCAGTTCCGGATCGACGACACCGACCCCACCGCGCTCATCGTCGCCGTCGAGGATCTCCGCCCCACGGCCACCGACGCCGACTACAACGACGTCATCTTCCGGGTCCGTTTCTTCCAGAGCGTTATCCCCGCGCCCGGCGCACTCGGGTTCTTCGCGATGACCTCCATCGCCCTCGTCCGCCGATACCGCCGCTGACCAAACCCCGCCCCTTCGGGGATCTAGAATCCCCCTATGCCCAAGCGCCGAGCGCGCTCCAGCCGAGTGAGATTCCGTGATTATCTCGCGCAGCGCCGAGAGCGCGATCACACCGCGCGCATCCACGAGTCCATCGACGATTCCGTCGAAAAGAAACGCGCGAGCAAAGCCAAACGCGGGGTCCGGGGCCTCCTCTCCTCCCTCTTCACACTCCTCACGGGCTACCGGCGCACCGTCGCGCTCTCCCTCCTGACCCTCTCCATCTCCGTCGCGCTCGGGCTGCTCATGCCCCTGAGCACCAAGATCGCGATCGACTACATCATCACCGACAACCCCGGACCCACGGGGATCCCCGAAGCGCTCGGGACCTTCACCAACGAACGATCCGATCGGGTCGAGCTCATCTGGAAGCTCGGGCTCGGGATGCTCGTCGTCACCTCCGCCTCCATCGCCTTCGGGATCTGGGGTCGTTGGCAATGCACGCGCATCACGAAGCGCGTCCAGGTCGCACTCCGCAAGCGCGTCTTCGACCACGCATCCCGTCTCCCCCTCCACCGGATCCAGCACCTCAAGTCCGGCGGGATCGCCTCCGTCCTCCGCGAAGACGCAGGAGGGGTGGGGGACCTCGTCTTCTCCCTCCTCTACAACCCCTGGCGCGCCATCACCCAACTCATCGGGACCCTCGTCGTCCTCATCTGGATCGACTGGAGACTCGTCGCAGGCGCCATCCTCCTCGCGCCCGTCATCTGGGTCTCCCACCGCACCTGGATCCAACGCATCCGCCCCATGTACCGGGACATCCGCCACCGGCGCGAAGGCATCGATGCGATGTCCGCCGAGGCCTTCGCCGGGATCCGGGTTGTCCGCGCCTTCAACCGACGACAAGCCGAAGCCGCCCGCTTCACCAACGAAGGGCACCTCCTCGCGCGACAAGAACTCCACACCTGGTGGTGGGCGCGCATCCTCGAAATCGCTTGGCAGATCCTCATCCCCATCGCCTCCACCGCCGTCCTCCTCTACGGCGGGATCGCCGTCATCGACGGCTCCCTCACCATCGGCGACCTCATGGCCTTCAGCGCCTACCTCCTCGCGCTCCTGGGTCCCCTCGAATCCCTCGTCGCAAGCGCCACCAACGTCCAGACCAACCTCGCCGCCCTCGACCGGGTCCTCGACCTCCTCTCCGAAGACCGGGAGTTCGAGCACACCACACCCACCGTCACCCTCAACCCGAGCGACGTGCGCGGCGCGATCACCATCCAAGACCTCGACTACGCCTACCCCACGCGCACCAAAAACGCCTCCTCCGGGATCGACGACAAACAGGACATCCCCCGAGGAGAACCCGTCCTCCACGACATCACCCTCGATGTGAAACCCGGAGAGACCATCGCCCTCGTCGGCGCATCCGGCGCCGGGAAGACCACCCTCTGCAACCTCATCGCACGCTTCGACGACCCCACCCACGGCGCCATCCTCCTCGACGGCATCGACCTCAAAGACATCCCCATCGAGCACTACCGCGCCCTCCTCGGGATCGTCGAACAAGACGTCTTCCTCTTCGACGGCTCCGTCCGCGACAACATCGGATACGCAAAGCGCCGCGCCACCGACGACGACATCACCCGCGCCGCCAAAATCGCGAACGCGCACTCATTCATCACCGAACTCGAGCACGGCTACGACACCGTCATCGGCGAACGAGGGGTCCGTCTCTCCGGAGGCCAGAAACAACGCCTCGCCATCGCCCGCGCCGTCCTCGCCGACCCGCGCATCCTCATCCTCGACGAAGCCACCTCCTCCCTCGACACCGAGTCCGAACGACTCATCCAGCACGCGCTCACCACCCTCATGAAGGGGCGTACCTCCTTCGTCATCGCGCACCGACTCTCCACCATCCGTCACGCGTCCCGGATCGTCGTCATCGAGCACGGCACCATCCAGGAAACCGGGACCCACGACGAACTCGCCGCCAAGCCCGACGGCCGCTACGCCCAGCTCCTCCAAATGCAACTCACCCCCGACACCGAAGACCTCGGCACCCTCTAAACACGCCGAAACCCCAAAAAGCACAAAGGCCGCCGACACCAGTCAGCGGCCTTCATCGCAAAGTAGGGGATCAGAGATTCGAACTCTGACTAAAGGTACCAGAAACCTCCGTGCTACCATTACACCAATCCCCTGGATGTCGTCCTCCGAGCCACATCATCGGCCCAAAGGACCCCCAATCGTATCACCGAAACCGCGATTGACAACCGCACCGACCCTCCCGGGATCACCCCATGAACACCATCCGCGCCCTCATCGCTGTCCTCGCGATCCTCATCCTCGCGCCCATCGCCAGCGCCGTCCCCGAACTCCCCCCCTGTCCCGACGACCGAGACCCCGATCTCTGGCAGTTCATGGACACCTACCTCCTCACCCTCTGGGACAACGACCCCGCGTCCTACTACCAGATCGTCAACGACCAATCCCGCCTCGACGAGATCCCATCCATCTCCGCCGAAGCGCAGCAGTACTGGATCGACATCCAACGGGACCTCCTCGACTCCCTCAACGCGCTCGACACCGCCGACTTCACCAGCGCCGACCAGCTCGACCACGACCTCATGCGCTACACCCTCGAGCAAGCCCTCGAGTCCGCAAAGCTCAAACCCTGGCAAACCCCCATCTCCTCCATCTCCGGCCCACAGATCTGGCTCCCCCAGATGGGATCCCAGCTCCCCACCCGGACCCGTCAACAGAAACACATGTACGTCCTCCGCCTCCGTCGGGTGGAGATCCACATCGCGGAGCACATGGACAACATGCGCGCCGGGATCCAGTCCGGGCGCGTCATGCCGCGCGTCGTCATCGAACCCACCATCGCCCAGACCCTCGCGCAGTGCACCCCCGAGATCCGGGAAGACCCATCCCGCTCCCCCTTCTTCGCCCCCCTCCGTGATCTCGACGAGGACGACCCGATGGCCGTCGAAGCCCGACAGATCATCGCCGATCGCATCGCCCCCGTATACCTCGAGCTCGCGCTCTTCCTCCAGAACGAATACCTCCCGGCCTGCCGTGACTCCGTCGCCGCCTCCGACTCCATCGACGCTATCAAGGGCTACAACCAAGCCCTCGTTGCCCACACCACCCGACCCGACCTCACCGCGCAGCAGATCCACGACACCGGGCTCAAGAGAGTCCGAGAAATCCGCGCCGACATGATGAAGGTCATCGAACGCACCGACTGGTACGAGTCCACGGGCAAGTCCATCCTCACGGACGACGACCGATTCAGCGCCTTCAACGAGTACCTCCGAACCGACCCGCGCTTCTACCACACCGACCCCGAAGCCCTCCTCGACGAATACCGGGTCATGTGCAAGCTCATCGACCCCGAGCTCGTCAACCTCTTCGGGAAGCTCCCCCGTCTCCCCTACGGCGTCCGCCGCCTCCCCAGATTCCAGGAAGCCAGCGCACCCACGGCCTTCTACTACCCCGGAGAACTCAAATCCGGGGTCCCCGGATACTTCATGGCCAACGCCTCCAAGCTCGACCAGCGCCCCAGGTACGAGATGCTCGCCCTCACCATCCACGAAGCCGTCCCCGGCCACCACCTCCAGTACGCGCTCGCGCAGGAAGTCGAGAACCAGCACCCCATCCGCAAAACACTCAACTACACCGCCTTCGGCGAGGGCTGGGCCCTCTACGCCGAACGACTCGGGCTCGAGATGGGATCGGGAAAGTACGGGCTCTACGAAAACCCCTACGACGACTTCGGACGACTCAACATGGAAATGTGGCGTGCCTGCCGACTCGTCGTCGATACCGGGATCCACGCGCAGGGCTGGTCACGACAACAAGCCATCGACTACATGCTCTCCAACACCGCCCTCGCGCCCCACAACATCACCTCCGAAGTCGATCGATACATCGGATGGCCCGGACAAGCGACGGCCTACATGATCGGACAGCTCGCCATCCTCGACATGCGCGCCAAAGCCGAATCCATGTTCCTCGACAACTTCGACATCCGCGCCTTCCACGACCAGATCCTCATCGACGGCCCCCTCCCCCTCCCCGTCCTCGAAGCCAAGATCGACCGATGGATCGAATCGCATCATCGATGGAACGACGCGCAAACAAACAGCGGCCCGTAAGAGCCGCCGTCGAGGAGTTCTCAATCAATCCGACAGTCGATCAACCGATCGTCTGATCGTCGTTCCCCTTCCAACCCGGACCCGCGTCCCGGTTCAGGGGCTTCGCACGACCGAACGTCGCGCTCTTGCGCTGCAGCTCCGTCTTGGGACCGGGCTGGGACGACCCACCGATCTCCTGGTCCAGATCAACGCTCGACTCGTTCTCGACGCGCGAGGGTTTCGGGGACGACCCCACCGGAGGACCGAGCCGACGCGTCCGCGCCTCGTCGATCGACCGATCGAGCTTCCCGAGGAGCTGACGGACTTCGTTGAATGCCTTCGATTCATCGCTCATAGTACTGGACCTCCGAGTCCTACAACTCGGCGTTTCAACCACACGACTCGACCCCCGATCCCCCTCCAAGCCCACACATCGCGGACTCTGTAACGGTTGTGCGGGTCACGCTCGATAACCTCCGGACCTCCCCTATTGCGAGTGTGTGTATAAAGTCCCGGACCATGGCACCCCCTATCCCATCAACGACCAACCAACGCGCTCACACCGCACCCCTCGTCACCGCGCGTCGGGACCTCTTCTGGTCCAACGTCGTCCGGGACACCCTCATGGCCCTCGCCACCGCCGCCGCACACTCCGCCGGCCGACTCAACGAAGGACCCGTCGCCGCAGCACACTCCACCGACCCCGTCCACGACCTCTTCGACGGGCGCATGGGTGTCGTCACCACCCTCGGACAACGCATCGCGATCGCCGATGTCTTCCCCGTCTTCGCCTGCACCGCCGTCGGGGACCCCGAAACCCGTCAACGCTCCGAAGACGTCCAGTGCACCGTCTTCCAGATCACCACCCCCGCCGGAGAGATCTACACCCTCCCCGTCTCCCACATCCACGCGGTCCACACCCTCTCCGAAGACCTCCTCCGACAGCTCGAAGCCCAAGCCATCGCGACCGAGAACGAAGACGACCCCGAATCACCCCATCCCTTCGGGTTCGCCGCCTTCACCTCCCTCGCCAAAGCCGAATCCGATCCGTCACCCCCCCCGAACCCCACCCCAGAGTCCTAAATACCTATCAAGCAACGGACTCGGATGAATTCGCGCCCCGACACCCCGCGCGGCGAATAATCCTATCTGACCGATCGTTCCGTACTCCACGATCGATCCCCAACGCCCAGGAGCGCGCATGTCCGTCCTTATCGCCGTCCCCGTCTACAACGAATCCGCGACCGTCGAGCGTGTCCTCCGCCGAATCGCCGAGTTCAACCTCCCCATTCTCGCCATCGACGACGGCTCCACCGACGACACCGCCCAGATCCTCGATTCCCTCCGATCCGAGCTCAACCTCGACATCATCCGACACGAAGCCAACCAGGGCTACGGCCGCGCCATCCGCGAATCCTTCCAACGCGCCCACCGAGACAACTACGACTGGGTCATCACCATGGACTGCGACGAGCAGCACGAGCCCGAGCGCATCCCCGACTTCCTCCGCGCCATCGAGCAAGACACCCACGACATCATCTCGGGGTCGCGCTACATGAACGATGACACCGACACCTCCGTCGCGCCCACCGACCGACGCGCCATCAACCGGACCCTCACCCAAGAAATCAACCAACGCCTCGGGCTCACCCTCACCGACACCTTCTGCGGCTTCAAAGCCCACCGGGTCAGCGCCATGGACCAGCTCACCCTCACCGACAACGGCTACGCCTTCCCCATGCAGTTCTGGGTCCAAGCCAACGCAAAGGCACTCCGGATCACCGAGCTCCCCGTCGAGCTCATCTACAACGACCCCAACCGCACCTTCGGAGGCGGGCTCGACGACGCGCAGGTCCGTCTCGCGCACTACCGAGACGTCCTCAACACCGAACTCGCCAAGCACCCCGAAGCCCTCGCGACCGCCGGACCCTCGAGCTCCGGGTGCTGCTGCAACTGCTGAACACCCGCGCGACCCACCAACGCACAGGACAAACGATGGGCGCACCCGAGCACACGGACATCAAGCTCACCCTCAAACCCGACCCCCGCGCCTGGTCCCCGACCCAAGATCTCCGCACCACCGACCTCGCCCGCGCCTCGCGCCAGTCCATCGGGCTCGACCCCGACCGACCCGTCATCGCCTCGGGACACCAACCCATCATTGTCCACCCCGGAATCGTCGCGAAACTCATCGCCCTCGATACCTGCGCCAAGCACCACAACGCGCAGACCCTCTGGATCGTCCCCGACCAGGACATCGTCGATCCCGCGCAGCTCCGGATCCCGATCCGAACCGACGATGACCTCTCCGAAACGACGATCTCGCTCGAACGAAACCCGGGATCAACACCGAACAACGCGCCGGCGATGTCGCTCCCCCCCATCGAGCCCTTCACCGCGCTCGACGCGCTCCAACGACTCGCTTCCCAACTCGATGCGCACCAGCACGAGCCCACCCGCGCCAAACAGTTCGCTAGCGCCGTCATCCACGACCTCTGCGATCTCCTCGACCTCTCCATCCCCACCCTCGTCTTCGCCTCCGATCTCCTCGAAACCCCCGTCGGCCAAGCCGCGCTCTCCGAACTCACCCACGACCCCCGAAGCGCCATCGAGCACTACAACCGCGCCATCGACACCGCGCCCAACGCCGGGGTCCGCCCCCTCAACATCACCGACGATTCCATCGAGTTCCCCCTCTGGAGAATCACCGACACCTCGCGCGAGATCGTCACCCTCAACCCCTCCCAGACCCTCGACCCCACCAACCTCGCGCCCCGAGGGCTCCTCATGACGGCCATCGCCCGGCGCGCCCTCTGCGACCTCTTCATCCACGGCACCGGCGGCCTCAAATACGACACCATCACCACCCGGTGGATCCACACCTGGTTGAACCAACCCCTCGCGCCCATCACCGGCGCGAGCGCCACCCTCACCCTCGATCTCAAACTCCCCGACTCCTACATCGACCCCGACACCGCAACCTGGGAAGCCCACCACGCGCGCCACGACCCCGACATGCTCGACGAACACACCGCCGCCCAGCGCAAATCCGAGCTCGTCAGCGCCATCGAATCCACCAAATCCAAGGGCATCGATCCCGCGCCCCTCTTCACCGAGCTCCAATCCCTCCTCACCCACACGCGCGACAAACACGAGGACGACCTCGAAGCGCTCCAAGCACGAGCCCAACAAGCCCAGCGCTTCCGAACCATGCACCGGATCGCCACGGACCGAACCTTCGCCTACCCCCTCCACGACCCCCAGCGCCTCCGGGACCTCAAACGCGCCATCGAGTCACGATTCGCGTGATACCCTCGTCCATGCGCACCATCCTCTTCCTCCTCACCCTCCTCCTCACCCTCCTCCTCACCTCCTGCGGCTCAAACACTCCCCCCTCCGCGCAATCGAACGCATCCACGAACGATCCCACCCACGAGCCCTTCCGGATCGCCGCCCTCGCGCCGGGGATCGCTGTCATCATCAGAGATCTCGGGCACGAGGACCTCATCGTCGCGCGACACGATTTCGACATGATCTGTTCCGACTCCATCCCCAAAGCCGGGTCATCCCTGGGCTGGGACCTCGAAGCCCTCATCGCCGCAAACCCCACCCACCTCATCATGCAGCGCTCCGAGACCGCGCCCATCTCCGACACCCTCATCAACGCCGCCGAAACACACAACTGGACCATCATCGCGCGCCCCCTCGACACCCTCGACGACATCGCGATCCTCAGCGACGACCTCCACTACCTCATCGAAGGCCCACCCGAGCGCGAGCCCGGCGAATACGACATCCAATCCGCACTCGAACACACCCAACCCTCCGCGCGACTCGCACGCGCCTGGCGCGACCGGGGACCCATCGCCGACAACGCCGGCCGGGTCCTCATCCTCGGATCCCTCGACCCCCCAGCAGCGATGGGCCCGAACTCCTTCCACCACCAGCTCATCGAGCGCATGGGCATGACCCCAGCGATCACCGAGGGCGCGATGTGGATCGAGCTCGACTACGAAGACCTCGTCGCGCTCAAGCCCGACTCGATCCTCCTCTTCGCCCCACGAAACCGCGATGAGTCCGACGACTTCGGCGCCCCCGAGCCCATCACCGGACCCCGCGCCCTCGAAACCCTGGGACCCATCGCGCAGCTCCCCATCCCCGCGCTCGAGCACAACAAGGTCGCCGTCATCGACCACCCCCTCGCGCTCCTCCCGAGCACCGCGCTCGCAGACATCGCGCACGAGATCGAACAGATCCTCGAAACCTGGAACGAACACCCACCCAGCCCGTGATCAGTTCACGTGCACCGAGTGACCCTTCTCGAACGCATCGCGATCGAGCGTCTTCCCGTGCGCCTCGAGCAGCTCGTCCGCGCTCATCGCATCCTCGAGATCGAGATTGATCGTCAGCACATACGCCGCCCGTGTCCCATCGAAGAGCGCATCACGCTGCGCCCCATCGAGCGGGAGCGCATCGAGCGTTTCCTTGAACTTCATCCACTCCCCGCGCTGCGCCTCCCCGAACGGATCCAGCGCCATCATCCCCTCCGTCGCGCTCTCCATCCCGAACACCTGACGGAGCTTCCGCGCCACAAACCGGTTCCCGTTCGTCGCGCCGAGCCGGACATAGTGCAGCCCGAGGATGTGCATCGGGTCGTCCTTGTGCGCCTCGATGTGCGCGATGAACCGAGCCGTCCCGGGTGTGGGCTCCGCCTCCGTCGATCCCCCGAAGTACGCAAGGTCCTCCCGATACCAGGGCTCGAACGTGTGCGCCTCCGCAACAACCTCCGCCACCAAGGGCTCCGCACCCCGCGCCGCGCGCACCGCGCTGTCCAGCGCCTCGTGCACCAACCACCCCTGCTCGAGCGACGACACATACCCCTCCCGGCTGATCGTCCCCTTGATCATCGACGAAGGCGTCCCACCCCGCTCCGCGATCTGGTGCAGATCCCAGTTGTCGTCCTTCAATCGCTTCGTGATCGGGTCCGTCGTCGTCGTCGTCATCCGTCCGTCCTCTCGCGCATCGCGCACCGGGTCATCCCGAATTCATCTCGTTGAGACTCGTTCTCAATCATACCCGCACCCCATCCCCAAGACCCACAAGAAAGCCCCCGATCCAATCGGACCGGGGGCCTGGGGAGAGCATCATTAACACCCCCGAGAGCCGCAGTGTGGGGCAGTGGGGGGGTGGAGTCCTCAAAGACTCAGCCCGCGCTGAGCGCCTGAAGGAACGCCGACACATCGAAGAAGTCCCAGCTCCCGTCCTGGTTGAAGTCCGCGATCGGATCCTCGGCGGCCAACAACTGCAGGAACAGCGACACATCGAAGAAGTCCAGCTCACCGTCCCCGTTCAGATCCGCAGGGCTCCCCGCGCACCCGACCGAGACGATCCGCACATCATCGATCGCCGCTTCCACGATCGATCCATCGCCCTCATCGCCGGCGATGAACCGCACCCGCACCTGATCCGTCACACTCGACACATCCGCGACCCGGAACCGCTTCTCCACCCACACCCCAGCGTTCTCCGTCACCGTCTCGAGCGTGGACCACGACGCGCCGTTGTTGCTCGAGATCTGAACCAGCATCGAGTCCGCGTTCGGGGACGCGCCCTGATCGTTCGAGTACCAGCGCCAATACACCAGCTCCGCGTCGTCACCGGCCGCCACCGCGTCCATCGCAGGGGACGTCAGCGTCGTCACACCACCATCGATGTCGTTCGACCCGATCGACGACCCCGCGCTCGCGCCCGTCACGAAACAGCGCGTCCCAGCAACCGTGTGGTCATCCTCGGGCTGCGCCGCCGTCCCCTGAGGATCAGCACGCTCCCACACACCCGTCGTCGCGTCATCACCAGCCGCGCCGACCGTCCACCCGTTGCTCAACTCCATGTCGTCGTCGAACCCGATCATGAACTCCTGCGCGACGACCCCGAACACCGCGTTCCCGCTCGGGAACCGGACCGATCCCCCCTCCAGCGTCGCCGCCGTGAAGTAGAACTCGATCGTCGAATCGCACGGCGCACCCGGGAGCATCCCACCCCAGCGAGACAGACCCAAGCCCGACATCGCCGACGACGAGAACGACCCCGAACCCACGCGCGACCAGAGCATCACACTCGACTCGTCGAGCGCTTCAACCCCATCGCTGATCGTCACCTCGACATCGCTCGGAGCCCCGGCCTCAACCAACCCCGTGTTGTTGTGATCGAACACCAAGGGCTGGGTCGTCCGACCCGCAAACAGCTTCGCCGCCTCAAAGTTCTCCTGCGCCGTCGGCAGGATCACCGACGCCGGAGGCGAGAACCCGTCGATCCCGTTGTTCTCGTCCGGACGAAGCTCGATCGTCAACGAAGGAACCCCAGCACCGTCGTAGAACCAGTCCGAGCACGTCCCGGCCGCCGCATACAACTGCCACGACTGGATCGGGTTGTAGAACACACCCGAGATCGACTGGATCAGATCTGACATGTCCCCCGTCAATGACTGGAAGAACGATCGATCGGGCTCCGGGGTCACCAACCCCACCTCGTACCCCAGCGGCCAAAGAATCAGCTGCGAGAACGTGTGGTAGTCGATATGCGCCGCAAGATCGCTCCCGTACGACAACCCCAAGTCGCGCAGCGCCGACGTCTCGGGCTCGCTGAACGCGCTCGGCCCGTGGTAGATATCGCTCGAAGGATCGCTCGACGTCCCGTCCCCACCGAACGACACATCCCAGTTCCGGTTCAGGTCCACCCCCTCGAACGATCCCGGGTTGTCCCTCCGGTTCTTCCTCCAGTACCGCTCCGTGGACCACGTGTACAGATACCCGTCCGGGTTCAGCACCGGGACGATCACGAACCGGACCGAGTCCATCAGCTCCGTCACCTCGATATCGCTCCCGTACCCGTCCACCAAGCGCGACGCGATGTACGTCACCGTCATCGGGCTCACCCACTCCCGCGCGTGCTGACCCCCGTTCCACAAAACCACCGGCCGATCCGCCGCCGCGTTCCCCGGCGCATCCGGACCCGTGATCGTGTACGCCCACAGATCCCGACCCTCGACCGTGTCCCCGAAGTCCGCACGCGACACGAGCCCAGCATTCGCGCTCGTCATCGAGTCCATGTACGAAAGGATCTCCGCGTACTGCCTGTAGTTCGTGAACCACGACTCGTCGTGCGACCACACCCCCGAAGGGCGCTGCGCATCCGGGTTCTGGAGCTCGAACCGACGTGCATCCTTCAGCGCGTTCCAGTGCTCGTCCGTGTGCGCCTGAAGATCATCGATCATCACCACCGGGTTCACACCCAGCTCCCGGAGCGCCCCGATCCGATCCTTCTTCACCTGCGCGATCACCTCCCCGATCCCCGGCCGCTCCGTCCACGACGACTCGATCAGCGACATCGCCGCGCGGAGCTGTCTCACGTTCTCGATCCGGATCGATACCACGCTCTGCCCCTCGTACACCCTCGGAGGCGTGTGCGACAGCACATCCACCATCCCCGACCCCGGAACCGCCGTCTGCGCCAGCGACACCGACGAACCCGAGGTCAGACACACCATGAGCGAAACGCACAAAGGAAACCGAGCCATAGTCACTTCTCCAAACGCGATGAGACCCTCGCGCCATCGGGGGGTGGTGGGTGGTGGGGGGGTGGGCTCGAGAGCCCACACCAACGTCGTCCACGCGCGAAGGACCCTTGATCCAACCGCGCCCAGCACGACAACACAATGACGAACCAGTGCGGACCGATGGACACAACGTCCGAGAACGCTCCAGTCATCGCCGACAACAACCAACCCCGGCAACGACCGCGCCCGCGCGGATCAACCCCGTATACGCCCAATTCCGCCCCCCAGTTGCGTCCGAATCCCCCACATCCACCCCTCACCGCTTGCGTCCATCCCCACAACATGGCACAATCGGCTGCTGCGAAACACCTTGGGCACCCGCGCCCCGTTCCGCATCACCCTCGGAGCCCAAACCGTCATGGGGACCCAGAACATCGGTCACAACGCGCCCGGCACCCCCCGAACCACCACCCAAGGGGTCCTCTCCGACCTTCGCGCCATGGAACTCATGCTCGAACGAAACATGTTCGAGACCGGGATCACCCGGATCGGCGCCGAACAAGAACTCGTCCTCGTCAACGACGCCATGCAGCCCGCGCCCCTCGGCCCAGAGCTCCTCGAACTCATCGACGACCCCCGCGCCACACCCGAGATCGGACGCTTCAACCTCGAGTTCAACTGCACCCCCCGAGAGCTCACCGGCCCAGCCCTCACCCAACTCCACGACGAACTCAACGAACTCATCGAACGCGCCCGCACCCAGGGTGAATCCCTCAACGTCTCCCCCCTCCTCATCGGGATCCTCCCCACGCTCGAGCCCAAACACCTGGGACGAGAATACATCACCCCCAAAGACCGCTACTACGCGCTCGACGAACTCATCACCAAATCCCGAGGAGGCAAATACGACATCCGGATCAAGGGCATCGACGAGCTCCGACTCTCCCACGACTCCGTCATGCTCGAAGCCCTCAACACGTCCTTCCAGCTCCACTTCCAGTGCTGCCCCGACTCCTTCGTGCGCTGCTTCAACACCGCGCAGCTCATCACCGCGCCCCTCCTCGCCCTCGCCGCAAACTCCGCCGTCCTCATGGGCAAACGCCTCTGGAACGAAACCCGGATCGCCATCTTCGAACAAACCGTGGACACCGCAGGGTCCGACATCCCCGCCGAGCGCGAAATGGTCCGCAGAGTCCGCTTCGGAGAACGCTGGGCAAAGGACTCCGTCCTCGAACTCTTCCGCGCCGACCTCGCAAGATTCCGCATGCTCTTCGGCCCGGAAGTCACCGAAGACGCCGTCGCCCTCGTCGAACAAGGCATCGTCCCCAAGCTCGCCGCGCTCCAGACCTTCAACTCCACCCTCTACCGTTGGAACCGACCCTGCTACGGCGTCACCAACGGCAAACCCCACCTCCGCATCGAGAACCGCTACATCCCCGCAGGACCCACCATCGACGACGAAGTCGCGAACGCCGCCCTTTGGTTCGGGCTCATGAAACGACTCCCCGAGCTCATCCCCGACATCCCCGAACACCTCTCCTTCACCGACGCAAAGTCCAACTTCGTCTCCGCCGCTCGCTCCGGGCTCGACGTCAAGATCCGCTGGATCGACGGCCGCGCCGTCCCCGTCCGTGACCTCCTCCTCTCCGAACTCATCCCCATCGCCAAAGAAGGGCTCCGCAGCGCCAACATCGACGAGCAGGACACCGAGCGATACCTCTCCATCGTCCAGCAGCGCACAGAAACCGGGCGCAACGGCGCCCGATGGATGCTCGACTCCGTGGACAAAATACACGACCACGGGACCCGAGCCCAGCGCCTCGCCATGCTCACCTCCGGGACCCTCACCCGACAACGCAAGAACATCCCCGTCCACGAATGGCCCTTAGCCGAGATCGACGAAGCCGGCGAGTCGAAACACCTCTACGCCGTCGTCGGCCAGTACATGCACACCGACCTCTACACCGTCCACGAAGACGAACTCATCGACCTCGTCGCTTCCATCATGGACTGGGAGAAAGTCCGCCACATCCCCGTCGAGAACGACGCGCACCAGCTCGTCGGGCTCGTCTCCTACCGCGCCATGCTCAAGCTCGTCGCCGACGCAAAGCGCCGCACCTCCACCGACCCCATCCCCGTCGCCGACATCATGCAGCGCGACCCCGTCTGCGCCACCCCCGAGACACCCACCCTCGAAGCCATCGCCCTCATGCGCGAGCACAAAACCTCCTGCCTCCCCGTCGTCAACGCCGACAAAAAGCTCGTCGGGATCGTCACCGAGCACGATTACATGCGCATCGCCGGAAAGCTCCTCGAAGAACACCTCCGAGCGCCCAATCATCCCCCGGGCTAAGACGTGAACCCCGGGAGCGATCGCGCGTGACCACCACACATCAAGAACACCCCAAGCTCGACGACCCGAGCACCGAGCATCCCGCCCCCTCCGCCCCCCCCGCGCGCCTCCTCGGACGGATCGACTCCAACAACCCCGGCCCCACACTCGTCGTCCTCGCCGCCGTCCACGGCAACGAACGCGCCGGGATCCACGCCGCCCAGCGCATCCTCCGAACCCTCGACCCCGAACACATGCAGGGCTCCTTCGTCGCGCTCCTCGGGAACATCGCCGCCCTCACCCACCCCGATCCCGAAACACGCTTCATCGACCACGACCTCAACCGCCTCTGCACCCACGAGCGATTCTCCGAACCCCCGAGCTCCAGTGTCGAGCACGCGCAGATGTTCGAGCTCTTCGACCACCTCGCGCGCGAGCACCAGCGCGATCCCGACATGGTCGTCCTCGATCTCCACACCACCAGCGCCCCCTCCACACCCATCGTCGCGTTCGAGGACGCGCTCCCCACCCGAGAGCTCGCGCTCGCGCTCCCGCTCCCAAGGTACCTCGGGCTCGAAGAAGAACTCCAGGGACTCGTCTTCGACGCCGCAACCCGAAGACTCGGGGTCCGCTCCCTCCTCATCGAAGCCGGACAACACCAGGACCCCGAATCCATCAACATCCACGAGGCTTCCATCTGGACCCTCCTCGACACCCTCGGGATCGCGCACCCGAGCGACCACAAACTCACCGACCCGCGCGAAACACTCCGCCGCGCCGCGCACCACAACGAACGCGCCTGCTACGACCTCCGACACCGAGAACCCATCACCGCGCCCGACTTCGCCATGGAACACGGGGTCACCTCGGGAACGCGCGTCAGCGCCGGACGATCCGTCATCGCCCACCAGAACACCCAGCCCTGCATCGCCGCCGTCTCCGGGATCGTCTTCCTCCCAAACATGCAACGACACAAACGACCCGGGGACGACGCCTTCTTCATCGTCCGCAAGGTCTCGCACGCCTGGTTCGACCTCTCCGCGCGACTCCGCACCCAGCCCTGGGTCCACACCCTCATCCGGAACCTCCCCGGGGTCCACCCCACACACGACCATGAACTCCTCGTCCGCGCCGACCTCGCCGCTGTCCTCAAACGCCAGCTCTTCCACCTCTTCGGATACCGCCTCGTCCGACACGACGGCCGGACCCCCGCCGTGGGTTTCGCACGGATCACCCAGGGTATCCGCGCCTTCACCCGCGCCCTCTTCGACCGCGCCGCGCACCCCCCGCGCCGGGACGACCCCGAATACTGGATCGTCCGGAGACGACGACTCGACGTCGAGCTCGATCCCACACACGACGACATATAAGAGCACCCCCATGACCACGCGCACCTTCGTCACCCTCCTTCTCACACTCGCCCTCCTCCTCGCGCACTGCGCCCCCACCCCGCGCACATCCACCACCTACCACGACACCTTCAGCACCGCCGCCGTCGCCGCCGACCACCACCTCGCATCAAACGCCGGCGCGCAGATGCTCGCGCAAGGCGGCAACGCCGTCGACGCCGCCGTCGCCGCATCCTTCACCCTCTCCGCCGTCCGTCCCTACTCCTGCGGCATCGGAGGCGGGGGCTTCATGGTCATCGCCCTCCCCAACGACCCAACCCACGGCCACGTCCTCACCGCAATCAACCACCGAGAAACCTCCCCCTACGGCCCCACCTACTACGCGGATTCCGGAAACTCCAGCACCATCGGAGGCGCCGCCGTCGCCATCCCCGGAACCGTCGCAGGCCTGTTGTACGCGCTCGAAACCTACGGCACCCTCGACCGCGCCACCGTCCTCCAGCCCGCCATCGAAGCCGCACGCACCGGCTTCGTCGTCGATCCGCACTACGAATCCATGGCGCACCGACTCACCCAACGCTTCAACCAGAACCCCGAAGCCAAACAACGCTTCCCCCTCGTCTGGAACCACTTCCTCAAGCAGGGCACCCTCTCCGTCGGCCAAACCATCACCAACGAACCCCAAGCCCGAGCCCTCCAGCTCATCGCCGACCACGGCGCGAGCGCCTTCTACGAAGGACCCATCGCAAAGGCGATCATCGAAGCGATCGATCAAACCGGAGGCCACATGACCCCGGATCAACTCGCGCACTACCAACCCGACGAAACCGAACCACTCACCCACACCATCGTCCGGCGCACCTACATCACCATGCCCCCACCCTCCTCCGGAGGGATCACCATGCTCCAAACCCTCCTCCTCCTCAGCCCCCACATCGACCCCATCCAAGCCACCACACCCGAGCACGAACACCTCCTCGTCGAAGCCCTCAAGCACAGCTTCGCCGACCGAGCCCGACTCCTCGCCGACCCCAACTTCGTCGAGATCCCCCTGGACACCATGCTCCACGAAACCACCCTCGCGCCCATCGCGGAAACACTCGACACCCCAACCACCCACACCCCCGACTTCTACGGGACCAACACCCAGCTCCCCGACGATTCCGGAACCTCCCACGTCTCCGTCATCGACCAGTGGGGGGGCGCCGTCGCGCTCACCGAAACCATCAACCTCGAGTTCGGATCCCTCGTCGGGGTGGACGAGTTCGGGTTCGTCCTCAACAACGAGATGGACGACTTCACCACCATCCCCAACGAACCCAACGCCTTCGGGCTCATCCAATCCAACCGAAACCTCCCCGAGCCCGGGAAGCGCCCCCTCTCCTCCATGTCCCCGACCATCGTCCTCGATCTGGACGGCCACGTGAAGCTCGTCGCCGGCGCCTCCGGAGGCCCGCGCATTATCACCTCCACCCTCCAGGTCCTCCTCACCACCCTCCGCACCAACGACCCGGCGCTCGCCATCACCCGACCGCGCCTCCACCACCAATGGCAACCCAACGCCGTCTTCATCGAATCCCCCCAAACACCCAGCGACTACCCCCACCTCCTCAAACGCGGACACGAGATCCGAACCCGCACCGACATCGGGAACGTCCAGATCATCGCCGTGGATGGAAACACCCTCAAAGCCGCCTCCGACCCGAATAAAAACGGCCGACCTGCAGGTCTCGACTGAGCGGACATCCAAAGCATCGATCCGTCCGAAGCTACGATCTCCGCCCATGTCCACCACCCTCGCCCACCCCGAACCGGGACTCGCGCCCGAGCCAACACCCCAGCGCGATCCGCGCCCCACCCCCGCCGCGCCCACACCCGAAACCACGCGCCCCAACACACGCGCGGCCATCATCATCGTCGCCCACTTCATCGTGGACGTCTTCTCCTTCGTCGGGATCGCCCTCCTCCCCCTCCTCGCCGTCACCCTCGCCATCCGCCCCGAACAGAAAGCCCTCCTCCTCGCGCTCGGGTCCGTCTGCTCCGGGATCATCCAGCCCATCACCGCATGGGCCTCGGACAAACTCGACACCCGCGCCCTCGGGACCCTGGGCTTCATCATCGCCGTCCTCTGTATCGGGAACCTCGGCGCCGCAACCAACTTCACCCAACTCGCCGTCCTCTACTCCCTCGGCGCGATGGGCGTCGGCGCCTTCCACCCCCCGGCCGCCGCAACCGTCGGCCAACTCGGATCAAAGCGCCGTTCCCTCTTCATCGCCGTCTTCTTCCTCGCTGGGATGATCGGAGGGATCGCCGGGAACATCCTCACCCCACGCTTCGTCGATCTCATGACCCCGACTATCGACGGCGCACCCGACCCCGTCTCCGGGATGCTCGCCCTCCGCTGGTTCATCCCCCTCGGGCTCATCGGCGCCCTCGTCCTCGCGCTCACCATCCACAAGGTCGGGCACCGCAACGCGAACGCCAAGGACACCCACATCACCTGGAACCCCCAGGAACGCAGAGCCCGCTGGCGCGCCGTCTGGACCCTCTACATCGCCAACGTCCTCCGCTTCTCCGTCAACATGGCCCTCATCTATCTCTTCACCGAATGGGCCTCCACCTTCGTCCTCGCGCGCGACAACGCCACCACCATGACCGAATCCCTCGGGATCGAAGCCGCACGCATCAACGGCAACCTCCAGGCCTCCATGCAGCTGGGCATGGGCTCCGGAGGCATCCTCCTCGGAATCCTCCTCGCGCCCCGTCTCGAGAAAGCCGCCTTCGTCACCCTCCCCATCCTCGGCGCACTCATGATCGCGCTCATCCCCACCGTCGGACGCTCCGCCCCCGACATCGCGCCCTACGTCGTCATGCTCGCCTCCGTCGTCTCCGGGCTCGGATTCGGCGCCGTCATCCCCGTCTCCATCTCGCTCGCGCAGAGACTCCTCCCGCACCGGACCTCCCTCGCGTCCGGGCTCATGCTCGGGGGCGCCTGGATGCTCGCCTTCGTCGGCCCCATCATCGCCGAACTCGTCCAGAACGGGATCGCCGACAAACCCACCCAGCCAAGCTTCCTCGCAAAGCTCGTCAGCGCCCTCCCCCTCGGGCTCGACGACAAACTCACCCAGGGTATGGGGCTCGACGCCGCGTTCCTCCTCACCGCCATCGCCCTCGCGTGCGCCGGGCTTTTCTCCCTCCTCCTCCCACAAAAACTCATCGTCCAGTCCGCGCACGACTGAACCCCCTTCCCGCGCTCCTAATCCAGATCCCCGTGACACGCGCGTGACACACCCGTCACACCCGTGTGACATCCCGCGCGCGTGACAAACCCGTGACGACCAATCCCGCAACAACCATGTATCTCTGTGCGTGAAGCGTTCAACACCGAACGTTCATACCACACGCAAGGAGACCCACATGCGCACCCTCACACTCACCACCCTCGCCCTCGCACTCGCCGCCGGCACCTCGCTCGCCTGCGACCGCTGCCCCGGGCACGATCAGAACCAAACGGTCCAGTGCAGGATCCACCAGCACCATGCCAAGAAGGTCGAAGTCCTCTTCGTCCTCGACACCACGGGCTCCATGTCCGGGCTCATCGACGGCGCCAAACAAAAGATCTGGTCCATCGCCACCAAGATCGCCCAAGCCCAGCCCGCCCCCGAGCTCCGGATGGGACTCATCGGGTACCGGGACCGCGGAGACGACTACGTCACCACGCGCACCGAACTCACCGACGACCTCGACAAGGTCTACGAGAAGCTCATGTCCTTCCAAGCCCGAGGAGGAGGAGACACCCCCGAGTCCGTCAACGAAGCCCTCTTCGAAGCCATCGAACGCACCCACTGGTCCGACGACGACGACACCCTCCGCATCGTCTTCCTCGTGGGAGACGCGCCCCCCAAAATGAACTACGACGACGACATCAAGTACACCGCATCCTGCAAACTCGCGCGCGAGAAAGACATCCGCATCAACACCATCCTCGCAGGACGCGCCCAGGACACCGCACAGCACTGGAACACCATCGCCAACCTCGCCCACGGCCGCTACGCCCAGATCGAGCACGACTCCGGAGTCCAACGCGCCGCAACCCCCTACGACGACGACATCGCCAAGCTCGACCGAGAGTTCGCCTCCCTCATGATCGACTACGGGAGCAAGGAAACCCAGCTCAACCAAGCCACACGCCGAAGCCGCAGCGACTTCATCGCAAGGTCCGCCTCCCCCGAAGCCGCCGCGGACCGAGCCCTCTACAACCAAACCGCCGCAGGAGGTTCCAACATCTTCGGCGAACAAGAACTCGTCTCCGACCTCCTCGAAGGCCGCCTCTCCTACGACGAAGTCAAAGCCGAAGAACTCCCCGAGTCACTCCAGTCCAAATCCAAAGACGAACTCCGCGCCCTCATCGAGAAAAACGCCGCCCGACGCGCCGAGATCAAAGCCCAGCTCACCGAACTCGCGTCCAAACGCGCCGCGCACCAAGCCCAGCAGCTCAAAGACGCGCCCGCCGACTCCTTCGACACCCAGGTCCTCATCACCCTCACCGAGCAAGGCGCCACCATCGGGCTCACCTTCGACAAACCCGAGAACCCCGCAGCTCCGAAGGACGAATCACCCAAAGAAACCCACTCCGACGACTAACCCCCCCCGCGCGATACACTCACACACACGACCCAACCCAGGAGCACACCCATGCGCCGAATCAAACACACCCTCACCGCACTCGCCCTCACCACCCTCGCCGGGTGCGCCATCGCTCAAGACTCCACCTCCCTCACCATCTACTCCACCGCAACCCCCGGAGCCATCGACCCCAACCTCTACCGACCCGTCCCCGGAGGAACCCAATACAACAACCCCTACCAACGGGTCAACCAGATCCAGGGCTACGCCATCATCCGACAGGACCGAACCCTCGACCTCGAACAAGGGATCAGCAACCTCGAGTTCACCGATGTCGCCGCGCTCATCGACCCCACAACCGTCCGATTCGAATCCCTCACCCACCCCGATTCCACCTCCGTCCTCGACCAGAACTACCAATACGACCTCGTCTCCATCGACCGACTCCTCGAGCGCTACATCGACCACCCCATCAACGTGGACGGCCAAGAGCACACCCTCCTCTCCGCGCAGGGCGGAATCCTCCTCCTCCAGAACCGTGACGGATCCGTCCGATCCCAGGTCGGATACCAGAACGTCACCTTCCCCGCGCTCGATCAAGCCCTCGTCACCAAACCCACCCTGAGCTGGACCGTCTCCGCCGACCACGCCGGAGACCACGACACCCGCATCTCCTACGAAACCCAGGGCATCACCTGGTGGGCCGACTACAACCTCGTCTTCAACCCCGGAGATACCGAGAACACCGGAACCATCGACCTCGGCGCGTGGGTCTCCATCCTCAACCAATCCGGGGGCTCCTACACCGACGCCCAGCTCAAACTCGTTGCCGGCGACGTCAACCGCGCCCAACCCAACAACAAATCCTTCTACGGCGGATACGAAGCCATGTCCGCCCGCGCCGTCAGCGCCGATATGGGCTTCGAAGAAAAATCCTTCTTCGAATACCACCTCTACGCCCTCGGACGCAAAGTCTCCATCCCCGACCGATCCACCAAACAGATCGAGCTCTTTGAATCCGTCAACGACGTCCCCGCCACCAAGATCCTCGTCTACGACGGCGCCCAGCAGTTCGCGCACTACCGATACTCCAGCGCCAACACCGACCAGGGCTTCGGTTCAAACGCAAACTCCAAGGTCGAGGTCCACCTCCGCTTCAAGAACGACAAAGACCACGGCCTGGGCATGCCCCTCCCCTCCGGGCGCATGCGCGTCTCCCAGCTCGACGAAGCAGACAACGCCTACGAGTTCATCGGGGAATCCGTCATCGACCACACCCCCCGAAACGAACACGTCACCATCAAACTGGGCAACGCCTTCGACGTCGTCGGAGAACGCAAACAAACCGACTTCAAACGCGGATCCCGCTGGGTCACCGAATCCTTCGAGATCAAAGTCCGCAACCAGAAAGAAGAACCCGTGGACGTCCTCGTCCAGGAACACCTCTACCGCTGGACCAACGCCGACATCACTGCAACCGACCACGAATACGACCAGATCGATGCGCGCACCATCCACTTTCCCATCACCATCGGGCCCGAGCAGGAAGAAACCATCACCTACACCGTCCACTACACCTGGTAACCCCCCTCCCGGAGCACCCCCGATGCCCCAAGGCACCATCGTGGTCGTTGAAGACGACGAGTCGATCAGGCGCGGCCTGGTCGATGCCTTGTCATTCCACGGCTACACCATCCACCACGCCCCCGACGGCCAAGCCGGGCTCGACCTCTGCCTCGCCGTCGCACCCGACCTCGTCCTCCTCGACATCATGATGCCCAAAATGGACGGGCTCCAGGTCCTCGAACAACTCCGAACCCCCCAGCCCGACGTTCCCGTTATCTTCCTCACCGCAAAGGGCGAAGAAACCGACCGGATCAAAGGGCTCCGTTTGGGCGCGGACGACTACATCGTCAAACCCTTCTCCCTCGACGAACTCATCGCACGCATCGAAGCCGTCCTCCGCCGCGCCCCCGCGCGCCCCACCGCGCGCACCGCCATGACCATCGCCGGGCGCACCATCGACTTCGCCAGGAGAGAAGTCGTCCTCCAGTCCGGAGAACGACGACCCCTCACCGAACGAGAGTCCGACGTCATCGGATACCTCGCCTCGAACGACGGCCGCGCCGTCTCGCGCGACGAACTCCTCCAGAAAGTCTGGGGACTCGACCCACGAGGCACCACCACCCGAACCGTCGACATGGCCATCGCAAGGCTTCGCGACACCCTCAACGACGACCCCACCAACCCCGACGTCATCCGCACCATCCGAGGAAAGGGCTACGCCCTCGCCTCCCCCCAGGATGACCCGCAGAGCAGCGCGACGTGAACCGGCGCCGAACCCTCATCTGGATCACCTTCTGGTCGGGTTCACTCCTCGTCCTCCTCGCGCTCACCGCCGCGAGCATCAGCGTCTTCCGTCTCGAACGGCGCAACGACGAAAACCGCGCCCTCGCGCAGCGCCAGGAAACCATCCGACTCGCCCTCTGGCGCATCGACTCCAGAATCGCCCCCCTCATCGCCCTCGAAGCCGCGCGCCCCGACGAGGACTACGCCCGCATCCTCGCCTCCCAGCTCCAGCAGCGCACCCTCTCCGATTCCGAATCCGACTTCACCGCGGGCACCGCAGCAAGAAGCACACCCAGCCCCTTCGCCACCCCCCAAGCCCAGACCACCAACACCTACGCCAACGCCTACTTCGAATACCAGGACCAGGGCGAACCCGTCGTCTCCGACTCCGAAGCCCTCGGGGTCGTCCGCTCCGCGCGCAGACTCCTCCGAAGCGCCGAATCCAACCAACGTAAAGATTCAACCGAACAAACCAAAGAGTCCGAGTCCAACAAACTCGTCGCCGAACAACGCAAACGAGACGACACCTCGACCGACTACGCCGCAAGGCAACAACTCACCGAAAGCTTTCAATACGACCAAGCCCCAGCCCGGGCCGAGGCACTCGGCGCAACCATCAAATCCGCACCCGAGCAAAGCGACGAACTCGCATACGCGTTCGCCGAACCCGCACCACCACGCGTCAGCGCCATCGAACCCCGATGGATCACCGCCCCCGACACCACACGCCAGCTCGTCCTCGTCCGGCGCATCACCCGCAACAACGAAACCATCACCCAGGGTGTCTGGCTCGATTGGCCCTCCCTCCGATCCGAACTCATCACCCTCGTCCGTGACCTTCTCCCCACCTCCACCCTCGTCCCCATCACCGCATCCGAACCACCCCCGGGCTCCTACCAACTCGCCACCCTCCCCGTCGCCTTCATCCCGGGAGGCGCCATCGCCCTCCCCCCCGACCGGATGACCCCCGCGCTCCTCGCCATGCTCGCCGCATGGATCGCCACCCTCGCCGCCATCACCGCCGCCGCCGTCGTCCTCCGCGCCGTCCTCAACCTCTCCGACCGACGCGCCCGCTTCGTCTCCGCCGTCACCCACGAGCTCCGCACCCCCCTCACCTCCTTCCGTCTCTACGCCCAAATGCTCGCCGACGGCATGGTCACCGACGAAACCACCAAACACGAATACCTCGAAACCCTCCGTCGAGAATCCGACCGACTCACCGGGATCGTCGAGAACGTCCTCGAATACGCCCGCCTCGCGCGACACCGCTCCTCCAAATCCAAACCCGCCGGAGAACGCACCCTCACCCCCGGCGAACTCATGGCCCTCCTCGTCCCCCCCATGTCGCGCCGTGCCGAAGAAGCCGGGCTCGACCTCGTCATCGACGAACAACGCACCGAGTCCGACAACCGAACCCTCACCCTCGACCCCAGAGCCGTCGAGCGCATCATGATGAACCTCGTCGAAAACGCCTGCAAATACGCAGCCCCAGCCCCCGACGCGCCGGATGATGCAGACACCCGAATCCACCTCGACGTCAAACTCACCCAATCCGCCCTCACCCTCCTCGTCGCCGACCACGGCCCAGGCGTCCCCCAACGAGATCGAAGACGCATCTTCGCCGAGTTCACAAGAGGCTCAGCCCAACAATCCCACGACCGAGCCGGGCTCGGCCTCGGACTCGCCCTCTCCCGCGCCCTCGCGCGTGAAATGGGAGGCGACCTCACCCTCGTCACCAAACGAAACCACGGCGCCGAGTTCCAACTCACCCTCCCCCTCGACGACTAATCCTCCTCACACCCCAAAGCACGCAAGCGCTTCGCGCTCCGTCAACCGCTGACCAAACCCGATCGCCTCCGACTCATCCATCCCCTCCCTCCGCCGCAACGTCGCCGCAACCACCGAGTCCCGATGATCCGCGCGCACGATCGGCACATCCGACCCGAAAAACAACGACTCCCCGCACACCAGCCCCGCCTCAATCAACTCCCTCAGCGGCAGCACCCGATCCAGCCGCCCCGGACACCCACGCTTCAGCGCCTCGATATCCGCCAGCAGATGACAGGGCTGCACCGAGCACACCACCCCCATCTCCACGAACCGCGCCACATCCGAAGCATCAACCAGCTCCGCATGCTCGATCCGATGACCCGTGCGCTGTGTCCCCGTTGCCTCGATCCCATCGAGCACCGCGCGCACCGCCCCGTCCCCGATCGCATGCGCCGCGATCGGAACCTCGCGTTCCTTCGCGAACTGAATCGAATCCTCGATCTCCTCGTGCGACATCATCGCCGTCCCGAAAGGACGATCCTCGGGCGCATCCGCCCACCGCTCAAGCACCCACGCCGTCCGTGAGTTCAGCGTCCCGTCCACAAAGATCTTCATCCCCCCCAGCGCCACCCGATCATCCCACGATGCGCGCGTCCCCATCAGCGCATCCAGATCCTCGCGAAGCGCCCAGAGCGCAAACCGCTGATCGACCTCCCCCGCCGCGAGCAAATCCGACAACACCGACCCGAGCCACCCCTGCGCCTTCAGATCGTGAACCTCGTCGTACCCCAGCGCCTTCAGGTGCGCACACGCTTGCCGCACCACCCCATGACGTTCCTTCTCCGTTGGCTCGGGCACCGCGCCCCACAGCGCGAGCGCCGCGTGCTCGAGCAAAAGCCCCGTCGGAGCTCCATCCCCATCCACCTCCACGCGCCCGTGCTCGAACCTCGTCCCCCCATCGATCTCCGCGAGCTTCAGCGCCCTCGACGACCCCACCAGCGCGTGGTAATCAAAGCACCACACACACACCGCCCGTCCCCCGCACGCTTCGTCGAGTTCTTCCCGGGTCATCCAGCGCGCCCCCCCTCCCGAAGCATCCACCCACCCCTCCGGCCGCGCTCCGTGCGCCAAAACCCACTGATCCCCCGACATCACCCCCGCGCGCCCCGCAAGCATCTCCAGCGCCTCGTCCCTCGACGAGCACCCCGACAGATCCACCATCGTGAGCGACCGCCCCAGCTGCGCAATATGCGCATGCGCCTCACGCATCGCAAGCGTCCAGCATCGCCCCGATCACGCGCTCCGCTTCGTCCAGATCCCCGACCGGCGCCGGGAGCTCGAGCCGAACCACCCCGCGCTGCGCCCGCACATCCAAGCCCCGATCATCCACCCCCACACACAGCGCATCCACGATCCCCGTCCCCGTGATCGCTTTGCACAGCGCCGTCAGCCGCGCCCGATCCGAGTTGATGATCTTGCACAGCTTCCCCTGCGCCCCCGACAGCGGGTTCACAAGCGCCAGCGCATCCCGATCCACCACCTCCCCCGAGTCCAGCTTCACGAACGACACCGCCGCGATCCCCAGCATCGGTTCTACCGCAGGGAGGTGATACGCCGTAAACCGGTCCCGCAGCGCCTCCTCCACCACATCCGACAACTCCACACACACCCGAGCCGCCGCATCGAACGAGTCCTTCGGGATCGCGAGCGACACGTCGTTCGCGCTCACCGAATCCCGATCGCACTCAACCACCAGGTCCCCCGACCCCGGATCGATCACATACCGCGCCTCGAAAGGGGTCCCGTCATACAGCAGCGTCCCCGCGCTATGACCCCGCACCAACCGCCGCGCCCGTTCGATCGTGGATTCACCAGCTTCAAGCATCGCCCCATTGTGCCCGACCCGCGCTCACTTCTCAAGCGACCCCAGCGACTTCTCCACCGACACCACCACCCCGGGCTCCGACCCCTTCGCCCTCAGGAACCCCTGGTAGTACCGCACCCCGTACCACCGCCCGAACTTGTACCCGATCGACTCGTGCTCCCCGATCACCCGCATCCCCATCGCCTTGTGCAACCGATCACTCCCCTCGTTCGGGACCGAAGCCCCAGCGATCACCGTCACATACCCCTGCGCCCCCAGAATCTCAAACAACCGACCATACAACCGCTTCCCCAATCCCATCCGCTGCGCCCCCGGCGCGATATAGATCGACACCTCCACACACCACGAATACGCCCCCCGCGCACTCCATGGCGCACTCTTCGCGAACCCCAGAAACCGACCCTCCCCGTCCCGAGCCACCAACCACGCATGAGTCTCATGGTGCGACTTCCAAAGCCCCCGGATCGTCTCCTCGCGCTCGGGCACCGACCCAAAGTGCGCAAACCCATGCGCGATCTCATGGTTCAAAAGCCCCGTGATATCCCCGATATCCGATTCCCCCACCAACCCGATCTCGACTGTGTCTGTATCCATCACCGACATACCCGCAAACCGCGCCCAGAGTTCACCCCGTCCCACATCTTCTCGCTTCCCCAAACCCCGTGCCACTGATCCACGCTTCGTGGATCAGTGCTCCCCCCCTCCCCACCCACGGGCTCGATGTCTTCGCCACCTTCGCGCCCTTCGCGTTCCAAATCTTCTGCCTTCTCTGCGCCCTCTGGGTGAACTCCGCGCCCTCTGCGTTCCTGCCTTCCCGCCTTCTCACACCCGGAAGATCGACCCCAGCTTCTTCCCCATCATCAGCGACGACCCGAACAACGTGATCGTCAACAACGCCATCCCCCACACACCCATCGCCGAAGCGATGTGCTGCCCATCACCCAAACGCAGCGAGAACTCGTAGATCATCTTCGTGATCGGGAAGTGCTCACCCTTCTGCGCCAGGATCAAACTGTCCGACACCTCGAGCATCGAGAACGAGAACACCAACAAACCCCCAGCGATCAGGTTCGCCATAATCAGCGGCACAATCACCACCCGAACCGCACGAACCCGCGACGCCCCCAGGTTCACCGCCGCTTCCTCGAGCTCACCCGACGTCTGCTCGAGCCCCGACACCGTCGATCGAACGATGTAAGGCAAACGCCGCACCGCATACGCGATAATCAACAACGGGAACGGGTTCGGATCCGTCCCAAACACCGCAAGCGTCCCCTCCAGCGGATCACCCGACCCGAACGGCCACCGCAGCGTCATCGCCACATACCCAAACGCCATCACGAGCCCCGGGACCGCCAAGGGCAACATACACAGCGCATCGAGCACCCCGCGCCCCTTCACCGTCGTCCGAACGAGGATGTACCCGATCAGCACCCCGAACCCCATATTCAGCGCCATCGCCGACAACGACAGCACCAACGAGTTCTTGATCGAGTTGAACGACTCCCCAGCCGTCAACGCCTCGTTGAAATGATCAAACGTCACCGACCTCGGCAGCACACTCGCATACCACGACCCGGGCTCCGCAATCGCCGACAACACCACCCCCACATGGGGCATCAGCGCCAAGAGCGTCACAAACCCAAACGCCCCCGCAC
>JALUWX010000052.1 GCA_027019265.1 Phycisphaerales bacterium
ACCAGCGCCGAAATCCGCCGCCAGTTCATCGCCTTCTTCGAAGAACGCGCCCACACCTTCGTCCCCTCCTCCACCACCTGCCCCACCAACGACCCCTCCCTCCGCGACACCTTCGCCAACGCCGGGATGAACCAGTTCAAGCCCATCTTCCAGGGCACACTCGACCCCACCTCCCCCCTCCAAGGCCTCACCCGCGCCGTCAACGCCCAGAAATGCATCCGCGCGGGAGGAAAGCACAACGACCTCGACGACGTGGGCAAGGACACCTACCACCACACCTTCTTCGAAATGCTCGGCAACTGGTCCTTCGGCGACTACTTCAAAGAAGAAGCCATCGCCTGGTCCTTCGAACTCCTCACCAAAGTCTGGGGTATCAGCCCCGACCGCCTCTACGCAACCTACTTCGAAGGCAACCCCGACCAGGACCTCCCCCCGGACCTCGAAACCAAAGCCATCTGGTCCAAATACCTCCCCGACGACCACATCATCCCCGGGAACATGAAAGACAACTTCTGGGAAATGGGCGACACCGGCCCCTGCGGCCCATGCTCCGAAGTCCACTACGACCGCATCGGAGGACGAAACGCCGCAGACCTCGTCAACCAGGACGACCCCGACGTCCTCGAAATCTGGAACAACGTCTTCATCCAGTTCGACCGACTCGAGTCCGGCCAGCTCCGCCCCCTCCCCGCCAAACACGTCGACACCGGGATGGGCCTCGAGCGCATCGTCTCCGTTTTGAACGACGTCCGCTCCAACTACGACACCGACATCTTCATCCCCCTCTTCGACAAACTCCGCGAACTCACCAAAGCCCGCCCCTACACCGCCAAGGTCGGGAAAGACGACACCGACGGCATCGACGAAGCCTACCGAGTCATCGCCGACCACATCCGCACCCTCGTCATCGCCATCACCGACGGCGGCGTCCCCTCCAACGAAGGACGTGGTTACGTCCTCCGTAGAATCCTCCGCCGCGCCGTCAGATACGGCCGCCAAAAACTCAACGCCCCCCAAGGCTTCCTCACATCCCTCGCCCCCACCGTCGTCACCCAGCTCGGAGACGCCTACCCCGAACTCAAAAACGACCCCAACCGCGTCTACGCAATCATCGAGGACGAAGAAGAATCCTTCGGCAAAACCCTCGACCGAGGGATCAAGATGTTCGAAGACCTCACCGAAGGCGCAAGCAACATCGCCGGCGAAGACGCATTCAAACTCTACGACACCTACGGCTTCCCTTACGACCTCACCGAAATCATGGCTCACGAACGAGGACTCACCGTGGACCGCGCCGGCTTCGACAAAGCCATGGCCGAGCAAAAAGAACGCTCCCGCGCATCCGGACGAGAATCCTCCGACGGCGTCTGCCTCGACCTCCGCGCCGAACAAATCGCCCAGCTCCAACACCTCCACATCAAACCCACCGACGACAGCGCCAAGTTCGCGCACCACGACATCAACGCCACCGTCAAAGCCATCTGGAACGGCCACAACTTCGACGACCACGCCTCAGGAACCAACGCCTCCCTCAAACCCGTCGCCGTCATCCTCGACAAAACCAACTTCTACGCCGAAATGGGCGGCCAAATCGCCGACACCGGAGAAATCCGCTGCGCCAAAACAGGCGCCGTCTTCAAAGTCGAGAACGTCCAAACCTTCGGAGGCTACATCATCCACACCGGACGGATCACCAAGGGCAAACTCAGCTCCGGAGCCACCGTCTCCTGCTCCGTCACCTCCAAACGCCGCGAAAGAATCGCCGCCAACCACACCACCACCCACCTCCTCAACTTCGCACTCCGAGAAGCCGTCAGCCCCAACGTGGACCAGCGCGGCTCCCTCGTCTCCGACGAAAAACTCCGCTTCGACTTCACCCACAACCAACCCGTCACCCACGAACAACTCGCACAAGCCGAGTCCATCATCAACCACGCCATCGACCAGAACCTCACCGTCTACACCGGACCCGCACCCCTCGAAACCGCAAAGACCATCGCCGGCCTCCGCGCCGTCTTCGACGAAACCTACCCCGACCCCGTCCGGGTCGTCTCCATCGGGATCGAGATCGAACAGCTCCTGAGCAACCCCGAAAACGACGCCTGGCGCACCGCCTCCATCGAGTTCTGCGGCGGCACCCACCTCCCCTCCACAGCAACCGCCGTCAAATGCGCCCTCGTCTCCGAAGAAGGCATCGCCAAGGGCATCCGAAGAATCACCGCCCTCACCCACGAAGCCGCCCTACACGCAAACGCCCAAGCCGACGACCTCGAGTCCAAAGCCAAAGCCCTCGCCACCCTCGACCCCGCATCCCTCAAACAAGCCCACACCGACCTCACCGCCGCCGTGGACAGCGCCGAAATCTCCGCCGTCCGCAAACACGCCATCCGCGAGATCCTGGGCCAATACGCAAAGCAGCTCAAAGAACACGCCAAAGCCGCCGCCGCCGAGCAAGCAGCCCAAGCCCAACAACTCGCCCAAGGCGTCGCCAACGCCGCCAAGGGCTCGAGCGAAGACATCATCATCACCACCCTCGACCTCGGATCCGACCGCACCGCCCTCGAATCCGCCGTCAACACCATCCAGCAAGCCGTCCCCAACAAAGCCGTCATGGTCATCTCCCCCGACAGCGCCTCCGGACGGGTCGCCGTCATGGCATCCGTCTCCGAGCCCATGATCAAGCGAGGACTCAAAGCCGGAGACTGGATCCGCGAAACCACCGCCATCATGGGAGGAAAGGGCGGAGGCCGCCCCAACGCCGCCCAGGGCTCCGGCGCAGACCTCAACAAGGTCAAGGAAGCCGCCGCCCACGCGCGGACCTTCGCCTTCTCCAAACTCCAATCCTGAGCACCCACCATGAGCTCCGACCGGATCAACCAAGGAAAGGCCTGGACCATCGCCCTCGACCCCCTCTACGGGCTCATCGGGATGGGGCTCCTGGGCTACGGCATCGACTACCTCGCCGGAACCGGGCTCACCTGGACCATCACCCTCGGAATCCTCGGCCTCATCACCGGGTTCTACCGCTTCATCAAGGACGCGCTCGCCCTCAACAAGCAGCAAACCCGCTCCTCCTCCCGAACCGACGCCGATCCCCACACCTGAATCCCTCCCCAACCCCTCCTGTCCCACACGAATCCGCACCCTCCAGATCGCAATTCTGGGCACTTTCAGACCCCAAACCACTCGCCGATCCAACACCAGAGCCCTATGGTTCTCGCCCTGCAGCACGGGCCCAAGACCCATCCTGCAGACACACACACAGGGCCCCCAAACCACGATGAACGACTCCCAAAGTCACAACACGACACGACTCCCGATCCCGCGCCTCGCGGCCTCGAGTGTCCTCGCGTGTCTCCTCATCGCGTTCGCAGGCGCCATCATCGCCTCCACACAAGACAAACCCATGTCCAGCGCCTTCTGGACACTCGCGCCCCTCCTCATGAGCGTCCTCGCCACCCTCCTCGGACTCAACCTCCTCCCCGCGCGCCCCATCGAGCAATGGTCCATCCCCGTCCTCTTCGGAACCATTGTCCGAGCAGGATTCGCCCTCGTCTTCGGGATCATCCTCTACCTCGTCTTCCAACCCGACCGTTTCGCCTTCTTCCTCACACTCGTCACCGCGCTCGTCGCCGTCCTCATCATCGACGTCTTCACGATCGTCGCCCTGATCCGGGACCAATCACAAAGCCAAGCCAATCAATCCAACGATGCTCGGGACACCCACGTCCCCAGCGCCACCCCGGAGGGTGTGTAATGTTCGGATCCGTCACGCTCGCCGCCGCCGACCCCGTCGCGCACGTCATCAACCACAAAGCCGTCGTCAACGAAGACGGCTTCTGGATCTGGTCCGCCATCCAGACCAACATGATCCTCTCCGCACTCATCCTCATCGTCCTGGGACTCATCGTCGCCGCCTCCGTCAAAACCGGACCCGACGCCCAAGGCCACAAACGCTTCATCACCAAAAACCCCTTCGCGCACATGATCGAAGTCATCTGCGCCTATCTCCGCGAAAACACCGTCCGACCCCTCCTCGGGAAGCGCACCGACAAGTTCATGCCCTTCCTCTGGACCCTCTTCTTCTTCATCCTCATCAACAACCTCCTGGGCATGGTCCCCCTCCTCGACGCCTACCACCTCGTCGATAAGGAAGCCAAAGCCGCCCACATGTCCTGGATCGGCGGCACCGCCACCCAGTCCATCTACGTCACCGCAGCCCTCGCCGTCGTCTCCGCCATCATGATCAACCTCGCCGGGATCAAAGAACTCGGTCTCGGTGGATACCTCAAGCACCTCACCGCCGAAGCCCCCATCTTCGTCTGGCCCATCATCATCCCCATCGAGATCATGGGCACCTTCATCAAGCCCGTCGCGCTCGCCATCCGCCTCTTCGCCAACATGACCGCCGGCCACATCCTCGTCGCCGTCCTCCTGGGCTTCGCAGGCGCCTCGGGCTTCGGATCCGACAACCTCGCCCTCGGCCTCCCCATCGGGATCGTCTCCACCATCGCCGTCATCGCGATCTACTTCCTCGAACTCTTCGTCGCATTCCTCCAAGCCTTCGTCTTCATGTTCCTCACCACCGTCTTCATCTCCCTCCTCGAACACCACCACGATCACGACCACGAACACGAAACAGCACACGAGCTCGCGCAAGCGGGTCTCGCGTGATTTGACTTTGTTGGGCCTCGGGCTTCGCGAGGAGCCGCCCAAGGCCATTGAAATCTCCCCGAGACGGTCTCGGGGTTCAGTGGATTGCTCCTCGCACAAGTCTGGACAGGCCGAGCCAACACCTCCAACCTCGGCCTTGAGAAAGGAAAAGGCAATGAAGCTTCTCAAGAACATCGCCCTCGCCACCGGCGCCCTCGCCCTCCTCGGCCCCGCATCCGCACTCGCCCAGGACGGCGTCGCCATCGAAAACATCGGCAAGGGCCTCGCCGCCATCGGCGCAGGCATCGCCGTCATCGGTGGTGGCCTCGGCATCGGCCTCGTCGGCAAGTCCGCCCTCGAGTCCATCGCCCGTCAGCCCGAAGCCTCGGGCTCCATCGGCACCAACATGATCCTCGCCGCCGCCCTCATCGAAGGCGCGACCCTCTTCGCCGTCGTCGTCGGCCTCCTGGTCGGGCTCGCCTGATCAACCAAACCACGGTCGTCGCGCACGAAACAAGGCGCGACGCCCTTTCAATCACGCCGCCTCAAAGGAGACCAGGCATGAAGCGTTCAGCATTCCTCCTCATCTCGCTCCTCGCGCTCGCGTTCATCGCGTCCTCCGCCTTCGCGCAGGACCACGGGCACGACACACACGCCGCAGATGACGCCGCACACGCCGTCGATCACGCAACCGACGCCCACGCGGCAGACGCGCACGGGGACGACCACGGAGCCGGAGACGCCGCCTCCCCCATCGCCACCCCCAAGGAAGGCCTCGCCTCAGGCATCACCGCCATCGTCGTCTTCCTCATCGTCTTCGCCGTCCTCGCCTCCGTCGTCTGGCCCAAAATCCTCGCCGGCCTCGACGAACGCAACGAGAAGATCACCTCCGAGATCGCCGCCGCAGAAGAAGCACGCAAGCAAGCCAAGGACGCGCTCAACGAATACGAGAAGAACCTCGCAGAAGCCCGCGCCGAAGCCCAACGCATGCTCGACGAAACCCGCGCCCAGCAGTCCGAACTCGCCGCCCAGCTCAAAGCCAAAGCCGACGCAGAGCTCACCGACATGCGCGAAAAAGCCAAGGCCGACATCGACGCCGCCAAGAAGCAAGCCCTCTCCGAGCTCTACTCCGAATCCGTCAACCTCGCCACCGTCATGGCAGGCAAGATCCTCCAGCGCGAAGTCTCCGCCTCCGACGAGCAACGCCTCATGGACGAGTCCCTCCAGGAAATGAAGTCCGTCAACGCCTGATCCGCGATCGGAGCCCCCCAATGCCCCTCATCGAAGCAAAGCCCGACGCGCTCGCCAAGCTCTACGCAACCGCCGCCTTCGAGCTCGCAGACAACGACCCCTCCATCTCCCCCGAGGACCTCCTCGGAGAGATCGAGGACATCCTCGAGATCGCACGCGCCGACAAGAACTTCTCCGAGTTCCTCGCCTCGCGCCTCATCGACTCCAACAAGCGGGACAACGCACTCCAGTCCATGCTCGGAGGAAAGGTCTCCCCCCTCACCCTCAACTTCCTCCGCCAGCTCAACCGCAAAGACCGCCTCGGACACATCATCGCCATCACCGGCGCTCTCGATGAACTCGTCCAAGCCCGCTACGGCCGCGTCGAAGTGGACGTCTTCTCCGCCACCCCCATGGCCCCCGATGCCCTCGACCGCATCAAGCACAAACTCTCCGAATCCCTGGGCAAGGAAGTCATCCTCCACCCCTACACCGACTCCGCCATGCTCGGAGGAATCAAGATCCGCATCGGCGACCGACTCATCGACGCCTCCGTCCGAGCCGAACTCGCAAGAATGCGCGAATCCCTCCTCAAAAAGGGCGGCCCCTCCATCCGCGGACGATCCGCCGACCTCCTGGGCGAATAACCAACCCACCCCCCACCAACACACCCAAGACGGCGGCCCACAAGCCGCCGTCTTTTCATTCCACCACCTACCATCCCAGACAACAACATCTCAACCGACAAGGACCGAAACAACATGCCCAAGCAAACCATCGAGCAGACCGACGTCCGTTCCAAAAACGTCCTCATCCGCGTTGACTTCAACGTCCCCCTCGACAACGCCACCATCACCGACGACCGCCGCATCAAAGCCGCGATCCCCACCATCCGCTCCGTCATCGACCGAGGAGGACGAGCCATCCTCATGTCCCACCTCGGACGACCCTCCGGAGATGGCTACGAACCCGCCCTCTCCCTCAAACCCGTCGCCGCCAAACTCTCCGAACTCCTGGGCACCGACGTCCAATGCCCCGGAGAACTCCCCGTCTCCCCCGAAGCCAAAGCCGCCGTCGAATCCATGAACGACGCAGACATCGTCGTCCTCGAAAACCTCCGCTTCGACAAACGCGAAAAATCCGGTGACGAAGCCTTCGCCCAATCCCTCGCCGACCTCGCAGACATCTACGTCAACGACGCCTTCGGCACCTGCCACCGCACCGACGCCTCCATGTACGCCGTCCCCAAAGCCATGGGCACCAAACCCACCGTCGTCGGATTCCTCGTCGAAAAAGAAATCCGCTACCTCTCCAGCGCCCTCGCAAACCCCGAGCGACCCTTCACCGTCATCCTCGGCGGAGCCAAAGTCTCCGACAAACTCCCCGCCATCGAAAACCTCCTCCCCAAAGCCGACAACATCCTCATCGGCGGCGCCATGGCCTACACCTTCCTCAAAGCCCTCGGCCACAACGTCGGGAAGTCCCGCGTCGAAGAAGACAAACTCGACGACGCAAAGCGCATCCTCGACCTCGCCGCAGAATCCAAGGTCGATCTCCACCTCCCCGAAGACCACATCTGCTCCACCACGTTCTCCGAAACCGCAGGAGACATCGAAGTCTTCGAAGACCAGATCAAAGACGGTTTCATGGGCCTCGACATCGGACCCAAAACCCAGGTCCACTACGCCACCCTCATCAAATCCTCCAAAACCGTCGTCTGGAACGGCCCCATGGGCGTCTTCGAATGGGCACCCTTCAAAGTCGGAACCAAACACGTCGCCCAAGCCTGCGCCGATGCAACCAAGGAACACGGCGCCACCACCATCGTCGGAGGCGGAGACTCCGCCGCCGCCGCCGAACTCTTCAATGTCGCCGCGGACCTCTCCCACGTCTCCACCGGCGGAGGCGCCTCCCTCGAAATGCTCGAAGGCAAACCCTTCAAAGCCCTCGAGGTCATCGACAACGCCTAACCCCCAAACATGACAGCCCAACCAAGATTCAACCTGAGCCCGGGCCGAGTCATCACCAAAAACTATCGTGTAGACCGACTCCTGGGCTCGGGCTACGAAGGAGAGGTCTACCTCGTCACCGAGCGACTCACCGGCGCCTCACGCGCCGCCAAACTCTTCTACCCCGAACGAAACCTCAAAGACAAAGCCGCGATCCACTACGCACGCACCCTCGAAAAACTCCGCGACTGCGCCATCGTCATCAAATACCACCACGCCGAATCCATCAGACTCCAAGGCGAAAGCGTCTCCGTCCTCATCTCCGAATACGTCGAAGGCCAGCTCCTCCCCGAACACGCAAAGCAATACCCCGGATCACGCATCCCCACCTTCGCCGCGCTCCACCTCCTCCACACCATCGCCAAAGGACTCGCCGAGATCCACGATAAAAACGAATACCACGGCGACCTCCACCCCGCAAACATCCTCGTCCGCAGACGGGGCATCCACTTCGACGTCAAACTCGTTGACCTCTACGACCGAGGACGAACCACCAAGCACGAGATCAAAGAAGACGTCTGCGACATCATCCGCGCCTTCTACGACATCCTCGGAGGCCAACGCCACTACGCGAAGCAACCCGACATCGTGAAATCCATCTGCCTCGGACTCAAACGAACCCGCATCCACGAACGCTTCCCCACCGCCCACCACCTCTACAGACACCTCGAAACCTACGACTGGTGATCCCCCACAACTACTCACGCCCCGCGTGCCTGAGCAAGAACGAACCAATATCGGAAGTGACCGCTTGATACACTTATGGAATGGATGATCTCTTCCGCAAGCCACCGAAGCTGAAGCAATTGGTCCAGTCCGCCAGGTTCACTTACCCTGATTCTTTCCTGCCTTTGCATGGTTTAGTCCAGAGTCTAACTAGAAGGCTCATGATTCCTCCTCGAACACCAGCGTGGATCACTGGACTATCGCTCATTGCGCTAAGGGATATAGAACTCACGATGTGGCACCTAGCTCAAGCAGGCTTCCGTTCCAAAGACCAACAGTTTCATGCCCTCAACGCACAGTTGCTTTCAAGACCAGCGATCGAGATCACGTGCCGATCCTTGCTCTTTGCCTACAAGCCAGAATATATCCGAGCGTGGGAGATAGAAGATTGGGAGACAATGATACTGACCCGCCACTTCAATGAGATGGTGTTCAGTGAAGCCGCTGAGCGTGGCACGAACGCCGACCATGCTGATCGCAGTCATGCCGAATACACAGCGGCACTTGGGCTTGATAGTCGGGCAGAAGAGCTCGTTATCAAACGATTCTCTGGAGATGCGTCTGAAGATGACCGCTCAGAACTCAACTCAATGCTTGGAAAATATCGCAAACTCCCAAGGATCTCCACGATCACTATCGGAGACACGAGGGTCCTGCCGCTCTTATCCGGGTCAAAGGATGAGCCCGCCGGGCAAATACTGTATCGCTACTACAAGTTTCTCTGTCACCCTACACATGGCGGAAAGAACTCACTAATTCAACGCGCCACATTTTCGGGAGTGATCAAATCCGGCGTGTCCGTACCTGATCTAGTGGATGAAGAAATCAATCAGGACACTGTCTGGCTCGTGATGACTCTCCAACTACTACTTTGCACTGTAGCTTCGTATCAGCCATGCACGGATATTGCTGTTAATGACACCGGGATATCAAGAAAGCTGACTGAATGCTGGGCCCTACTTGGACAGCACTCGGCACTTGGTAGAGAGCTACATGATTTCTGGTATAAGCCAAGATTCGGAATTCTTGGTTCGTGAGCATTCACCGACGATCGAACAGCTTCTCCAGCTCCTCGATCGACAGCCGAACCGTCGTCGCACGACCATGCGGACACGACGCGCTCCGCTCCGTCACCTCGCGCAGCCGCACGATCTCGTCGAGCTCGTCATCGCTCATCGCGTCCCCCGCCTTGATCGCCGCCTTGCACGCCATCATGTCCAGCACCTCGTGCAGCGCTTCCTCCTCGCTGGGCACGAACCCGTCCTCCCCCACGCGCTCGAACAGCTCGTCGAGGAACACCCCCGGGTCCACATTCCGCGACAACAGGAAGCTGGGCACCCCGCGCACCCCCACACTCCGCGGCCCCATCGGCGCCGCATCGATCCCAAGCGACTCCAGCAACTCCGCGAGCTCATCGAACCGATCCACCACCCCCGGCGCCACACCCACCACGATCGGCGCGAGCATCAACTGCTGCTCCAACGACCCCGACCCGCGCACCCGCGCGAGCAGCTGATTGAACATCACCCGCTCGTGCAGCGCGTGCTGATCGATGATCAGCACCCCCTTCTCGTCCTGCGTGATCAAGTACGACGAGTGCACCTGCAACACCCGCTTCGCGCGCACCACCGTCGGGAGCGACCCGATCCCGTCCTCGGGCGCATCCGACACCGGCGCAAAGCCGGGAGCCACCGGCGCGTCCGTCTCCTCGAGCACGCGCGAAATCGCATCGCGCAGCACCTGATCCGTCGAGCGCTGCCCCTCCCCGGACCCGACCGACTCCCCCACTCCCGGGTCCACATCAGAAGGCGCAACCTCAGGCCGCTTCAGCACTTCCACCAAACGATCCACCTGCCGCTCGCGCACCTCCGGCGTCACCGGAACCGATGGCAGAATCTCCGTCGATCCCCCCCACCCCGGACCCAACCGAGACACCGCGCTCGGGGTCACATCCGCGCGAGCCAGCGCATCACGCACCCCGTGGTACACCGCGCGATGCACCATCGACTGATCCCGGAAGCGCACCTCCAGCTTCGCCGGGTGGACATTCACATCCACCGCGCCAGGAGACATCTCCATCATCAGCACCGCCGTCGGATGACGACCGGGCTCGATCAGCCCCCGATACGCTTCACGCATCGCGTGCTGGATCGTCCGATCCCGGATCGTCCTCCCATTGAGAAAGACATGCTGCGCCTTGCTCGTCGCGCGCGCGATGCTCGGGAGACCAACAAGCCCCCACACCAGCACCCCACGCGCATCGTCGAACCGATCGACGTTCACCTCGACCAGCTCCGACTCGAGCTCCTTCCCCAGGATCTCCAGCGCGCGCTCGCGCGGGCTCTGGTTCGGCGCGAGATCCATCTTCACTTTGCCGTCGCACTCACAACGCACCCCCACCGACGGATTCGCCATCGCGAGATCGCGCAGCCATTCCAGACAGCGCGTCTGCTCTGTTGTGTCCGTGCGTAGGAACTTCCGGCGCGCGGGGGTGTTGAAAAACAGGTTCCGCACCTCGATCGTCGTCCCCACCGGACACCCCGCCGGTTTCACATCCCCCATCTCCTCCCCGCTCGCAAAGATCGACGCGCCCTCATCGCTCGCGCGCGTCCTCGACGTGATCGTCACCCGCGCCACCGAAGCGATCGAAGCCAGCGCCTCTCCACGGAACCCCATCGTCGCAATCCGGTCCAGATCCTGCGCCTCGCGCACCTTGCTCGTCGCGTGGGGGGACAGCGCGAGCGGGAGCTGCGCAGGGAGAATCCCGCACCCATCGTCCGTGATCCGGACCAGCTCCACCCCCCCGCGCTCGAGCTCGACCAGGATCCGGGTCGCGCCCGCATCGATGGAGTTCTCCACAAGCTCCTTGAGCACCGAAGCGGGGCGCTCGATCACCTCCCCGGCCGCGATCTGGTTCACCAGAAGCGGATCGAGCGCACGGATCACGGGCTGTTCGGAGATGACCTGTCCCATCGGGGGGATCGTACCCCCCCATCCGGGTCCATATGTACTACGATGCGCGTATGAGCGATTCCATCTTCTCGAAAATCATCCGAGGCGAAATCCCCGCGCACAAGATCTACGAGGACGACCACGTCATCGCGATCCTCGACATCGCTCCCCTGAGCGAGGGGCACGCGCTCGTGATCCCCAAGGAACCCGCGACGACGATCGATGAGCTCTCCGACGAGTTCGCCGCCGGGGTGGGTCGGGTGCTCCCACGGATCGCGCGCGCCCTCAAGCGCGTCACGGGCGCGGACTCGATCAACATCCTCCAAAACAACGGGAGCGATGCCGGGCAGGCCGTCGATCACGTGCACTTCCACGTGATCCCCAGGTTCAAGGGGCGCGGGATCCCGGTCGAGGGGAAACCGGACAAGGAGAACGGTCCGGGTCTGGAGTTCGATTGGAACCCCGGAACGCTGACACAGTGCGAGGCCGTCGAGCTGGGGAAGCAGATCAAACGATTGCTCTGAGTCGGCGGACCCTGATACCTATTCAGATCAGTCGCGTGGTGCGTTGCGTGTGAGCCGGACATCGAGTTCGGTGGTGTGATCGAGTGTGATCATCCCGATCGGATCGATGTGGGTGACCACGCCGGTGTGTGACTGATTGGCGCTGAGGAATGTCGCGCGGGTTCCGACAACTCCGTCGGATTCGGACCAGCGGCGGCGGACGGATTCGTCGTCGGAGGTCATCCATCTGGAGAGGTTGGTGAGGAGGTCGATCGAGAGGTCGATGCGCGATTGTTCCACGTGGAACATTGTGAGTGAGGCGGCGCGGCTTTGGATGGAGTGATGGAAGTTGTGCGCGCGCTGGTGGACGTTGATGCCGATGCCGATGGTGGTTTGGCCGCTGTGCTGTTCGGCGAGAACGCCGGCGAGTTTGCGATCGCCCTGGTTTGTGCGCACGATGATGTCGTTGGGGAATCGGATGAGGACGGTTTCGTTGGGGAGCGCGCGCGCGCAGGTGTCGAGGGCGGCGAGTCCGGCTCTTGCGGCGATGTGGTGTGGAGGGAGGTTGGTTTCGAGGGCGAAGGACATCGCGAGGGTGTGGGACTCACCGTCGTGCCATTGAGCGCCGCGTTGTCCACGGCCTTGGGTTTGGGTGGACGCGATGACGGCCGTCGGTTGTCCTGATTCGGCTCGGATCTGTGTTGCGAGGTCCTGGGTGGAGGGCGCGGTTTCGACGACGATGGCTCGCTCGACGATGCACGGA
>JALUWX010000053.1 GCA_027019265.1 Phycisphaerales bacterium
GTCTGAAGGGTGAACGTATGAGGGGAAGGGGGATTGCGGGGGGGATTGTATTGGGTGGGGGGCGATGAAAGTGGGGTACGCAGAGGTGGCAGAGGGCGCTGAGGGCGCAGAGAAGGCACGTAGTTATGGGGGAAAGTGGAAGCCCCCCTCCGTCCCGCCTTCGGCGGGCCACCTCCCTCGGAAGCCCGGGGGAGGAGAGAGGGCGGAAGGCGGAAGCAGAAGGCGGAAGACATTGGGGGCGAGTGTCTACCTGCTTTGCCCTTCGGGTCAAAGCAGGGCACCCGGCTTCGCAGCACCATGGCACCTGAGGGGGTGTGAAGGGGTTTATTCGAGTGTGAGGGCGGATCGGGTGTCGTCGAGGAGGGCTTTGAGGGCTTGGCCGGGGTTTGGGGTGCGCATGAGGTGTTCTCCGATGAGGGCGATGCGGAGCCCGGCGCTATAGAGGTGGGCGAGGTCGTCTCCGGTTCGGATTCCGGACTCGGTGATGACTCTTGAGGGGTCGGGGAGGTCGTCGAGGAGTCGGATGGTGTGGTCGAGGTCGGTGGTCATGGAGCGGAGGTCACGGTTGTTGATCCCGAGGATCGATTTGGCGCTTGAGGAGGAGAGGGCGCTGAGGGCTCTTGGGAGGTTGGAGGAGTCGTGGATCTCGAGGAGGACCCCGAGGTCGTGCTCGGCGGCGCGGTCGAGGCACTGTGTGAGGGTGGAATCATCCAGGCATTCGGCGATGAGGAGGACGGCGTCTGCGCCGAGGGCGCGGGCTTGGGTGACTTGATCGGGGTGGATGATGAAGTCTTTGCGGAGGATGGGGAGGGGGGTGTGTGGTTTGATGCGGGCGATGAAGGCGGGGTGGCCTGCGAAGTATTTTTCGTCTGTGAGGCACGAAATGGCCGATGCGCCGGCCATGGAGTATCCGCGCGCAATGGATGAAGGGTCGAAGTCGTCGGCGGCGTATTCGGGACGGATGAGCCCGGCGCTGGGGCTTCGTCGTTTGATCTCGGCGATGACGGCGAAGGTGGGGTCTTTGGGGTGCTCGGTGAGCGCGGCGATGAAGTCTCTGGGGGGCTCGGTGTCGGCGGCGATGGCGCGGAGGTCTTCGAGGGGTGTGGAGTCATGGAGCGCGTCGAGCTCGGATCGTTTGTGGTCGATGATGTCGCGGAGCGCGTCGGGGATGTCTTTTGGGGTGGGCATGTGGTTGATTGTTGGGGTGGTTTTCGTGTTCGTCTCGTCCCCGGCGTTTGCGCAGGCGGTGGATACGACGGATATGAAGGACATGAGCGTTGACGAGCTGGTATCGACGATGCGTCAGTGGAAGCTGGTGATGTTGGGTGTGTCGATGGTGCTGGTGCTGGCGCTGTTGTTTGCTGGGGGGCTCTTGAAGCCCGGGGGGTTCAAGGAGGCGGGGCTCCGGGATCTGGAGGCGCTTCCTGGGGTGGTGCTGATCTTTGCGGGGTTCGTGGTGATGCTGGCGCAGGCGAGCGCGGTGGAGATCGTGGGTCGGGTGGGGTGGATCCAGGAGCAGGGGTACGAGCCCGAGCAGATGGCGGCGATGGTGGTGATGTTGGGGGGTGTGTTCGGGGTGATCGCGGCGGTGGGGATGTTGTTTGTGCTCAAGAAGGCGGCGCCGGAGGCGGGGTTGAAGCTGTCGCCGCTAGACTTTCCGGTGGGGCTGGGGTGCTTTGTGCTTGCGTATCCGTTTATCGAGCTGATGGGGATGCTGGGGGTGTGGTTGTATCAGCAGCTCGCGGAGACTGAGCCCGAGTCGGTGGCGCATCCGACGTTGCGGCGATTGGTGGATGACCCGAGCGACATGTGGACGTGGGGGATCGTGGGTGCGGCGGTGATCGCGGTGCCCGTGATTGAGGAGGTGGTGTATCGGGTGTTCCTTCAGGGGGCGCTGCTGAAGTGGTTGAAGAGCCCGTGGATGTCGATCATCGTGACGTCGTTGATTTTTGCGTTGATGCACCGGGTTGGGGGTGAGGGGTTTGCGGTGCCTTGGCATGCGGTGCCGGTGATTTTGGCGCTGGGGGTTTCGTGCGGGGTTGCGTATGAGCGGACGAAGCGGGTGGGGGTTCCGATCGGGATGCATATCTGTTTCAACGCGTTGAATGTGGTGATGGCGTTGATTCTGGGCGCGAGCGCTGCGGAGACGGGGGTGTAGGAGAGGAAGCGGGAACGCAGAGGGCGCGGAGTTCACGCAGAGGACGCAGAGAAGGCAGAAGACGGGGGGGACGCGTAGATCGAAAA
>JALUWX010000054.1 GCA_027019265.1 Phycisphaerales bacterium
GATCTAGGCCAGTTCAAGGCCAACAGGGTCAAACGTCTCGGAGTGCTCCGTCGTAAACCCCTAAAAAACAAGACCCTGCAAATGCAGGGTCTTATCGAAGCGGAGAGGGGGGGATTCGAACCCCCGATGACCCGGAGGCCATACTGGATTTCGAATCCAGCGCATTCAACCGCTCTGCCACCTCTCCGGCACCGGTTGTCGGGACGCCAGTATAGACCCCACTACGCCCCGGTTCCTCCACTCCCATCGCCCCACTTTCTTCCCCCTGATCCTCCTCCCGCTCCCGACAGCCCCGCACCAGAATGAAGCCCATTTCATCGCGATCAAACCATCACTTCATCGCCGTCCACGAAGCTCTCTTTGTCGGCGGAAGGAACCGTCGTTCCAGTTCCAAACACCTCTAGGAGACTCACCATGACCACGATGAGCAGCACCTCGATGAATACCGAATCCAAGCAATCTCCCCGCGCGGACCTCTCAGAAGCCACCTCCCATATCCGTGAAGACCTCAACTCCCTCCGGGATGATGCCCAAGAAGCCATCGGCGCCGCCACCACCTGCGCGAAGAGCGGGATCGACAGCGCCGTCGAAATCGCCAAGGTCAGCGGATCAAAAGCCAAGGACGTCCACAGCTCCCTCGAGGACCAAGTCAAGAAGCACCCCACCTCCGCCGTCCTCATCACCCTCGGCGCCGGCGTCCTCCTCGGCCGTCTCATCGCCCGCCGGTAATCCATCATGATCGACCGAATGTCGGACATCGTTTCTGGTGTGTGCGAGCTCGCACGAGCAGAGACAGAGATCCTGCTCGTCCGGGCTCGCACCACCCTGATCCAGGTCGCGATCATCGTGACGGGTCTCGTCATCGCGACCCTCTCCGTGACCGCGCTCCTCGTCGCACTCACATGGACACTCGCAAACGAGTTCGGACTCCCCATCGCCCTGACGATCGTCGGAGCGATCGGCCTGACCATCGCGCTCGGGGTCTTCCTCACGCTCAGCGCGATCTCCAAGCGCATCGCCGACCGAGAATCGGAAAGGCGAAACGCGGAAATCCGCGCCGAAGCAGCTTCCGCTCAGATCAAGGGGGAAGAAGACATGGACACCGACAAACCACAACGCCCATCGCTCAACCCGAGCGATCAGAACCAGGGTTCCAAGAACTCCAAAGCCGACAGCCCCGGATCACTCGAAGAGAAGATCCTCGGCGCAGTCATGGAAAACCCCGGGCTCGTTGCGGGGGGTGCACTGACCGTGATCTCCGTGCTCGGACCCATGCGAACCATCCGACTCCTCGGACGCACCACCATGCTCGCCGGGCTCGTCTCGAGCGCGCTGAGTCAGGTCACATCCGATGACCAAGAGTCAACACAACGCACGTAAAGACATCAGGCCAACACCGCCCCCGGTCGCTCCGGAGGATCGACAGCCCAACTCGCAAGATCATCGATCACCCGATACACAAGCTGAGCAAACTCCTCCATGGGAGACTGGTTCCGAGCACGTGAAGCATGCTCAGGGACACGCCTCTCCGCATGCGCCTCGATCAAACTCCGTACCGATTCCGGACCGTCCTCGCGGATCACACGCAAACTGAACCGCTCAAACCGACGCTCCGCAGCAGACTCAGCGACGAGCAGATCGACCGCGCAGTGCCGCGGATCGACCTCGATCTCATCGTAGAGCGACCGTACAGCACGCTCCCCTCCCTCGAGAACCTGCACGAACTGATCGGAGCTGATCCACAGACACCCCGAGATGTCCAGCCGACGATTCTTTGCCATCGCCGGGATCGCAATCCCATCGACAACCTCAGCATCATCGACCCCGTCCGCACGGGTGCTGATATACGCCAGTCTGAACACCTGATCACTCGACATCATGCGGACCCCTTGAAAAAGTGCCTAGCCCGGAGCACCCGCGGACTCCCCAATCCTGTACGTTGCACGGACAGACCCTCCACGAATGCCGGGCGGCGACCCAAGCCCGACCATTCCACAGATGGCTGTGAGACACCATGATCGACCGAAGGAAGATCCAAACCAGCGGAGACAACGCCACGATGTCCCACCACGAGCACACCGTCGTCGTCGCGCACGCAAGCGACGAAACCAGAGACGCAATTGTCGCCTCCATCAACGACCAACACCGGGTCATCGCAACCTGTGGCACCGTCACCGAGATCAAACAAACAGTCCTCGCCACACGACCCGACATCCTCATCACCGGAGTTATGTACCCCGACGGCGAAGGCATCGACACCGCCATCGAACTCAGCGATGCATACCCCCTCCCCACCGTCGTCGCGACCGCAGCACGATCCCTCGAACTCGTCGAAAAAGCCATGCGTGATCACGTCATGGCCTACCTCATCGAGCCCATCGTCCCCGAAGACCTCGAAGCGGCCATTATCGTCGCATGGAGCCGATTCGAACAACTCCGCGATCTCGAGTCCCAGGTCGAAGACCTCAAACTCGCCCTCGAGCACCGAAAGTACATCGAACGAGCCAAGGGCATCCTCATGGCTTCCGAGTCCATGAGCGAAGCAGACGCCTTCGGATACCTCCGTCGGCGTGCACAAGATACGCGCCGTCGCATGATCGACATCGCGCATGAGATCCTCGAAAGCCGCAAAATGGAGGGTTGAACCGAGCATCTCGACGCCACCAGCGAAACGGGACACGGATACGCCGCAACCCTCTACCTTTCCCTGACAGCGTCGGCAGGGGATTACATTCTACCAGCAGCCCAACCCTGCCTCAACTGAATCGAGCTTGATGGATCAAAATGAGCCCCGACATCGTCGCGCGATACCAGGGCCCAGCAGGGGATTGCTCGAGTTGAATGCGATCAAACTATCCGGTATTGAGTCACACCGATCATGACCGTAGATCAACCATCGACCGCGTCCTCAACCTCATCCGCGGCATCATCGATCGCATCTCCAGCATCATCAACAGCATCGTCCACCGTGTCTTCGGTATCTTCAACCGCTTCCTCGACCGCGTTGTCATCTTCACAACCGGTCATCGCAAGAGGTGCCGCCGCGAGCGCAAGAAAGCCCGAGGTCGTCACGAGCACCGAGCCAACGTTGCGAATCTTCCGAGTAAGCATACCTGTCTCCTTTCGAGTTCCCAAGGACGCGTTATCCAATGCCGCCCTCGTGTATCAATACCTTCGCACCCAAGCGTTGACCATCCGTGAACAACGCATGAATCCCCGTTCATTCTCAACCCCTAACCAAGCGATACCGCGACCAGATAGCCGCTCGCGATCGAAGCCGCCACGCCGACAATCGCCAACACCCCGTCACGAGCCGTCATCGCGAGCCCGAGCATCACCAGACCCACCGCCGGCAGCATCACCCCGAACGGCACAAACCCGAGCGGGAACATCGACAGAGCAAGCCCGATCGCGAGCAAGCTCACCACATACGACATCCCACCGCGCGTCAACCATTCCAACCGGGGCTCGATCATCGAGTCGATCCGCTCAGCCCAGGGCATCAACCCCTCCGAAGCAGACTCCCACTTCGCACGACTCACCCCTCGATCCCGGAGCACCCGAGGTATCCACGGAACCTTCTTTCCACAAAGCTGCTGGACAGCCACAAGCAAGACCAACAAAGCGATCACACCCGGAGCCCCGGGCACAACACCCGCTGGGGTAAACGCGAGCAACGCGGGAATCACCAACAAAGGCCCAAAGGTCCGACGCCCAAACGCATCGATCACCCCACCCACGTCCAACGCGTCATCGCGCTCAACCCGATCATCCAACTCCCGGATCAGATCCTCAAGATTCCGCGTTTCCCCAGACACCTTGCACCTCCAACCCCCACTGTTGTGTGTTGTCGCCCCCCACACCCGCCAATCCGAGGCCCCGCATTTCTGCAGAACCATCGGCTCATTCATCATCATTTTGTTATCCCTTGTCCTTGATGGATTCGAGGGAGTGGATCGTCGTGTTGACCGAGTTCACCTGCCGCTGGAGCACCGCATTGAGCGGGCTCCCGGCTGTGTCCTTGAGCACGTCCTCGTACGAATCCTTCAGCGAAGATTCACCCCGGATCGCCTCCGAAACGATCGCCTTCGGATCACCCCCGTTCAGGGTAGACCGAAGCCCCATCCAGGCATGGTGGAACGCGCCAAGCGCCGTGCCCCCATCCGGGATGTCCTCATCGCTAATCTGCAGCGCCGACACGAGCTCATGCTCAAACCGACGACGCTCATTCGCAGCATCATTGAACACACCACGACAATGCGGGCAATCGACCTTCTCAGCAGCTTCCGAGAAGCCCCCAGCAGCGTCACGGTTCATCCGAACCAGCTTGGCAACGCCTTTCACAGTGTCTTCCCGAAGTGTGGTCATGGTTTCCATTGGTAAATCCTTTCGTTCAAAGTTCAGTGTGTATGAAACCGTTCAAAGAGCCCGAGCAAGGTCAGACCTTGACCGTCGTACCCCCACGGCGGAAGAGTCCCGCAATAAGCGACAGCAAGAAGAGGACCACGAAGACAAAAAACAGCACCTTCGCGATCGTCGCAGCACCAGCCGCAATCCCTCCGAACCCAAAGACAGCCGCGATAATGGCAATGATAAAGAAAGCAAGCGCCCAACCAAGCATGATAATTTCCTTTCAAAAGTAGTGAGTATCAGAGCTTCAAGCATCCGGATCAGCCCACACGAGCCAACCCTCATATGAATGAGATCAGTCCTTCGCGTCGTCCGCCGTATCTGCGATCGCATCGCCCGCGGCCTCAACGTCCTTCCCGAATCCCTCCGTGGTGTTGCAAGCAGCCATCAACGCCGAAGCGCCGAACAGAGCGAGGAGCATGGAGAGAATCGTGATTCGAGTTCGTTCCTGTGTGCGGTGCATCACGCACCTCCTTTCTTGACTGTGAGTAGTTTCGCCTCCGCCCATGGGACCCCCGTGAATCCCAAATAAATCCGGCTTCATCTTGCAACCCTCCCCACAAATCCCAGTCCCGAAGCCCAATACACCCCTCTCAAAGCCCCTCAGATCCCCCCAAACCAGCCCCACAAACAAAAAGGCCCGCCCACACTCTCGCATGGACGAGCCCACAAACGCACAGTGCACAGTTAGCCTTCGCCCCACATGGGATTGTCGTTATCCCACAGGGTGATGGTCCGCCCATTCGCAGTCAGCTCACAGCCAACGATCACCTCACGCCCATCGACCATGGCGCGCTTGGCTTCGATCGTCACCTCATCGCCGTACCCGAGATCCAGGTTCTGCGACTCGATGAACGCCTCCGGCCCGAGCACGATCGTCTCGGTCCCCTTCTTGGTCTGGACCCGGACCGCCGAAGCCTTCGTCCCGTCCTTCACAGGGGTCGTGCTCGTCATGCCACGAACAGTCCCATGGATCTCGACAGCATCACCGTCGATCACCGCATCAGCGAGCTTCTCACCGTTCGACCAACCACGGTACGTCTCGTTCGAAGTCCAGCCATCACGCTCACGCGCCTTGAACTCAGCGACATCAGCACCGAAGGCGCGATATACAGCGTTCAACCTGGAGCTGTTCCCATAGACCGAAACGTCATCCGGGAGCTCCTCACCGCGCGTCAGCATCTGCTCATCAGCATCGAGCGTCACCGACCCGGGACCGACAGCAGCGATCGACCACGGAACCACGCGCAGAGTGTCTCCCATCCCGAGGAAAGCCTCGTTCGGGTCGAACACGAGCATCGCGATCCGACCAGAAGCAACCTCGATCACCGTGTCCGCAATCTCGCCACCCCGCTCATCACGAGCACCAGCGTCCATCCCGACCAAGTCGGACAGCAGCATCATCGGCGCAGTCTGAGCCATCGACCCGCCCATGCTGTTCTCGTTCGTCTTGTCGGAGCGACCGTAGTTGTACTGATCGTCCTTCGAGCTGTCGTGCGACCAAGCAGGAACGCGCTTGTCGTCGCGGAGCGTCATGGACTCACCATCGATGATCGCATCCTGCGCAACGATTCGCCCGTTCCCGGACTCGCCGGATCGGTAACCCGTGATCGAGATCTCATCGCCGCGCATGGGCGCAGCACGATCACCCATCACGTACCACGACGGTCCAAGCACCACAACATGCTCTTCGCCTTCGCTGTTCTCGATCACGACCTCGACGTGCTCGTCCCCGACGATCCCGAGATCACGGTTGATCCGGGTGACCGTGCCGTCGATCTCGACCCCTTCCGCATCACCGGATTCATCTGCGAACATGTCATCGATCGCACGACGGGTCTCGTTGTACATCGACTCGAGTTGTTCGGTCCAGGTCTCGTACTCGAGCCCAACCCAGTTCTCGGGCTTGAACTCAGCCGAGTTCTTAACCTCGTCTTGAGTCACGTCCAAGCGGTAAACCCCCTCAGCCCGGTCGAACCCGAACGCGCCATAGCGCACTGCCACCTGGTCGTCACCGAGCCCGAAGAAACCCCCGCTCGAGAGAATCACGTATTCAATCGCCCCCGTCCCACGATCGACGACCATGTCCTCGACCGAACCAACCGGGTCGCCATCCGAGTTCAGGACATCCATCCCCAAGAGATCCGACGAGCGATGGAAACCAGTTCGGATGGGCTCAGCATGGGCCTTCTTCGCCTTCATCGCCTTCCGTTCAGGGTGTGATTGAGTGTGCTGAGTCTGAGAACGTGTCTGATCCTTCGGACCCGAAGCAAGCGTCGCGCTCACGGGGAGCGCCGTGCCAGCGATCATGGTCAAAGCAATCGTCGTCATCGTTGTCATGCGGTACATGGAAAATCCTTTCAAATGGGACCACCGTGGTGGATCTATCTGACCAGCGGGTCCCGTGCTGGTGTGTACATAACAATCCGACCCCACGCTGAACCCCCCGTGACAGTCCCATGAAAAGCCCCTCATTGTGCGCTCATCTTCATCCACCCCCTCCCGCACCAGACCCGATCCCCCGTATAGTCCGCGTCAGGAAAGGAGACGTCGATGCGCATTCTGATCATCGAGGACAACCCCAAGATGTCCGCCGCCATCCAGAAAGGCCTCCAGGAAAACAGCTACGCCGTGGATGTATCCCATACCGGATTCGAAGGAGAAGAACTCGCCGTCGCGAACGAGTACGACCTCATCCTCCTCGACCTCATGCTCCCCGACAGGGACGGCATAGAAGTATGCCGAAACCTCCGCCGACGGAAAATCTCATCCCCCGTCATCATGCTCACAGCTCTCTCCGCCACCGAAGAAAAAATCGACGGCCTCGACGCGGGAGCCGACGACTACATCACCAAACCCTTCGAGTTCGAAGAGCTCCTCGCACGCGTCCGTGCCATCCTCCGAAGAGGAGAAGCCACCGAATCCCGGGTCCTCCGCCACGACGATCTCGAACTCGATCTCTATACCCGACAGATGAAACGCGGCGAGTACGAGCACGAACTCTCCAACAAAGAGTTCGCCCTCCTCGAATACCTCATGCGCAACCCCAACCGGGTCCTCTCACGAACCCAGATCGGGGAGAAAGTCTGGGACATGAACTTCGAACCCACCTCCAACGTCATCGACGTCTATATCTCCTCCCTCAGGAAAAAGGTTGACCGCTTCCAGGACCGGGACCTCATCCACACGATCAAGGGCGCGGGCTACCGCTTCGGAATCATCGATGAGCAAGCCGGAGTCTGAATCCAAACGCTGGGATCTCCTCGACTGGCTCCCCCTCAGGATCCGTATCTCCCTGTGGGTCCTCGCGATCTATCTCGTTGTCCACGTGACCATCATGCTCGTCGTGCTCCTGTTCCACAGACAGTCCGTCGAATCCAGAATCCGGACCGATCTCAGCAACTCCATCACACAACTCACCGAAGTCAACAAAGCCCTCGCAACCTCCGGAAGTCTCCTCACCCGAGTCAGCCGCCACCCCAAAGCCGCGCAATGGGGCCCCCTCGCCGTCATCATCTACGACAACGAGGGCCACATCATCGCGAGCCAAGGCCCGTACGACGAAGAAGAGTTCAACGAGATCACCCAGCACACCCGCACCCTCCAAACCACCCCGGACACACCGACGTTCGACGAGGACCCCGGGGATTTCTTCTACGCAGTCATGCGCCTCGACGACGAACAACGCATCGCCGTCGCAGCACCATCCATCCAGATCAAACGCGCCGTCAGCCCCGTCGCAAATCTCCTCCTCCTCTCCCTCCCCATCGGGCTCATCTCCACTGGGGTCGCAACCTGGTACATCTCAGGAGTCGCCGTCCGCCCGATCCATCAAATGCAAACCTTCGCGGAGGAACTCTCCGCCGAAACCCTCTCCCGCGGGATCGAACTCGACGACTCCTCCCCAGAAACCGAACTCCTCAGAGAAGAACTCGAAGCCGCGCTCGACCGTCTCGGACAGGGCTACGAACGACAAGCCCGTTTCCTCGCAAACGTCTCCCACGAACTCAAGACTCCCATCAGTGTCATCAGAACCGAAGCCGAAGTCCTCCTCGCGTCCGACTCCAACCTCGAAGACTACAAAAGCTTCGCCCACAGCACCTCCGAAGAGATGAACCGGCTCGGAAGAATGATCGAGTCCTTCCTCCTCCTCACAAGGGTCCGACAGGGTTCCACCAAAATCAAAGCCAAGCAACACAACGCAAACGACATCCTGATGGAAGCCATCGGGTCCTGCCTCTCCATGGCCGAACAGTACAAAGTCCCCATCAACCCCATCCTCTACGACGGAGATGAAGACCTCACCGTCGAAGGCAACGCAGAACTCCTCGAGACCTCCATCGCCAATCTCATCCGGAACGCCATCCGCTTCTCGCCACAGGGCAAACCCCTCGACGTCATCTGCGCAAAAACCAAATCCACCGCCCGCTTCAAAGTCCGCGACTACGGCCCAGGTGTCCCCGAGAACCTCATCGACCGGATCTTCGAACCCTTCACCCAATCCGACGACGAGCGGAGACGAGGACGAGGAACCGGGCTCGGGCTCCAAATCGCGCAAGGAATCGCAGAACTCCACGGCGGCACCATCAAAGTCGAGAACCTCGACGAGGGATGCCAGTTCTCCATCCGCCTCCCGAGAAAACTCCGAAAATCTCCCCCGAATCCGCAAACATGAAATCGCATTAATCCGCGATTCAGGACCAATTCAGCCTGATGTCGGATCATACCTGTGATGAATCGCTGGTTGATACTGATTCTGTTTATGCTCTCCGTCGTGTCGGGCTACTTCGCATTCGTTGACCCCTCAATGAACCGGAACTGGTACATCGACGCGATTTTCCTCGCATCCGTCATCATCTTCCTGATGCTCTTTATCCATCAAGTCGGACGATCCCTCAAAACCGACATCACCGAGAAGAAAGAGATGCGCCTCTCCAACCCCATCCACCAACACGCAGATTCTTCCAGATCAGATCACGCAAGCCGAAAGGACCGGAATAAGCCGAATCCTTCCTGATCGCCCCCCCACGAGTCCCGGATCCATCCAAACACCTCCACCGGACACTCCACAATGCCGCCCTCCCTCTCCGAGTTCAGCCACTGGGCCACACTCGCCCTGGCGGCCGTCGTCACCGCTTCAACACTCTTCCCCTTGATCCCCACACACAACTGGGTCGTCAGACTCTTCGACTTCCCAAGGGTCCAATTCCTCATCCTCGCGCTCATCGCCTCCGCCCTCGCGCTGACCTTGTCGATCCTCAACATCCACAGACCCACCCAACTCACCTTCCTCGCACTCACCACGCTCGCCTCCATCATCCACCTCACCTACATCCTCCCCTACACCAACCTCTGGACCCCAACCGTCGAACACGCAGACTCCCACGACCTCCGTCTCCTCATCACGAACATCGACAAGCGAAACAACACCCCCGACCTGGCCGCACAAGCGATCAACGACACCAACGCAAGCGCCATACTCCTCATCGAGATCAACGACACCCTCCTCGAATCCTTCGACTCGATCCGAGACCACTACCCCCACCGTCTCGAGCAGATCCGCGACGACGGGCTCGGGATCGCGCTCTGGTCCAAGCACCCCATCCACGACCCCGAGATCAAATTCCTCGTCTCCGACCGTCGCGCCTCCCTCCACTGCACCCTCGACCTCGACAACAACACCCGGGTCAAACTCGTCGGGCTCCACCCCACACCCCCAGCCCTCCCCGTCAAACAACGCGAGAACGCCGACGAACGCTACGACTCCGACATCCGCGACGCAGAACTCGTCCTCGTCGCAAGGGCCGTCGCCGAACACGCCACTCTCCCCGATCCCGACCCCGTCATCGTCGCCGGCGACTTCAACGACGTCGCGTGGTCCAAGACCACCACACTCTTCCAGAAACTCAGCGCCCTCCGGGACCCAAGGGTCGGCCGTGGACTCCTCAACACCTATCACGCCGCCTATCCACCCCTCCGATACCCCCTCGACCACATCTTCCTCTCCGAAGGCACCCGCATCAACGACATCACCCGGATCAAGATCCCGGGCTCCGACCACTTCGCCGTCCTCGCAAAGATCCAGGTCAAACCCGACGAAGACCCCCAGACCCCCACCCCCGACCACGACGACCTCGAAGACGCGCAGGAAGCGATCCAGAACGGAAACTCCAGCGCTCAGGAACACAACGAATCCTCGCGATCCCTCTGACCCCCCTTTCTCTCGGTCCCGCGCCGATTTCGCCGACAATCACACATGCCCCCGACCCCCACCCCGTCCCAGGGCTTCGCCATCGCCGACTGGGCCGTCCTCGCGCTCTACCTCATCGCCCTCGCAGTCACGGGCTACCTCTTCGCGCGAAAGACCCCAAGCGATGCAAAGGACTACTTCCTCGCTGGGCGCAAACTCCCCGCATGGGCCGTCGCCATCTCCATCGTCGCAACCTCCCTCTCCGCCGTCACCTTCATCGGCGCCCCCGAGCTCTCCTTCACCGGAGACCTCACCTACCTCTCCACCAACCTCGGGATGATCATCGCCGCGATCATCATCGCCGTCCTCTTCATCCCCCGCTTCTACCGATCCGACTCCGCCTCCATCTACGAGCACCTCGAAACAACCAGCGGCCCAAACGCCCGCCGCGCCGCATCCACCGCCTTCCTCCTCGGACGACTCCTCGCCTCCGGCGCAAGGGTCTACGCCGCCTCCATCCCCGCCGCCCTCATCATCGTCGGCCCAGACAAAGAACTCACCTTCGCCACCCTCGCCCCCGCCATCCTCACCCTCACCGTCGTCGCCACCGCCTACACCCTCTGGGGAGGGATCGCCTCCGTCATCTGGTCCGACGTCATCCAGTACATCGTCCTTATGAGCGCCGCCCTCGCCGCCATCGCGATCATGATCTCCATCATCGACGCCCCCCTCCCCGACATCCTCAACGCCCTCCATACCGGCAACAAAGGCGAATCCAAACTCACCCTCATCGACCCCTCCCTCGACCTCACCGCCTCCTTCGCCCTCCCGGCCTGTCTCATCGGATACGTCGTCCTCGGCATCGGCTCCTACGGCACAGACCAAGACCTCGCCCAACGCATGCTCACCTGCAAAGACGCGCGGGAAGGCGCCAAATCCGTCATCTCCGGGATCCTCATCGCCATCCCCACCGTCTTCGTCTTCCTCACCGTCGGGCTCCTCCTCTGGATCGTCTACACCCAGCCCCAACTCACCTCCGAATCCCTCACCCGCACCGGCCGCGCCGACGTCCGCGTCTTCCTCGACTTCATCCTCACCCGCATCCCCACCGGGATCAAAGGGCTCATGATCGCCGGGCTCTTCGCCGCCGGGCTCTCGTCGATGAACTCCGCCATCAACGCCATGTCCGCCGCCTTCGTCTCCGACCTCTACCAACCCCTCCGACCGGAACGGTGGCAACACCACGACGTCAACGTCGGCCGCCTCGGCGTCCTCATCGCCGGGCTCCTCCTCGGCGCCTTCGCCCTCCTCTGCATCCCCTGGCGCAACGCAACCGGATACTCCCTCATCGACTTCGCCCTCGGGGTCATGGGCTTCGCCTACGCCGGGCTCGTCGGGGTCTTCCTCTGCATCACCCTCACCAAACGAGGATCAACCATCAGCGCCATCGCCGCCCTCGTCATTGGGTTCGCCTTCTACTTTGGCTCCCAGCGCGTCATCCTCGATCTCTTCGTACCGAAGACCGACACCGATACCCTCCTCACGCACTACCGGGACATCCATTTCACCTGGAAGCTCACCCTCGGCGCCCTCATCGCATTCGCAGTCTGCGCCCTCGGTCCTCAGCGAGACCCGCCCACGATCGCCGCACCGCGCGAAGCGTAAAACACCGAATCCCCCACCTCGAGCACCCACCCCTCCCGCGCGAGCGACGTAACCCCCGAGTTCACAAGCTCCGTCATCTCGTGCACCCAGTCCCCGAACAGCACCGCGTTCCCCCCGACCAGCACCACCCGCGTCGGCCGGTACAGCGCGTGCACCGACCGGATCAACCGAACCATCGCCATCATCGCGAGTTCATCCACCCCCCTCGTCCCGAGCCCCTCCGCGCCGAGCACATCCTCCACACTCACGAACCCCATCCCCTCCCCAAGCCCCAAATCCATCTGCCCCAAA
>JALUWX010000055.1 GCA_027019265.1 Phycisphaerales bacterium
AAGTCCCACCCCCCCGCGCGCCCCTGACTCCGACCGATGTTCAGCGCATCCGTCAGCGCCTGGGTCGGGTGCTCGTGCGTCCCGTCCCCCGCATTCACCACCGCGCACCGGGTGTGCGCATCGATCAGCTCCGCCGCGCCCGACAGCTCGCTCCGCACCACGATCGCGTCCACCCCCATCGCCTCGATCGTCCACGCCGTATCGAGCAGCGTCTCACCCTTCGACACCGACGACCCCTTGCTCGACAGATCCACCACCCCCGCGCCCAGCGTCTGCGCCGCGATCGTGAAACTCACCCGGGTCCGGGTCGAGTCCTCGAAGAACAGATTCGCGACCGCTTTCCCCGAGAGCTCATCGCCCCCCCAACCATCCCCATCCGCCGACGACAACAACGCCCGCGCCTCCGAGACATCAGCCCCGAGCGTCCCCAGCAAACTCCGTCCCGTCCACATCGTTCAGAACCCTCAGTCGTCCACTTCGCGATACAACCCAGGACCACCGCTCGACCCATCCCCCTCCGACTCGCCACCCGACACGGGCTCCGCCGTCCGTCCACTCGCGTGCTCATTGTCCCCATCCACCGACGACGACTCCATCGCCATCGCCGCCTTCTCCGCCTCGCGCTGCGCCCGCAGCTCGTCCTCCCACACCGGGACATACAGCCCCGGCGTCGTGATCACCCCCGGCGCCCAGTACTGCATCCGCTGCACATCCCAAAGCATCGGCCCACCCCTGAGCCACACCGTCACCGCACGCTCGAGCGTCTTCCCCTCCACCGTCGATGGAAACACCACATCAACCTTCGCCGACGAAGCCCTGAGCCACAACCGCGCCACGTGATACACCGGAGCACCCTCAGCCCCACCCTCACCCGGGAGCATCGCACCGCTCGGGAGATCCTGGATCACCCGAAGCGCCTGCTCCCGATACGTCCCCACCGGGAAGTTCACCACGTACCGACCCTGCGCATCACGCGCCGGGTGCGTCTCCACCACCTCCGTGATCGCCGAAGCAAGCACCGCGCGCGTCCCCCACGCATTCACGTTCTCCGCCTCCCCAACCCGTCCCGCCTCCGGCACATTCGTATAGCTCGCGCACCCAAACAACCCCAGCGCCCCCACCATCGTGAGCCCGAGAACAACACCAAACTTGCTTCCGATTCCGCGCATCATGCACCTCCAACGCATCGACTCTAGCCGATCACCCGAACCCCGACACGATCCGCTCTATCATCCACGAACCATCCGGACCATTCCACACCCATGCCCCTCACCACCCGACAAACCCCTCCACCACCCCACTTCCCCGACGATTCGGGCAAAGTCATCGTCCTCGCCATCTCCGGCGCCTCCGGCGCCCCCTACGCCATCCGACTCCTCGACCTCCTCCTCACCAGCGGCCACACCGTCCACCTCGTCGTCTCCGACTTCGGCCGCCGACTCCTCGCCGACGAAATGGACATCACCGACCTCCACCTCACCTCCCTCCTCCCGAGCCTCGCCGCCTCCGAACACGCCGACCAGTACGACGCGCGCATCATCCGTCACCCCAACAAAGACGTCGGCGCCGTCATCGCCTCCGGATCCTTCATCCACCACGGCATGGTCGTCCTCCCCTGCTCCTCCAACTCCCTCGCATCCATCGCCACCGGCGCGGGCTCCAACCTCCTCACCCGCGCCGCCCAGGTCACCCTCAAAGAACGACGACCCCTCATCATCGCCCACCGAGAATCCCCCCTCTCCCTCATCGACATCGAGAACATGCGCACCGCCACCCTCGCCGGCGCGATCATCGCCCCCACCAACCCCGGGCTCTACCTCATCCCCAAGTCCATCGACGACCTCACCGACTTCATCGTCGCCAAGATCCTCGACCTCCTCCACCTCCCCCACACCCTCGACACCCGCTGGTCCCCGGGCCGCGCATAATCCAACTCACGACGACTTCGCGTACTGCCGCCGCCGATCATCCTTATTCAGCTCCACACTCACCCCACCACCCAAACGCACCGAATCCCCCCCGAGCAGCTCCGTCAACCGCCCCACCAGCGCCGGCCGCAGCTGCGCCTTCACCCCAGCCTCCTTCTTGGGCTCCACCAACACCCAAGCCCCGTCCGTCTCCACAATCACATGCACCGGCCGCGCACTCGGCGCCACACTCAGATCGCTCGGATCCGGAGCCGTCTCGAGCACCCCACGCACATCCCTCAAAACCTCCCCAGCATTCCCGTTCAATCTCGACGACCGAACCATCACCTGGATCGTCCCCTGCTCCAAAGGGTGCCCATCGATCGGGACCACCCGATCCAGAATGATCTGCGCATCCCCGCGCGAGTGATCCAACCGCCCCATGAAGAACTTGGGCATGTCCGTGTCCGTCAAGTGACCGAACTGCGCGTACACGTTCGAGAACATCACCGCGTCCGCCGTCCCACCCGAGTCCTCGATCGTCAGGATCGCCATCTTCTGACCCGCGCTCCGCCCGTTCTTCGTCACGATGATCCGCGCCCCCTGCACCATCGCCGCCACAATCACCCGCTTGTCCTGACCCATCCCCTTCAGATCCTTGATCGTCGTCGGCGTAAACACCCGCGCCCAATCCCCCCACTCCTCCATCGGGTGGCTCGACACATAAAACCCGAGCGTCTCCTTCTCCAGGCGCAGCGTCTCCGCCTCCGTCCACGCGTCCGCGCGCACCAAGGGCATCTCCTCCACCTCGACCTCGGGCGCATCGTCCCCACCCCCACCGCCAAACAACGCCCCCTGACCCGCCGCCCGATCCGCCGCCATCGTCTGCCCCGCGCCCACCGCCGCATCGATACTCGCCACCATCGACGCGCGTTCCTCGCGCCCATGAAGCGAATCAAACGCCCCCGCCTTGATCAGCGCCTCGATCGTCGCCTTGTTCACCGTCCCCGCAGGAACCCGCTCACAGAAATCAAACAAGCTCGCATAAGGCTTCCGCTCAGCGCCCTCCTCACCCCCGGGACGTTCACGCTCGTTCACAATCGCATCGATCGCTTTCGCCCCCGCGCCCTTGATCGCGCGCATCCCGAACCGGACATGCCCGTTGCTCGCCTTCGTCTCCTCCCCGTCCGGATACACCACGAAGAAGTCCGCCGCGGACAAGTTCACATCCGCAGGACGAACCTCCACCCCCGTCTTGATCACCTCACCCGTCGTCGGATCGATAAACCGCGTCCGTTTGCAATCCTCCAGATACGGGATCCAGTCCGCAACCTTCTGCGCCTGAGATTCAAACGACAAAAACGCCGCCATGTAGTGGTTCGGGAAGTACGTCTTCAAGAGCGCCGTCTGATACGCCACAATCGCGTACCCCGTCGAGTGCGACTTGTTGAACCCGTACCCCGCGAACTTCAGGATCAGATCGAACAGCTCTTCCGCCTTCGCCTTCTCCAGCCCCTGCTTCCCCGCGCCCTCGATGAACTTCGGGCGCTCCGCGTTGATGATCTTCTCTTTCTTCTTGCTGATCGCTTTAATCAGCGAGTACGCGCTGCGCAGCGGGATCCCACCGAGCTCATGCACGATCTGCATGACCTGTTCCTGGTACACCATCACCCCGTACGTCTCCGCCGTGAACTTGTCCACGATCGGGTGCACCTCCGGAACCCTGTCCTCCCCGTGCTTGCGCCGGTTGTAATCCGGGATCAGGTCCATCGGACCCGGACGGAACAACGCGTTCGCCGCAATCAGATCCTCGAGCCGGTCGGGCTTCATCTCCGTCAGCAGACGGCGCATCCCCCCCGATTCAAACTGGAACACCCCCGTCGTATCCCCACGACGGAACATCTCGAACACGCGCTGGTCGTTAAACGTCAAGCGTTCCAGATCGAGCGGATGATCCCCCCCGTCCCCCTTCTCACGACCCATCGCGCGATAGATCTCTTCCTCCGGAAGCGTCTCCCGGATCAGCGCCTTGCACCGCTCGATCACGCTCAGCGTGCGCAGACCAAGGAAATCCATCTTCAACAGACCCATCATCTCGCACGTAGGACCATCCCACTGCGTGATGACATCCTCGCTCCCCGACTGCTTATACAGCGGCACAACCTCGTGCAAAGGCCGCGTCGCAACAATCACCCCCGCCGCGTGCACACTCGAGTGCCGCGCCTGACCCTCGAACGTCCTCCCCGTATCGATGATCCGCTTCACGATCGGATCACGGTCGTACCAATCCTTCAGATCGGGCTCCTGCTCCAGCGCCTTGTCGAGCGTCATCTTCAGCTCTTCGGGCACCAGCTTCGCCAGCTTGTCCGCATCCCCGAGCGGCATCTCGAGTACCCGCGCCACGTCACGGATCGCCGCACGCGCCTTGAGCGTCCCGAACGTGATGATCTGCGCCACGTGCCCGTACTTCTCGCGCACGTAGTTGATCACCTCCCCGCGCCCGTCCTGGCACAGGTCGATATCGATATCCGGATACTCCGTCCGATCAGGGTCCGTGAACCGTTCGAACAGCAACCCGTAATGCACCGGGCACGCGTTCGAGAGCCCGAGCACATACCCCACCATCGTCCCCACACCCGAACCACGCGCGTTACTCGGGATCCCGCGCTGACGACCCCAGTTCACGAAGTCCCACACGATCAGGAAGTACGCGCTGATCAACTTATCCGCAAGGATCTTCAGCTCACGGTTGAGCCGCGCCCACTTATCAAACGCATCCGGATCCGCCGCGCCCCCACGCGCCTCGTCCGTCCCCTCCGCGCCCTCGATCAGCTCGTGCCGATGATCCAGAATCGCCGGCCCATACCGCCACACCATCCCCGCTTCGCTGAGCAACCGGAGCGTCTTGTCACACTCCTCCTTCAGCGCCCCCTGATCCAGATCCGGATCATTCGCAGGTTCAAGCTCGAAGCACTCACAGAACCCCTTGAACCAAGCCGTCAGATCCCCACCGAACTGCTTCGCCGAATGCTTCGGGAGCTTGCTCTTCGCCGGTGCCTTCACCACCACCACCGGCGCATGGTTCGCACCGATCGGGAGCTCCACATCGCAACGCTCCGCGATCGCGCACGTGTTCTCCAGCGCTTCCTTCCCCGCCTCCCCGATCTCCTCGTTGTTGTACCGATCCGAAAGGAACAGCTCGCGCATCTCCTCCGGAGACTTCACGTACAACTCCGTCGGATACCGCATCCGATCCGGGTCGTTCTTCACCTTCCCCGTCGAGATACAGATCAGCGTGTCGTGCGCATCGTGATCCTCCTCCATCAGGAAGTGCGAGTCGTTGTCGCACACCAACGGAAGATCCATCTCCCGCGCCAGCTTGATCACATGAGGATTGATCGAGTTCTGAAGCCCGATGTGGTGCTGGATCTCGAGATAGAACCCGGGACCCTTCTCCGTCCCCCGGAACGTCTCCGCGTGCCACGTCGCAACATCACGCGCCGCCTCGAAGTGCCCCTCATCCCCCGTCTGCTCGTACTTCACCATGTGCGTCGCGATCTCGGACCCCAAGTGCCCGTTGATCGCGATCAAACCTTCACTATGCGACTCCAGAATCTCACGGTCCATCCGGGGCTTGAAGTAGAACCCGTTCAGATACGCCTCGGAGCACAGGTAAAGAAGGTTCTCCCACCCCCGGTTGTTCTCCGCGAGCAGCACCAGGTGGTACCCACCGTCCTGCACCCCCGTATACGTCCGATCCCGCCGATCCCCCGGCGCCACATACGCCTCCACCCCCAGGATGGGCTTGATCCCCTCCCGACGCGCCACGTTGTAGAAGTTCACCGCCGCGTGCATGTTGCCGTGGTCCGTCACGGCCACCGCACCCATCCCCAGTTCCTTCACCCGCGCCACAAGCTTGTCCACCCGGTTCCCGCCATCCAAAAGCGAGTACTCCGAGTGCAAGTGCAGGTGAACAAACGAGTTCCGATCGATCGGGTCCGCCACAACAACTCCATCCATCTCAAAAGGGCTCCGCCGGACCCCCATCCTACGAGCAACCCCCACTCCCCGTCACGACCCACCACCCGAAAATCAGCCAACCGACACCATATCCACACCGCCACCACCCACCATCAAACCTTCATGAACTCATCCCTTCATCCCCAAATCGAGCGGATCCTTCTGGATCCCGACACCCATCACCAATACTGTTCAACAAGAGAGAGACCCGACGTCCCAAACCCTGTGGTTGTTACCACACCCAAGACGTCATAAATCGAGAGAGAGAAACAAGATGCGCAACCTCTGCATCGGCGCGGCCATCGCCATCGCCGCCACCACCGCAACCGCCGACGTCTTCCAAGACTGGAACCTCGTCGTCCGCAACGACCTCAACATCACCTCCGAAATCGACGGCTCCACCATGGTCGGCGGCAACATCTCCGGCACCTCCAACTACGCCGTCCAAGCCGTCACCGCCGCCTCCGGCGAAGGCCTCGTCGTCGGCGGAAACATCGCCGCCGGCACCAACGTCCAGATCAACAACGCCGGGAACCTCCGCATCGCCGGATCCGTCAACGGCACCGCCAACCTCAACGGCGGCGGATCGCAGCTCAACGACCCCTCAGCAGCCACCATGGTCAACAACGCCATGACCGCCGCCGAAAACCTCTCCTCCTTCTTCTCCACCTTCGCCGCCACAGGCACCATCGACGGCGCCGGAAACATGTCCTCCGCCGCCCACACCTCCATCGACGCCCAAAACGTCGCCTTCTACACCCTCAACCAGTCCTCCATCAACGGGCTCGGCCAACTCAACCTCAACTTCGGTGCCGCCGACACCGTCGTCATCAACATCGATGGCTCCGCCTCCGCCGGAACCATCAACCTCACCGCGCCCCCCAACATCATCGGCGGCTTCAACCAAGCCAACTCCTCCCGCATCGTCTGGAACTTCGTCAACACCACCGAAGTCATCATCAACAACTCCTTCAACGGCATGATCCTCGCCACCAACGCCCACCTCGACCTCAACGGCGGCGGCGTCAACGGCTCCGTCTTCGTCAACTCCGCCGATCTCGACGCCGAAATCCGTCTCAACACCTACCAAGGCGCTCTCCCCACCCCGGGCTCCCTCGCCCTCCTCTCCCTGGGACTCCTCGCCGCCAACCGCCGCCAACGCGCCTAAACACCAATCATCATCCAAACAAAAGGCCGCGGGGAACCGCGGCCTTTTTCTCACCCCAACACCCCGCAAAGACCGCAAACTCCCACAACGAAAAGATCAATGACGATTCAGCGCACAAGGGGTTGACTCCCCTATCCAATCGATTACTCTAATTCCGAGAGAAGATTGAGTTCAGGGGACAGGTTCCACTGTTCATCACCGAGAGAGAAAGACCATGAAAAATATCCGCTCCGCCGTGGCGCTCAGCGCCCTCGTTGGCTCCATCGCATCAGCCCAGTCATTCACGCTCAGCGATCTCAACTCCACCGCGGAGTTCGACACCTCTTCAGGACAAATCTCCTGGATGGTGGACGGCGTCGAGCAAATCTTCGACCAGTCCTTCTGGTTCCGCCGCTCAGGCGACACCCAGGAGTTCCAGGTCAACGACTCCAACCTCACCCTCGACGGCGTCTTCACACAAGACACCAACCCCTTCCGTGACATCGGTCACGACGCCTTCGGACAGCTCTACTCCGACGGCAACGGCCTCCAGATCGAAACCATCTTCACCCTCCGCGGCGGAAACCCGGGCTCCGCCCGCTCCGACCTCGGCGAACAAATCATCCTCCGAAACACCTCCAACAGCGCCATCTCCCTCTCCTTCTTCCAGTTCGTTGACTTCGACCTCGGAGGAGACTTCTCGGACGACTCCGCCCAAATCATCAACGGCAACACCGTCCAGCAGTCCGACGATGACTTCTTCATCTCCGAAGTCGTCGTCTCCCCCTCCCCCACCTTCTTCCAGGTCTCCAACCAGTTCGATATCTCCTCCGCCCTCGAAGACGGCGATATCGACAACCTCAACGGAAACGCCTCCTTCGGCCCCGGCGACGCCGGCTGGGCCTTCCAGTGGGACATCACCATCGCCGCTGGCGACTCCTTCATCATCTCCAAGGACAAGTCCATCGTCCCCACCCCGGGCTCCCTCGCCCTCCTCTCCATCGCCGGACTCACCGCGACCCGCCGTCGCCGCTGATTCCAAACAGAACCCAATCTTCCTCCTCAAAGACCCCGCAATCTCGCGGGGTCTTTTCTCCAGATATCCACCCGGACCGTTCCACCCACACCCAAGATCCGAGAACCCCCATAACGTCCCAGAACCGCCGTTCTAACCGGAAAATCACGCACCAATTCACCCCATACCCCTTGGCCACCCACCAATCTCGATGTACCATGAGCACGGAGTAGAACCACCCGCTCCGCGCCACACGCGCCGAGCTGACACAGCGCCCACAAGCGCCGAGAGAGAGAAGAGAGAATCACGATGAAGTCCCACACCGCGATCGCCTCGCTGATCATCGCGTCCGCATCCGCCACCGCACTCGCCGGCAGCGGCTCCGGAGACATCCTCCTTCAGGACGCCAACTCGTCCGCCACCTTCAACTCCGATTCCGGACAGGTCTCGTGGATCGTGGACGGCGTCGAAAACCTCTTCGACCAATCCTTCTATTTCCGTCGCTCCACCGACACCCAGGAATACCGAGTCGATGACTCCAACCTCGGCCTCGTCGGATACTTCGCCTCCGACACCAACCCCTTCATCGACACCAACAACGACACCTTCGCCGCCCTCTACGAAGACAACGGCCTCGAAATGGAGACCACCTTCACCCTCCGCGGCGGAACCAACGGCTCCAACACCTCCTCCATCTCCGAGCTCATCTCCATCTCCAACAACACCAACCAGTCCATGACCATCTCCATGTTCCAGTTCGTGGACATGGACATGGGCGGAGACTTCTCCGACGACTACGCCGCCGTCATGGACGCCAACGTCGTCCAGCAGTGGGACGATTCCAACTTCGTCTCCGAGACCGTCGCCACCCCCGTCCCCACACTCTTCCAGGTCGGGAACCAAGCCGATCTCTTCGACGCCCTCAACGACGGCGCCATCACCAACCTCGACGGCACCGCCTCCGCCGGACCCACCGACATCGGTTGGGCCTTCCAGTGGGATATCACCATCGGCGCCGGACAGTCCTTCCTCATCTCCATCGAGAAGAACATCGTCCCCGCACCGGGCTCCATGGCCTTCCTCGGCCTCGCCGGCCTCGCCGCCACCCGTCGCCGCCGCTAATCCACCCTTCCATCACAACCAACACCCGTCGCCCCTCCACCCCCGGAGGGGCGATTTCTTTTTCGCACCCCCAAACCACACCTGACATCACCCCACCGTCCGAGAACCCTCCGCCGATTCCCCCACAATTCTCAGAAATTCGCATCTCGAATTCCACCACAGACTTGCACCTTCTCATTCATGGCGCACCTTTGGGCACACAGTTTGAGAGATCCACCCATCCTGGGATTCCTTCAGGGGGAGAACAAAGCCATGCGTACAAAGATCATGACCGCCACCGTCCTCGCCGCCCTCGCCACCGCGTCCTTCGCCCAAGCCGGAGAGGGTGAAGGCGAATACGACGCCCTCCTCTCCGACGGGAACTCGACCGCCGGCTTCACCACCAGCGGCCAGATCTCCTGGATCGTGGACGGCGTCGAGCAGCTCTTCGACCAATCCTTCTACTTCCGCCGCGGCGGCGATAACCGCGAGTACGTCCTCGGAGACGGCGGCCTCGACAACATCGGCTCCTTCGTCACCGATACCAACCCCTTCCGTGACCAAGCACCCGACGCCTTCGGCAACCTCTACGCCGACGGCTCAGGCCTCGAAATCGAAACCATCTTCACCCTCCGCGGCGGCAACGAAGGCTCCGGCCGCGCCGACCTCGCCGAGTCCATCACCATCCGCAACACCGGACTCGAATCCATCTCCCTCTCCTTCTTCCAGTACGTTGACTTCGACCTCGGCGGAGACTCCTCCGACGACATGGGCTGGATCGTCAACGGCAACACCGTCCGCCAGGAAGACGACCAGTTCTCCGTCGCCGAAGTCGTCGTCACCCCCGCCCCTGACCTCTGGTCCGTCGGCAACTACCCCGACCTCATCGATGCCCTCAACGATGACGACATCGACAACCTCGACAACAACAACCACGCCGAAGGCGACGTCGCCTGGGCCTTCCAGTGGAACATCACCCTCGCCGCCGGCGAATCCTTCATCATCTCCAAGGACAAGTCCATCGTCCCCGCTCCCGGCGCGCTCGCCCTCCTCGGTCTCTCCGCCGGCCTCGTCGCACCCCGCCGTCGCCGCTGATCAGACCGACATCTCAAACTGCAAACAACCCCGCGCATCCGCGCGGGGTTGTTTCTTTTTTCAACCACAACACCCCCGATACAGACACCCCACGAACATCACGCAACCGCCCACGAATTCCCGACTTCCCACACACAATTCTGCCCAAACTTTCCGCACAATCACTTGCAAGGTCCCATTTTCGGCGCACCTTATGGGCACATACCACCGGAGAACCCACGCACTTCCGCGTGCCAGGGGGAGAAAAAAACCATGAAGTACACCACCGCCATCGTCCTCGCCGCCACCACCGCCACCTCCGCTTTCGCCAGCGGCCTCATCATCGAAGACGGCAACTCATCCGCCGACTTCGGGTCCGCAGGCCAAATCGACTGGATCGTTGACGGAGCCAACCAACTCTTCGCACAAGAGTTCTGGTACCGCGTCGGCGGATCCAACGACGAAACCAACATCGCCTCGCTCGACAATATCGGCACCGTCCTCACCGACACCAACCCCTTCACCGATGACCGCGCCGACGCCATCTCCCAGCTCTGGTCCGACGGCCGTCTCGAGTTCGAAACCCTCTTCACCCTCCGAGGCGGACTCCCGGGCTCCGGCGAATCCTCCCTCGCCGAACAAATCTCCATCACCAACACCTCCGACGCCGCCATCTCCTTCTCCTTCTTCCAGGTCGTTGACTTCGACCTCGGCGCTTCCGCCAACGACGACTTCGGTTCCATCGTGGACGGCAACGTCGCGATGCAATCCGATAGCGGCTCCTCCATCCTCTCCGAAACCGTCGCCACCCCCTTCCCCAGCGCCTTCCAGATGGGCACCGCCGACGAAATCCTCTCCCTCTTCGGGAACGGAGTCGCCGATGACCTCAACGGCAACGCCGCCGCCGAAGGCAACGTCGCCTGGGCCTTCCAGTGGGACATCACCCTCCAGTCCGGCGAGTCCTTCCTCATCTCCAAGAACAAGACCATCGTCCCCGCCCCGGGCACCATGGCCTTCCTCGGCTTCGCCGGCCTCACCGCCTCCCGTCGCCGCCGCAGCTAATCACCCAACGACTCAACAGGATTCTTCCTGACCAAAAGCCCCCGCGCTCACCCGCGGGGGTTTTTCACGCGCCGAAAGCCCCACACCCAAACTCCCTACAATCCAACGTGCAAACCCAACAACGCACCATCCGAACCGGAGGCCCGCTCGCGCAGCTCATCGCCCTGTGCGTCCTCATCGCCGTCCTCATCATCGGGCTCGCGCTCTCCATTGTCATCATCCCCATCGCCCTCGTCCTCTTCTTCATCCTCTACGTCTACCTCCGCCTCAAACGCGCTCTCGCACGAGCCCACGAACCCGGAGGCCTCATGGACGAACGAGACAACGTCCGTGTCATCAACCGCTCCAATGACTAACCCCGCGCCCCTCCTCTGCCCCCACTGCCGCTACGACCTCAGCGCAACAAGCACCCCCAACACACACACCACCTGCCCCGAGTGCGGCCGCTCCGTCATCCCCATGAGCCCCCTCGAGCGGCGCCGATCCTTCAGAAGATTCCACACCCACTACCTCCTCACCCTCTTCGCCCCCGGGCTCCTCCTCCCCCTCACCATCTTCACCCTCTACGTCATCAACACCCCGCGCGTGAACGACCTCGGGCTCGTCTACCTCTTCACCATCCCCTTCATCGCGATCATCTGGATCCCCACCACCTTCGTCCTCATGCGCCGAAAGACCAACAAGCGCAACCACAACCCCGAGACCAAGTACAGCCTCGTCCTTCTCTTCCTCTACTCGATCCCCACCATCATCGCCAACGTCATGCTCATGCTGCTCATCGCTCTCATGAACTCCGGCGCCTAATCACCCCACCAACACCCACCGCCCCACGTGAACCCCGAGGCAGGGTGCCCTGCTTTGACCCGAAGGGCAAAGCAGGTAGACACACGCGCCCGATGTCTTCTGCCTTCTTGCCTTCTCTCCTCCCCCGGGCTTCGGGGGGGCGGGGGAGGTGTCACGCGCAGCATGACGGAGGGGGGCTGTCACGCCCTCACCCCACCCCCCGCCTTCTCTGCGCCCTCTGCGTGACCTCTGCGTCCTCTGCGTTCCCTCTTCTTACCCCAGCGCCCCGCGCACCCTCTTCGTCACCTCACCAACCCCCCCCCCCCCCCCCCCCCCCCCCCCCCCCCCCCCCCCCCCCCCCCCCCCCCCCCCACCCCCCCCCCCCCCCACCCCCCCCCACCCCCCCCCCCCCCCCCCCCCCCCACCCC
>JALUWX010000056.1 GCA_027019265.1 Phycisphaerales bacterium
CGGATGGAGAAACCCCGACTCCGACAACTACTGGTCCTATGCAATCGAGATGAAACTCGACGAGCCCGCCCCCTCCAAAGACCAACTCGCCGACCTCCTCAAAACCTACTACACCGGGCTCATGGAAGCCTTCGGCGTCGGCCGCAAACCCGACTCCCCACCCAACGAAGTCACCGTCGAGATCGAAGAACTCGCCCCCAACACCTACCGCGCCACCCTCCACCTCATCGACGGCTTCTCCACCCTCAAACCCAAATCCGTCCTCGCCCAGATCGAAACCCACCCCGATACCGAAACCACCTCCACCATCACAATCCGGATCAGCCCGCACCCCATCCACCACGAGATCTGGACCGACCTCACAGCAGCCCTCGTCCACATCAACGCCGAACGACTCAACCAGCACACCGCCCCCCTCAAACCCCTCGCGCACCTCCCCCAAGGCGAATGGCGCACCGTCCCCGAAAACGAAAACCAGCAACGCGACCGATGGACCTGGGCCGCAGGCAAAAACGCACTCATCTCCATCACTACCAACAAAAATGACAACGCCGAAGCGATCTTCGGCGTCTTCACCGTCATCTACCACCACCCCCAGCGCGACGAACTCACCGTCCTCGCACTCGTCAACCCCGGGCTCATCCAGAACGGAACCGTCACCCCCCAGGACGACCACATACTCCGCTTCGACATGACCCTCTCCTACAACCAGGAGTACATCCACTGGGCACCGAAATCCCGAGAGATCTCCTCCCTCTGGACCTTCGACACCCCAACCTCCTACACCAACCACTGGATCCAAGACGACGGCCAACCCGTGGACCCCAACATGACCAACTGGTCCTACACCAAGGCCGATACCCTCACCCCCTTCCCCCCCTCCACATCCAAACCCCCGAAGACAATCGAACACCTCAAGCACTTCCTCCCCCTCATCGAGCACGACTGGGAAACCGATACCACCCGAACCACCTTCACCTGGATCCCCCACAACGAAGCCCTCCACATGCGCACCACCGACAAGCGCACCCACGACCCCATCGAAGACACCATCTTCTACCCCCATCCCCACACCAACACCATCCACACCCTCACCATCCACGACTCCGGCGCCATCGACGAAGGCGCCGTCGTCTCGATGACCCCGTCCTCCATCGAGATCGCGGCATCACGCGCAACCACCGAATCCCGTTCACCCCTCATCCGTCAACTCTCCATCACCGAGAGCAATCAACTCCGCGATCACGTATCCCTCACCGTCGAACAAGGCGAGGTCAGAATCACCGAAACCCGTTCCACCCCGATCAACGACACACCCTGACCCCCTCGATCCATCCGCGCCGAATCCTTCGAGTCCGCCGATGGACCGACGAGGATGTCTCCGACCCCGAGTAAGGTTCCCAGACTCCCGAATCTCACCCATCGACACCGACTTTCAACTTCCCCGCTTGACATTCCTCAGCATCGTGTATGATTTTGCGGAGAAGTCGCAAGCCCCGCCCCGACTCGTGCCCCGGCCACTGTGGCCAACCCTGTCGGGCTCCGCACTAAGGGCATAGACCTCTCCCCACGGGCACCCCCTCACGATGATGCATCCGAATACCGCCCTCCGTTTCATCTCCGATGAAATCGGTCACGGGGTCGTCGCGACCCAAGATATCCCCGCAGGCACCATCACCTGGGCACAGGACAAACTCGACCGAGAGTTCACCCCCGAACAGGTGGACGCTATGGGCGACAACTACAAACGCCTCCTCGACACCTACTGCTTCCGCAACCCCACCGGAAAGTGGGTCCTCTGCTGGGACCATGCGCGATTCGTCAACCACTCCTTCAAGTCCAACTGCATGTCCACCGCCTACAACTTCGAGATCGCCATCCGCGACATCAAGGCCGGCGAAGAACTCACCGACGACTACGGCTACCTCAACATCTGCGAACCCTTCCAACCCCTCGACGAAGGGGTCGAGCGCAAAGTCGTCCACCCCGACGACCTCCTCAACTACCACCAGCAGTGGGACCGAGCTCTCAAGAACGTCTGGGCCCACATCCCCAACGTCGCGCAACCCCTCCTCGAGTTCATCCCTCCCCCGACATGGGCCCACGTCAAACGCATCGCAAAAGGCAAGGACACCATGTCCTCCATCCTCAACTGCTACTACGACCCCAGCCCTTCCGCGAGAGACACCCACGACACAATCATCAACGCGCCCAACACAGCAGCATCGACCCACGCCGCGCCCCTCTCCCGAATCACATCCTGACCCCCGATCCGCCCCTCAGTCGTTCAACGCCTCCCCACACCGCTTGCAATACCGCGCATCCGCATCGTGTCCCTCAGCCATGCACGACGGACACGCCCGGGTCGTCACCGAACGAATCCCCCCCGACATCTCCGCCGTCAGAATCCCCGTCGGCACAATAATCAGCGAATACCCGATCAGCACCAGGATCGCCGTCATCGCCTTCCCCGCCCCCGTGATCGGCGTGATATCCCCATACCCCACCGTCGTCATCGTGATCACCGCCCAGTACATCGCGCTGGGCATCGAATCAAAGTCCTCGTTCTTCGCGTTCCCCTCCACGATGTGCATCACCGCGCTCGCGATCAGCACTACGATCAACACCGTCGTCAGGAACACCGCGATCTTGTGACGAGACACCAACAGCGCCTCCTTCAACGCCGCCGCCTCCGTCAGATACCGCGCGAGCTTGAACACCCGGAAGATCCGAAGCAGCCGCAGCGTCCGCACCACCAGCAAACGCTCCCCGCCCGGAACCACCAGCCCGATGAACGCAGGAAGAATCGACAGCAGGTCGATGATCCCATAGAACGAGAACACATACCGCAGCGGGCGCCGCACCACCACGATCCGCACCAGATACTCGATCGTGAACAGCACCGTGAACACCCACTCGAGCGCCAAGTACACCCCCCGAGCGGGCTCCTCATCCGCGCTGGGCATCGTGGACAGCACCACCACCAGCACCGACAACAGAATCGCCGCAATCAACGAGACGTCAAACGCCTTCCCCGCGCGCGTATCCGCCTCGAAGATAATCTCGTGCAACCGATCGCGCCATGGCGCGACAACCGGGGGTCCGTCTTGAGTCCGTTCGTCCGTCATCCGATGTCCCCCATATCGACCCATCGCCCCATGTACACTTGAAACACACCCATAACCCCGCTCAAGGATCTCAAAGCGTGCTCGACGACCTCCCCAACACCCTCCAGTCCATCCACGACCGAGAGCGCGTCCGATCCGACGGCCAAGTCGCCACCTACATCCCCGAACTCGCCAAAGCCGACCCCGACACCTTCTGCATCGCCGTCACCTTCGTGGACGGCACATCCCACGTCGTCGGAGACGAACACGCCGCTTTCACCCTCCAGTCCACCGCAAAGCCCCTCGTCTTCGGGCAAGCCCTCCAAATCGTCGGCCGCAAACTCACCGTCTCCCTCACCGGCGTCGAACCCACGGGCTCCTCCTTCTCCTCCATGGTCGGGCTCGACGAGATCGGCCGCCCCCTCAACCCCATGGTCAACGCCGGCGCCATCGTCACCGCCTCCCTCATGCCGGGCTCCACCCCCGAAGACCGCTTCGAGCACGTCCGCGCCGCCGTCGCAACCTACACCAACCAGGACACCACCATCGACGAAGCCGTCTACCGCTCCGAAAAACGCACCGGGGACCGAAACCGCGCCCTCGGATACCTCCTCAAGGACAAAGGCACCATCGAGGGAGACGTCGAAGAAACACTCGACCTCTACTTCCGCTCCTGCGCCCTCCGCGCCACCACCCAGGGACTCGCCAACGCCGCCGCAACCCTCGCAAACTACGGCCTCAACCCCCACACCAACGAGCGAGTCGTAGACGAAACCTACATCAAAGACATCCTCGTCGTCATGCTCATGAACGGGATGTACAACTACGCCGGGCGCTGGGCCTACGAAGTCGGACTCCCAGCAAAGTCCGGAGTCTCCGGCGCCATCATGGCCGTCGTCCCTGGGATCATGGGCATCGCCGTCTACTCACCCAAACTCGACACCTACGGGAACTCCACGAGAGGACTCGCCGTCTGCAGAGACCTCGTCCAGCGCTACGACCTCCACATGTTCGGCTCCACCATGCACCCACGGAATCCGTAAACGCAAGCAGAGCCCATCTCCCCGATCACTCCCCGAGCAACCCCTCGATCCGCTTCAGCAGTTCCTGATCCGAGAGCGACGTAGACGAGTCATACCGCGCCATCAGATGACCCTCCCGATCCACTAGGTACTTGTTGAAGTTCCACGTGGGCTGCCCCGCCGCCTCCGTCAGCTGCGCAAACAACGGAGCCGTGTCCTCCCCCTTCACACTGACCTTCTCGAACATCGGGAACGTCACCCCGTACTCGGATGAACAGAACTGCGCGATCTGCTTGTTCGACCCGGGCTCCTGACCCATGAAGTTGTTCGCCGGGAACCCCAGCACGACAAACCCATCGTCCTTCTTCGCCTCGTACAACTCCTGCAGCCCCGCATACTGCCTCGTGTACCCGCACTTGCTCGCCGTGTTCACGATCAGGATCACCTTCCCCTCGTAATCCTTCAGCGACACCACCGTCCCATCGATCAGCGCCATCTCATGGTCGAGCACATACACCGGATCACCCTCCACCTCCTGAGGGGGCTTCAGCATCAACCCAGCAGCCCCAAGCCCGACCAACCCCAAGCAAGCAGCAACGATCCCAGCCTTCTTCTTCATCCGATCCTCCTCGCGCCATCCTCGCAGCGCCGTACCACGACTTCGCCCGACATCGCCATCCGGATGCTCTTCCCAAGCACCCGACACCACACAAGGGTATCGTGAATCAACCGACCAACCCCAGAATCATTCCCCGATCCCACAAATCCCCACCCACACCCCCGATCCCCGCCCCATGAAGCGTCTCCTCCTCGTCTCCCCCTTCTTCCCCCCCCAAGGCGGCGCCGCCTCCGTCCGAATCGCCGCCCTCGCCCGAGCCGCAGCAAACGCCGACTGGGACATCGACGTCCTCACCACCCCCAAACGCCCCGACCAGATCGCCCTCCCCGACTTCACCCACCCCGCCGTCACCGCCCACGAAGTCCCGTACCACACCCCACGCATCCTCAGCGCCGCCCGCAACGCCGACCCTTCGCGCTCCGACACCCCAGCCCAAGCCCCCCTCCACAAACGCCTCGCCTCCACCCTCCGCGCCCGGACAGGCATCTACGCCGCCGTCCGAATGCCCGACCTCACCGACCACTGGGTCAAGCCCGCATTCCAACACGCAACCACCCTCGCAAAGCAATCCCGCCCCTGGGACGTCATCCTCTCATCCTGCGGCCCATACACCGCACACCAAGTCGCGCTCGCCCTCCGCACCACCGGCGCCGCCCGCGCCTGGGTCGCCGACTACCGAGACCTCTGGACCGCAAACCATGCCTACCCAGGCCTCCTCCCCTTCTCTATCCGAGAACGCATGATCGAACGACACGTCCTCGCAAAGGCCGACGCGCTCACCACCGTCTCCGAACCCCTCGCCCACTGGCTCCGCGCCAGATCCCGCGCCCCCGTCACCATCGCCACCAACGGCTACGACGCCAAACCCCAACCCCCAAACCCCAGATCCCTCGCCAACGCAAACCCCGCAAACCTCGTCTACACCGGACAGCTCTACGAACGCTTCCAAAACCCCACCCCCATCCTCGCCGCCCTCAAAATCCTCCAATCCCAGAACCGAAACATCACCCTCACCATCGCCGGCGACAACCAATCCGCCTGGACCCAAGCCGCGCAATCCCTCAACCTCAACCCCCAAACCCTCACCCTCCTCGGAGTCGTCCCGCACCACGAATCCATCGCCCTCCAGCGCAGCGCCTCCGCCCTCCTCGGAATCGAATGGCGCGACCCCCGCGCCGGAGTCGTCACCAACAAAATCTACGAGTACATCGCCGCTGGACCCACCGTCCTCGTCACCGGCCCAAGAGGCCCGATGACCGACGTCGTCGAACGCACCGGCCGAGGACTCTGGATCGGATCCACCCCCGCCGACATCGCCAAAACCATCGCCGGCCTTCTCGACACCCGCATCGAACACCCCGCACCAAACCACCAAGCCGTCGCAAACCTCAGCCGACAAAGACAATCCGAAATCCTCCTCCACCAATGCGAACAGTTCACCCCCACCGGATCCCCCAAAACCCACCGGGAACCCACCCCCCAAGGGCTATGATCCCCCAAGGTGTCCCCCCAACGGCGCGACACCAAAGCACACGGAGAACACATGTCGCAGCAGTGTGAGCAGGATACGAACACCGCATCCCCGAGAATCGCCGTCCTCGGGTGTGGTGGGTGGGGCAAGAACATCACCAAAACCCTCGCGCGAGTCCATGAAGTCGCCGCCGTCGCAGACCCGAGCGAGTCCGCACGCGCCCTCGCGTCCGAAATCGCCCCGGGCGCGCGCGTCGCCTCCGATCCCATGGACCTGATCAACGACCCGTCCATCGACGCCGTCATGATCGCCACCCCCGCCGAAACCCACCACGACCTCGCCCGAGCAGCCATGCACGCAGGCAAGGACGTCTTCGTCGAAAAACCCATCACCATCGACACCGACGAAGCCGTCAAACTCCGCGACCTCGCCGGAGCCCTCGATCGCATCCTCATGGTCGGGCACCTCCTCGAATACCACCCCGCCATCCTCAAACTCCGCGAACTCATCGACAACGGAGAACTCGGAGACATCTGGTACGCCGTCTCCAACCGAACCAACCTGGGCAAGTTCCGCACCTTCGAAAACGCCCTCTGGTCCTTCGCCCCCCACGACATCTCCGTCCTCCTCCGCCTCATCGGAGAAGACCCCGAACAGATCGTCTGCACCGGAGGGGACTACCTCTCCAAAGACATCGCCGACGTCACCGTCACCCAGATGAAGTTCCCCGGGGGCGCCCGCGCCCACATCTTCGTCTCCTGGCTCCACCCCTTCAAAGAACAAAAGCTCGTCGTCGTCGGATCCAAAAAGATGGCCACCTTCGACGACGTCGCGCGCGAGCTCGTCCTCCACGAAACCGGGGTCGATTGGCAAGAAGGCCAACCCATCCCCGTCAAATCCGATGGAGTCCAAGTCGAGTACGACACCACCGCGCCCCTCGACCTCGAAGTCCTCCACTTCGTCAACGCCGTGCGCACCCACACCCAACCCCTCACCGACGCGCACGAAGGGGTCCGCGTCCTCCGCATCCTCCACACCGCGCAGGAATCCCTCGTCAAGAACGGCGCCCCCGTGGACATGTCGCCCACCATCAACATCACCACCCAAGAAGCAGTGGGGGCCCGATGAGCCACCAGGACCGCTTCCCCAACACCAAGATCCACGAATCCGCCTACATCGACGACGACTGCACCATCGGCGCGGGCTCCTCCATCTGGCACTTCTCCCACATCATGCCCCGCGCCCAAATCGGTGAGCGCGTCAACATCGGACAGAACGTCGTCGTCTCCCCCGACGTCACCATCGGAACGGGCTGCAAAATCCAGAACAACGTCTCCCTCTACACCGGGGTCCACCTCGACGACTACGTCTTCTGCGGCCCCTCTATGGTCTTCACCAACATCCTCACCCCGCGCTGCGAAATCAATCGCCGCAGCGAGTACGTCGAAACCCGCGTGGGATACGGCTCCTCCCTCGGAGCCAACTCCACCATCGTCTGCGGCCACACCATCGGGCGCTTCGTCCTCGTCGGCGCAGGAGCCGTCGTCACCACCAACGTCCCCGACTACGCCCTCATGCTCGGAGTCCCCGCAAAACGAAAGGGCTGGGCATGCCGCTGTGGTCTCGTCCTCCCCAACCCCGACACCGAAGGCAACACCACCTGCACCACCTGCGGGAACCAATACCACCAGGAAGGCGCCCTCGAAGAAGCCCGCCTCACCCCCGTCAAAGAAGCCGACCCCCTCGCCGTCGCTTCACACTGATCCACGCAACAAGAACACACCCCATCATTCGGAGTCTCGTGCCATGTCCGCAATGAACGTCCCCCTCCTCGATCTCAAGCTCCAGTACGCCCAGCTCAAAGAAGAGATCGAACCCGTCATGCGCAAAGTCGCCGAAGACCAATGGTTCATCATGGGCCCCGAGGTCAAAGCCCTCGAAGAAGAAATCGCCCAGTACACCGGAGCCAAGTTCGCCGTCGGATGCGCCTCCGGGTCCGACGCGCTCCTCCTCGCGCTCATGGCCCTCAACATCGACGGCATCCGCTCGGGCTCCCGCCCCAAAGTCGTCTGCCCCAGCTACACCTTCTTCGCCACCGGCGGATCCGCATGGCGTCTCGGCATCGACCCCGTCTTCGCCGACATCGACCCCGTCACCTACAACATGGACATCGAGCACACCAAGCAGCTCCTCGACCAGCACCCCGACATCAAAGCCATCATGCCCGTCCACCTCTTCGGGCAGTCCTTCGACATGGACGAATGGACAAAGCTCGCCGAAGAACGCAACCTCCCCCTCATCGAAGACGCCGCCCAGTCCCTCGGAACCAAAGACGACCAGGGCATCACCGTCGGGTCCAGAGGAACCATCGGCTGCTTCTCCTTCTTCCCCTCCAAGAACCTCGGCGCCTTCGGCGACGCAGGCGCCGTCACCACCAACGACCCCGAACTCGCCGAGAAACTCTCCATCCTCAGAGTCCACGGCGGCAAGCCCAAGTACTACCACCGCATGGTCGGCGTGAACTCGCGTCTCGACGCGCTCCAAGCCGCCATCCTCCGCATCAAGCTCACCCACCTCGAATCCTGGCACGACCAGCGCATCCAAAACGCCGCCAACTACGACCAGATGTTCCAGTCCCAGGGCGCCCTCACCAACGAAACACCCATCGCCCAGGAAGCCGACCTCCAGATCCGCACCCCCAAGGGTGTCACCGGGAAGGCGCGCCACATCTACAACCAGTACGTCATCCGAGTCCCGGGTGAGATCCGCGACGACCTCCGCAAGCACCTCTCCGAAAACAACATCGGGAACGAGGTCTACTACCCCGTCCCGCTCCACATGCAGGAATGCTTCGCCGAACTCGGAGGGAAAGAAGGCGACCTCCCCCATTCCGAGCTCGCCGCAAAGGAAACCATCGCCCTCCCCATCTACCCGGGTCTCACCCAGGAGCAGCAGCAGTACGTCGCCGACACCGTCGTGAGCTTCGTCCGAGCCCACACCCCGACGAGCGTTTGACCCGCGCCCATGCGCGTCCTCCTCGTCAACGACTACGCGCAAGCCGGCGGAGCCGAACTCGTCCTCCATCGCACGCGCCAGCTCCTCAACGACCGAGGACACGACACACGCACCCTCTTCGCCGATGAGCACAACGTGCGAAGGTCTTGGCGCACCTACATCGCATGCGCCCAGGCAAGAAAGCTCCTCCGCCACGAAATCGAGTCATTCCAACCCGAAGTCGTGCACCTCCACAACATCTACCACCTCCTCTCCCCAGCCATCCTCGCCGACTGCGCCACCTACGCAACTGAGTCTGGTGCGCGCATCATCATGAGCGCCCACGACCACCACCTCCTCTGCCCAAACCCAGGCGGGATGCGATATGCCACAAATCTGTGGGTCCCCGCCCCCATGCCCACCACCGGCGCACAAACCTGGTCACTCCGCTGGGACCGAAGCATCGCCCGCTCCTGCGCGCGCGCCGCCCAGCACTCCTGGAACTACACCATCCACCACCGACACCGCACCATCCACGATGTCATCACCCCGAGCGCGCGCATCGCGTCACTCCTCACCACAATGTTCCACGTGGAACAAATCCACCACATCCCCAACCCACCACCCCAACTCCCCGATCTCGAACCAGCCACACAGAACGGAGCCATCGTCGTCGCGCGTCTCACCGACACCAAAGGCACCGCCGAACTCCTCGAAATTGTCCCGACCCACATCCCCATCACCATCGTCGGCGACGGACCCGACCGCGCTCGCTGCGAATCCATCGCACAATCCCGAGGTCTGGACGCAACCTTCCTCGGCCACCTCGATCACCCCCAAACCCTCATCCACATCGCGCGATCCGAGACCCTGATCCTCCCCTCGCGCACCCTCGAAGCCGCGCCGCTCGTCATCGACGAAGCGCACGCGCTCGGGACGCGCGTCGTCGTTTCCGATCGGTCCGGGATCGACACGGAAACGAGCTACGAACTCGACAACCCGGGGTCCCTCGCCCGCGCACTCGGGTCGCCGTCACACAATCCACGCGGCGAAGCGTGGACGGACGAGCAGTACATCCGCGCGGTCGAATCGGTCTATCGGGGTTAGGCTTTCACCACATCGGCGCGGATCTCGCCGCCGACGCGCGCCATCGCGTTGCGCGTGTCCACCACCAGGGGCGCGTGGTTCGCGATCAGGCTGTAGTCCACATTCGTGTGGTCCGTCACAATGACGACACAGTCCGACTGCGCGAGGCGCTCGGGGGTGAGATCGACACTCGACAGATCGATGTCGTGGTCGCGCATCTCGGGGAACGTGGTGACGTGGGGGTCGTGGTAGCTGACGTTCGCGCCGCGTGCGAGGAGCTGCTCGATGATCTCGGCGGCCGGCGATTCGCGCGAGTCGTCCACGTCGGGTTTGTAGGCGACCCCGAGGACCAAGATGTCGGCGCCCTTGATGGCGTGCTCGTGTTCGTTGAGCGCGTCGGCGATGCGCGACACGACGTAGTGCGGCATGTGTCGGTTGATCTCGCCGGCGAGTTCGATGAAGCGGGTGGCGTAGCCGGTTTCTTTGGCTTTCCAGGTGAGGTAGAAGGGGTCGATGGGGATGCAGTGGCCTCCGAGACCGGGACCGGGGTAGAAGGCCTGGAAGCCGAAGGGTTTGGTCTTTGCGGCTTCGATGGTTTCCCAGATGTCGATGCCCATCCGGTCGAACACGACTTTGAGTTCGTTGACGAGTGCGATGTTGACGGCGCGGTAGATGTTCTCGAGGAGTTTGGCGCTCTCGGCGATCTCGGCGGAGCTGACTTGGTGGACGTTGTTGATGAAGGACTCGTAGAGCTCCACACACAGATTTGTGGAGATTGGGTCGATTCCGCCTACGAGTTTGGGGATTCGGTCGGTGGTGGAGCCCACGCGTCCGGGGTCTTCCCTTTCGGGGGAGTATGCGAGGAAGAAGTCGTCGGCGGCGCGGAGCCCTGTCTGCTCGAGGATGGGGAGCATGACGTCGCGGGTGGTTCCTGGGTAGGTGGTGGATTCGAGGACGACGAGCTGGCCCGGTCGGAGGACCCGGGCGCAGAGCTTGGTGCTCGCGATGACGTAGGAGAGGTCGGGCTCGTGGTGGGGTCCGAGGGGGGTGGGGACGCAGAGGATGATGACGTCGCACTGGGTGAGCGCGGATTCGTCGGAGGTGGGGGTGAATTGGTCGGAGTGTGCGAGTTCCTGGGCGAAGTCGTTCCCGAGGTGTTTGAGGTAGGACTGTCCTGCTTTGAGCTTGGCGATTTTGGAGTTGTCTACGTCGTACCCGACGATGGTGTAGCCCTGCTGGGCGATGGCGCGGATGAGGGGGAGCCCGACGTAACCGAGGCCGACGACGCCGATGGTGGCGGATTTGGAGCGGATGCGGGTGCGGAGGGAATGGGCGCTGTCGCTTGAGGTGTCGATGGAGGCGGAGCGCGCGTGATCGAGACGGCGCGTCGAGGAGGGCTCGGCGTGTGTGCTCATACGATCCGGGTTCCTGCGCGAGAAGGGGTTGCTGGAGATCCGGCGGTGCGTGGTTGGGCCGGAATCTGGGATGATAGCGCACCACGGGGTGGGTGGAACGGTCCTGGGGGCTTCGGTGGTGTCAGGGGTCGATGGCTTTGGTGATTCGGAGGAGTTCGGGGTGGAGGGGTGCGGCGCATGCGAGGAAGTGGCCGGTGTCGAGTGCGTGGTTCCCCTTGAGGTCGGACCATGCGCCTCCGGCTTCGGTGATGATGGGGGGGACGGAGGCGATGTCCCAGATGCTGACGACGGGTTCGATGACGGCGTCGATGCGGGCGGTTGCGAGGAGGACGAAGGCGTAGCAGTCGCTCCATCCCCGGAGGGAGCGGGCGCTTTGGGCGAGGGTGTCGTGGATGTGGAGGGCGTTTCGATCTCGGAAGGAGTCGGGGGTGGTGGTGACGACGAGGGCGCTGCTGAGGGGGGCGTTGGTGGTGACGTTGCAGGGGGTGTCGGGGTGTCCGGCGCGGATGTGGGTGGCGCCGTGTCCGGTGGCGGCGATGACCATCTCGTCGAGGCAGGGGATGGCGATGGCGCCGATGGTGGGGGTGCCCTTGTGGAGGCATGCGAGCATGGTTCCGAAGAGGGGGACGCCTTGGACGAAGGAGACGGTGCCGTCGATGGGGTCGATGATCCATTCGAAGTCGGTGGAGCCCTCTTTGGTGGGGAACTCTTCTCCTCGGATGGTGTCGTCGGGGAAGTGGTGTTCGATGCGTTTGCGGAGCTCGGTTTCGATGGCGCGGTCGGCGATGGTGACGGGTGAGCCGTCGGATTTGTGATCGGGGCGGGCTTCGGGGGTTTGGAAGTACTGGAGCGCGATTTTGGCGCATTCCATGGTGTTGGCGCGGGCGAAATCGAGACGGGTTGTGATCGGGTCGGGGGTCATGGTGGTGAGCGTAGCGGATTGTGTGAGGGGATGTTGTGGGTTTTGGTGTCAGGGGTGGGGGAGGGGTGCGGTGTGGTGGTGCGTGGTTCGGTGCGGGATGATTTGAGGGGTGGGGGGTGGCTCGCTACCATGCCACCACGCGATTGCGGGTCCTGCATTGGGGTCTGTGGTACGTCACACGGTTTGTGAAGGAGGTTCGTATGCGGAACGCTGCTCGTCGGATGGTTGGGGTGCTCGCTGTGGTGGGTGCTGGATGGATGGGTGGTGTGGCGCATGCGGGTGCGGTGTTTGAGGGGGCGAAGGACGAAGCGGGGGCGATGAAGGTGCTCCAGCTCCCGATCCGGACGGACGGTCCGAAGTCTCTGGACCCGGTGAAGGGGTCTACGACGTACGACAACATGGCTTGTGCGCAGTTCTACGAGACGTTGATGACGAACTCGTACGCGGATCCGATGTCGTTTGAGCCGCTGCTGCTTGCGGAGCAGCCCGTGTCGGAGGACGGGGGGCTGACGTGGCGTTTCAAGCTCAAGGACGGGGTGTACTTCCACGACAACGCGTGTTTCCCGAACGGGGAGGGGCGTGAGATCCGCACGGAGGATGTGTTCTACTCGCTCAAGCGGCTTGCGGACGATCAGTACGAGCTCGAGAACTGGTGGCTTTTGAAGGACACGATCAAGGGGTTCGACGAGTACAAGGACGAGCAGAACAAAGCGGCGGAGTTCGATTACGACGCGCCGGTGTCTGGGTTCCGGAAGATCAATGACAAGGAGTTCGAGATCGAGCTGAAGCAGCCGGTCTATCGGTTCCTGTACATCCTGGGGATGTTCCAGACGTCGGTGGTTCCCCGTGAGGCGGTGGAGTATTACGGGGAGGATTTCGGGTTCAACCCGGTGGGGACGGGGCCGTTCATTCTGGATTCGTGGGTTCCGAAGCAGTCGCTGACGGCGAACGTGAACCCGAACTACCACCCGGTGTTCTACCCGGGGCGTGATGAGTGGACGCGAGAGGATCGTCGGAACCGGCTGCACCGTGCGGCGGGGGAGCGGGTTCCTTTTGTGGATCGGATCGAGTTCACGATGTTCCCGGAGGACCAGCCCATGTGGCTGCAGTTCTCGCTGGGGCAGCTGGGGTATTCGCAGGTTCCCGAGGATTACTTCCTGGAGGCGTTCGACAAGGCGTCGCTGGAGCTGAAGGAGGAGATGCTCGAGAAGGGTGTGCGGGCGCAGTCGAACCGTCTGCTGGACTTCATCTTCCGTGGGTTCAACATGGAGGACGAGCTGCTGGGTGGGTATAGCGAGGAGAAGAAAGCGTTGCGTCAGGCGATCGCGCTGGCGATCGATCTCGAGGAGATCAACCAGACGTTCTACAACGGTCGGACGATCGTGTACGACGGTCCGATCCCTCCGGGGCTGCGTGGTCATCCCGAGGACGGTCGTTCGGAGGCGGCGTATCGGGGTCCGAACCTGCCTTTGGCGCGTCAGAAGCTGGCGCAGGCGGGGTATCCGAACGGGGAGGGGTTGCCCGCGATCCGGTTCTACACGTCGCAGACGACGCTGAACGTCGAGATGGCGGAGATGGTGAAGCGTCAGCTCGAGAAGATCAATGTGCGGTTCGAGGCGATCTTCATGGACTTCTCGTCGCTGATCGAGGCGATCAACAAGAAGAAGGCGCCGATGTTCGGGTTTGCGTGGGCGAGCGACTACCCGGACGGGGAGAACAATCTGGCGTTGTTCTATGGGCCGAACGAGTCTCCTGGTTCGAACCACTTCAACTACAAGCGGGACGGGTTCGACGAGATGTACGAGCGGATCCTGACGATGGGGCCGAGCGAGGAGCGTGACGCGATCTACGAGGAGATGCGTGACATGGTGCTCGAGGATGTGCCTTATGTCGGATCGCAGGCGCGTCAGCGTTTCTATGTGATCAACCCGTGGCTGATCAACTGCAAACCGACGGAACGGTATTACGGTTGGTTCAAGTATCTGGACGTGGACGATTCGAAGCGATAAGTTTCCCACCTGGCTGACAAGGAGTCGCGAGCGGTGTGGAACTACATCATTCGGCGCACGCTGTACAACATCCCCGTCTTTCTCGCGATCGTCCTTGTGGTGATGGCGGCGCTGCGCGTTACGGACCCGGTGTCTGCGCACCTTGGGAAGAACGCGAGCGAGGAGCAGATCCGGCTCAAGACCGAGTCGTTCGGGCTTGATGATCCGTTCTACGTCCAGTATGGGCGGTTCCTGGTGCAGATCGTCACGTTCGATTTCGACGATGTGCGGTCCTGGGACCAGGACCGTCCTGTGGGGACGATGATTCTGGATTCGATCCCGCCTTCGATCGCGGTGATGGGGCCGACGCTTTTGATTACGGCGACGATCGCGATCTGTGTGGGGCTTGTGTCGGCGTTCAATCGGGGGAAGGCGCCGGACAAGGTGCTGATGTTCGTCGCGGTGATCGGGATGAGTATCTCGGTGCTGGTGTACATTATTCTGGGGCAGTATTTCGGGGCGTTTCTGCCCAAGCAGGAGAGCGGGGCGTGGCCTTTCGAGGTGGCGGTGGACGCGAGCGCCGCGGGGGGGCGGGGGTTCTTCTTCCATCCGAAGAACTGGGTGGCGTACTGCATGCTGCCCGTGATGATCAACGTGGTGGTGGCGCTCGGGTACGACACGCGGTTTTACCGGGCGGTGATGGTGGAGGAGACGACGCGTGACTACATCCGGACGGCGCGGGCGAAGGGGGCTTCGCGGAGTCGGGTGATGTTCGTGCACATGCTCAAGAACGCGCTGATCCCGATTATCACGCGGATCATGATCTCGCTGCCGTTCGTGGTGACGGGGTCGATTTTGATCGAGGTGTTCTTCAATATCCCGGGGATGGGTCGGACGCTGATCAACGCGATCAACTCGAAGGATTTCCCGGTGATCCAGACGTTCACGGCGCTGTTCGCGGCGTTGTTCATCGCATCGAACATCCTGACGGACGTGCTGTATGCGCTGGCCGATCCGAGAGTGAGGCTGTCGTGATCGCTGCTCTGAAAGACTCGCCTTCGGTGCGGAAGCTTGTGCGGAACCGTCGCGCGATGGTCGCGTTGTCGATCATCTCGCTGTATCTGCTGGTGTTTGTGTGGATCCTGATGACGCAGGTGGCGGCGTGGTTCGGGGGGGTGACGGGGGCGTATGACCTGACGGAGCGGCCTGTGCTGGGGGCGTTGCTCCCGGAGCGGACGCTTGAGCGGGTGGGGGCGAGGAACATGGCTGGTTTCGGGATGATCTCGGAGCCCGAGGTCCGGGCGGAGCAGCTGCGGTTCTATTTCGACCGGGTGGGGGAGGCGCTGGATCAGATCGAGAACCCGATCGCGGGCGATGAGCGGACGGCGGATGAAGTGCTCGGGGAGCTTTCGCTTGCGGAGCGGCGTGTTGCGGATGTGGGTCCTGAGCGGCTGCGTGAGATTTACGAGCGGGGGATCGTGGAGTTCGAGGCGCAGAACGAGCTGCGTGGGTTGCGGTCGAAGTTTGTGCAGATCCAGTTCGCGGTGGACATCGTGCGCGAGAACTTCGCGAAGTACGAGAACCCGAGCGAGGAGGATGATCGGGAGATCGTGCTCGATGAGATTTCGCTGTCGCTCGAGGAGATCGGGATCCTGCTGGATGAGGCGGGGGATGCGATCCCGGGGGATTCGGCGCTGGCGGCGATCGATCCGGGCGAGGTCGAGGACACGGCGCTTGCGGTGTTCGACGAGCCGACGCCGGACCCGTTGTTTGACCCGGCGATGCTCGACACGATCGAGCGAGCGGTGGATGAGCGGCTTGAGGGGATCGATGCGGAGGTGAACGCGAAGGTGCGGAACATCGATCCGATCTTCCGCGAGCTGTATCCGATGCCCGAGGGGATCGACGGGCTGCTGTACAAGACGCGGATGCTTCTGGGGACGGACCGTCAGGGGCGTTCGATTTTCATCCGTGCGATCTACTCGGCGAAGGTGGCGATCCAGGTGGGGGTCGTGGTTTCGGTGATCGCGGTGGCGTTCGGGAGTCTGCTGGGTGCGGCGGCGGGGTATCTGGGCGGGATGATCGACCACGCGGTGATCTGGCTGTACTCGACGTTTTCGTCGATCCCGTACCTGGTGCTGTTGGTGGTGCTGGCGTTTATGTTCACGGGGTCGGTGTTCGAGGGGTCCTTGATCCCGCTGTACACGGCGTTCTGTCTGACGTTCTGGATCGGTCCTTGCCGTGTGACGCGCGGGGAGGCGCTCAAGCTGCGTTCGCTCGATTATGTGCAGGCGGCGAATGCGCTGGGGGCGGGGAAGATGCGGATCCTGCTCAAGCACATCATCCCGAACACGGTGCACCTGATGTTCATCAACTCGTCGCTGCTGTTCATCGGGGCGATCAAGGGCGAGGTGGTGCTGACGTTCCTGGGGCTCGGGCTCAAGGAGGGCGCGTCGTGGGGGATCATGATCAATCAGTCGAAGAGCGAGGTTGTGTCGGGGTTCTTCTGGCAGATCGGGGCGGCGACGTTCTTCATGTTCGTGCTGGTGCTCGCGTTCAACGTGCTGACGGATGCGCTGCAGGACGCGTTTGATCCGAAGCACGTCGGGTGAGTCGTTCGGGGTTTCGGTCGGCGCATGACACACCCGCGCGGGGCGCGGGTGTGAGTGACGGTCTGGTTGTTCGGGTTAGGGGGCGCGGAGGGGGCGGACGCGTTGGTAGCGCGCGGCGATTTCGGGCCAGTTGATGACGTTCATGAATGCGTCGATGTAGTCGGTGCGTCGGTTCTGGTAGTTGAGGTAGTAGGCGTGTTCCCAGACGTCGATCCCGAGGAGGGGGGTGACGCCGGCGAAGAGCATTTTCTGTTGGTTCTCCATCTGGAGGACCATGAGTTGTTGGGCGATGGGTTCGTAGACGAGCCATGCCCAGCCCGAGCCTTCGACGGTTGCTGCGGCTTTTTTGAAGTGGGTGGTGAAGGCGTCGTAGGAGCCGAAGCTGGTTCGGATGTCTTTGTTGAGTCGGCCTGCGGGTTGGCCTCCGCCGCCTTTGGACTGGGGGGCCATGCCTGACCAGAAGAGGGTGTGGTTGATGTGGCCTCCGGCGTGGAAGCTGAGTTGGCGTTGCCAGTGCTGGGTGAGGGCGATGTCTCCGGAGCCGTCGCGGATGGCGGCGAGTTGTTTGAGGGCGTTGTTGAGGCCTCTGACGTAGCCTGCGTGGTGTTTGTCGTGGTGGATCTCCATGGTCTGCGCGTCAATGTGGGGCGCGAGCGCGTCGTAGGGGTAGGGGAGGTCGGGGAGGGTGTACTCGTTGGTGTTGGGGTCGTAGCCCAGGTCGTGGTCGTCGAGGAGCGAGTTTGATGCGGCGTTGGCGATGCTCGGGGTTGCGCCGAGGGCGCTGAGCGCGACGGCTCCGGCGCCCATGGTTCCGAGGGCTTGGCGTCTGGTGAGGTCGTGTGTCATGGGGTCCTCCTTGATGGTGATGGAGTTCCTGCTGCGTGTTGTTTCAGTGTAGCGGATGGTGTGGGTGTGTGAAAAAACCGGTCCTTGAGGACCGGTTGGGGTGTGTTGGTTGGGTGGGGCGTTGATTAGCCTTCTTCGCCGACCTGCCAGCGGCGGAAGGCGGAGAGGGAGCCGCCGGAGCCGACGAGGTCTTTGATCTTCTTGGAGGTGTCCATAATGAAGTCTTGCTCGAGGAGAGCGACTTCTTCGAAGAACTTGCGCATGCCGCCTTCGACGATCTTCTCGGCGATTTCCTGGGGCTTGCCCGATTCCATCGCTTGCTCGATGCGGAACTTCTTTTCCTTCTCGACGAGGTCGGAGGGGATGTCTTCGGCGCTGAGCCCGAGGGGGCGGGGCATGGCGGCGGCGACGTGCATGGCGATCTGGCGGAGGGTGTCGTCGGCGACATCGCCCTGGGCTTGGATGAGGACGCCGGTTTTGCCGTCGTGGTGGACGTACTTGCCGTAGACGGCGGCGTCGGCGGAGCCGACGAGCTTCTCGATGCGGCCGATGGAGATGTTTTCGCCTGTGGAGATGCGGAGGTCATCGACGATGGCGTTCATTTCGTCGGTGGGCTTGGGATCGGACGCGTCAACGGCGAGGGCGAGCTCGGCGAGTTTGTCGGAGGCGCCGATGAACTTGTCGTTCTTGGCGGTGAAGTCGGTCTCGGCCTTGAGCTCGACGATGACGGCTTCGTTTCCGTCACCCGAGACGGCGACGGCGATGCGGCCTTCGCCGGCGATGCGGTCGGACTTGGTTTCCATCTTGCCCTTGAGCTTTTTGCGGAGGAGGTCCTCGGCGCGCTCGGGGTCGCCTTCGGCTTCCATAAGGGCTTTTTTGCATTCCATCATGGCGAGCCCGGTTTTGTTCCTGAGGCTCATGACGTCTTTGGCGCTGATGTCTGCCATTGCTCTGCTCCGGAGAGTGTTCGGCGTTGTTGGTGCCGGTTACTGGTGATATGCGTACCGCTCTTGTGGGAGCGGTGTGTGTATTCGTGTGGTTTGAACGGCCGTGGTTGGGTGCGGCCGATGGAGATCAGGATTCCGCGGCGGGTGCTGCGGCTTCGGCGCCGGACTCGGCTCCGGAGTCGGAGGTTTTGTCGTCGGCGCGGAACTGGGCTCGGCGGGAGCGGCGTTGGGCGCTTTGGTCGGCGGAGGCCTGGTCATCGTCGGCTTTGGCCGGGGCGCGGCCTTGCTTGCCGTCGGCGCAGGCCTTGCAGAGCTCGCGGATGATGACGTCGATGGAGCGCATCGAGTCGTCGTTGCCCGGGATGGGGATGTCCGCGAGGTCGGGGTCGCCGTCGGTGTCGATGAGACAGATAGTGGGGATCCCGAGCTTGCGTGCTTCGCGGAGGGCGGTGGTTTCGCGCTTGACGTCGATCGCGATGATGGCTCCGGGGAGCTTGTTCATGTTGCGGACGCCGCCGAGGTTGCGGCGGATTTTCTTCATCTCGCGGCGGAGCTGGGATTCCATTTTCTTGGAGTAGGACTGGAAGTTATCGTCCTGCTCGATGGCTTCGAGTTCTTCGAGGCGGGAGAGGCGGGTGCGGATGGTGCGGAAGTTGGTGAGCATGCCTCCGAGCCAGCGTTCGGTGACGAAGTGCATGTCAACGTCGGCGACGCGTTGTTCGATGACGTCCTTGGCTTGGCGCTTGGTTCCGACGAAGCAGACGTCCTTGCCGTCGGCGACGACGCGTTGGATGAGCTTGCGGGCGAGGAGGAGGCCTTTGACGGTTTCCTTGATGTCGATGATGTGGATGCCGTTGCGCTTGCCGTAGATGAAGCGTTGCATCTTGGGGTTCCACCCGGAGGAGCGTTGTCCGAAGTGGATCCCGGAGTCGATGAGGTCTTGGACGAGTGTGTTCGCCATGATTTGATCCGTTCCTTGTCAGCGTTTCCGGCGGGATCGGGCCGCGCATGGTCGCTTTGGTGACAGATGAGGGTCCGGGGGGGCCCGGGCCTTTGTTTTTGTTCTGTGATACACGGTCCGGCGCCGATCACGCCGGGTTGAGAGTATAGAGAGGGTTTTTGGGGTGGGCCAAGGGATGTATGTGATTCTTTGCGGGGGGGTTGGGGGTGTCGGCGGGGGTGGTTGCCACCCGATTCGGGCGATTTTTGGGGTGGTTGAGGGGAGGAGTGTTGCGGATTCGGGATATCCGGCACAGTCGGAGGTCCGGGGGACCGATGAGGTGGCTGACCGCCCTGGTTTTGGGGGTGGTGTCTGTCCTCTTGTGGAGCGAGCGTTATGGCGGCAAGCGGGTTGATCATCCGGCGCAATGAGCGGCACGAGATTTCGTTGCCTGCGCAGGTGCGTGTGTCGTTTTCGCACACGGAGCTTGTGAAGCTGAGCAAGGGGACGGCGGGTGAGAAGGGGTGGGTGAATGTTCATCTGATTGATTTTTCGGAGAACGGGATCGGGATCGTGACGGAGGTGTTCTTTCCTCGGGGGAGCGTGCTTGAGGTGCGTGTGCCTGATCTTGGGGATCCGGAGGGGGCTGGGGAGCTGCTTCGTTGCGAGATGCGGGTGATGCGGGTGCAGATGACGGATCGTCGTCCTGCGTACCTGATCGGTGGAGCGTTTGTGGATCCGGGGAACGAGACGAGGGGGCAGATTGAGGCGCTGCTGGATCGGTTGGACGGTGTGGTCGGGGAGGAGGGCTGATGCTGGAAGCGAGTGAGTTCATCTTGCACGCGTTGATCGAGGATCGGAAGATCGACGAGGGGGACGCGGCGGAGATCCGTGAGTATGCGGCGGAGCATGAGTGCGCGCTGGACGAGGCGGCGATCAAGCTGGGGAAGCTGACTTCGAGGGATGTGGGGCTCGCGAAGGCGAGTGTGTGCGAGTATCCGTTCGTCGATCTGGGTCAGTTTGATATCGATATCACGAACTCGCGGTTGATGCCTAAGTCGCTCGCGGAGCGTTTGTGCGCGTTCCCGTTGTTCAAGACGGGTGAGATCGCGACGGTGGCGATGAAGGAGCCGTTGGATCTGGGGGCGCTCGACGAGATCCGTCAGTGTCTGCGGATGCAGATCGATCCGGTGGTGACGGATTCGGTGAAGCTCCAGTCGTTGATCGCGCGTTCGTACACGCTGGATCTCGGGGAGTCGGAGGAGGTCGAGGTCGATGATCGGCTGAGCGCGTCGATCGAGAACGAGCCGATCGTTGCGGCGGTGAATCAGATTCTGTTCAGCGCGGCGGAGATGAATGCTTCGGATATCCATGTGAATCCGGACGACAAGGCGTTGCATCTGCGGTACCGGGTGGACGGTGTGCTGACGTCGCATCGTGGGCCGGACATTTCGTTGCACGAGGGGATCATTCAGCGTTTGAAGGTGATGGCTCACCTGGACGTGGCGCAGACGCGCCGTCCCCAGGACGGGAAGTTCCGGTTCACGTACAACGGGGCGCCGATCGATGTGCGTTTGTCGCTGATCCCGACGATCCACGGGGAGAACGCGGTTTTGCGTCTGCTCGCGAGCGCGTCCCGGATCGGGAGGGTGAGCGATCTTGGGATGCAGCGGGATACGTGCGAGACGTTCGAGCGGATGATCTCCAAGCCCCACGGGATGATTCTGGTGACGGGTCCGACGGGTTCGGGGAAGACGACGACGCTGTACACGGCGTTGAACCAGATCAATACCCCTGAGCGGAACATCATGACGATCGAGGACCCGGTGGAGATCCGGCTTCCGATGATCCGTCAGATCCAGGCGAACCCCGCGATCGGGTTGACGTTCGCGAGTGCGCTGCGATCGATTCTGCGTCAGGATCCGGATGTGGTGCTGGTGGGCGAGATCCGTGACGAGGAGACGGCGAAGATCGCGATGCAGGCGGCGCTGACGGGTCACCTGGTGTTCTCGACGCTTCACACGAACGATGCGGTGGGGGCGATCCCGCGTTTGCGTGAGTTCGGGGTTCCGGCGTTCGCGATCAACAATGCGCTGCTCGGGGTGGTGGCGCAGCGGCTTGTGCGCCGTGTGTGCGAGGAGTGCGTGGTGGATGACCGTCCTGAGGATTTTGAGCTTCGGGCGCTCGGGATCGATCCGGAGGGTGGGGAGAAGTTCGTGACGGGCAAGGGGTGCGCGCGTTGTCTGAGCACGGGGTACAAGGGGCGGATCGGTGTGTACGAGTTGTTCAGCGCGACGAGCGCGGTGCGTGAGTTGATCGAGCGATCGGCTTCGTTCGCGGAGCTCGGGGCCGCGGCTCGTGCGGGCGGGATGCGGACGATGCTCGAGGACGGGATCGAGAAGGCGCGTGTGGGGCTGACGACGATCGAGGAGGTCGCGAAGCTGCACGCGACGGTGGACGAGGCCCCGACGGATCGGGGTCTTGGTGTCCGGATGAGCGCGTGAAGGAGGAGTGGTTGCGATGGCGGTCACGGCTTTCAAGTACAGGGCGATCGACGAGACGGGGAAGATGCGCCGTGGGACGGTGAGCGCGCGGAGCGAGGAGGCGGCGTTCCAGGAGTTGTCGGGGCAGGGGCTGAGTGTGCTGGAGATCCGGGCCGGGGGCGGGTCGGCGCTGCTGCGGAGCGGTGAGCGGATCACGCACCACGAGATCGCGCAGCTGACGCGTGAGATCCATGCGTTGCTGGAGGCGAACATCCCGTTGTCGCGGGGTTTGTTCTCGATCGGGGAGCACGAGAAGAACAAGAAGCTCCGAGACATGATCGTGGATATCGCTTCGATGATCGAATCGGGGGAGAAGATCACGGTTGCGTTCTCGAAGTACCGGGACGTTTTCGGGGATGTGTACATCGAGACGCTCCGTTCGGCGGAACGTTCGGGTCGGATGGCGCAGGTCGCGGAGCACCTGGCGGACATGCTCGAGCGGATGGTGGAGATGCGTCAGCAGGTGCGTCGTGCGATGTCGTACCCGCTGATCGTGATGGCGTTTGTGGGGGTGGCACTCAGTGTGATCGTGGTGTTTGTGGTCCCAAGGTTCGCGAAGATCTTCGAGAGCAACGGGGTGGAGCTGCCGCTGACGACCCGGGTGGTGCGTGCGCTGGGGATGTCGATCACGGAGCACTGGTGGGTGTATCTGCTGGTGATCGCTTCGGTGGTGTACGGGATGGTCCGCGCGTGGAAGAACAAGCGGGGGCGGATGGTGATCGAGCGGATGCTGATGAAGACGCCCTACATCGGGAAGCTGATGTCGGCGGTGACGACGGCGCGTTTTTCGAGCGTGCTGGGGATCGGGCTCGATTCGGGGATCGAGGTGATCGACGCGATCGAGATCGCGAGCGCTTCGACGGGTCGGCCGGTGTTTGTTGCGGAGTGCGAGAAGATGTGCACGGAGATGCGGTCGGGGACGTCGCTCGAGGACGTGATCAACACGTCGAGGTCGCTCCCGAGCTTCGCGCGTCGTCTGCTGGGTTCGGGGAAGGACTCGGCGGAGCTTTCCCGCGCGGGCGGGATCATCGCTCGGCACTACGACCGGATGGCGGATCACTTGACGAAGAACATCAACACGATCGTGGAGCCCATGATCACGATCGCGATGGCGGGGATCGTGCTGCTGATCGCGCTGGCGGTGTTTCTCCCGATGTGGCAGATGGTGAGTATCAACAAATGAGAAGGGGCCCGGGTATGCGGAGCATTTGGGAACGTGCGTTCACGCTTGTCGAGGTGCTGGTGGTCGTGGTGATCCTGGGGATCCTGGCGGCGGTGGTGGTGCCCAAGTTTGCGGGCGCGACGGACGATGCGCGGACGTCGAGTCTGCGGAGCACGCTCGGTGGGGTTCGGAGCGCGGTTGCGTCGTACCGGATGGACGCGGTGATCAACGGGGATGATCCGTACCCGTCGCTGGCGCAGCTCAACGACGGGAGTGTGGTGAAGTTCGAGTTCCCCGCGAATCCGTTCACGGGGGTTAGCGGGGTGCAGAGCGTGTCTTCGGCGCAGGCGGATGCGCGTGCGGTGGTGAACCCGGAGAGCGCGGGGTGGAACTACCACGTGGACAACGTCGCGGACCCGGCGGTGGCGATCTTCTACGCGAACTGCGAGGACGCGACGACGGAACCGGACGGGGCTGGGGGATTCAAGGACGCGAACGATCTGTGAGGGTGTGATGTCGGTGCATGGTCGGACATCCCGTCGTGGTGGGTTCACGCTTGTGGAGTTGCTGGCGGTGGTTGTGATCATGGGGATCATCGCGGCGAGTGTGATTCCGACGATCTCGCACGCGGGGGAGGCGCGGCGGGGTGTGGCTCGGGACGAGGTGGTCCGGATGCTGGAGTACGCTCGCTCTCGCGCGGGGGCGACGGGGGAGCCGTGCGGGGTGGGGTTCGATACGGGCGATCCGGTGGTGACGCTTGTGACGCTGACGGACGGCGGGGTGGTGTCGATCATCGATCCGGTGACGGGGGTGTCGAAGGACGCGGATCTCGGGGCGTTGTTCGATGGGGTTTCGGTGAGCGCGTTCGAGAACGGGGACGGGAAGACGGCGGCGGGGGTGGTGTGGTTTGATTATCTCGCGGCGCCGCACGTGCGGGACTCGGACGGGGTGTTCGATGCGTGGTTCGATCGGGACGCGACGGTGACGCTGTCGAGCGGGGCGACGATCGTGGTGTACAAGCATTCGGGGGTGATCGAAGCGCCATGAAGGGGTTGATGCGGACATCCCGTGGGTTCACGCTGATCGAGGTGGTGGTGATCGTGCTTGTGCTCGCGATCGCGGTTCCCCCGACGCTTGAGCTGCTGATGAGCAACGCGGCTTCTCGCGCGAACACGATCAATACGTCGAGGGCGACGCTGCTCGCGAGTTCGGTGCTCGAGTGTGTGATCGCGGATGTGGCTTCGGGTGATGCGTCGCTCGGGTTCGACGCGTTGACGGATTCGGCGGTGTACCTGGACGCGGAGACGACGGGGTTGTACGCGCGGATGGCCGCGCCGACGCAGGCGCTGCGGGATCTGGGGTTCACGTACGAGGTCGAGATCGGGGGGTTGGTGTCGAGCGATGGGTCGGTTTCGCTCGACGAGGACGAGAATATCTTCCGGACGGTCACGGTGCTGGTCGGGTATCCGTCTTCGGATGGTGGGTCGTATTCGCTCCCGCTTTCGGTGATGGTGTCGTCGCTATGAGGTTCGGGCGGGTCCAGGTCGGTGGTGGGTTTACGCTCGTGGAGCTGATCGTGGCGATGACGATCATGTCGGTGATCGCGGTGGTGGTGATGCCGATTATTGTTTCGTCAACGGATACGTACGCGAGTGCGCGTTCGGCGCGGGGGACGACGGAGCGGGTGGTGTATGCGCTCGAGCGGTTCGGTCGGTTGGTTCGGGAGGCGCCGTTCGATGAGGACGGGGGGGTGTTGTCGGTGACGAGCGCGAGCGCGACGTCGCTGGTGTTTGGGGACGGGACGGGGATCCGGCTGAGCGGGGATCGATTGGAGATGCTCGCGCCCGATGGGGATTGGGTGACGCTGTGCACGGGTGTGGATCGGGCGCGTCTGACGTACTTCGATGATTCGGGGGATCCGATGCTGTTGGTTGCTCCGGGTGAGATCCGGCGTGTGGGGTTGACGGTGGAGTCGGGTGGGTTCACGCTCGGTGGGTATGCGTTCGCGCGGTCATGGATCGGGAGGTGATGGGGATGGCGCGGAAGGGGTATGAGTCGAGACGGGGGTCGGTGCTCGCGGTGTTGATCGTGGTGCTGGTGTTGATGGCGATGGTGGTGGCGGGGGTGGTGCGGCCGTTGCGGGACGAGGCGTCGCTCGCGGTGATGCGTGTGGAGACGCTTCGTGCGTTTTATGCGGCGGAGTCCGGGGCGTTTGTGGTGACGCAGGGGTATGTGGGGGGGTGTGAGATGCCGACGGAGGGGAGCGAGGTGGAGATGCTGGGTCAGCGGGTGGTGTTCACGCAGATCCCTGATTCTGGCGGGGTGGCGGTTGTGGAGGGGGAGAGCGGTGACGCGACGAGGCGGATCGAGCTCGTGATCGAGTAAGGGTCGGGTCCGATATGGGTGTTGCTCTGGGTGGGTGATCGTGCACAAGTCGGTGCTGGATCGGTTCGATATCGGTCGGGGAGCGTTCCCCGGATCGAGGAGGTCGGATGCTGGCTGGATCGGAACATCACATTCTGTCGTTGACCACGCGCGAGCTTTCGATCGCGGCGGTGCGGGGTGGTCGCGTTGTGCGGACCGAGCGGGTTGAGCTTGACGAGGGGGTTGTCGAGGACGCTTGGCACAACGGGTTGCACGAGCTGGATCAGGCGCTGCGGCAGATCCTTGCGCGGCTCGGGGTGTCGTCGATCCGTGGTGCGACGTTGTTGTACATGAGCCCGAGTCTGGTGACCCGTGTCGAGGTGAGCCCGCTCGAGCCCGGTGCGGCGAGCGCGAAGTTGGGTGCGGACATCGGGCGGATCGTGGGGAGGGCGAGTCCTTGCGCGACCCGGGTGCTCGGGTCGGTTCGTGAGGGGGATGAGTACCGATCGGTGGTGCTGGGGTACGGGGACAGCGATGAGCATCTGCGGATGCTGTATGCGTGGCTGACGCGGTGCCGGGTGGGGGTGACTCGGATGATTCCTCGTCAGGCGGTGGCGGTGGCGAAGGCGTATGGGATGCTCGATGAGGCGCCTGAGGGGTGCGCGGTTGTGTACTTCGCGGAGCACACGAGCGTGATCGGGTATCGGGATCGGGGGCGGGATGCGTTGATGCGTGTGACCGAGATCGGGAGCGGGAAGATCATCGATGCGTTCTCCGAGTTCGGGGGTGCGGTGGATCACTCGGACGAGGGGGCGGAGCGTGTAAAGATTACGGTGGACCATGCCCGGGAACGCGCGTATGAGGTTGGGATCCCGATCAGCGGGGCGCGGTCTGGGGGATGGAGTGATGAGTTGATGCCGGCGATTGTGCCGATTTTGCAGCGGTACTGCGTGGAGATCAAGCAGACGTTCCGGTTCGCGGCGAATGTGGAGCATTCACCGACGAGGTTGATGGTTGCGGGTCCGGCTTGCACGATCCCGTCGCTCGCGGCGGCGCTCGCGCAGAGTCTGGAGTACCACATCGAACGGGATCCGGACGCGACTGGGCATGCTCCCTGCGATGCGTTTGGTGTGGGGACGCTCGAGCATGACAGCTTGGGGCATATCGAATCGCTTTCGGGGTTGCTCCCGAGGGTTGCGAAGGAGCAGCGTGCGACACGGACGCTCATGAACTCGATCCGTGTGGGTGGTGTGATCGCGGCGATCGCGCTCGGGACGGAGTTCGGTCTGGATCTGATTCGGTCGAACGAGATCAGTGCGGAGCTTGAGAAACAGCAGGTGACGATCGATCAGATCGAGCGTGAGCGGAACGAGCGGCTCGAGACGGCGCGTGTTGCGCGTTCGATCGGTGCGGCGGCGACGCTGGTGAGCGAGGGTGTAGGGGTGGATGCGCAGTGGCCTGGGGTGCTTGCGCAGATCCCCGCTTCGTTCCATGATTCGGTGCGGGTCTTCGAGATCCATGGGCGGTATAGCGGTCGGCGTCCGGTGTTGATGATCTCGGGTCATGCGGTGTCGAGCGATGAGAACCCGGACCCGAGCAAACTGATCTCGGAGTACATCGAGTCGCTCCAGTCGATCGAGGATGTGGAGCGGATCGAGATCGCGAGTACGTCACGTGTTCGGATCGACGAGGACACGGACGGGGTGCGTTTTTCGCTCACGCTTGAGCTCACGGCTCGTTCGAGCAGGCTTTCGTCGCTCGCGGGTATCCGTGCGGATGTGGAAGAGGGAGGGTACTGATGAACAGCGAGATGTTGCGAGCGGTGGGTGTGCGTGTGCTGATCGTCGCGATCGGCGCGTGTTTGGGTTGGTATCTGGTTGTGAAGCCCAGATCGGACAAGCTGTCGTCGCTCGAAGCGGCGCGTGTGGCGCAGGGTGGGATGATCGAGGCGTACCACGGCTTCAAGGGCGATGCGGATTCTGATGAGGATTCGCACACCCAGAATACTCTTGAGTTGGCGCGTGGTCTGATCGTTGAAGCGGTGGTCGAGGGAGATCCGGGGACGATGCTCCATACGCTCCTGAACGAGCGTGCTTCGGAGGAGGGGGTTCGGATCTCGAGTATCGAGAGTGTGCAGTCGCGCGAGATCCGATCGAAGATCGGGGAGACGAAGCTCGAGGTGACTGGGAACCGTGCGTTGCTCCGGGTGGAGTTTGAGGGGGTGTACTCGGATGTGGTGGGGTTCATGGATGGGATTGCGCACGTGCCTTACCCGGTCCGGTTTGCGGGATTCCGGGTTGTGCCTATCGGGGTCGATTCGGTGCGTGTGAGTGCTGAGGTCGAGATCGTGACACTCGGGGATGTCCCGGGGGTCAGCAGCGCGTTTGCGGGGGTTGAGACGGAGATGGGATCATGAACGAGTCGGTGCAGATTCTCTCGATGCGGATGGCGTGTGTGCTTGTGCCGACGCTCGCGGTGCTGGGGTTTCAGCGGGTGATTGCGGAGCCCAGGGGGGCGTTTGCTTCGGATGCATCGTTCGGGTTTGTGTCGCTCCCGGATGTGTCGGGGGTGGTCGTGGATGACCATGTGACGGACGGCGTGGACGAGATCGTGGGGTCGTCTCCGCTGTGGTTCGTGGAGATCGAGCACCAGCTCGCGGAGATGACACAGATCGAGAAGCCCAAGAATGTGGGGGCTGTTCCGGATCCGGTGTTTGTGTTGAGCGCGGTGTTGCCTTCTCGGACGAAGCCTTTGGCGGTGGTGAACGGGAAGCCCCATCGGGCCGGGGACGTGGTGGTTCCGGGGTGGAGACTGAAGTCGATCGATGGCGCGAGCCGGTCGATCGTGATGGAGCACGATTCGGGGCGTGTGGTGCGGGTTTCGATGTCGCAGTGAGGCGTGAGGGGGGTGGATCTTGAAGTCGTGTGGATGGTGGTCTACGCTTTCCGGCTCGGGCGCATAGCTCAGTTGGCTAGAGCGCTGCCGTCACATGGCAGAGGTCACAGGTTCGAGTCCTGTTGCGCCCATTGGATTGATCTTGCACGGGAGTGCGAGGCGATGACGGGGCCGGCGATTTGTCCGGTCCTTGTTGTCTATTAGGGCGATTGGGGGTTTTATGCCGGGTCTTGCCGCTTGCTACTACACTATATTCATGCGGCGAAGCCATCATGCATGTCGCGCGTCATCTCGCAGGTCGGAGCCATGGACATGTTGCCTGCTCGGTTCGGAATGATCGATACGGATGCTTCATGCTCTCCATTCACGTGGGGACGATGAGGGCGTGTGCGGATCGAGTTTGGTACGAGAACGGAGGAACTGATGTCAGACTTCCGAACGCCGCCGATCAAACGACACGAGGCATTGATACCGCTCAGCCGCGACCACTACGTCGGGTTGGTCCACGCGAATCGGATGAAGAAGTCCGCGACCGCGGATCGGGTCGCCCGTCACAAGGCGATTGCCGAGTTCCTCGATGCATGGAAGTCGGAGATCGAGCCGCATTTCCGGGACGAGGAACGTCTCTTGATTCCACTGATCCAAGACGAATCGGATCGCAGGCGGTTGCTCGACGAGCACGCACGGCTCCGCGAGGGCGCGGGTCGAGCCGCGAATGAACGGAAGTCGATCGACCCGGATCCGGGATTCGTCGAAGGGCTCGGGCGCGATCTGGAGCAGCACATCCGCTGGGAGGAGCGTGTCCTCTTCAACAGCATCCAGGATCATGCCACCGCGGATCAGCTGGAGCACCTGAGCAAATTGACGGCGGAGGTCGAACGTGCCCGCAATCGGGGGCGGATCGGGGATGAACAGGAACGCTCGGGCGATCCCTGACTTCCCACGGGGCATGCCCGCGGATGCGTGGACGGTTTCTCACGCTAGCATCCGACATGCTGCGACACATCATCACATCGACGACAACCCGGCCCGCACGACACTGCGCCGCGACCGCTCTGCGGGTCTTCCTGCTGTTCGGCATCGCCACGCCGATCACGGGATGCGAGCGCGGCGGGATCGAGGAGCAGGAGGTCGCGAAGGGTGTGGAGGACGTCCCGTCCGCGACCGCCGTTGAGGAAGAGCCCCGAGCTCGGGCATCCGATCCCGACCAGCCATGGATTGTTCCGGATGGGTGGAACGAGGATCCGGCGCCGCGCCAGATGCGTTTGACGACGTACATCGCGCCCGACCCATCTGGAGATGTCGAGGTCGCCGTCTCTCGTTTCGGTGGGCGCGTAGGTGGCGAACTCGCGAACATCAACCGTTGGCGCGGGCAGATGGGGCTCGCGCCTGTCGCGGCCGATGGGCTCGAGTCCGTCATCACCCGGTTCGAATCCGAGGGCTACGACGGGTACGAGACGCGGATCGAGTCCGAACGCGGCGTGATGCTCGCGTCCGGGGTCTACCAGTCAGACATCGACCAGACCTGGTTCGTGCGCGCGACGCTCCCGGACACGGAGGCCGCGGATCGGGTGCAGCCCGACCTGTTCGGGATGGCGCGTTCGATCGCGGGTCTCAGCGCCCCCGGTGACGGATGATCAAGCAGGCCGTGGGAATTTTTGCATCGCTGCGGCTGACGGTCCTCTTGCTCGGTCTCGCGATGGTCCTGATTTTTGTGGGCACGATCGCTCAGACCCGGCTCGGGGTCTGGCAGGCCGTGGACTCGTACTTCCGTTCGTGGATCGCGATGGTCGATCCGTCGCTGTTCTTCTCTGCGCTCGACGGCGCGCCGAGCGTCCCGATCCCGGGGGGGTACACCATCGCGGGCGCGATGATCTTGAACCTTCTGGGCGCGCACGCCGTCCAGTTCCGAGCAACGCGCCGACGGATCGGGGTATTGGTGCTCCACGCCGGGCTGATCGTGCTGCTCGTCGGGGAGTTCGTCACGGGATTCGCCGCCGACGAGGGGCTTATGTCGATCGACGAGGGCGCGAGCAGTTCGATCGTCGAGGACGTCCGCACGACAGAACTGGCCGTCATCGATCCGAGCGATCCGGATCATGACCGGGTCGTTACGGTCCCGGGATGGATGCTCGCGCGTGCCGCGGCGACGGGGGACCCGATCACCGATCCGCGCCTCCCCTTCGCCGTCCGGGTGGACACCTGGCACTCCAACTCCACGCTTTTCCATGCGCACGGCGACACCCCCGCGACCAAGGGGATCGGGCTCGAGGCGCGTGCGGAGCGTGAACCGAGTGTCACCGGTGTTGAGGGCGCACAGACCGACACACCCGCCGCGTACGTCACGCTCTCGCGCGGCGGGATCGAGCTCGGGACATGGCTCGTCTCCGCGGCGCTCACGGATGCGCAGCGCGTCGAGGTGGGCGATGACGCGTACGGGCTCGCGTTGCGCTACGAACGCACGTACCTCCCCTTCACGCTCCACCTGATCGACTTCAAGCACGACACATTCACGGGAACAAACATCGCGAAGAACTTCTCGAGTGACCTCCGCCTGATCGACCCCGAGCGCGAGACGGACCGGGAGGTGCGCATCTGGATGAACAATCCGCTCCGCTACCAGGGGCTGACGTTCTACCAGGCGTCGTACAAACCCGACGGGAGCGGGACCGTGCTCCAGGTCGTGCGGAACCCGGGTTGGCTCATGCCCTACGCCGCGTGCGTGCTCGTGGGCGGCGGGCTTGCGTGGCACTTCGGACAATCGCTCATCGCGTTCCTCCGGAGGCGCGCCAAGCACGGCCCTGTGCGCGACAGCTCCCCGAAATCCCCAACCCCGAGCAACCGAGCGCTCTGGTCGTGGCTCGTGGGCGCGGGCGCGGTGCTCATCGCGTGCGCCTCGTTGTTTTCGCCGCTTCCTGACTCGGAGTACGACATCAGGGCCTTCGCGCAGCTCCCCGTGTCCGCCGGGGGCCGCATCAAACCCATGGACACGGCCGCGCGTTCCATGCTGATGGTCGCCGGGGGGCGTCAGCGTGTGCGGACCGACGAGGGAACGCTCGGAGCGACCCAGTACCTCCTCGCGCTCATCACGGATCCGGAGCGCGTCGCGGATCTCCCGGTCGTACGGGTGGATCACCCGGACGTCCTCGCGCTCCTCGATCTCGGTCCGGACGAAGGTGGGCGGATCGCGCTCTCGACGATCCAGCCCCGTTGGTCGCGGATCACCGAGCAAGCCCGGAAGAGCGCGAACGTGGAGCCACGCGATCGCGATTCATTCCAGCGCGCCGTGCTCGACCTCCACGATCGGGTCAACACGGTCCTCGCGCACGCGCAGATGCGCGAGCCCTACGCGATCCCACCCACCAACGCGGACGGACAATGGAGACCGTTCCACGAAGCATTCCTCGATGAGCGCGGCTCGCAATCACCTCATCCGAGCGTCGCGTATCTGACGACGATGATGACGAGCGCGAGCGAAGGGGACGCCGAGCGCTTCAACGCCGCGGTTGCGTCGTACACCCAGCTGCTCGAGGAATCAATGCCGAGTGTGATGGACCGGATGCGCCTCGAAGTCCTCTTCAACCGCGCCACGCTCTTCACGGGCGCCGCTTCGGTCTACGTCCTGGCGATGCTGGGGGTGTGCATCTCGTTCATCGCGCGATCTCACGCCGGGCCCGGATCTCTCGCGGAGCGCCTCCGGTCGGGATCCATGGCGCTGCTCGTCGGTGCGGTGCTCGTCCACACGGTCGCGATCGCGATCCGGATGTATCTCCAGGGTCGCCCCCCCGTGACAAACCTCTACTCCTCCGCGGTGTTCGTGGGGTGGGCGGCGGCGCTGACGGGGGTGCTCATGGAGCGCCTCTACCCGATCGGCGTCGGGATACTGGGCTCCGCGGCGATCGGCGCGTCCACGCTCGTCATCGCGCACAACCTGGGCAACGACGGGGACTCGATGGAGATGATGCAGGCCGTCCTCGATTCCAACTTCTGGCTCGCGACCCACGTCATCACCATCACGCTCGGGTACTCCGCGACGTTCCTCGCGGGCGCGATCGCGTCGATCTACCTCCTCGGTCGCCTGTTTACCCGCGCGATCACCCCCGAGCGCGAGCGCACGCTCATCCGGATGGTCTACGGCGTTGTCTGCTTCGCGCTGCTCCTGAGCTTCGTGGGCACCGTCCTGGGGGGGATCTGGGCGGACCAGTCGTGGGGTCGCTTCTGGGGGTGGGACCCCAAGGAGAACGGCGCGGCGCTCGTCGTGCTCATCAACGCAATCATCCTCCACGCGCGGTGGGGCGGCATGGTCCGCGCGCGCGGGATCGCGGCGTTGGCCGTCGCCGGGAACATCGTGACAGCGTGGAGCTGGTTCGGGACCAATATGCTCGGGGTCGGGCTCCATGCGTACGGGTTCATGGATTCCGCTTCGATGTGGCTCGGGATCTTCGTCGGGTCGCAGGTATTTTTGATCGTGACGGCGTGCATTCCGGGTAGATATCCCGTCATCGAGTCCGCTCGCTGAAGAACCGGGTTCGCTTTGGTATGATACCCTGCAGGAAGGGGTATCGATGTCCGGGCGAACTGTCCAAGAGAGCAACGCATCACGCAAGGGGGACCGGATCCGTGTCGTGACACTTCTGTCCGTCCTGTGCGCCGGTGCGTTCGGAATCCTCGGCGGGCTCGGCGCCTTCACCTTCGGGTACGGGGACGGGACTGCGTACCTCAAGAACAATCCAGCTTCGTGCGCGAACTGCCACGTGATGCAGGAGCATTACGACGCGTGGATCAAGTCGAGCCACCACGGGGTCGCGACGTGCAACGATTGCCATCTCCCCCACGATTTCGCGGGCAAGTGGATCACGAAAGCGGACAACGGGTTCTTCCACTCGCTCGCGTTCACCACGGGCGCGTTCCACGAGCCCATCCAGATCAAGCCCCGCAACCGGCGCGTGACCCAGAACGCGTGCCTGTACTGCCACGGTGATTTCGTCGATCACATGCTCCCCGCCGACCCGGGCGGAGAAACCCAGTCGTGCGTGCACTGCCACGGGGATGTCGGGCACGCCGGGCGCGAATCGGGCGTGGGCGCACGCGATTGAACGATGGACCCCGAATGGTCGATCCCAGATGAAAGGGCACAACCCATGAGCACAGCAGGATCCGGCACGAGCAAGACCACCACACCGACCCGACCGGGACGGGCCGCCATTCTCGCGATGGTCTTCATGGTCGCGGTGGTCGCGACGCTGCTCGTGACGTGGGTGCTCATCACGATCTTCGGGCACAAGCAGGACGCGCGCCGTCCCTTCGTGCGTGTCGTCGAGGTCGATGAGATCAGCACCGACCCCGAGCCCTGGGGACGCAACTGGCCCCACCAGTTCGATGGATGGAAAGCGACGTCCGGCGACAAGTTCTACGGCGGATCGAGCGCGCTCACCGAGAGCAAGCTCGACACCCACCCCTGGCTCAAGCGCCTCTACGCGGGATACGCGTTCAGCATCGACTACCGCGAAGCGCGCGGGCACGCGTACATGCTCTACGACCAGGGCGTGACCGAGCGTGTGACGAAGAAACCCCAGGCCGGCGCGTGTATTCACTGCCACGCGTCCAACACCGTCATGTACCGGCGCGAAGGGCTCAAGGCGATGGGTGAGCCCTACGACGATGAAGCGCTCGCGGCCGACTTTAACATGGAAGCCGTCATCCGGGGGTTCCGGGAGGTCAGCCAGAAACCATACGACGAGGTCCTCGCGCTTGTCATGTCCTCACCCGACGGCACCCCCGGGGAGAGCACACCCGTCGTGCCCCAACCCCCGATCGGGGGGTTCAGCGGTGAGTTCGCGGGGCAGGAGATCCCGAGCGACCATCCCGCGATGACCGGCGAAGCCCACCCGGTCTCGTGTATCGACTGTCACGATCCCGAGACCATGTCCGTGCGCGTCACGCGCCCCGGGTTCGTGCTCGGGATCGCGGCGCTCGCGGAGAGCGACGAGCCCACCCCCCACCTGCCCAGCATCGAGCGCTGGCGACGGGGAGACCGCGCCGAGCCCTACGACCCCAACGCGGACGCGACCCGTCAGGAGATGCGATCCTTCGTGTGCGGGCAGTGCCACGTCGAGTACTACTGTGCCAACAAGGACACACTCGAGTTCCCGTGGGGCAAGGGGCTCAAGATGGAGCAGCTCGAAGCGCACTGGGACGAGAAGGACTTCCCAGACGGCTCCGACTTCTACGACTACGTCCACGGCGAAACCGGCGCCAAGGTCCTCAAGGTCCAGCACCCCGAGTTCGAGCTCTGGAGCCAGGGGATCCACGCGCGGAGCGGGGTGAGCTGCGCCGACTGCCACATGCCCTACCAGCGAGAGGGCGCGATGAAGGTCTCGAGCCACAATGTGCAGAGCCCGCTCGAGAACATCAACAACGCGTGCCAGCAGTGCCACAACGACGACGAGATCACGCTGCGTGAGAAAGTCGAGACGATCCAGTCCAGAACCATGGCGCACATGGAGCGCGCCGCGAACGCGATGACCGACATGCTCGACGCGATCCTCGAAGCCAAGGCGTCGGGCGCGAGCGAGGCGCAGCTCACGCCCGTGTACGAGCTCCAGCGGAAGGCGATGTGGCGACTCGATTACATCTCGAGCGAGAACTCGCGCGGGTTCCACGCGGACCAGGAGGCGACCCGGATCCTCGGTGAGTCCATCGACTACAGCAGACAGGCGCAAGCGATGGCGCTGCGCCTCCGCGCCCCCGAAGCGCCGAGCACACAGGGCATCCCCACCGAGCCCGTCCAGGGGGTGACGCCGACCGAGAAGGCGCCCGTGACCCCCGAGGATTGATCCTGGGACACCGCACGAGCCGTCGAACGCGCCCCGGAAGGAGGAGCGGATGCCGACACGCCTGCTCATCGCATGCTTGATCGCGCCGAGCGTGACCACCCACGCGTGGGCGCAGGACGACTCGCCTGAACCGCCCGAAGTATCGGAACAGGACCGAGCGCGCGAGGAGCCTGAAGCATCCGAGGGTGAACGCCCACCGCTCGGGTGGCTCTCGGACCCGGACAAGAAACCCGACACCCTCCTCGAAGCGCTGCTCTCGGGCAAGATCCACGTGGACAACACCCTGCGCCTCGAACTCGCGGACACGACGAACCGGCGCGCCTCGACGGCGCTTACCAACAGGATCCGTCTCGGATACGAGACCAAATCCTTCGCGGGGTTCAGCGGGTTCGTGGAGATGGAGAACGTCGCGACCCCCACGAGCGACGAGTACTTCGTCCCCCCGACGAGCGACGGCCCGCCCGACCGGACCGTCATCGCGGATCCGCCGGGCACGGAGCTCAACCAGGCGTACGGGCGCTTCAGCACCGATTCGATCGGATCGAGCACGGTCTCGCTCGACCTGAAAGCCGGACGGCAACGCATCAAGCTCGACAATGATCGATTCATCGGCAACGTCGGGTGGAGACAGTTCGAGCAGACCTACGACGCCGTCAGCGTTCGGAGCGATCTCGGGATCGACGGGTTCAGTGCCTTCTACGCGTACCTCTGGCGCGTTCAGCGCATCTTCGGACCCGACGGCCCGAACCCGGATTCCGATTCCCACCTGATCAACCTCTCGTACCGATTCGCGCCGGAACTCAAGCTGACGGGCTTCGCGTACCTGCTCGACTTACGGAGCGAGGACCCGATCAACTCGAGCGACAGCACGGGCGTGCGCCTCTCGGGCGAGCTCTGGAAGGACGAGGACGACATCGACGACCGATTCGCGGACTACGCGATCACCTACGCGCACCAGTCCGACGCGGGCTCGAACCCCGTGGACTACAGCGCGGACTTCTTCTCCGCGCAGCTCAAGCTCGTCCAGCGCCGGCTCGGGCACGTACTCATGGGGTATCAGTTCCTCGGGAGCGACGGCGGGAACTTCGCGTTCCGCTTCCCCCTGGGCACGAACCACGCATTCCAGGGGTTCGCGGACAACTTCCTCACCACCCCCGCGGTCGGGCTCCAGGATCTCTACATCGGGCTCGGGGTCGATCTCCCTTGGGGAATTCAGGGGAGCGTGATCTACCACGAGTACTGGTCGGACCAAGGCGGCTCCGACCTGGGAGAAGAGCTTGATCTCGTCGCCGAGAAACAACTCACACCGATCTGGTCCGTGCTCGCGAAAGCCGCCTACTACGACGGGGATTCCGGACAACCGGACACCACCCGGTTCTGGCTCCAGACCACGCTCAAGTTCTAAGCACGGGCGGATGCATACCCGCTTCGTGATCGTGTCGAGCCCTCCCTGCTCGCGGCCTCGTGATGGCTCTGCTGATAGACACGCCAATCGAATGTCTCGATGAGCGCGTCGATGATCTCGTGCGTCGGGATTGGAACACCCACCGCTTTCGCGCGTTCGAGGATCTGACGGTTCAACTGCCCGACCTCCGTGGTGCGACCGCGCCGGATGTCCTCGACCATACTTGGGACGTGACCCCGAGCCTGCTCGATCAACGCGTCCGCGGTGGATTCGAATCCTTCGGGGAGCCCAACCCCCTCAGCGCCCGCGACACGGATTCCCTCGTCGAGCAGTCTCGGAACAAGCACCGCCGACGGCGAATCGAGCACGTCGCTCACCGAGCCATTGATAAGCGCCGCGACGGGATTCACCGCGGCATTCACGAGCCCCTTCTGCCACACGATTGACTCGATGTCCTCTCGGTACATCGTTTCGAGTCCGCCGCTCGTGAGCTCCGCTGAGAGTTTCAGACAATCGTCGATATACGACGGATCGAGTGTTCCGATCGCGTGGGGTGGACGGTTCATGGTGATCCGGACCGCGCCGGGGCGATCGTCCTGCACCGCGCCCAGGGTCAGCACCATCCGGAGCACCGGGTTGTGACCGAGCCGACGGATCAGTTCCCGGCCCGGATCGATCCCGTTCTGGAAACTCACGATTCGGGGTTCCATCCCTTGCTTGACCTGGCTCTCGAGCACCGGGTGGAGTTCACTCGCGACCTGCGCGATCGCGCTGGTTTTCGTCGCGATGAAGATCGAACGCAAACCCGATCGGTGCTCGATGTCCGCGATCGATCTGACCAGTTCGATCCGCCCGTCCGAAGCGGAGATGCCCTCCGGATCCGCGCCGTGGACGACAACACCCGAACGCTTGATATCCTCACGGACGAGCGGATCGCGGCACACGAGCAAAACCTTGCGTGATTGCGCGAGGACCGCGGAAAGGAGCAGCCCTATGGGACCCGCGCCGATCACGGCGGCGTTCGCCCCGCTGGGTTCCGGAATCTCGTACGATTTCTTTTCCAAAGCTCGACCTCGGGTGGGTGATTCCCGAGTATAGTGCATAAATCAATCCACTTTCAAGCCGTTGAGGCCGCATGATCAGTCAGACGTCCGAGTACGCCCTCCGAGCCGCGCTGTATCTCGCGGCGAGACCCGAGAACACGCCCGCATCGGCGCACGAGATCGCTGAAGCGACCCAGGTCACGGTGGGGTACCTGCAGAAGATTCTGCGCATGCTCGCGAAACAGGGGATCCTCGTCGCCCAGCGCGGCGCTAACGGTGGGTTCTCCCTCGCGAAGGTGACCTCGGCGATCACAGTTCTGGACGTGCTGAAGGCCACGGACACAGAAATTCAGCGGATCACCCGGTGTCCGCTCGGGATCGAGGGGCACACCAAGCTCTGTTCACTCCATCGGATGCTCGATGACGAGATGGCCCGCGCCGAGCGGACATTCGCGTCGACCACGCTTGAGGACCTGCTCGACGGGGCGGGGGGGGTCCGCCCGCTCTGCGATCCCACGGGTCGGCTGCCGGCCCAGATCACGATCGATCGGCGCTCGCTCTCAAAATTTGACGACTAAATAGTGGACTGCCTTGACCACTTTACCGACTCTGCATATGGTAAGTGGATATGTGCATCCACTTATTCACAAGTGGGTCGCACCAGGCAATGGAGTCTCCAGATGACGAACACCCTCGCGCAACGCTCCGATCAAAACGTCGTCACAACCCGCACGGATCCGTACAAATGGGGCGCACTGGGAGTGGTCGCCCTCTTCTCGCTCACGCTCCCCGCGATCCTGGCTGTCATCGTCTCGACCCAACCCGGAGCGGTGCCACATCGCTCCATGAGCGGGCTCACCCACGGGGGGGCCATCACTGAAACGGGGAGCCGGCAAGCCCCCATGCTGCTCGGGCATTCCGTCTACAAGATGAGCTGCGCGGTCTGTCACGGCCCGGACGCGGAGGGTGTGAAGATGCTGGGCAAGCCGCTCCGGAACAGCGCGTATGTGCAGGATTCGTCCGACGAGCAGCTCTTTGATCTCATCGTCAATGGTCGTGCCGTCAACGACCCCGCGAACACGACGGGGGCGTTGATGCCGCCGCGTGGCGCGCAGAATCTGGATGACACCCAGATCCACGCCGTCGTCTCGTATCTCCGCACGATCCAGGAGCCGGACGCGCCGCTCGCATCGATGGGCGCGTGGGAACCGCAGGAGGGCGCGGGGGGCACCGCGCCACTCGCTTCGATTGAGCTCAAGGAGCACGCCGGGTTTGATCTCTTTGTGTCCTCGTGCGCCGCGTGCCATGGTCAGGGCGCCGAGGGAATCGAGAACCAGGGGCTCCCGCTCACGACGAGCGGGTTCGTCCGCTCGAAATCCGACGAGGAGTTGATCAGGTTCATCAAGTCCGGGCGTCCGGTCTGGGATCCGAGCAACACCACGGGGATCGACATGCCCCCCAAGGGCGGGAATCCCGCGATCACGGACGGGCAGCTCCAGACCATCGTGGACTATCTCCGCGCACTGCAAGACAAGGCGATGGGTTCCTGAACCCATCCGATTCACACACCCGCTGATCTTCGGCGTACCGGTGATCGGCCCAATCCGAGGAACGAACATGATCCAGTCACGCACAAGCCACAAGCGATTCACACTGTCAGCGGCGATCCTCGCCGCGTGCGGGCTCGCCGCCCCGGCCGGGGCTCAGTCGATGCGCGATGTTGAATCCGTCGCAAAGGAGCGCGGATTGACCACCGCGGACCTGGTCGCGGCTGCGAAGACCTATCTTCCGAGCGGGCAGAAGGACGAGTATCTCATGTTCGCGTCGAGCGGGCACGCCGGGCAGGTTTTCGTGATCGGTCTCCCGAGCATGCGCCTACTCCGCTCGATCGCGGTCTTCACCCCCGAGCCGTGGCAGGGGTGGGGGTTTGGGGTCGGGAACGAGATCCTCGCGGAGGGATTCCCCAGCGGAAAGGCGAATCTGTGGGGGGACACCCACCACCCCGCGCTGTCGGAAACGGCGGGGGATTACGACGGGCAGTTCCTCTTCATCAACGACAAGATCAACGCGCGGGTCGCCGTCATCGACCTGCGCGACTGGGAGACGAAGCAGATCGTCAAGAACCCGCTCACCCTGAGCGACCACGGCGGGACCTTCGTCACTCCCAACACCGAGTACATCATCGAGGGCGGGCAGTACGCGGTCCCCTGGGGATCTGATTATGCGCCGATCTCCGAGTACAAGGAGAAGTACAAGGGATCGGTCACGCTCTGGAAGTTCGACCGTGATCGTGGTCGGATTGACAAAGAGCGTTCCTTCGCGATCGAGCTCCCCCCGTACTGGCAGGACCTATCCGATGCTGGGAAGCTTGCGAGCGATGGCTATTTCTTCATGAACTCGCTCAACACCGAGCTCGCGACGGGCGGGATCCAGGACAAGAAGCCCCCGTTTGAAGCGGGCGCGAGCATGAACGCGACGGATTTCCTCCACATCATCGATTGGAGGAAAGCGGAGCGGATCTACGAGGCTGGGAAGGTCGAGATGATCAAGGGATTCCCCGTGATCACGCTCAAGACAGCGCTCGATGAGGGGTTGCTCCACGTCACGCCTGAGCCCAGGAGCCCGCACGGGGTGGACGTCGCGCCCAAGGGCGACTTCATCGTCGTCTCGGGCAAACTCGATCCGCACGTGACGATCTACTCGATGTCCAAGATCAAGAGCGCGATCGCGAACAAAACCTATTCAGGCACCGATGAGTTCGGGGTCCCGATCCTCGACTTCGACAGCGTTGTGGAATCGCGCATCGAGGTTGGGCTCGGCCCGCTCCACACGCAGTTCGGACCCGATGGGTACGCGTACACGTCGCTGTATCTGGATTCCGCCGTGGCGCGCTGGACCATGGGCGGATCGTACGGGTCCGCAACACCCGAACCCGATTGGACACTCGTCCAGAAAACCCCGGTCCACTACAACGTGGGTCACATCGCCGTCGCGGAGGGTGACACGGTGAGCCCGGACGGGAAATACCTGGTTTCGCTCAATAAATGGTCCGTGGACCGGTTCTACCCGACCGGGCCGCTCCTCCCGCAGAACCTGCAGCTGCTCGACATCGGATCGCAGGGCACGGAGATGCCCGTGATCTACGACAGCCCCATGGGTGTGGGAGAGCCTCACTATGCGCAGATCGTTAAGGCTGACAAACTCGACCCCTGGACGACTTATCCCCAGGTCGGGTGGGACCCGCATGTTCAGAATATCGAGCCCATGGCGCCCAAGCCCAAGATGGAGCGCGTCCAGCGTAATGACGACGGCTCGGTCGATATCTACATGACCGCGATTCGGAGCCATTTCAATCCCGAGCACATCTATCTGAAGCAGGGTGACAAAGTGCGCTGGCACATCACCAACACCGAACGCGCCGTCGATGCGACCCACGGATTCGCGGTCCCGATGTACAACATCACCGCGTCGCTCGAACCGGGCGAGACGGTCACGATCGAGTTCGAAGCGGATACGTCCGGGACATTCCCGTTCTACTGCTCCGAGTTCTGCTCGGCGCTGCACCTTGAGATGATGGGCTATCTGATGGTCGAGCCCAACTGACCGAACCGGCGCGGGCGCGGAAGCGCCCGCGCACGGCTTGCTCTCGCCGCGCCCTGAACCACAGGACGCTCCAGTTCCGGAGGACCGACCAATGCGTTCACTCATCGCTCGATTCATGGGACCCAGGGTCAGCAGGGACGAGGTTTCCAGACACTCGATCCGGTACGGGACCCCCGGATTCCTCCTCCTCGTGGCGCGCGTGCTCCTGCTCGTCTCACTCTTTCTCCCATACTGGCACATGGAGCTCCAGGCCCCTCAGTACCCCGACGGGCTCCACATGACGGCGTACCTCAACGCCCTGACTGGCGATGTCGCGGAGATCGACGGGCTCAACCACTACATCGGGATGCGTTCGCTCTACGAAGCCGCCTCGATTGAACGCACGGTCGGGGTCTTCGTGATGATCGCGTTCGTGGTCATGCTCGAGCTCGCCGCGACGATCCACACACGCTGGACGGCCCTGCTCGTCGCGCCCGTCGTGCTTTTCCCGGTTGTCTTCCTCCTCGATCTCCATCTGTGGATGCGGCACTTCGGGCTGAACCTGGATCCGAACGCGCCGCTCTCCAATGCCGTCAAACCGTTCGTCCCGACCGCGCTCGGGCGGGGCGGGATCGGACAGTTCGTGACCATCGCGACCCCGGGCGCGGGGCTCATCCTCGCGGGTGTCGCGTCGGTCGTGCTCATCCTCGCGCTGTATTTCCACAGGCGTGCCTACCTCCCGCTCGTGAAGCGTCAGCACGACGAGAGCTCACACGCCTCGGCCTGAAACGGAATCGGTAATGAGTCTCCCAACAGTCATCCTGATCCTGCTCGTCGCGCTCTGCGCCCCCGCGCTCGGCGCGTACGACGGCCCCGAACGGACACGTTCGACCGACGAGATCCTGTCGATGATCGAGCGTGCCGAATCGGGTGACACGATCCGTGTTCCTCGCGGCCTGTATGTCGGGAATCTGGTCATCAGCAAGCCCGTCACCCTCGATGGGAGCGACGGCGCCGTGATTGATGCGAGGGGCGAGGGATCGGTCATCGATGTCCGCGCCCAGGGTGTCACGGTCCGCTCGTTGACCGTGCGCGGGTCGGGATCGTCCGTCACGGGCGAGCCCGCCGGGATCCGGGTCTCGGCGCCGAACGCGACGATCGAGCACAACACGATCGAGGACGCGCTCTTCGGGATCGATCTCCGTCAATCCTCCGACTCGATCGTGCGCGGCAACCGGATCACGTGCAAGGACATGGAGCCCGGACGGCGCGGCGACGGGATCCGGCTCTGGTGGAGCCACAACTGCGTGATCGAGGACAACACGGTCCGCGGCTCGCGCGACATGGTCTTCTGGTACTCCGAGAACCTCCGGATCTCGCGCAACACGGTCAGCGACAGCAGGTACGGGCTTCACTTCATGTACAGCCACGACACCGTGCTGGTCGGTAACGACCTCCACTCCAACTCCGTCGGCGTGTACCTGATGTACAGCAACCGGATCACGCTCACTGACAACCGGATGCGCAACAACAGGGGCGCGAGCGGGTACGGGATCGGGCTCAAGGACTGCGACGACATCGTCATCACCAACAACGCGCTCCTCGCGAACCGGGTCGGGGTCTACCTCGACAACAGCCCCTCGTCCGTGGATTCGACCGGGGTGTTCGAGTCGAACATGATCGCGTTCAACGAGATCGGGCTGCTCGCGACGCCCAACACGCACGACAACGTTTTCACTCTCAACGCGTTCATCGAGAACGAGGAACCGGCCGCGACTCACGGGCGCGGACGACTCATGCTTAACGAGTTCTCGCGCGACGGGTCGGGGAACTACTGGTCTGACTACGCCGGATTCGATCTGGACCGGGACGGGGTGGGCGATGTGGTGTACGAGCCCCGCAGTCTCTTCGGCGCCATGCTCGCGCGCGAGCCGAACCTGCGTCTCTTCGTCCACAGCCCGGCGCAGCAGGCGATCGAGTTCACCGCGCGGGCGCTCCCCGAACTCCGCCCGGAATCCACCCTCATCGACCACGCTCCGCTCTCGTCGCCCCCGAGCATCGAGATCTCGCTCGGCGGTTCATCGCGGAGCGGGCTCCGCATGGGGGGCGTGGCGTGCGCACTCATCTTGATCGCCGGCGCGTGCGCGGCGGTCCTCGGCTCCGATCACGGGTCGCGCTCGATCCGCACGGGAGAACCATCATGATCATCGCGACCTCGATCACGAAACGCTTCGGACGGGTCGAAGCCGTCTCCGGCGTCTCCTTCGAACTTGGGCAAGGCGACGCGCTCGCGCTCTGGGGGAGCAACGGCGCCGGGAAGACCACGCTCATCCGCTGCCTGCTCGGTGTCGTGAGCTCCAGGGGATCCGCCACGATTGGAGGGATCGACGTCGCCCGGCGCGGGCGCCACGCGCGCGCGCTCGTGGGGTATGTCCCGCAGGAGCTCTCGTTCCACGATGACGCGCGACTGGGATCGTCGATGGCGCTCTTCACGCGCCTGCGCCGGGTCTCGACCGGGCGCGCGATCGAATCGCTCGAGACCGTCGGGCTGCGCGGGCACGAGCGCAAGCGCGTCCGGGACCTTTCGGGTGGGATGAAGCAACGCCTCGCGCTCGCGGTGGCGCTCCTGAGCGATCCGCCGCTCATCATACTCGACGAGCCTACGTCGAACCTCGACGCCGACGGTCGAGGCGAGGTCGTCGAGACCCTCCAACGCTTGCGTGGTCAGGGTAAGACTCTGCTTTTCGCGTCGCATCGACCCGACGAGGTTATCTCCCTCGCGGACCGGGTGCTCGTCATGGAGCGGGGGCGCGTGGTGCGCGACACGACCCCGTCGGACCTCTGGCCGACCGAGAAGCCCGTGCAGGTCGTTCGTTTGTACCTGGAGATGGCGAACGAATCCGACGCGGCCGACGCGCTGCGCGAGTCCGGGCACGCCGTCCATCTCAACGGGCACGGGCTATGCGTCGCTGTGCCGCGTGACAGGAAAGCCGAACCCATCAGCATCCTCGAGCGCCGGGACATCCGTGTCCGCGACATCGAGGTTCTCGACGACGTTGAGATTAAGGAGTCCCAGCGATGAGCACCATCGAACTCAAGCGGAGCATGTTCCATGAAGCGGTGTCCAAATCGCCGAGCTTCATCTCGGGCGTGTGCTCCTTCGCGAAACGCGAGTTCCGGGACGCGCTCTCCAGCAAGTGGTTCCTCTTGTACACCCTCGCGTTCACGATCCTCGCGGTCGGGGTCTCGTACCTGTCGCTCAGCGGCGTGGGCTCGCATGGGTTCGCGGGGTTCGGGCGCACCGCCGCGGGTCTGCTCAACCTGATCATGCTGGTGGTCCCGCTCATGGCGCTCAGCGCCGGTGCCGGCTCGATCGCGGGGGAGCGCGAGCGTGGAACGCTGCTCTACATGCTCTCTCAGCCTGTCTCCCGGACCCAGGTCCTGCTCGGGAAGTACCTCGGGCTCGGCGTGGCGCTCGTCTGCTCGCTCTGTATCGGGTTCGGGGTCAGCGCCGCTGTCCTCGCGTGGCGCGCGGGCGGGGTCGGGGTGGGCTCCTACGCGATGCTCATCGGATTCACTTCCATGCTGGCGCTCGCGATGCTCTCGCTCGGGATCCTCATCTCGGTCGTGTCGAGGCGCTCGTCCGTCGCGACGGGGATCGCGCTCTTCGTCTGGTTGTCCCTCGTCTTCGTGAGCGATCTCGGGCTTATGGCGAGCTCGGTGCTCTTCAAGCTGCGTGTCCAGGAGATCTTCGCGCTCGCGATCGTCAACCCGCTCCAGTCCTTCAAGATGGGGGTGATCGTGAACATGAACGCATCGCTCGACGTGCTCGGTCCGGTCGGTGCGTACGCGTCGCAGACGCTCGGTGACGCGCTCCCATGGATCCTCGGCGGGACCCTCGGCGCGTGGATCATCTTCCCGCTGGGGCTCTCGATCTTGCTCTTCTCGAGGAGGTCGTCCGTATGACACGTTTCACACCCATTCTCTTTCTCGGCGCGATCGCGCTGCTCGGATCATGCGAACGGGGCACGGAGGACGGGCCGCCAACGGTCCGGCTCGGTTACGACGTGTGCGCCCAGTGCAACATGATCATCAGCGACGAGCGATGGGCGACGGCGACGATCATCGATGGAGCGCGAGGCCCTGAGCCGATCCTCTTCGACGACTTCAACTGCCAGGTCAATTACGAGATCGAACACCCCGAACAGGACATCCTCGATCGCTGGTCGCACGACCACTCGACGAGCGAATGGATCCGCACCAGGGACGCGTACTTCCTGATCACACCCGGGATGTGGACCCCGATGGCTTCGTCGGTCGCCGCCTTCATGCGGGAATCGGATGCTCGCGCGTTGCGTGAGACCCACGGGGGGGACCTCGTCACGTTCGATATCGTGTGGAAGCGTCTCGGATTCGCCGGCGCGTGCTGCGATCTCGACGAGGACATCGAAACCCACACGGACAAGGAGAACCACGATGAGCCGTGAGATCACTCTCGATATGACCACTGGCGCGATCGCGACGCGATACCCCGAACTGATCCCGGAACTCGAACGTCTCGGGATCGACTTCTGCTGCGCTGGGAACAGGTCGCTCCGGGACGCGGCCGATTCCATCGCGCTCGATCCGGACGGAGCCGTCGCGTCGCTGCGGGTCTACGAGCATGATGAAACAGCCCGAGCGGAGTCGATGGATTGCACCGCGCTCTCGATGACCCAGCTCGCGGATCACATCGAGGAGACGCACCACGCATTCGCACGCTCCGCACTCGATCGGCTCGAGGTCTTGGTCGGCAAGTGCGTCGCGGCCCACGCCGACGAGGACCCGCGCCTCGTGGAGCTCAAGGAAACCCTTGGAGCGCTCACGGAGGACATGCACGACCATTTCATCCGCGAAGAGCGGGTTCTCTTCCCGTGGCTTCGCCGGCTCGATCGGAGCACGGAGCTCCATACCGGTCCGCCCTGGAGTGTGCGCCGACCCATCGACTGCATGCTCCATGATCACGACGACGTCGGCGAAGCGTTCGCAAAGATCCGATCGCTCACGGACGACCTGACCGCGCCCCAGGGCGCCTGCTCGACGTGGCGCGCGTGCCTTGACCTGCTCGCGGAGCTGGAACGCGACACCCACATCCATATCCACAAGGAGAACAACATCCTCTTCCCCGCCGGGGTCGAAGCGGAGGAACGCCTCGGGTGGAACCCGGCGAGGAAGCGCCCCAAAGCCGGAGCCCCGCTGCACGGATTCACGCTCATCGAACTCCTCGTCGTGATCGCGATCATCGCCCTCCTCATCGGGATCATGCTCCCGGCGCTGGGACAGGCTCGCGCCGCGGGGCGCTCGGTCGTGTGTCTTTCCAACACCCGGTCCATCGCGACGGCCATGAGTATGTATGCGCAGGATGACACACGCGAGCACTTCCCGACGGCACGCATGCCCGGGATGGCGATGAACGGGAACCCACCGGCACCGTTCTCGATCTCGTGGATCCATCTACTCGCGCCCTATCTCGGGGTCGATGCGGCGCTCCCCGAGAACCCCAGCACCGAGGAAATCCGCGCGTTCGTCAGCGCGATGGAGGTGTGTCGCTGTCCGGAGGACCACTCCCAGAACTGGGAATCGATGATGATGCCCAGACTCGCGTCGTACGGGATCAACGCGTATCTGACCCCGAACCACCCGCCCTACTGGGGCATCAAGGCGTCGCGGATCCGGTCCCCGTCTCGATGCGTCCTCGGCGCGGAACTCACCGAGGAGATGGGCATGGACCACTTCATGCCGATGTTCTGGGGCGATCCTCCCGCTGTCGAGAACCCGATGATCCAGTCGCGCCAATGGGACTCCGCGCAAGCACTCCCAAGGGTCATCGAGCACACGCGCCACAGCGGAGAACGCGCGAACTACGTCTTCACGGACGGCCACGCCGGCGCACATCCTTTCACGAACACATGGGCACAAACGCCCGGAGAGCCCCCGATCCGGAACTGGTACGACCCGAAATCACCCTGATCGGGTCAACAGATCAGATGGAGCAGGACACTCTCTCACGTATCACGCGGCTCGCCGATGGACACACACACGGACTCAGATCGGAATCCCTTGCTCCGCACACTGACCTCGCTCGTCGCGTGCGATGATCTCCCGCGGGCGCTCCCTGACGATCCCTTGCCCATCCTCCAGCGTTGGTACCGAGAAGCCGAAGCGGCCGCCGGCGACGAGGATTTCAACGCGATGACCCTCGCGACCTCCACTCCTGGCGGGGCACCCTCCGCTCGGATCGTGTTGTGCAAAGCGATCGAGACCGATCCCCCCGCGATCGTCTTCTACACGAACTACAACAGCCGAAAGGGACGCGAGATCGAGCACAATCCGCGCGTCTGCGCGGTCTTCCACTGGCCCGGGCTCAAGCGTCAGGTCCGCATCGATGGTCGAGCGGAACGGACCAGCGTCAAGGAGAGCGACGACTACTTCCGCTCGCGCCCCCTGCTCTCCAGGATCGGTGCCGTCGTGAGCTCGCAGAGTGACGCGATCGACTCCCGCGAACATCTCGTCGCGGATGCTACACGATTGGGGTCCAGACACGCCCTGGGAGCCCGGATCGACAGACCGGAGCACTGGGGCGGCTACCGCGTGATGATCCACGCTGTCGAACTGTGGTCCGCACGGACCGGCCGCCTCCACGACCGGGCTGTCTGGACCGTCGATCCACTCCACCGATGGTCCGCACATCGTTTGGCACCATGATCGCCTGCATGAGGTCTTCATGACCTCGGATCAGCGGGGACCCGGACCAGAGAATGACCGTACCAGGACGAGAATCGCGTGCCGTTGCCATTCATTCAGCTCAGCCCACAACCGATCGAGTTCCTGAAGTCTCGGATCCGACTGCAACCCGCTTGCGCCGCATTCTGCGCCACTATCCTCCATAATCTGCTCTCCTGACACCGTACTCGCCCTTGTTCGAGTCCTGTTGCGCCCATTGGTTTGATCTTGCACGGGAGTGCGAGGAGATGACGGGGCCGGCGAATTGTCCGGTCCTTGTTGTTTTTTGGGGGGTTGGGGGTGATGGGCTGGGCTCGGGCGGGCTTTGGTTCGATGGAATCCTTTGACGAGGTTGTTGGTATACTCCGAGCGATGATTCCCAGATTCCTCATCCCGGCCTTGCTGCTTGTGCTTTGCTGTGCGAGCTCGGTTGCGTTTGGGGGTGGTTCTGGTTCGGGTCGCGGGGTTCATGTGCATGTGCATGTCCATGGGGGGGCGGCTCATGAGCACACGCACGGGGGGCACGAGACATCGTCCTCGTCGTGCGAGGATTCGGTGTGTTCTGAGGCTTCGGACGGTTGCCATCTTGATTGATGCTGCGGGGATCATGAGCACGATCATCCCGAACGCTTCGGTGAGGGGATCACGCCTCGGTCCGATGATCTGCCCGTGTGTGACTCGGCGATCGGTGGGGTGCTTGCGGGGGCGATGACTGCGCCCCGGGGGGCGATCGGGCTTCGGTGGGTTCCGCTGATGGAGCGCCCGCCTGATTATCTGAAGGAACTCCGTACCTGCGTGATGTTGAACTGATCCGAGTGGGCTCTCTTCGCTCATTCGTTGTCGTGTTTTTGCACGGCGGTTGATCTGTTCGATCCATCCGAGGACATGGAGTCCCTTGTGCGTACCACTCTGTATCTCCCCGCGATCGTGTTGGGGTTTGCTCTCGCGGTTCTTGCGGGATGTCAGTCGTATGAACCGAGGCCGCTGGATCCGGGCGGGCATATTGATGCGTGGTCTTCGAGAAGCCCGAGCGATGAATCGTTCCGGATGTTCCTCGATGCGCTCGATACGCAAGCCCATCCGGGGTCGTTTGATCTGAGCGATGGGATCCATCTGCACGAAGCGGAGCGGATCGCGCTGTTCTACAACCCCGATCTGAGGCTCGCTCGGCTCCGGGCCGGGGTTCGGGCTGGGGTTGCGGAGTTCTCGGGGCGTTGGGATGATCCGGAGTTCTCGGTGGATGCGCTGCGTGTGACCGAGAATGTTCCTGATGAGTGGATCATTGGTTCGTCGCTCACGGTGACGATCCCGATCTCGGGTCGGCTTCGTGCTGAGCGGGATCGCGCGGAAGCGTCGCTCCGGGCGGCGTTGTCGGGTGTTGTTGAAGAGGAGTGGGCGGTCCGATCTCGTGTCCGGGATGCTTGGTACGAGTGGTCGGCGACCCGATTGCGTGAGGAGCGGATCGGGGCGTTGCTTGGATCGGTGTCTGCGCTGCTGGGGTCTGCGGATCGGCTCGGTGAGGCCGGGGAGCTTCCGTCGGACCAGGTCTCGCTTATCACGATCGAGGGGCTGAATCTCAAGCGTGCGCATCAGCGGTTGCGGGCTGACGGGTTTGAGCAGGAGCAGCGGCTCCGAGCGCTCATGGGGCTTTCGCCGGAGCCCGAGTTGAGGTTGATCCCATCGCTTTCGGTTCCCGATCCGATCGAGGTCCCGGATCACGAGACGCTGATCGAGAACCATCCGACGCTGGTGAAGCTCCGGGATGAGTACGAGGTTGCGGAGGCGACGCTGCTCCGGGAGATCCGGGCGCAGTATCCCGACCTTACGATCGGGCCGATGTATGAGTCCGATCAGGGTCAGTCCCGGATCGGGTTTGTGGGGGGGATCCCGCTCCCGATCCTGAACTCCAACGCGCGGGGTATCGCGGAAGCTCGGGGGGAGCGGGCGCTTGCGCGGGCGCGGTATGAGACGGCGCTCGAACGGGTGCTGCACGACATCGCTGTGGCGCGGGCTCGTGTCGAGCAGAGCGCGATCCAGCGCGCGATGTATGAATCGGAGATCGTTCCCCTCGTGGATCGTCAGCTCGAGGATGCGCAGCGGCTTCTCGATCTGGGTGAGAGCGATGGGATGGTCTTGCTCGAGTCGATCACCCTCGCGGGAGAGACATCGATGGAGATGATCGAGACCCGGCTCGAGGAATCACGCGCGGCGAATGCGCTCCGGACCCTGGTCGGACCCGCTCCCCGGGCGGTGTCCTCTGTCCATACCACGAATACCAAGAACGAGATGCGCAGCGAGGTGCAGCCATGAACCGATCCGCACGAAACACGACGATGCTTTTGTCTTTGCTGGTCTTCTCTCTGGTGGGATGTTCCGACGGCGGCGCGTCTCATGCTTCCGCGCCTCAGGAGGAGCGCTCGGAAGGGGTGACGAACCGGATCGAGATTCCGGCGACTGTTCGATCGAACCTTGGGATCACGTTTGCGAAGGTTGAGCGGCGGCGGGTGGAGTCTACGGTCCGGGTTCCGGGTTCCTTCGAGCTTGAGCCGCGGGCGCGTCGGGAGTATCGGATGGCGCTCCCGGGTGAGATCGATCTGGTGGTGGATCAGTATCAGCGGGTTGAGCCCGGGGATCTGCTGTATCGGTACCGATCTCCGGAATGGCCGGAGCTTCAGCACGAGATCATTGAGGGGGAACAGGAGATCGAGACGGCGCGGGCGATGATCGAGGTTGCGCGGGCGCGGGTTGCTGAGGCGGAGGATCGGATCGGGATTCTCCGTGAGCGTCTCGACTCGCTGGCGGTGGCGCAGGTGCGGAACGCGGAGCTGGAAGCCCGGGCGGCGGAACTCGAAGCGTCGCTCCCTCGGCTCCGTGCGGAGCTCGGTCAGTACGAGACGACCCTTGAGAACGCGCATCGGACTCGGGAGCATGCGCTCCATCGGGCTTCGGCGGCGACGGGGATCGAGGAATCCGAGCTCAGTGGGCTTGTCGATCACGATGGGGCGAGGGTGCCCTTGTACCGGACGATTGAGTGGATCGGGGTGCGTGCGACGCAAGCGGGGATCGTGGAGTTGCTGGCTCTGACTGATGGGGCGTTCGCGGAGGCGCCTTCGCTCGTCCTGTCCACGGTGGACCCGACCCGGGTCCGGTTCCGTGCGATGGGGCTGCAGTCGGATCTGGCTCGGTTGGATGAGTCGTCCGTGGCGCGGATTGTGCCTCCGAGGGTGCCGGGGATCGCGATGGATGATTCCGTCGGGGCGCGGGTGACGATCGGGCTCGAGGCGCATCCGGAGCAGCGCACGGTGACACTGATCGCGAGGAGCGAGGAGGCACGTCCCTGGATCCGTCCTGGGGTGTCGGCGTTCCTTGAGATCGCGGTGGATTCGACTTCGGGGATGGCGCTGGCGATTCCTCGTGCGGCGGTTGTGAAGGACGGGATGGTGCATGTGTTCTTCCGGAGGGACCCGGGGGACCCGAACAAGGCGATCCGGGTCGAGGCGGACCTGGGTGTTGATGACGGGCGATGGGTCGCGATCAACTCGGGGCTTTCGCTCCAGGACGAGGTTGTCCTGGACGGCGCGTACGAGCTCAAGCTTGCGAGCGAGCGGGGAGGTGTGACCCAGAAGGGCGGTCACTTCCATGCTGACGGCACGTTCCACGGCGATCACTAAAGGGGAGCGACCCGTCATGCTGAAGAAACTCATCCGTCTTTCGCTCGATCATGCGGCGCTTGTGTTGGTGCTCGGTGGGGTGCTGGTCGCGTTTGCGGCGTATCGGCTTCCCGAGACTCCCGTGGATGTGTTCCCCGAACTGAACGCGCCGACGGTGGTGGTGATGACGGAAGCGCCTGGGCTTGCTGCTGACGAGGTGGAGCAGTATGTCACGTTCCCGATCGAGACGTCTGTGAACGGGATCCCCGGTGTTCGGCGTGTCCGGACGTCGAGCGCCATCGGGCTTTCGATCTCGTATATCGAGTTTGATTGGGGGACGGATATCTATCGGGCTCGTCAGCTCGTTTCCGAGCGGCTCGACACGGTGCGCGAGGAGCTCCCCCCCGATGCGCACGCGGAGATGACCCCGATCACGAGCATCACGGGGGAGATCATGCTGCTCGCGGTTTCTTCTCCGAACGGCGGGATCCCTCCGATGGAGCTCCGGGCTTATGCGGAGTTCGACCTGCGGAACAAGCTGCTCGCGATCCCTGGGGTTGCGCAGGTGTCGGTCATCGGGGGGGAGCTCCCCGAGTACCAGGTGCTTGTGGAGCAGGAGCGGCTCCGTCTGTACGACCTGAGTGTGGAGGACGTTGTTCGCGCCGCGGATGATTCGCACAGCACCCTGAGCGCCGGGTATCTCCCGGATGTCGATTCGCTCGAGCTCCCGATCCGGCAGAGCGGGCGGGTGCGATCGGTGGAGGATATCTCCGGGACGATGATCACGTACCACGACGGTGCGCCGGTGACGATCGGTCAGGTCGCGGAGGTCCGGTTGGGTCCCGCTCCGAAGCGTGGGACGGGCGCTGACGGGGGGCATCCGGCTGTGGTGATGACGATCAAGAAAGCCCCGGGGACGAATACGATCGCGATCACGGGTCGTGTCGATGCGGTGCTCGATGCGCTCGAACCCTCGCTCCCCGATGGGATGCACATCAATCGGAACATCTTTCGTCAGTCGGACTTCATCAACTACTCGGTGACCAATGTTGTGCATGCGCTGCGCGATGCGGCGATCATCGTGTCGGTCATTCTGATTTTGTTCCTGCTCAATGTACGCACAACTTTGATCACGCTCACAGCGCTCCCGCTCTCCATTGCTGTCGCGTTGCTCATCCTCGGGTGGATGGGTGAGACGATCAACGTGATGACGCTGGGTGGGCTCGCGATCGCGGTGGGATCGCTCGTCGATGACGCGATCATCGATGTCGAGAACGTGTTCCGTCGGCTCGGTCAGAACAGAGCGAAGCCCGCGCACGAGCGGCGATCCAAGCTGGGGGTCATCTTTGATGCGAGTAATGAGATCCGGCCGGCGATGGTGTTCGCGACGATCATCATCGCGTTGGTGTTCCTTCCGTTGATGTTCCTGGAGGGGATCGAGGGTCGGTTCTTCCGGCCGTTGGGGATCGCGTTTGTGGTTTCGATCATCGCTTCGTTGGTGGTGGCGCTCACGGTCACGCCGGCGATGTGTCGGTTCATGCTCCGGGATGATTCGGGTTCGGGGGATCACGGGGACGGGTTCCTGGTCCGGTTCCTGAAGCGTTTGTACGGGCCGACGGTTCGGATGGCGATCCGTTTCCGGGGGTGGGTGCTCGGATTCGCGGCGATCGCGACGGGGTTGGCGTTGTGGTTGGCTTCGACGTTCGGGACCTCGTTCCTTCCCGAGTTCCAGGAGGGCACGTTCACTGTGGGGCTCTTTGCGCCTCCCGGGACGTCGCTCCGCGCGAGTGATCGGCTTGCTTCGTCGCTCGAGCGTCAGCTCTTGGAGGTGGATGGTGTGAAGAGTGTGACGCGCCGGACGGGGCGGGCGGAGCGTGACGAGCATGCTGAGCCGGTGAGTAACTCGGAGATCGAGATCACGGTTGAGCCCGGATACGACAACATCGAGGTTCGTGAGACGATCTCGAGGATTCTCGAGGGGATCCCCGGGATCACGACGAACATCGGGCAGCCCATCGAGCATCGGTTGAGTCACATCCTCTCGGGGACCCCGGCGGCGATCGCGATCAGCGTGTACGGGGATGATCTCGATGTGCTGCGCGTGATCGCGAAGGAGATCGAGGGGGAACTCCGGGGGCTCCCTGGGGCGCGTGATGTGGCCGCGAATCGGGAGGTGATGATCCAGTCGCTCCCGGTGGAGTATCAAGCGGCGGAACTTGCGGCGTATGGGTTGACTCCTCGGTCTGCGGCGGAGCAGGTTCGGAACGCGGTGTTCGGGGTCGAGGTCGCGGAGGTGAACGAGGGTGTTCGTCGCTATTCGCTTGTTGTTCGTTTGGATGAATCCCGTCGTGACTCGATCGCGGATCTTCGTGGGCTCGTGCTCCGGGGTGAGGGGGGCGCGTTGGTGCGTTTGGATCAGGTTGCTGTGGTCGGGCCGGAGATGGCTTCGAACCTGATCGCGCGGGAGAACGCGCAGCGGAAAGCGGTGGTGTCGCTCAATGTTGCGCGGGGTTCGAACCTTGGTCACCTGGTCGGTCAAGTCCGGGCGCTTGTGGATCCGATCGTCCAGAAGCATGGGTACACGGTGAAGTACGGGGGGCAGTTCGAGGCGCAGCAGTCCGCTTCTCGCACCATCACGTTGTTCAGCGGGGTGGTTGTGCTTGTGATGGTTCTGCTTCTGAATCTTGCGATCGGGTCGATGCGTGTGTCGCTCCTGGTTCTTGTGAACCTCCCGCTCGCGCTGATCGGTGGGATTCTCGGGATCTTCATCACGGAGTCCCCGAACCCGATCACGAACGTTGTCGCGTTGTTCGGCGCGGGGAGCTATACGGCTCCGGTGATCTCGATCGCGAGCATGGTCGGGTTCATCACGCTGTTCGGGATCGCGGTCCGGAACGGGATCCTGCTTGTGAACCATTACAAGCATCTGATGGAGGAGGAGGGGAAGTCCGTGCACGAGGCGATTGTGCAGGGCTCGATGGAGCGGCTCGTTCCGATTCTGATGACGGCGTTGACTGCTGCGCTCGCGCTGATCCCGATTGTTCTGAAGGGAGACAAGCCCGGGAACGAGATTCTCGCGCCGCTCTCTGTTGTCATTCTCGGGGGTCTGTTGACGTCCACGTTCCTGAACCTCGTCGTCGTTCCTGCTGGGTACGCGGCGATCCATCGTCTCGGGCGGGTCGAGAAGCCCGATCTATCCAACTGAAATCCAGATACCATCCTCACAGGAGATCTCACACCATGAACAAAGCTACGGCACTTACGATCCCTCTCGCGCTCTCGCTTGCGTTCCTCGTTCCCGCTTGTTCCGAGTCTGGCTCGGGCACGGACGGCGGGCACACGCACGGCGAAGACACCCACGAGCATGGATCGGAAGATACACATGTCCATGCGGATGGATCGGTCCATGCGGATCACGAGGATGACTCGCCCATGGGGGAGGACGAGCATGCTCATGATGAGGTCGCGCTCGATCCTGTTGTGATCGGGGGGATGACGATCGGGCTCGCGCAGGGGCACGGGGCGGTGAGCGCGGGTCACGAGAGTCATCTGGTGGTCAAGCTCCCGTATAACGACAGCGGTTCGACCATCGTCCGCGCCTGGATCGGTTCGGAGGATCGGACCCTCTCGTATGTCGGGAAGGGTGACTACGCGCCGTCGCACGACGACTACGACATCCACGCGATCGCGCCGGATCCGCTCCCCGAGGGCGCGATGTGGTGGATCGAGATCGAGAAGCCCGACGGGACGAAGGTGGTTGGTTCTGCGGAGCCGATCTTGTAGTCATCGGTCTTTGGTCACCCGGATTGAAGTTCGGGCCCAAGATCCGCTGTCTGTTCGTTGCGCGGGGGTTTGATGCTCCCTGTTGGGCGTGGTTCGTTGTACTTGCGCTCACGGTGTATCACTCCTAGGGGGGCGTTCTCGTCTGGGATCAGGGTTCGGAACGGGCGGAGCGGGTGGTGGAGTTGGACCAGATCTCGAGGTCGAAAGCGGCGAGGTCGTCGGCGCGGCCGATGCTGTGCGCGTGGTCGAGGAAGGCGCGTTCGAGTTCGGCGTAGCGTTTGGGGGTCTGTGGTGTGTTTCGGGGGGTGTCGATCCCCACGGATCGCATGTAGCTGAGGATGTGGGTGTCGAGGACGGCGACGCGCGCGTCGGGGCGGGTGTGGATGACGAAGAAACGGGAGGTTTTGGGGCCGATCCCGGGGATGGACTCGAGATCGGCGAGGGCGCAGGTTCGGAGGTCGAGGTCTGCGTTTGCGAGGGCTCGGTAGCAGCTCGTGAGGATGCGCCACTTTCCGAGGCGCGCTTCACGGATGGTGAGGGTGAGGGCGTCGTTCTCGTCGAGGGTCCGGATGTGCGCGAAGGGGGAGGGGTGGGTGAAGGGGGCGGAGGGGGTGAGGAATCGGTCGAGGGCTCGGGCGATGAAGGCGGCGGTCTTCCCGGCGACGGCCGGCGCGAAGAGGGCGAACTCTTCGAGCTCGTGGGTCTCTCGATCGAAGTTGGTGATCTTGTGGGGATCGATCATCGGGGGGAGGGTATGTGGCATCCGGGATTGGGGGGAGAAGGGCGGGGTTTCGGCGGGTTGGGAGGTGCGGGGCGCGTAGGATCGGGGATGGGAGCCGCTTGGTGTTCTGAAGATGCGCGGGCGGGGTCGGTGACGCTTGTTGAGGGCGTTGCTGTCGGTCATTCGACGGATGCGCGGGGCGCGACTGGGTGCACGGTGGTCCGGTGCGATCGTCCGATGGTGGGTGGGGTGGATGTCCG
>JALUWX010000057.1 GCA_027019265.1 Phycisphaerales bacterium
AGGGGGCGGACGCGCGGGGGATCGGGGTGGTGGAGCCCGTGCTGAGCGCGTGGTCGTGTGTGCGCGCGGGTGAGGGGATGGAGGGGGTGCGCGGGGAGGCGCTGGATTCGGTGGGGGTGGTCTATGCGCGGGAGCCCGATGCGGTGACGCAGTGGCGCGAGCGGCACGGGGGCGGGTGAGGTCCGGGTGTTCTCCCTTGGGGGCGGGTGTTCGGGTTGGAAATCGGGGGCTTTGTGTTATCGGTGTGAAGTTGGGCGGGTTGCGCGACGATGGTGGCTCGGTGGTCGGCACGGGGTCGATCGAAGAGGCGCATCCATGGGCGATCCGAGCGACAACGGGACGGCGAGCAGCGGCGACGACTGGTCGGGGAAGAAGGTCTTCACGACGGGCGAAGCGGCGCGGGTGTGCAAGGTGTCGCAGCAGACGATTATCCGGTGTTTCGATTCGGGTCGGCTCAACGGGTTCCGGGTGCCGGGCTCGAAGTTCCGGCGGATCCCGCGCGAGGAGCTGATCCGCTTCATGATCGCGAACGAGATCCCGACGGATGTGCTCGGTACGGGGCGGAAGCGCGTGCTCATCGTGGACGACGATCGGGAGATCGGGTCGCTCGTGTCGGATCTGCTCGAGGACGATGGTCGGTTCGAGGTGCGCGTGGTGGAGACGGGGTACGACGCGGGGCTCGAGACGGAGCGGTTCAAGCCCGAGCTGATCGTGCTGGATTACATGCTCCCGGATCTGAACGGGGACCTGGTGTGCGAGCGGATCCGCGCGAGCGCGGACCATTCGTCCACGAAGATCCTGTTCGTGTCGGGGGTGATCGAGCAGGGGGAGGTGGACAAGCTGATGGGGAAGGGCGCGGACGGGTTCGTGCGGAAGCCTTTCGATGTGCGTGAGCTGGTGTCTCGGGTGGCGGGGCTTCTGGAGATGGAGGCGGGCGCGTGAGCACTGTGGCGGCGGAGCTCGGGGACGAGGCGCGGGTGAGCGATCGGCAGATCGCGGCGATCCTCGCTGGGGTGGAGCGGCTCGAGTCGCTCCCGGCGGTGGCGACGCGGCTTCTGTCGATGGGGAGCGATGAGGATGTGCGGCTCGACGAGGTGATCGAGCTGATCGAGACGGACCCGGCGCTCTCGGCGCGGATGCTGGCGCTGTGCAAGAGCAGCGAGAAGGGTTTGGGGGATCGGATCACGAGTGTCCGGCGCGCGGTGATTATGCTGGGGCTCGACACGGTGCGGTGCGCGGTGCTGAGTGTGCTGGTGTGCGGGAAGATCGGGGCGCGTGAGGGGGAGCTGGGGAGCGGGTTCGATATCGAGGGGTACTGGACGAGGTCGATCGGTGTTGCGTGTGTGAGCGAGCGGATCGCGCGGTCTCATCCGTCGCTCGGGGTTGCGCCCGAGCAGGCGCACCTTGCGGGGCTGTTGTGCGGGCTCGGGAAGCTGGCGATGCACAACGTGCTCCCGAGGGCTTGGGAGAAGGCGCTCACGCTGGCGCGGTCGCGCGGGGTGACGCTTGCGAGCGCGGAGCGGGCGGCGATCGGGATCGATCACCACACGCTCGGGAAGCGGCTCGCGGAGCACTGGGGGCTCCCGGGGTGGGCGCGGGATGTGATCTGGATGTACGGACAGGACGGGTCGCTGGTCCCGGAGCACGCGCCGAAGGCGCTCGTGCAGGTGGTGTCGCTGGCGGATCTGTGGTGCGAATCGACGCATTTGGGGTGGAGCGGGGATGGGCGGGTGGAGCTGACGCTGGATCGCGCGAGCGCGGCGCTGGGGATTGTGCCGGCGGATCTGGACGGGATGCTCGAGATGGTGGTGGATCGGGTGAGCGAACGGGCGCAGATCCTGGGTGTGGGTGAGTCGTCGGGGACGGAGCTTTTGGTGGATTCGTTGTCGCGCGCGAACGGGCGATTGGCGGATCTGAACCAGGCGCTGCGGGCTCGTCAGCTTGTTGCGGAACGGTCGCATCGGCTTTTGGGGGTTGCGGACGGATTCCTGACCCGGTTGGAGATCGATTCGACGGTGGAGAAGGTGTGCGCGGCGATGGTGTCGTGTGTGTCGGAGATCACGGGGTGCGAGCACGGGTATGTGGTGCTTCAGCGCGGATCGGTGGAGCCCTGGGAGCTGCTCGAGGTCGAGGGGGGTGTGGT